>NZ_CP083546.1:1523750-2225000 GCF_025144145.1 Leisingera sp. M658
CAGGAGCGCCACGAGCGCCGCGAAAAAGTCCACCGCGACGATTAACCGCCGCCATTGGCAGCGAAAACGCGCGAATTCATGACGCCGGGGCCTTTTGCTCCGGCGTTTTTTGTTTCATTGGGTGCAGGCGGAGAATCTGCGGGAGCCCATGGAACTCAAAGGCCTGAAAATAACCGTCATCGGCGCCGGGATCGGCGGCTTGACCGCAGCCCTGGCGCTGCGCCGCTTTGGCGCATCCGTCACTGTGCTGGAGCAGGCCGAAGCGATCTCCGAAGTGGGGGCGGGCCTGCAGATCACTCCCAACGGCGTGGCTGTGCTGAAGGCGCTGGGGCTGGCTGATGATCTGGCCTGGTGCTCGCAGCGCGCCCGCGCCGTGGTGCTGCGCGGCCACCGGCGCGGCGATCAGGTGCTGCGGCTGGATCTTGATGAATATTCAGCGGGGCATCCGTATTACTTTGTCCACCGCTCCGACCTGGTCGGCATTCTGGCGGGTGCCGCCCGCCGCGACGGTGTGCAGGTGCGGCTGCTGCAACGGGCGGACCGGGTCGAACCGGGCCTGCAGCCTGTCGTCCACCTCAGCAATGGCGCGCAATGCGGCGGCGATCTGGTGGTGGGCGCTGATGGGCTGCACTCGAAAGCCCGGGTGGCGCTGAACGGCGAACGAACGCCCTTTTTCACCGGCCAGGTGGCCTGGCGCGCCACTGTGCCAAACCATCTGAACCTGCCCGCCGAGGCGCAGGTGTTCATGGGGCCGGGGCGGCATCTGGTGGCTTACCCCTTGCGCGATGGCAGTCTGATGAACCTGGTTGCGGTGCAGGAACGCCGCGCCTGGGCCGACGAGGGCTGGCATTTCAAGGATGATCCCGCCAACCTGCGCGCCGCCTTTTCCGGTTTCGGCGGCCCTGCCGTTGCGCTGCTGGAAGCGGTGGAGGATGTATTGCTGTGGGGTCTGTTCCGCCACCCGGTGGCGGCCAGCTGGCACGGTGAAAACACCGCCATCTTGGGCGATGCGGCGCATCCGACGCTGCCCTTCATGGCGCAGGGCGCCAATCTGGCGCTGGAGGATGCCTGGGTGCTGGCCCGTTCCCTGCAGGAAGCGCCGGATATCGCGCGCGGCTTGGCCGTGTACCAGTCCCGCCGCCGCGAGCGGGCCGAGAAGGTAGTGCAGGCGGCCGGCAAAAACGCCTGGAAATACCACTTGCGCGCGCCGATCAGCTGGCCTGCGCATCAGGTGCTGAAGCTGGGCGGCCGCTTTGCACCCGCCAAGATGGTTAGCCAGTTCGATTGGATCTACCACCACGACGTCACCGCCTGAGACAGGGCCGGCGGGCGGCTCCCGCCCCTTTTCGGGTTCATCTGAAATGACCCCGGAAGCGTTGGGCCGGGCGCCGCGCTGATGCGCGGCGCGGGCGGCAACCTGTGTCAGATGTCCAGATCCACCCAGACCGGCACGTGGTCCGAGGGTTTTTCCCGCCCGCGCACATCCTTGTCGATCTGGCAATCGCGCAAGAGGTCGGCGGCCTGCGGCGTCAGCAGGAAATGGTCGATACGGATGCCGTCGTCGCGGTTCCACGCACCAGCCTGGTAATCCCAGAAGGAATAATGCCCCGGCCCCTGGTGCCGGGCGCGGAACGCCTCGGTGAAACCAAGGTTGACGATCCGCTGAAACGCCGCCCGGCTTTCGGGCCGGTGCAGCGCGTCCTCCAGCCAGGCTTCGGGGCGCTTGGCATCCTCGGCCTGCGGGATGATGTTGTAGTCACCGGCCATCAGTGCCGGCATTTCCTCCGCCAGCAAGGCTTCGGCACGCGCCTTCAACCGTTCCATCCAGGCAAGTTTATAGGCATATTTGCCGCCCGCCACCGGGCTGCCGTCCGCCTCCAGCTCAACCGGGTTGCCATTGGGAAGGTACAGGCCGCAGATGCGGATCGCCTGCTTGCCGACCACCGTGGCCTCGATCCAGCGGGCCTGTTCGTCGCTGTCATCGCCGGGCAGGCCGCGGCGCACGTCCTCCAGCGGCAGCTTTGACAGGATTGCCACCCCGTTAAAGCTCTTCTGGCCGTGGGTCTCGACGTTATAGCCGCGCTCTTCCAGCATTTCGCGCGGAAACGCCTTATCGACTGATTTGATCTCTTGCAGCACCGCCACGTCGGGCTGGGCTTCATCCAGCCAGTCCGGCAGCGCCTGCGCCCGGGCCTTGATGCCATTGATATTGAATGTGGCGATTTTCATGGCTTGCCTCCGGCACAGATTGCTTTATCCGAGGCCGATCTATCGCTGAATCAGCGTCGCGGGGCAAGCCCGAAGCACGATTCGGGAATCACTTGCGCAGCCGCGAATCATGGCTGTTTTGCACAGGTGAAAAGTACCCCTCAGGTTGAGTTTCTTTATTTTGCAATAATATACGTGTGAATAACGCGGTGAATAAGCTGTGGATGAATTGAAATAATTGAAATTGCGCAAAAAATAGCGAGTTGAAGTTAATGTAATCCGCACTAGAAAATACAATGTGAAATTGCATTTTCTATTTGCGCTGCGCGGTGTCCGTGCCAGCGTTGTGGAGCCTTTTGTCCTTAATGAATGGGGTTCCAAATGACTGCTCAGCATAAAATCCAGACCATCCACGCAGCCCGTCAAACTGCAGGCGCCAGCCTGTTTGAGGGTGATGGGGCAGAGATGTTCTCCTCTGGTTCGGCACCTGAATGTTCCGCGGACCTGACTGCGGGTGAGGGTGTTTCGTTGTTTTCTTCCGGGTCCATGCCGCAGGCCGCGCAAAGCTGGGCTGGCGGGGAAACCGGGTTGTTCTCCAGCGGTTCAGCGCCTGCGGCCCGCAGCGAAACAGCAGCTGGCGACCTGGTGGAGATGTTCTCTTCCGGCTCCGCTCCGGTTGCTCAAAGCGATGCCGCCGCAGGTGATCTGGTGCAAATGTTTTCCTCAGGGTCAGCGCCTGCGGATCAATCAGAGATTGCGTCCGGGGATTTGACAGAAATGTATTCTTCCGGTTCTGCTCCTGCGGCGGCACATGAAACCGCGGCAGGGGATCTGACAGAAATGTTCTCCTCCGGCTCGGCGCCCGCTGCGCAGGCCGAAACAGGTGCCGGCGATCTGACGGAGATGTTCTCTTCCGGTTCAGCCCCGGCCGCCGCGGCCAAGACGGGCGCGGGCGAGGGGACGCATCTGTTCTTTTCCGGTTCTGCCCCCGCAACGGCGGCACGGACCAGCGCGGGCGATGCCACCCGGCTGTTTTCCTCGGGCAGCTGATCCGGGCAGGGCCGGTTTTCCTGCCCGGCTCCTGTCCCTGGGCGGCCCCGCAGCCGGGGCCGCCGATACCGCGCCGCATCTATCCGAACGAGGTTCCCATGGCCCAGATCATCCCGTTTTTCTCTCCTGCCGCCCGCCAGTCCCGGGCCTGTGCGCAAGAGACGCTGATTGCCGGTTTCGCAACGCACCGGCGCAGCCAGGAGGACGTTTTCTGGCTCAAGGAGAACGCCGAGCTGCTGAATATTCTGGAATGCACTGGGGCGGATGTTGCCGCTGATGCCCTGCAGCCCTTGCAGCAATTTTACGATGGTGCGGCGCGTCATATCAGTTTTTTCCGGCAGTATTACCGCTTTATCCTGTCGATCTGTCTGGACCTGGAGGACCTGGGCCTGCCGGGGCAGACCGGGGTGCAACTGGCAGGCTGGGTTTCAAACCAGGGGTTGGCGCAGGCCGAGCTGTCCGATTTGCAGCGCGCCGAGGCCCGGCGGCTGCTGGCGCGGCGCGGGATAGACCTGATCGACGACGGGCTGGACGACCGGCTGCGCGGTTTCATTTCGAACCCGCAGACCTTTGCCATTCCCAACAAGAAAGCAGCTTACGAGCTGACCCATATTGTTTTCTATCTCTCTGAATACGGCCGCCGCGATCCGGGCCTGCCGGAGGCGGCGCTCACCAGTCTGGAATTTGCCGGTCTGGTGGCCTTTTTGGATCAGAATGCCGACCTGCTGGCAGAGATCTGCATCGCGCTGCGGTTCGCCGGCCAGCAGCCGCCTGCGGCCTGGGAGGCGTGGCTTGACCGGCAGGTTTCGGCCTATATGCTCGCTAAGGGAGAATTTTATGGACATCAGGATGCGTATCACGAGTATTTTGTGGTCAACTGGCTCATGCTGACGTCCGGGCGTCCGGCCTTTCGGCAGGCAGTCCCGATGGGCGGGGTGCATGTGTCGGCGCAGCAGGGAGGGAGCATTTTGAGGAGCCTGTCAGAAGCGGTTTTCGACGCCGGGATGGCGCGCAACAGCTGGAGCGCAGTGAAAGCGCGCGCCGAGGCTGTCCTGAGCGAGGAGGAGCACGGGCTGCTCACCGCGGCAGAGCGCAGCTGTGCAAGGTTCGCAGGATTTTTCGAAGGTTTCGCCCGGGCGGGCAGCGCGGGGGCCGCGTGATGGTCGGCACCCGCAATCAGGCCTTGGGCGGTGCGCTGCTGGTGGTTGCCTATACCGGGTTGATCGCCTCGGCCGACGGGATCACCAAATTGCTGGCGGGCCAGTATGCGGCGGCGCAGCTTTATGCGCTGTCCGGCGCGATGGTGGTGGGGTTCTGCCTGCTGGCGGACCGGCTGCCGGCGCAGCGCGGCGGCTTCCGCACCCGCTGCCCGCGGGCGATGACGCTCAGGTCAGTGGCGACGCTGATCGCTGCGGTCTGTTTCTTCTATGCCTTCCGGCTGCTGCCCTTTGCCGAAGTGTTTGTCTTTATCGGCCTGATGCCGCTGCTGGCCGGCGCCATGTCGGGTCTGGTTTTGAAAGAGCCAGTGCGCCCGGCGGCCTGGATTGCGCTGGCTGCGGGATTTTGCGGCGTGCTGTTCCTGCTGCCGCATGGCAACGCGGACGCGCATGCATCCTGGGGCCATTTCGTGGCCTTTGGGGCCGTGCTTTCCGGCACGTTTTCCATGACCATGGCACGGTTTATCGGCCGTTATGAAAGCAACGCGCTGGCGCAGGTGTTCTATCCCAACCTGACGCTGTGCGGCGCAATGCTGTTGGCGCTGCCGTTTGTATGGGTGCCGATGCCGCTTGCTGATGTGGGGTGGGCTGCGGCCTATGCCTTCTTGTTGTTCGGCGCGCGCTGGCTGCTGGTGGTGGCGTTGCGGCTCATGGCTTCTTATGCGGTGACGCCGCTGATGAACCTGCAGTTCATCTGGATGGCGGTTATCGGTTCAGTCTTCTTTGGCGAGTTTCCGCCGGCCACCACCTATATCGGCGGCGCCATTGTGATTGCGTCCGGTCTGTATCTGGTTTGGGATCAGTTTGCCCCGGCCTTGCCGAGGCTGCGCGGCCAGGGACGGTTGCAGACCGATCCTTAGCGCCGGGTCAGCGTTGCGTCTGCGAGGTTGCGCCCCGCAAGCGGGCAAAGCGCCCGCCCTTTGAGATGAGGGCGGGCGCTGCCTTGCCTGGCGGCAAGGCGGGATCATGATGCGCGGTGCCGGCTGGACGCCGGGTCACATCGAAAACGAGGTGCCGCAGCCGCAGCTGGAGGTGGCGTTGGGGTTCTCGATGGTGAAGCGGGCGCCGATCAGCTCCTCGGTGAAATCGATCACTGCGTTTTCCAGGAAGGGCAGGGAAACCGTGTCGACGACGACCTTTTCGCCTTGGCCCTCAAGCACCAGATCTTCGGGTTTCGCCTCGTCCAGCGCAATCTCGTACTGAAAGCCCGAGCAGCCGCCGCCTTCGACCGCGACGCGCAGCGCCTGGCCCTGGTCCGCGGCGCCGATCTCGGCCAGCCGGGCAAAGGCGCGGTCAGTGACTTTCGGGGGCAGGTTCATCAGGTTTCTCCACAGCGTTAGTTGCAGCGCAAGGCTTTATATATGAAGGTGCAATTCAAGCGGCAAGATTTGCTGGAGAAAAGATTTAAGATGCATGCGCCTTATGCCACGTCACCGGACCGCAGCCGCGGCCGGCAGGTGACCGAGGAGGAAAGCTCCTTCCGATCGCCCTTTCAGCGCGACCGCGACCGGATCATCCACGCCAGCGCGTTCCGCAGGTTGAAACATAAGACCCAGGTGTTTGTCGAACATGAGGGCGACAATTACCGCACGCGGCTGACCCATTCGATCGAGGTAGGGCAGGTGGGCCGGACAATTGCTGGCGCCTTGGGGCTGAACCAGGAGCTGACCGAAGCGGTGGCGCTGGCGCATGATCTGGGCCACACGCCGTTCGGCCACACCGGTGAGGATGCGCTGCACGGGCTGATGGCGCCCTACGGCGGGTTTGATCATAACGCCCAGGCGATCCGTATTGTGACCTGTTTGGAGCGCCATTACGCCGAGTTCGACGGCTTGAACCTCACCTGGGAAACCCTTGAAGCGATTGCAAAACACAATGGTCCGGTGGTGGGGGAGCTGCCCTGGGCGCTGGCAGAATGCAACGCGGCGGTGGATTTGGAGCTGCACACCCACGCAAGCGCCGAGGCGCAGGTGGCGGCGCTGGCGGATGACATCGCCTATAACAATCACGACCTGCACGATGCGCTGCGGGCCGGGCTGTTCGGCGATGATGATCTGGCCCGGCTGCCGTTACTGGATAAGGCGTATGGCGCGGTGGACCGGCTGTATCCGGGACTGGACCCGAACCGCCGCCGGCACGAGGCGCTGCGGCGTTTTTTCGGGGCCATGGTCGGCGATGTGATCGGTACAGCCCGGATGCTGCTGGCGGAATCTGCTGTGCAGAGTGTTGAAGAGGTGCGGGCGCTGGATTATCCGGTGGTGCAGTTCTCGCCGGAACTTTGGGCCGGGTTGAAGGACATCCGCGCCTTCCTGTTCACCCGCATGTATCGCGCCCCTTCGGTGATGGAGAAGCGTGCCAAGGTCGCCAAGGTGGTGGAGGCGCTGTTTCCCTACTTTCTGGACAATCCGCAGGACATGCCGGAGCGCTGGCACGCCGATATCGCGGCTGCACAGGGACGCACCGCGCTGGCGCGGATTGTATCGGATTACATCGCCGGCATGACCGACCGTTTCGCCCTGCAACAGCATGAGCGGCTGATCGGGGTGAAGGTCGAGGTCTGAGGGCTTCGCCTTGTGTTCCTTGGGGGCTGTCTTGTCTGTTGCGGCCCTTTCCTTGTGTTGTTCCTGTGTGCCGTTCCTGTGGGCCATGAAATGGGCAGGGCAGGGATGGCGGCGCCGCCACGACAGGCGGAGGGGAGGGCCGGAACGCCAGCGCGCCCCGGGTCCGGTCAAAAGCTTCATCAGTCAGACGCCCCTGCACCTTTTGCGGAGGTGGTCTTGGGGGGCCTGATCTGCTGTGCGCACGGGGTGCCAGACCCGCGCCATGTACTGCAGCGGGAGTGACTTTCGCATAGTCAGGTTAAGGCGGCGCAAGCGGGGCATGCGGTGCCGCCGGCCGGTGCGCAACGGGTGAGTGCGGCTTGTTTTCCAGGACGCGTTCACGTAATGTTCCTGTCAGGTTGTTTGATAGGAAGGATTGCAGGAATGATTGAGGGAAGCTGTTGCTGCGGCGCGGTGAAGTTTGAGCTGCTGGCGCAGCCGTCGCTGATGGGCACCTGCCATTGCTCGCGCTGCCGCAAGGCGGGGGCCAGCACCATTGTGTTTGTGAAGAAGGAAGACCTGCGCTGGATCGCCGGCAAGGAGGAGGTGGCGCTGTATCAGCCTGCGCCACCCTATAAATACGGCCGTTGCTTTTGCCGGATCTGCGGCAGCTCGCTGGGCGAGATCCTGTCGCAGGACGCCAGTTTTCCGATCGCCGCAAACGCGCTGGACGGGGCGCTGGAGGCGACGAACAGTTTCCACGAGTTCGTGGGCGAGAAACCGGGTTGGTATGCGATTTGCGACGGTGCGAAGCAGTCGGAGGGGCATCCGGCATAGGTGCGGCAGGTCTTCAGGCCGGGCCGCTTGCGGTCAGGTCTGTGCCCGGCCTCCCCCGCGGGACGGCGCATTTGCACCCGCCCGAGGCCGGGCGCGGACTGCTGTTGTGTGTTCGGGGTGCGGAAGGCTCTCAGTCAGGTTCCCGAATTGGCCGTAAGCCGTGCTATGATCTGGCCCTATGATGCTGCGGGGCGTTGGCGTTATCCGCGAAAGGAGCAGCAAGGGGAAAAGCCATGGCACGCTGGACCGTCACATTCACGGACAAGCCCGAAATGGACCGGGTGCGCGGCGACAGGAAACGGCGCGAGGCGCATATTGCCTTTGTGCGGTCCAGGTCCGGGCTGCAGATCGGCGGTGCGCTGGCGATGCGGCCGATGCAGGATTTCCCAGGCGCGATCTGGAATGTGGAGGCGGAGACCCGCCAGGATGTGGAACGGCTGATCCTGCAGGATCCTTATTACGTGGCCTCTTTGCGCTCCTACAAGATCACCGAATGGGGCACCGCCTCGGCCACTCAGGGTATGCTGTCATGACCGCACCCCGGGAAACCCGCAAGACCGCGCCGGCGCTGACCCGCTGGGCGGTGATGTTCCGCGATGCGCCGGCGATGATGGATGTACGCGCCAGCCAAGCCCGGCGCGATGCCCATGTGGCCTATGTCAAGGATCACCCGGAGCTGCGGATCGGCGGCGGGCTGAAGCCGGACGCCGATGGCGATTTCTGCGGTGCACTGTGGATTGTCGAGGCCGAGGACCGGATTGAGGTGGAGCACCTGATCCATGGCGATCCGTTTTATGTGCCTGCTTTCCGGTCTTATGAGATCTTCACCTGGGGCAAGATCCTGGAAGACCAGACCGCCACCCTGTGAGGCCGGCGCGGCGGAAGGCGGCGCAATTTTCTTGAGTAAGAAAATTGGCCGGAAAATTTGAATTTTCCGATGCGCTGCGCCTGGTGGCCCTGGCAGCCCCTGCAATCCTGTTGACCCTGCCTTTGGCCCCCGGTATCCGCAGAGCTGAACATATGGGACGCCAGATATGAACCTCTTTACCGATATCCGCTCGCTTGTGATTGACAGTCTGACCGCGATGACCGCGGACGGCGCGCTGCCCGAGGGGCTTGATTTTGCCAATGTGGCGGTGGAGCCGCCGCGCGATGCCGCCCATGGCGACATGGCGACCAATGCGGCGATGGTGCTGGCCAAGCCCGCCAGGATGAAGCCGCGCGACATTGCCGAAGCACTGGCCGCCAGGCTGGCCGCGGATGCGCGGGTGACCTCGGCTGAGGTCGCAGGCCCCGGCTTTTTGAACCTGCGCCTTGCGCCCGGCATCTGGCAGAACATTCTGAAATCGGTCCTGGACGCAGGCATGGATTTCGGCCGCTCGAGCCTGGGTGCGGGCAAGCGGGTGAACGTGGAATATGTCTCTGCCAACCCGACCGGTCCGCTGCACGTGGGCCATACCCGCGGCGCGGTGTTCGGCGATGCGCTGGCCTCGCTTTTGGCTTATGCCGGCTATGACGTCACCCGCGAATACTACATCAACGACGGTGGCGGCCAGGTCGACGTGCTGGCGCGGTCTGTCTACCTGCGCTACCTGGAAGCGCACGGGCAGGACGTGGCGTTTGCCGACGGCACCTATCCGGGTGATTACCTGAAGCCGGTAGGGCAGGCGCTGAAAGACAAGGCGGGCGATGCTTATGTCGGTAAGGGAGAGGACGTCTGGCTGGCGGATGTGCGGGAGTTCTCCACCGAGGCAATGATGGTGCTGATCCGCGAGGATCTGGCCCAGCTCGGCATCGAAATGGATGTGTTCTATTCCGAAAAATCCCTCTATGGCACCGGCAAGATCGAGGCGGCGCTGGAGGCGCTGCAATCCAAGGGACTGATCTATCAGGGCGTGCTGGAGCCGCCCAAGGGCAAGAAGCCCGACGATTGGGAACCGCGCGAGCAGACCCTGTTCAAATCCACCGATCACGGCGACGACGTCGACCGGGCGGTGAAGAAATCCGATGGCGCCTGGACCTATTTCGCACCGGACATTGCCTATCACTATGATAAGGTCGAGCGTGGATTTGACGAGCTGATCGACATTTTCGGCGCCGACCACGGCGGTTATGTCAAGCGCATGAAGGCGGCCGTGTCGGCGCTGTCCGATGGCCGTGTGCCGCTGGACATCAAGCTGTGCCAGCTGGTGAAGCTGTTCAAGGACGGTCAGGAATTCAAGATGTCCAAGCGGGCAGGGACCTTTGTCACCCTGCGTGATGTGGTGGATGCAGTGGGCGCTGATGTGACCCGTTTCATGCTGCTGACCCGCAAGAACGATCAGGGCTTTGACTTTGACCTTGATAAGGCGCTGGAGCAGTCCAAGGACAATCCGGTGTTCTATGTGCAATACGCCAACGCGCGGATCTGCTCGACCCTGCGCAAGGCGGCGGAACAGAATATTGCTGCCGATGATGCCACGCTGAACGCTGCAGATCTGAGCCTGATTGCCGACCCGGCGCAGCTGGCAGTGGTCAAGAAGCTGGCCGAATGGCCGCGCCAGGTGGAAATCGCCGCCCGCAGCAATGAACCGCACCGGGTGGCCTTCTATCTCTATGATCTCGCGTCTGAGTTGCACGGGCTGTACCATCTGGGCAAATCGAACGAAGGTTTACGATTTGTTAAGGAGAGCAGCCAATCGGCAACACATGCGAATTTGGCGCTGGCCCGGGCCGTTTCCGTTGTCATTTCCGCAGGTCTTGGTATTCTTGGCGTGAAACCGGCAGAAGAGATGCGATAACCAATGGGGCGCCAGCCCCTGCGGGTATAAATCGCGCAGTCCGCCGGACTGAGGCAGTTCAAGAGACCCAGCGGCAGCGCAGCCCATGCGCCGCCAAACCGGGCAGTGAGGCGGAAAATGGCGTATTTTGCGCAGGCGGGCCAAGGCCGCGCCTATGCACAAGGCAGCGGTCACGAACAGGACACTGCCCCGGAAAGCACATACACACAGCAGTATTCCGGTCAGCAATATGCCGGCCAGAACTCCGGTGGCCAGAACTCCGGCGGCCAGAACTCCGGAGGTCAGCACTATTCCGGGCCAGGGGCCGAGCCGAATTACGGTTATGAAGACCCTGCCTATGGCTATCAGCCCGAAGGGCAGGGCCATGGCCCCCAGGACTATGCCGTTTTTGCTGCTCCTGCAGGGCTGCGGGCGCGATTCTCGAAATCGCTGAGCATTCTGGGGGCAGTTGCGTCGATTGCGCTGGTCGCCGGGGTGGGCTTTTGGGGCTACAAGCTGGTGATGCGGGATGTCAGCGGTGTCCCAGTGGTGCGTGCAGCCGAAGGACCGATGCGCGAACAGCCTGTGCTGCCGGGCGGCTCTCAGGCGGATCACCAGGGGCTGGCTGTCAACGCGGTTGCCGCCAGCGGCAGCGCTGAAGCCCCTGCCGACCGGCTGACCCTGGCGCCTGCCGCCATTGAGCTGACCGAAGATGACAAACCGCTGCCCGAGCTGGCCGCCGAGGCCGCGCCGGCAGCTGCCGTGCCTGCGGCCCCGGTTGAACCCGGCGTTCCTGCAGTGCCCGGCGTCAGCGAAGAGGCCGTGGCCTCGTTCCAGAACGGCGACATCGACGCGCTGGTTGCCGAACTGGCGCGTGAGGCCGAGCCGCTTTCCGCTGCGGTACCCGCGTCGGCGCAGGCCCCTGCCATCGTGCAGCCGGAACCGCTGCAGCCGGCGCTTGCCGCGGCAGTCCCGTCGCCTGCAATTCTGAATGCGCCGGGGGTCAAGGTCTCGCTGCGGCCATCGGCCCGGCCCGCAAGGTTCAGCCCGGCTCCGGCCGCAGCCGCACCGGCAGCACGTGCCGGAACCGTGGATGTTGATCCGGCAACCCTTGCGGCAGGCACAAGGCTGGCGCAGCTTGGCGCCTATGAAAGCCCAGAGGTGGCGCGCGCCGAATGGGACCGCATCCATGCCCGTTTCGCGGACTATCTTGAGGGCAAGCAGCGGGTGATTCAGCGCGCCGAAAGCGGCGGGCGGACTTTCTACCGGCTGCGGGCGATGGGCTTTGCCGGCCTGTCGGACGCCCGCCGGTTCTGCTCGGCGCTGGTGGCTGGCAATGCCGACTGCATTCCGGTAACCACACGGTAACGAACCGCCCGGCCGTCAGGCCGGGCAGCGCCCGAACCGCCCTGTCAAACCGGAGGTTTGCCTGCGGCAAAACGGCGGGCGCTTTGCACTTACCCCGGGCCGGGCGCTGCCCTCCCGCATTTCAGGGGGCGATAGGACCGCATGACTTACGGAGCCACCATCCTTGACGCCGAGGGCCTGCGCCTGAGCGCGGACGAAAAGGCGTTTTTCCGCGATGCCGATCCGTTCGGCTTTATCCTGTTTGCCCGCAACCTGGAAGATGTCGAACAGATCCAGGCGCTGTGCGGCGATTTCCGCGAGGCGGTGGGCCGCAATGCCCCGATCACCATCGACCAGGAGGGCGGCCGGGTGCAGCGGCTGCGCAAACCGCTGGCGCGCAATTGGCTGCCGCCGCTGGAGCATGTGCAACTGGCGGGCGAGGACGCCGTGCGGGCAATGTACCTGCGCTACCGTCTGATTGCCCATGAGCTGTATACGCTGGGCATTGATAGCAACTGTGCGCCGATTGCCGATGTCGCCTGCATGGAAACCCATGAATTTCTGAAGAACCGCTGCTATGGCACCAGCGCCGCAACGGTTGTCCGGATTGTCCGTGCCGTGGCCAACGCGCATCTTGATGGCGGCGTGCTGCCGGTGCTGAAGCATATCCCTGGCCATGGCCGCGCCGCTGCGGACAGCCATCTGGACCTGCCGCATGTGGCGAGCCACCCCGACGTGCTGGAGCAAAGCGACTTTGCCGCGTTCCAGGCATTGAACGGCCTGCCGCTGGGGATGACCGCGCATCTGGTCTATGACGCCTATGACGACCGCCCCGCCACCATCTCGCCGGTGATGATGCGGCTGATCCGCGAACGCATCGGGTTTGACGGGCTGGTGATGACCGACGACATCTCGATGAAGGCTCTGCAGGGCTCGCTGGCGGACAATGCCCGCGCCTCGATCAATGCGGGCTGCGATGTTGTGCTTTTGTGCAATGCCTCGCTGGAGGAACGGATCGCGGTGGCTGAGGCCGCAGGGGCAATGACAGCGGCGGCGCAGACCCGCGCAGAACGCGCCTTGGCGGCCCGCCGCCCGCCTGCTGCCCTTGACATTCTGAGCGCTGAAAGAGAACTTGCCGCCCTCATGGGCGGGCAGGTTTATGGCTGAGCAGACACTTTTTTCAGACGCGGACACGACGGTAGAGGAGCGGCTGGCAGCCGAGGCCCTGATCGTGGATGTGGACGGGTTCGAAGGCCCGCTTGACCTGCTTTTGACCCTGTCGCGCACCCAAAAGGTGGACCTGCGCAAGATCTCGGTGCTGGAGCTGGCCAAGCAGTATCTGACCTTTGTCAACAAGGCCAAGGAATTGCGGATTGAGCTGGCCGCGGATTACCTGGTGATGGCGGCCTGGCTGGCGTTTCTGAAATCCCGCCTGCTGTTGCCGCCCGACCCGGCGGAAGACGGGCCGTCGGGCGAGGAGCTGGCGGCACATCTGGCGTTCCAGTTGGAGCGCTTGCAGGCGATGCGCGATGCCTCTGCCCGGCTGCTGGCCCGCGACCGGCTGGGCCGCGACTTCTTTGCTCGCGGCGAAGAAGAAAGCGTCGCCCGGATCAAGACCGTCACTTACACTGCCAACCTCCTGGATCTGATGCAGGCCTATGCCCGAATCCGCACCAAGGAGGATTTCCGCCCCTTTGTGATGGACCGGGAGTCGGTCTTTACGATGGAAGAAGCCCTGGAGCGGATGCGCCAGCTGTTGGGGTTTACCGGCGGTTGGACCGATCTGATCAGCTATCTGCCGGACGGCTGGCACAGCGATCCGGTCAAGCGCCGCTCGGCCACTGCCTCCACCTTTGCTGCGTCTTTGCAGCTGGTGAAAGAAGGCAGGCTTGAGCTGCGCCAGAGTGAGATATTTGCGCCGATCCAGCTGCGCAGCCTGAACGAGGATACTTGATGGAAGACCAGCTTATGGACAGCCACGGCGCTCCCGTCCGCGAAGAGAGCGACACGCTGTTTGATGCGCCGCCGATGGCGGAGCAGGAGCGGATGGTCGAGGCGGTGCTGTTTGCCAGCGCTGAGCCTGTTACCCTGCGCGATCTGGAAGGCCGGATGCCGCATGGCTGCAACCCGCGCGAGGCGGTGGAGCATCTGCGCAAGCGCTACGAGGGGCGCGGCGTGCGGGTGGTGCGTCTGGGCGATGCCTGGGCGATCCGCACAGCACCCGATCTGGGCTTTCTGATGCAGAAGGAAACCACCGAGCTGCGCAAGCTGAGCCGCGCCGCGATTGAGACATTGGCGATTGTTGCCTATCACCAGCCGGTCACCCGCACCGAGATCGAAGAGATCCGTGGCGTGTCGGTGTCGCGCGGCACCATTGACCAGCTGATGGAGATGGACTGGATCCGCCTGGGCCGCCGCCGGATGACGCCGGGCCGCCCGGTGACCTTTGTGGTGACGCCGGTCTTTCTGGATCATTTCGGCCTGGAAAGTGCCCGCGACCTGCCGGGGTTGAAGGAACTGCGTGCCGCGGGCCTGCTGGAGAACCGGCCGCCGCCGGGGGCCTTTGCGATGGGCCAGGGGGGCGACGACGACGACGAGGAACCGGAAGAACAGGCGGAACTGTTCGAAGAGTGACGCCTCAGGGCGCGGTTTACGCAATCGTGTCTGCCGGTGTTTTGTCCCGGCGGTGTTTAGCGGTGTTCTGCGCCCCGGAATTGTCTTAATTTGCCCTTAAGATCGCGGGCAGTCAGGAAGCGGGGCCAAGGCCATGACATTGAATTCGATCATCAACATGGTGCTGCGGCGGCTGGTCAGCCGCGCAGTCAATGCAGGCGTTAATGCCGGTATCAGTGCGGTTGCCAAACGCGGCAAGGGTCAGCCGCGCAACGCACCGCCCGCGCAGCAGGCGGGCAGTTCGCGCATTCCGCCGGTCAAGCCGGGGCGCCGTCAGGGCTGACCCGCTTGCGCCTCAGGCCCAAGGCCTCAAGCGCAGCGCAGGCTGACAGCAGGGCGGAGACGGCTAAGCAGCCCGCCAGTCCCCAGCCGGCATAGGCCGCAGCGCCGCAAAAAGGGGCTGCGAAGACGCACAGGTAGGTCACGGTGCTGAACAGCCCCATGATGGCGCCGCGCTGCTTCGGATCCAGCTGTGTCACCCGCGCCACCACCAGGTTCAGCGCCAGGTGCTGGCAGATCCCCCACAGTACCGCGAGGCTCAGCAGCAGCATGTATTGGTCCGCCCACACCATCATCAGCAAATAGCTTGCAGTGACGCCCAGAAACACCGGCGGCGTTGCCCGTGCCAGGCCCAGCCGGTCCAGCAGCGGATCCAGCAGCACCGCCAGGCCAAAGCCGATGCCATAGAACAGCGGCAGCAGGCCCGCCTGGGTGGTGCTGTGCCCCAGTGCTTGGGTGATATGGGCACCAGTGAAGAAGTAGCTGCTGTAAAAGCCCAGCATCAGCAGCGCAGTGGCCAGCAACCCGCCTGTGATGCCCGGCACCCGCAGCGCGGTCAGCGGCGAGGTTGCCTGGCCGCTGGGGCTGCCTGCCCCGCGCAAGGCGCGCGCCGCGCCCCACAACACAAGCGCCACGCCTGACAGGGCGCCATAGACCGCCCGCCAGCCTGCCAGATCGGTGGCCCAGGCGCTGACGCTGACGCCCAGCACCATCGACACCGTCCAACCCGCAAGCACATAGCCCAGCACCTGCGCCTCGCGTCCTTTGGGGGCAATCACCATCGCCAGCGTATAGATCGAGGGCAGGGCGGCGCCCGCTGCCAGCCCGCACACCGCCTGCGCCGCCATCAGCCACCAGACATCCGGTGCTGCGGCACTGGCCGCCAGCCCAGCGGCCAGCAGCATGAGGGCTGCGCGCAGCAACCGCCCGGCGCCGATGCGGTCTGCCATTGGCGCCAGCAGCAGCGCCGCCGCGGCCACTCCCAGCCCATAGGCGCTGGCGGCCCGCATCACCTCTGTTGTGGTGGCCTCCAGGGTTTCACTGACAGCCGTCACCACCGGCGACAGCAGCAGGGAGTTTGCACCAATCACGCCAATTGCGCTCATCAGGATCAGAATCGGGGTTCGCATGGGTTTACCTTGAAAAATGTTCAGGTAACTTTGCTATGTGCTGAATGACGTTCTGTGAAGGGCAGCTGGATATGGCAACGGAAATAACAGATGGGGTTCGGAAAAATACGGGGCCGGCCCGGGTTCTGGATGCTTTGGACCGAAGAATATTAGGCGCGCTGAGTACCGATGCGACGCTGTCTTATGCTGCCATCGGCCAGGAGGTCGGTCTGTCGGCGCCCGCGGTGCATGAACGTGTCAAGCGGCTGCGCGCCTCTGGCGCGATTGAGGCAACCATTGCGCGGCTGGACGGCGCTGCAGTGGGCAAGCCGCTGTTGGCCTTTATCCATGTGGACACCGAGGGCTGGGGCGTGACCACGGATCTTTTGGCGCTGCAAGAGATGCCGGAGCTGGAGGAGGTGCACAGCTCTGCCGGGGATACCAACCTGATTCTCAAGGTGCGGGTGGCCTCCCCCAAAGCGCTGGAGGGGCTGCTGGCGCGGATTTACGAGGTCGGCTGTGTGCGTGCCACCCGCACCTATACGGTGCTGTCGACGCATCTGGACCGGCCGGTGCAGGCAGGCACGACGAAGGAACTGGCGGACGGCGGGCCGGTGAAGTAACCGCCCGGCTTTTGGGCCGGGTGCTGCCCAATTTGCTATCAGGCAGGCGTCTTGAAGTGCTTTGACAGTTTCAGCCCCTGGCCCTGGTAATTCGAGGCAATCCCGGCGCCATAAAGCTGCTCGGGCACCTCGGCCATCTTCTCATAGACCAGACGCCCGACCACTTGGCCGTGCTCCAGCACAAACGGCGCCTCGTGGCAGCGCACTTCCAGCACCCCGCGCGAGCCGGTGCCGCCGGCCGCGTCATGGCCGAATCCAGGATCGAAAAAGCCCGCGTAATGCACCCGGAATTCACCCACCATCGCCAGATAGGGCGCCATCTCGGCGGCAAAGGCGGGCGGGATATGCACCGCTTCGCGACTGACCAGAATGTAAAAGGCACCAGGGTCCAGAATGATGCGGCCCTCCTTGGTGCGCACTTCCTCCCAGTATTCCTGCGGGTCGTATTCGCCGATCCGGTCCAGGTCGATGACGCCGGTATGCGGCTTGGCGCGGTAGCCGACCAGATCACTGCCGGGCAGTTTCAGATCAACCGAAAAGCCCAGGCCATCCTCGATCACCGCGTCGCCGTCAACCAGCGGCGAGCCTGCGTGCAGCATTTTCAGCTCGGCATCGCTGAGGACTGCCTGGCCGGTGCGGAACCGGATCTGGTTGAGACGCATGCCGGGCCGTACCAGCACCGAAAAGGACCGGGGGCAGATCTCGGCATAAAGCGGGCCGGTGTAGCCGGGTTTGATGCGGTCAAACTCCTCGCCGCCGTCGGTGATGGTGCGGGTCAGAAGATCCAGCCGCCCGGTGGAGCTTTTGGCATTGGCCACCGCAGAGACATCCTTTGGCAGCGCCAGGCTTTCCATCAAGGGCACCACATAGACGCAGCCTTTTTCCAGCACCGCGCCGCCCTCAAGGCTGATCCGGTGCATCTCAAACTCGGTCAGACGGTCGGAAACGCTGCGGCCCTGGCCGGTCAGAAACGAGGCACGCACCCGGTAAGCCACGTTGCCCAGGCGCAGGTCCAGGCTGGCGGGCTGCACCTGGCCTTCGACCAGCGGGGTGCTGACGGCGATTTCGCCGTGATCCAGCATCTTTTCAATGGTTTGGCTGGGCAATACGCCTGTCATGTCCTGTCCCCCTCGGTGCCGGCTTTGCGGCGATGCTGGCCGAATTGGCCGCGCTGCGCAATCGGCAAAGCCCTGCGCTGGATACGAAAACGCCCGGGTGCGTGAACACCCGGGCGTTTTTCATATGGTCGGGCTAGCAGGACTCGAACCTGCGACCTTCCGTCCCCCAGACGGACGCGCTACCAGGCTGCGCCATAGCCCGTTGAGGAGCCTTCTAACCGTTTTGGCGGCAGGGGCAAGAGGGGGCGGCAATATTTTTCGCGCCGCCGCAAAGAAAGTCAGCAGAGGAAAGCAGTTGCGGCGCAGGCCAGCTGCGGCAGCCGTTTCCCGGGGCGGGCGACGGGCTGGACCGCGGTTCAGTGGCTGCTTACAGTAAGGACCCGCAGTTCTTCCGCGCAGGCGGCAATTTCACCCAATACATGCGGCGGCAAGCTGCGGATGGCGGCGAGATGCGCCAGAACACCCGGTTGCGGCACCGGAGGCCGGGCTGGCGGCTGGACTGGCGGCTGGGCGGACTCGCCGGGCGCCGTGGTTTCCGTTGCAGTCTCTTGAGGTGCCGGCGGTTCCGTTTCTGCCGGGCTGTCCTGGGGCGCTTCGGCCGCAGGGTCGAAGCCGGAGGAGAATTCCAGCGCATCCACTTGCCGGGCGGCCTCGTCCAGATCATGCGGCGGGAAAGACATCGCGGGATCCGCTTCTGAAGCAGGCGCGGCGGCAGCCTCGGGCGGGGCCAAGCCGAAGTCCAGCGGCTCTTCCGGCTGCAGGCCTGCGGCGGCCACCAGAGTGTCCTCGGCCGGCTCCGGATCCGCTGGCGGGGCGTCCGCTGCAAAAGCTGCCGGTTCTTCTGCGGGCGCCGGTGCCTGGCTGGAAACGGAGTCTTCCGCCGGGACCGGCTGTTCTGCCGGCGCGGCCCCGGCCGCCGATTCGGACCCGGCATCGGGCGCTTGTTCTGCAACCGGCTCTGCGGCTCGTTCCGGTTCCGCCGCTGCGGCTGGTTCGTCCAGCGGTGCGGCGGAGGGATCAGAGGCAGGCTCTGCCATTGGCGCCGGCGCGGTGTCCGGTTCTTCCGGGACTGCGGGCTGTTCCGGAACGGGTTCCGGATTCGCAGCCGCATCGGCTTCCCAAACAAATTCTTGCGGCTCTTCGATTGCCGCTTCGGGGGGCAGACCCGGTACTGCGGCTGGGATATCCGTGGCGGCGGGCTGCGCCTCCTCGGCCTCTGGCGCGGCGGTACCCGGATCAAGTGCCGCGGCTTCGCGTGCAGGCGGTGCCGCCTCTGGCTCTGCCGGCGGCTGCTCCAGAGGCAGGTCCGGGGCCTTGGTTGCCGGTGGTTGGTCCCCGGCCGGGCCGGAGGCAGCTGGGAGGTTTGCGGAATCCGCACCGGTCTGCGGCGGCTCCGCTGCGGCAGGATCTTCTGCAAGGCTGTCCATCACTGGCGCGGCCGGCTCTGCTTTGGCGTCAGTGGCGGAAATCTCAACCGCAGCAGCAGGCGCGGGGTCTTCAATCACCGGCGTGGCAGCGGGGCGGTCCTGTACGGGTGCTTCCGGTGCCGGGGCGGCGGGCTGATCGACTGAGGACTCTGCGCTGTACGCATCGGCTGAGACATCCTTAGCAGTCTCAGCGGCGGGCAGATCCAGCGATACAGCAGAGCCAGGCGCATCAGCATCGGGCAAAGCGGCAGAGGCTTCGGGCTCCGGGGCGCTGGTAAGGGGCAGGTCTGCGGGGATTTCTGCCACGGGGGATTCGCCGGGGCCGGTTGTTGGCTGTTCTGTGCCGGCCTCTGCACCGTTGTCAGCGGCGGGCGGCTCTGGGTCCGTCTGATTTTGCGGCTTGGGGACGGATTCGGGGTCGGTTTCGGGGGCAGATGCCGGGCCGCTGTCCGGCAGCGCGCCGGTTTCAGTTCTGGCTGCATCAGCTGCCGCCGTGGGCGGGAAGCCGACTACATTGCTGCCCGGATCAGGATCCTGCGCGGCTGCGTCAAGGCTCAGCTCCAGCGAGCTTTGCCAATCATCGCCAAGCTTATCGGCCGGCGGCACGGCTTCGGGGCGCTCTGCGGCTGAGCCGTCAAGCGAATGGGAAAAGCCGGACACATGCGCCGCGCCATGCTCGCGCAGCAGCGCCTGCACCTCCTTGATCGGCAGCCCGTCGTCATGCAGCAGTTTCTTGATGCCGCCCAGAAGCAGCATATCCGCAGGCCGGTAATAGCGCCGCCCGCCGGCGCGCTTTACAGGTTTGAGCTGGGTGAACTTGCTTTCCCAGAAGCGCAGGACATGGGCCTGCACGCCCAGCCATTCCGCAACTTCGCTAATGGTGCGGAACGCGTCCGGTGATTTCGACATGGCCTATTGGTCCCGTTATTTACGGTTGCCGTCTGCCACGCGGTCTTTCATCAGGTGGGAGGGCCGGAAGGTCAGCACGCGCCGCGGCTGAATCGGCACTTCTTCGCCGGTTTTCGGGTTGCGCCCGACCCTGGCTGATTTGTCCCGCACGCTGAATGTGCCGAACGAGGAAATCTTCACCTGTTCACCGCGCACCAGGGCATCCGACATGTATTGCAGCATGCTTTCCACCAGCTGCGCGCTTTCGTTGCGCGACAGGCCGACTTCCCGGAAAACTGCTTCACTCAAATCCATTCGTGTAAGTGTTTTTTCGCCCATACCATTCCCCGTTGTTTGCCAAAGCATAGGGCGCGGGGAATTTCCCTGTCAATATCAATGAATTGCGCGGGGTGTTTCGGGCGGAATTTAAGACTGCAGGGTTACCAGCGCACCACAACGGCACCCCAGGCGAGGCCGCCGCCGATGGCTTCGGTCACAATCAGATCGCCTTCCTTGATCTGGCCGCGCTCTTTGCCGACGGACAGGGCCAGCGGAATGGAGGCGGCAGAGGTGTTGCCGTGATCCTGCACGGTTACCACCACGTTGTCCATGCTGAGGCCCATTTTCTTGGCCGTGCCCTGGATGATGCGGATATTGGCCTGATGCGGCACGATCCAATCCACATCCGCGGCCGCCAGCCCGGCCTTGTCCAGTGCGGTGTTCGCGGTAGAGGCGAGTTTTTCCACTGCGTGGCGGAACACCTGGTTGCCCTGCATCCGCAAATGGCCGGTCGACTGGGTGGAGACGCCGCCGTCCACATACAAGAGATCCTTGTAGCGCCCGTCCGAGTTGAGGTCGGTCGACAGGATGCCGCGGTCCCTGTTGGTGCCGGGCTGCTCCTGACCTTCCAGCAGCAGCGCGCCGGCGCCGTCGCCGAACAGCACACAGGTGCCGCGGTCGGTCCAGTCCATGATCCGGCTGAAGGTCTCGGCGCCGATCACCAGCACCCGCTCTGCCTGGCCCGAGGCGATCAGCGCGTTGGCATTGCTCAGCGCATAGACAAAGCCGGCGCAGACCGCCTGCACGTCAAAGGCAAAGCCTTTTGTCATGCCCAGCTTGGACTGCACCATGGTGGCGGCGGAGGGAAAGGTGAGGTCGGCGGTGGAGGTTGCCACGATGATGGCGTCCACATCTTCAGCCGTCAGCCCTGCGTCTGCCAAAGCGCGTTCCGCTGCCTTGGCGGCCATATCCGATGTGGTCTCACCCTCGGCGGCGAAATGGCGGCGTTCGATGCCAGACCGGCTGCGGATCCAGTCGTCCGTGGTATCCAGCGTGGCTTCGAATTCCGCGTTTTCAACCACCCGTTCGGGGAGATAGTGTCCTGTGCCAACAACTACCGCGCGTCGCGTCATTCGATTGCCTGCCTATTTTAATCTTTTTCGGTGGCCGCCCGCGTCTCGCGGGGGGCAGTATCATCTTGGGTATGCGCACCGGCAGATGCAACCCGTGCCGCCAGCTTTTCGGCGAATCCATGCTCTGCCAGCCGGAACGCCAGCTTGACCGCAGCGGAAACCCCCATGGCATCGGCGCCGCCGTGGGATTTCACCACAGTGCCATTGAGCCCCAGGAACACGCCGCCGTTGACCCGGCGCGGATCCATCCGTTTGGACAGTCTTTTCAAAGAGGTCATCGCCAGAAGGGCGGCAATCTTGGACAAAAACGAGTATTCAAAGGCTTCCCGCAAGGCGGTGCGTATCACCCGCGCGGTGCCTTCGCCGGTCTTGATCGCGACATTTCCGGTAAAACCGTCGGTGACGATCACATCTGCGGTATCACCGGGAATATCGCTGCCTTCGACAAAGCCGGTGAATTCATAATTCGCCTGTGCGGCGTTCTCCGCAATCAGCGCATGGGCCTCTTTCAGCACGGCACTGCCCTTGTGCTCTTCGGTGCCCACGTTCAGCAGACCGACGCGCGGGCAGGCAATGTCCATGGAATTGCGCACGTAGGAGGTGCCCATCAGCGCATATTGCAGCAGATCCTCGGCGTCCGCCTTCACGTCGGCGCCGACATCCAGCATCACGTTGAAGCCCTGCGGATTCAGCGACGGCCACAGGATGGCAATGGCGGGGCGGTTAACGCCCGGCAGCTTGCGCAGACGCAGCATCGACAGCGCCATCAGCGCGCCGGTGTTGCCGCAGGATACAGCGCCGCCCGCTTCGCCGTTCTTGACCGCATCCAGCGCCGACCACATCGAGGTGCCCTTGCCGTTGCGCATCACCTGGGAGGGTTTGTCCTCCATGGTGACAACGTCGCGGACATCGCGAATCTCAACCCGGCCCTCAAGGATGCGTTTTTTGGCGACCAGCGGTTTCAGCTGTTCGGCGGGGCCGTGAAGGATGAAGCCGATATCGGGATTCTTATCTGCCGACATAGCGATACCGGCCACCACAACAGCGGGGCCGGCGTCTCCGCCCATGGCGTCAACAGAAATGGTGATGCGGCCGGCTTTTGCCTGATTTTGATCGGGTTTACCCGTCATGCGAAAGCCTGCCTGGCATCAAATCCTGTCCGTGGCTTATGCCGCGTCTTCGTCGATCTCGATCTCGTCAGCCGCTGCGACGATTTCTTTGTCGTCGTAATGGCCGCAGGAGGGGCATACGTGGTGCGGGCGCTTCAGCTCGCCGCAGTTGCCGCATTCGTTCGGGTTTGCAGCAACCAGTGCATCGTGCGCGCGGCGGTTGTTGCGGCGCGATTTGGATACTTTATTCTGTTGGACGGCCATGTCTCAACCTTTGTCTTTTGGGCCTCGGGGCCATCCCCGCGGCGCGATTGCGTTCTGTTCGATCAGTCTGACGTGCGTTTAGGCGCCTGCCCAAGCATTGTCCAACCAAAAATTCCGATGAGCGCGCGAAAATACTGCGAATCTCCGGCGGCGCAAGGTGTTTTTTAGGGCAGCTTTGCCGCCGGTTCCAGATGCAATTTCCGCAAGCGCAGAAATTCCGGCTTAGTCCTCATCTTTCAGCAGCCCGCGCAGCGCGCCAAGACCGGCAAAGGGGCGGGCATCTTCGTCGCGCATCGGCGCTGTGCCGGGCTTGGTATAGACCGCTTCGCCCAGCTCAGCGCCGTCTTTGCGCGGATAGACGGGGATATGCAGCGCCAGCGCCTCGGCCATCACGGCGCCCGGATCAATATGGCTGCCAAGCGGTTCGGTGCTGTCATCCTCGGGCATTTCCGCCTCGTCTTCGTCCGGAATCTCCATGCGGGACAGGTAGGTGAGGCGGACGGTCTCCTCAATCCGCGTTGTCACCGGCTCAAGCGTGACCACACAATCCTGCACTACGGTTGCCCCCAAAGATCCGGTCAGCTGCCAGTCGCGTTTGCCAAGCGCCTTGATTTTGCCGGTGAAGCGCAGCTTGCGCAGGATGTTCACCCCCAGCTCGGCTGCCAGCGCGGCCAGATCTGCTTTATCCGGGATAATTTCAAAGGCGGTCGGGGCGTTTTGCGGCAGATCCGCCACCCGCAGTGCGGTGCTGTCAGACATAATCGGAGACTTTCGTTTCTTGAACCGGAAGCGGTCATTAGGTAATCGGGTTCAAAGACGTATTCAAGCCGCGCATTGCGGCATAAGGCCGGGGGGCAGTCATGGTTGCTAAGGCATTTCACTTTAAGTCCGTTTTTCGCGGGGCGGTTTTTGCCGCGGCGGGGCTGGCACTGGCGGCCTGTTCGTCGGTTTACCGCAAGCACGGGTATGTGCCCACGCCGGACCAGCTGGCCGAAGTGGTGCCGGGGATCGACACCCGGGATTCGGTGGCCGAAAGCGTCGGCATCCCGTCCTCGACCGGGGTGCTGAACGACAGCGGTTATTATTACGTCGCGACCCGGTTCCGCCACTATGGCGCCGCAGCCCCGAAACCGGTGGCGCGCGATCTGGTTGCGATCAGCTTTGACACCGCCGGGGTGGTGCAGGGGATTGAGCGGTTCAGCCTGGAAGACGGCAAAGTGGTGCCGCTGGAACGCCGGGTGACCAGTTCCAGCGTGCAGGACAACACGTTCCTGCGCCAGCTGTTGGGCAGCCTGGGCAACTTCGGTCCCGATCAGTTCCTGCAGGACCAGTAAGGCTGGGGCTGCCGGTCCAGCGGGCTTCACCGGGCTGTCACAGCGCTTATGTTAAGGGCTGAGCCGGAGAAGGGGGAGGCCGTGATGGCAGCGGAGCAGGGCGTGCTTTTGCACAAGGGATGTTACCGCGCCCGCCTGGCGGCGGGGCCGGCCGATGTGGCAGCGGCGCAGGCGCTGCGCGCGCTGTGCTTTCGCACCGGCGGCACCGATTGCGACGCTTATGATGCGGCCTGCGCGCATGTGCTGGTGGAGGAGGTGCGGACCGGTGCTCTGGTCTGCTGCTTCCGGCTGCTGGTGCTGGAAAGCGGAGCGGACTTGCCGCGCAGCTATTCGGCGCAGTTCTATGATTTGCAGGGATTGCAGGCGTTCCAGGGCCGAATGGCGGAGCTGGGCCGGTTTTGCGTCCATCACGATTGGCACGACCCGGATATTCTGCGCATTGCCTGGGGCGCGGTGACCGTCTTTGTCGATGCCCGGGGGGTGCAAATGCTGTTTGGCTGCTCGTCTTTTGCCGGTAACTCCACAGCAGAGTATTTGGACGCTTTTGCGCTGCTGAAGCACCGGCATCTGGCACCGCTTTGCTGGCGGCCGCAGGTGAAGGCGCCGGATGTGTTCCGATTTGCTGCGAGGCTGCGGCGGAAGCCGGATGCGAAAAAAGCGCTGCTGCATATGCCGCCCCTGCTGCGGACCTATCTGCTGATGGGCGGCTGGGTCAGCGATCATGCGGTGGTCGATGCCTGTATGAACACGCTGCATGTGTTCACCGGGCTGGAGATCGGGGCCATTCCGGCTGCCCGCAAACGGCTGCTCAGGGCGGTGGCCGGGTGAATTTGAGTATTTTTGAAAAGATGAAGAAGCGGCGTTGACGCGATTCTGCCGCCGGGGTAGCTGGCTGGCATGGCACGTATTCCTCTTTTGCAGATGTCCGGTATTTCCCTCACCTTTGGGGGCGATCCGGTTTTTTCCGATCTCGATCTGGTGGTTCAGCCCGGCGACCGCGTTGCCCTGGTGGGCCGCAACGGGTCGGGGAAATCCACGCTGATGAAGGTGATGGCGGGGATTGTTGAAGCGGATAAGGGCGCGATTGTGGTGCCGCCGGGTAAATCGGTGGGCTACATGGAGCAGGATCCGCAGATGACGGGTTTTGCGACCTTGGGCGATTTTGCCGCCAGCGCGCTGGACCCCGGTGAGATGTACAAGGTGGAGCGCGCGGGCGAAGGGTTGAAGTTCGATCCGGCGCGTCCCGTTGAAACCGCATCCGGCGGGGAACGCCGCCGGGCAGCGCTGGCCAAGCTGATGGCCGAGGCGCCGGATCTGATGCTGCTGGACGAGCCGACCAACCACCTGGATATCGAAGCGATCACCTGGCTGGAGAATGAGCTGAAGGCGACCCGCGCGGGTTTTGTGCTGATCAGCCACGACCGGGCGTTTTTGCGGGCGCTGACGAAGGCGACGCTGTGGGTGGACCGGGGCGAGGTGCGCCGGCAGGAAAAGGGGTTTGAGGCCTTTGAAGCCTGGCGTGACAAGCTGTGGGAGGAAGAAGACCAGCAGCGGCACAAGCTGAACCGGCTGATCAAATCCGAAAGCCGCTGGGCGGTGGAGGGGATTTCCGCCCGCCGCAAGCGCAACATGGGCCGGGTGCGGGCGCTGCAGGATCTGAAATCCGAACGCAGCAACCAGATCAAGCGCCAGGGCGCGGCTGAGATGGCTTTGGATTCGGGGCCGAAATCGGGCCGCAAGGTGATTGAGGCCGAAGGGCTGGGCAAGGCCTTTGGCGGCAAGCAGATCGTGCAGGAATTCTCGCTGAAGGTGCAGCGCGGCGACCGGGTGGCTTTTGTCGGACCCAATGGCGCAGGCAAGACCACGCTGTTGAAGATGCTGCTGGGGCTGGAACAGCCGGATACGGGGGCGGTGAAGCTGGGCACCAATCTGGAGCTGGCGCTGTTTGATCAGACGCGGGATCAATTGGATGGCAATGCGACGCTGTGGGAGAATCTGACCGCGGATCCCCTGCTGGGGGTTTCCGGCAAGGCGGATCAGGTGATGGTGCGCGGGCAGCCGAAACATGTGGTGGGCTATCTGAAGGAGTTTCTGTTTGATGAGGCCCAGGCGCGTGCGCCGGTGCGGTCCTTGTCGGGCGGCGAGAAGGCGCGGCTGCTGTTGGCGCGGCTGATGGCGCGGTCCTCGAATCTGCTGGTTCTGGATGAACCGACCAACGACCTGGATGTGGAGACGCTGGACCTCTTGCAGGAGCTGCTCGATAACTACGACGGCACCGTGCTGCTGGTGAGCCATGACCGGGATTTTCTGGACCGGGTGGCGACCACCACCATTGCGATGGAAGGCGACGGCAAGGCCACGGCATACGCCGGCGGATGGAGCGACTACCTGGCGCAGCGCGGGCCGCTGGAGATTGCGGACAAGTCTGAGAAGGTGAAGATTGCAAAGCCGAAGCCCAAGCAGGAAAGCCAGCCCAAGGACGGGCTGAGCTTTAAGGAAAAGCACAGGCTGGAGGCGCTGCCGGGAGAGATTGAGCGGCTGGAAGCGGAGATTGGCAAACTGCAGGAATTGATGGCGGATCCAGCGCTGTTCACCCGCGAGCCGGTCAAGTTCAAGAAAGCGACCGAGGCGCTGGTGGAGCGGCAGGAAAAGCTGGCGGCAGCTGAGGAAGAATGGCTGCTGCTGGAAGAAAAAGCCGAGGGCTGAGACCATTGTTTCAGTTAGGACAGTAAGGCTGACCAAATGTTTCGCGCGCGAAACATTTGGTCAAAGATCCTGCCATAATGCTTTGGAATTCATCAGGAAATATGAAGCGCGGGTTAAGGCGGCGGGCGCTGCCTTAACCGTCTGACGACCGGCTTGATTACAGGCGCCGGGGGCGGGCGGGGTTGCCTGTCACCGTTTCGCCTGCAGCCACATCCCTGGTCACTACTGCCCCGGCGCCGACGATGGCGCCATCGCCGATGGTGACGCCCGGCAGGAGGATTGCGCCGCCGCCGATCCAGACGTCCGTGCCCAGGGTAACGGGGCGGGCGATCTCCAGCCCTTGCGCCCGCAATGCCCTGTCCTTGTGGTGTTGGGCGCAGTAGATCTGCACATTCGGCCCCAGCATGGCGCCGTCGCCGATGATAACCGGCGCGGTGTCCAGAATGGTGCAGCCGGCGTTCAGATAGACGTTGCAGCCCAGGGTGATGTTGATGCCATAGGCGCAATGAAACGGCGCCTCAACCAGGCAGTTTTCGCCGTGGGCCGCAAAGAGCGCGGCCAGCGGAGGGCTGAGGTTTTCTGACGAATCCGGAAGTTCGGCGTTGTGCTGGTGCACCGCAATCCGGGCCTGATGGCGCAACGCCGAGAGTTCGCCGTCCAGGCAACAGTACCATTCGCCTGCCTGCATTTTCTGCCGTTCGGTTTTGCTCATCGAAGCCTCCTGACCAGCGAGTGAAGATCGGGAGGCTGGGATTGTCAATTGCCGGGGTGGCTCCCGCGCCCGCAGGTGTTTGGCTGTGCCAAGCACCTTTGTGCGGCCTTGGGCCAGGCATTGCTGCGCAACGCAGAAGTTTTTGCTGAGATGCGCTTCAGGGGCAAGTTTGCCCTGAAGGCGCGATTTCGAGTGTTTGACCTGCTGAGGCCGCGTCAAGGATGAGCGGCGCAAGCGCCGCCGCTTGCGCGGCCCTTGACCCGGCCTCAGCAGCTGGGCGTCAGCGCATGCGCAGGGCGCCGTCGATGCGGATGACTTCTCCGTTGAGGTAACCCATTTCGACGATGAAGCCTGCAAGGCGGCCGTATTCGCGCGGGTCGCCCAGGCGGGCGGGGTTTGGCACGTCGGCGGCCAGCTGCTGCTGCACCTCTTCCGGCAGGCCTGCCAGCATCGGGGTCATGAAGATGCCGGGTGCGATGGTCATCACCCGGATGCCGGAGGATGCGAGATCACGTGCCATCGGCAGGCACATGCTCGCTACCCCGCCCTTGGAGGCGGCATAGGCGGCCTGGCCCTTTTGGCCGTCAAAAGCGGCGATCGAGGCGGTGTTGATGATCACGCCGCGGGCGCCGTCAGCGTCAGGAGTGTTCTTGGCGATTTCCACAGCAGCGAGGCGCGCCACGTTGAAGGTGCCGACCAGATTGATGTCGATGGTGCGCTTGTAGGCGTCCAGCGGATGCGCGCCGTCCTTGCCGACGGTCTTGGCACCGATGGCGATTCCGGCGCAGTTCACACAAGCGGTGATCTTACCCATCTTCCCGGCCGCGTGGGCGATGGCGGCGGAGACTGAATCTTCGCTGGTGACGTCGGTTTGGGCGAAATGCCCGCCGATCTCTTGCGCCACCATGGCGCCGCGGTCGGCGTCGCGGTCCAGGATAGTGACCTGGGCGCCTTGGTCGGCAAAGTAGCGGGCGGTGGCCTCGCCCAGGCCCGAGGCGGCGCCGGTGACAATGGCAGCGGTGTCTGCAAGTTTCATGAGCGGGGCTCCTCCCGGTTATCTGAACGTGTGTTCATATAATGGAGGCGGCCTGCATCTGTCCAGCGGGACGGGACGTCGCGGGCAGTCAGGCGCCCATTTGCTGCCGGTCCAGCAGCGCCAGGGGACGTAAGAGGCGGCCCAACGGCGGCCAAAGGCCCCAGGTTCCGCCCAGGCGGTGCGCCTTGGCGCCGGTGCCGAGTTTGAACCGGGCAAGCCCAGCGGCGCGGCTTGTGTCAATCAGGCCAAGGTCGAGGCGGCAGATGCCCTTGGTGGCGAGCCAGGATGCGGCCTCCCACATCAGCAGGGGATGGGCGCTGAGCTGTTTGCCGCGCGCGGTGGTATGGGCGATGTGGTAGGTGGCGCTGCTGCCATGGGTGAGGATCAGGATGGCGGCGACCGGGTCTTTGCCCTCGAACGCCTGGAACAGTTTGGCCTGGCCCTTGTTTTCACGCGCATAGGCAAGGGTGAGGGCGA
Organism: Leisingera sp. M658; assembly: GCF_025144145.1. Classification (NCBI taxonomy): domain Bacteria; kingdom Pseudomonadati; phylum Pseudomonadota; class Alphaproteobacteria; order Rhodobacterales; family Roseobacteraceae; genus Leisingera; species Leisingera sp. M658. The sequence continues at coordinate 1,552,876 of NZ_CP083546.1, forward strand.
TGGGCCAGCTGCGGTAGCCGCGCGCGGATTGCTGTTTGGCGTCGGCTGCAAACAGCCAGTGGCGCGGGTCGTGCGGCAGGTTCTGGCGGGTGAGGCGCAGGCCCTGGGATTCGCCGTGGTTCAACCGGTTGCGCCATTTCTGGTGCAGGGCTGCGCGGCGCTGCTCCGGATCTTCGGTCAGATCCCAAAGCGCAGCATGCGCCGGGGTGACAAGCGGCACCGCGCCAAGGCGGGCGAGCTGCGGGGTCGGTGTTTCCGGCGACAGGATCAGCGGGGTGCGGCCCAGGCCGTGCCTGCGTAAGGCTGGCATCAGGGGGGCGGGGTTGCTCAGATCCGCCCGGTTCACCATCGCCAGGCGCAGCCCGCCGGGCAGGCGGCGGTGCAGGACCAGCAGGTTCTGCGCTTCATCCAGTATCAGCGGGTCCTGTCCGCAGGCCATCAGCGCACGGGCAAATTCCGGCGATTGCTGGAGCGCGCGGAGCTGCGGGCGGGTGGTTGCCGCTGCGGGCATATCGGGATCGGGGGCGCTGTCGAACATGGGGCCATTAACGCGCTGGAAACCTAAATCATGGTTAACTTTCCGCATGAAGCAAACAAAACTGATCAAGGGGCAGGCGGCTGCGGCCCCGCGGATGACCAAGGCAGCGGCACTGCTGATTGCCACCGGGCTGTCGGTGCCGGTGTTTCTGGGGCTGACGCTGCTGGAAGCGCTGGCATTCTAGGCAGGAATTACTGCTGGAAGGCGCTTAAGGGCAGGTTTGCCCTTAAGCGCCTGTTTGAGTTTACCCTGGCCATCCCCGCCTCAAGGATAAACCGTGCTGCGCCGTCCTTGACCCGGCGCTGGCCTGTAGTGGCGTGTGTCTCAAAGGAAGCGCGACCGCGCCGCGCGGCTGCGCGGCGCTATGCCCAACCATGACGGCCCATCTAGGATGGGGCCGGAATGGGCGGGAGGGCTTGCTGCAAATGAAAGCTGCAAAAGAAAAAGGAGAGCGCGGCGGCTCCCCTTTTTTGTGTTACTTCCGGCCTGTTCAGCCGTCCAGCCGCACCAGCGCGTGGCGTTTCTTGCCGGCGCTCAGTTTGATTGGCGAAGAGAGCGCGCCTGCGTCGATCATCAGGCCGGCATCGGTCAGCGGCTGGTCGTCGATTTTGGCACCGTTCTCGGAAATCAGCCGTTTGGCGTCCTTGCCGGATTTGGCGAGGCCGGATTTCACGATCAGCTGCACAATGGAAATCCCGTCACCCAGATCCGCCGGAGTGAGCGACAGGGTCGGGAGGTCGTCGCCCACTCCGCCCTTCTCAAACACTTCGCGGGCGGTGGCTTCGGCCGCGGTGGCGGCCCCGGCACCGTGCAGCAGCGTGGTCACCTCATTCGCCAGGATCACCTTGGCGGCGTTGACCTCGGACCCTGCCAGCGCGCCCAGGCGCTCGCACTCATCAACCGGCAGCTCGGTATAAAGCTTCAGGAAGCGGCCCACGTCGGCGTCGGTGGTGTTGCGCCAGAATTGCCAGAACTCATACGGGCTGCGCATTTCGGCATTCAGCCAGACCGCGCCGTCCTGCGATTTGCCCATCTTCTTGCCGTCCGATGTGGTCAGCAGCGGCGAGGTGAGGCCATAGACCTCATGCTCGATGGTGCGGCGGGTGAGGTCGATACCATTGACGATATTGCCCCATTGATCCGAGCCGCCCATCTGCAGGATGCAGCCGTAGCGGTTGTTCAGCTCCATGAAGTCATAGGCCTGCAGGATCATGTAGTTGAATTCGAGGAACGACAGAGATTGCTCGCGGTCGAGGCGTGATTTCACGCTTTCAAACGCCAGCATCCGGTTGACCGAGAAGTGGCGGCCGATGTCGCGCAGGAATTCCAGATAGTTCAGACCGTCCAGCCATTCGGCGTTGTTCAGCATCAGTGCCTTGTTTGGCGCGTCAGTGTCATAGTCGATATAGGCCGAGAACACCTTTTTGATGCCGGCGATATTGTCGTCGATCTGCGCCTCAGTCAGCAGCGGGCGTTCATCGGCGCGAAAGGAGGGGTCGCCCACCTTGGTGGTGCCGCCGCCCATCAGGGTGATCGGCTGGTGGCCGGTCTTCTGGAACCAGCGCAGCATCATGATCTGGATCAGCGAGCCGACATGCAATGACTTCGCTGTCGCATCAAAGCCGATATAGGCCGGGCGCACACCGCTGATCAGGGCGTCATCCAGCCCTTGATAATCGGTGCAGTCCGCGAGGAACCCGCGTTCCATCATGACTGCGACGAAATCCGATTTCGGTGTGTAGGTCATAACATGCCTCGGTCTATGAATTTGCACCATGCCCTATAAATCGCATTGATGCCGGTTGGAACCTGTTTTCCCGGCAATTTAAGCGTTGTAGAGTCAGGCGCAAGCGGGCGGAACGGCCCGGAGCCATAAGGACGGGGGCAGGCCATGAGCAGGGCCATAGCAAAAACAGGCCCGGTGCGGGCGCTGGGAGCGATGAGCGGCACTTCGCTGGACGGGGTGGATGCCGCCGTGGTGGTGACCGATGGCGCGTGCATTCACGGATTTGGCGAGAGCAGTTACCGCGAGTACACCGAAGCCGAGCGTAGTGTGCTGCGGGCAGGGCTGGGCAAATGGACCGGGCCGGAGGTTGAGGCCGCAACTGAGGTTTGCGATGCGGCCCATGCGGCGGCGCTGGCAGAGTTCGAGGACGTGGAGATCATCGGCTTTCATGGCCAGACCCTGGCCCATGCGCCGCGGCTGCAGGGTACGCTGCAGGTGGGCGATGGGGCGGCTCTGGCCGAACGTCTTGGCAAGCCGGTGGTCTGGGATTTCCGCTCTGACGATGTGTCGATGGGCGGAGAGGGTGCGCCGCTGGCGCCGTTCTTTCACTTTGCCTGCGCCAAATACATCGGCGCCGAACGGCCGCTGTGCTTCCTGAACCTGGGCGGGGTTGGCAATCTTACCTATGTGGATCCGCGGTTTGAGCGGGCCGAGGAACCCGGCGCGCTGCTGGCGTTTGACACCGGCCCGGCCAATGCACCGGTCAATGATCTGGTGCAGGAGCGGCTTGGCATTCCCTGGGACGCGGATGGCAAGGTGGCGCGCTCCGGCACCGTGGAGACCGGTGCTTTGGAGCTGTTTCTGGCCGAGCCGTATTTTGCAAGAATGCCGCCCAAGTCACTGGATAGGAACGATTTTGACGAGATGGTCGGGTTGGTGAAGGAGTTGAATGACTCGGACGCCGCGGCGACCTTGATCGCCATGTGCGCGGCCAGCGTGGCGCAGGGGATGGAGCATTGCCCGGAGCCGCCGGAGGTGGTGCTGGTCACTGGCGGCGGGCGGCGCAACCCGGTGCTGATGCAGATGCTGCGGGTGTCGCTGGACTGTGCGGTGAAACCTGTCGAGGACGCAGGCCTGGACGGCGACATGCTGGAGGCGCAGGCCTTTGCCCATCTGGCGGTGCGGGTGGCGCGGGGGATGGCGACATCCTGCCCCGGCACCACTGGTGTGCGCGCCTGCGTCGGCGGCGGGGTGGTGAGCGTGCCGGGGGCGTAAGATAGAGACGCGGGGACAAGAAACTTCGAAGTTTCTTGTCAAATTTCTTTGAAGAAATTTGTGCGGCCTTTGACGGCCGGTCAGTGGGAGATCTGCCGGAGGTAGTCTGATGTGAACTCCGCATACCCGCCCGAAGCCGACTTCAGGTGCGCCTGTGTGATGGCATGAAAAGCGGGCAGCTGGTAGAAAGGCACATTTGGAAAAGCATGATGCTCGGCGTGATAAGGCATGTTCCAGGCCAGAAAGCGCACCAACCGGTTGGTGAAGGTGGTGCGGGAGTTCTCCAGCATGTTGGCAACTGGCGGGCAGAGCCCGTGTTCTGCCAACAGATAGGCGCGCAGGAACGGCTGGCCGATCAGCAGCGGCACAAGCCACAACCGCAAAACCAGTGGTGACACCAGCAGGGTCAGCAGGGCGGCTGTGTAGACGATTAACAGCACCCGCGCCTCCAGCCGCATGTGCGCATGGCGGCGTTCCGGCAGGTACGGCGCATCAATGGTGCCAAAGGCGTTGCCCCAGAGGGTCCCTGCCATGCCGCGCCAATAACCCCAGCCGCTGAGGTATTTCAGCCATTGGGAAAGGGTCTCGGGGCGCGGTCCTTGTTCCAGCTCGGGGTCGCGTTCGGGGTCGTTGGTGAACTTGTGATGCGCCAGGTGAAAGTAGCGGAACCAAACAAAAGGCAGCGCCATGGCCAGGGCGCAGACATGGCCTGCGGCCTCGTTCAGCCACTTGCTGCGGAACGGGGTCTGGTGGGTGCATTCGTGGCTGAGGGTGAACAGGAAGACCAGCAGCACCCCCTGCGGCAGCAGCAGAAGCGGCCAGAAGGGCACTTGCAGCGCAAGGCCCGTGGTGCAGGCAGCCAAAGCGGCAAGGTACAGCGCAAGATGCTGCAGCCCTGCAGCATCGGAACGGGTGGTCAAGGACGCTTTGGTCTCCGGCGGCAGCGACTTGATAAGGGTGGTGTGGTCCATAGGTGCAGGCATATGGACAGTTTTGTCCAGTCTTCTGATTCGCTGCAAGAGACGGGGTCAGCCACGCGGGATGTCAAAGCCAGGCGCAGCAAGTTCGAATCCTTCGAACTGGAACCCGGGCGAGACGGTGCAGCTTACCAATGTGCAGTCCCCGGTTGTGCGGGCCGCCTGCCAGTGACCTTTGGGCACGATCTGCTGCGGCGCGCCTTTGGTCAGATCAGGGGTCAGGATGTGGTCTTGTGCCGGGCCTTCCCTTGTCTCCGCCACCGACAGCACCAGCGGTGCACCGGCGTGGAAAAGCCAGATCTCCGTTGCATCGACCCGGTGCCAATGGCTGTTTTCGCCGTCCTTTAAAAGAAAGTAAATACAGGTGCCTGCGGGGCGGCCTTCATTCCCGGCCCGCCAGGTTTCCCGGTACCATCCGCCCTCGGGGTGCTGCTGCAAGCCCAAATGTTCGATGATCTGATCTGCCGTCACTGCAGGCTCTCCCTTTTGGCGCTGGTAAATCTGTATACCAAGCATATGTTTGGGCTATGGCATTCACGTTCCCCTTTGATAACACATATGCTGCCCTGCCGGGGCAGTTCTACTCCAAACTGGCGCCAGAGGCGGTGAAGGCGCCGAGGCTGATTGCCTTCAACGAGGATCTGGCCCGGGTGATGGGCATAATCCCGGGTGAGGGGGCAGAGATGGCGGCGGTCTTTGGCGGCAACAAAGTGCCCGAGGGGGCGGACCCGCTGGCGCAGCTCTACGCCGGGCACCAGTTCGGCACTTATAATCCGCAGCTTGGCGACGGCCGGGCGATCCTGCTGGGTGAGACGGTGGGAACCGACGGCAAGCGCCGGGATATCCAGCTGAAAGGCTCCGGGCGCACGCCCTATTCCCGCAGCGGCGATGGCCGTGCCTGGCTGGGCCCGGTGCTGCGCGAATATGTGGTGAGCGAGGCAATGCATGCGCTTGGCATCCCGACCACCCGCGCGCTGGCGGCAGTTGAGACGGGCGAGACTGTCTGGCGCGAGGGCGGTTTGCCCGGTGCGGTGCTGACCCGGGTGGCCTCCAGCCATCTGCGGGTGGGGACGTTTCAGATCTTCGCGGCGCGCGGCGACAAACACAGCCTTCGGCAGCTGACGGACTATGCGATTGCCCGCCACTACCCGAATGCGGATGGTCCTATGGGTCTGCTGCGTGCGGTGCGTGATGCGCAGGCCAAGCTGATTGCGGCCTGGATGGGCGTGGGCTTTATCCACGGGGTGATGAACACTGACAATTCCGCGATCTCGGGCGAGACAATCGACTATGGCCCTTGCGCCTTCATGGATGTTTACCATCCGAATACGGTGTTTTCCTCGATCGACCGCGGGCGGCGTTATGCCTATGCCAACCAGCCCAATGTTGCAGTGTGGAACCTGGCGCAGCTGGCCACCGCGCTGATCCAGCAGCTGGACGACCCGCAGGCAAGCGTCGAAGAGGCGACCGAAATCGTTCATGCGATGCCGCAGCTGACCGAGGACGCATGGCTGGCCCGGTTCCGGGCCAAACTGGGGATCACCTCGGCACAGGAAAATGATCTTGAGCTGGTCACGGGCCTGCTGGAGCGGATGGCGGAAAACAAGAGCGATTTCACCAACAGTTTCAGGGCGCTGGCGGCGGGCACGGCGCGCGATCAATTCACCGATCCGGCGGCATATGACAGCTGGGCCGAAGGCTGGCAGGCGCGGCTGGCGGATGAGCCGGACCCGCAAGCGGTGATGCGGGCCGCCAACCCGGCCTTCATCCCGCGCAACCACCGCATCGAAGAGATGATCGCGGGCGCCGTGGCGGGAGACTATGCGCTGTTCCACCGGCTGAACACGGTTCTGGTCAGCCCGTATAAGAACCAGCCGGAACACGCAGACCTGCAGCGTCCGCCAGCGCCGGAGGAAGTGGTGCAGGCGACTTTCTGCGGAACCTGATCTGCTTCTTTCTGGTTTCAAATACTCCCGGGGGTGAATTGAGCCGCAGGCTCAAGAGGGGGCGGGCAGCCCCCCGGCCACGCCTGCGGCGGGATGACGGTTGTGTTTCAGATGTGTCCTGCGCCAAACTCCGGACAAGCCTGGAGGCACCGGATGCCCAATCAACCGCCGCAGGATACGCTGCGGGTTGCCACATACAATATTCAGAAATGTATCGGTCTGGACCTGCGCCGCCGGCCGGAGCGCATCTTGCAGGTGATCGCCGGACTGGCTGCGGACGTGGTGGTGCTGCAGGAGGCCGACAAGCGCCTGCCGCCGCGGCCCGCGGCGCTGCCGCATTTTCTGGTCGCGGAAACCGGCTGGCAGGCGGCGGACCTGGGCGGCGCGGGATCCCTGGGCTGGCACGGCAATGCGGTGCTGTTCCGGAATGGCGCGCAGTTGCAGGCCAAAGGCCATATTGTTTTGCCGGGGCTGGAGCCGCGCGGCGCGGTCTGGGTTCAGCTGAAGACGGTTTTGGGGCCGGTGCGGGTGATTGGCGCGCATCTGGGACTGACAGGACGGGCGCGGCGTGAACAGATGCGTGCCTTGGCCCATGCGGCAAAGCGCGAGGACAGCGCGGTGGTGCTGGCGGGGGATTTCAATGAGTGGTCGCGGGGGGCGGTGCTGGAGCATATCACTCCGGCGCTGACTTTCCTGCCGCCCAAGGCGAGCTTTCCGGCGCTGCGGCCCCTGGGGGCACTGGATCGGATTGCGTATTGCAAGCGGTTGAAAGCCGTTGCGCATGGGGTGCATGGGGCACGGCCTGCGCATATTGCCTCGGACCATTTGCCGGTCTGGGCGGATTTGCAGGCGGTGTGAAGCGGGAGCGCTCCCGCGCCCGCAGGTGCGTCAGGCTGTGCCTGAAGCCCCTTGGCGGCCTTGGGCCGGGCGTTGCTGCGCAACGCAAGGAGGGGGCGGATGTTTGCAGCCGGAACTGTCCCCCGGACAGTTTCCTGCAGGTTTCTGCTGCAGGGAACTGCTTCAGGGGCAGAGTTTGCCCCTGAAGATGGCTGTTTGAGTGTGGCGGATGCTTTGCTGTTCCGGGGCAAGGATGAACAGCGCTGACGCGCTGCGGCAGTACCGTCCTTGACCCGGAGCTGCGCGGGCAGGCTTAGCGCGCGCGCTGTTTTTGGCCGCCGCGCTGGCCGTTGCTTGCGCCCTGGGGCTTGCCTTGGCCACCCGAGCCACCGCCGCCGCGGCGGCGCTGGCCGCCGGGTTTGCCGCCGCCGAAACCGCCGCCGCCGCGGCGTGCGCCAGGACGGCCGCCGGGTTTACCAGCCGCCGCCGGATCCGGCAAAGCCTCCCAGGCGCGGCCCGAGGCGACAGGGATGGTGGTTTTCATCACCTTCTGGATCGCCTTCAGTTCTTCCATTTCATCCGGCGAGCAAAATGCAATCGCAGCGCCATCCTTGCCTGCGCGCGCGGTGCGGCCAATGCGGTGCACATAGGCGTCCGGCACATTGGGCAGCTCGTAGTTGTAGACGTGTTTCACGTCCGGGATGTCCAACCCGCGGGCAGCCACATCGGTGGCGACCAGAACCTTGATGTCGCCGGACTTAAAGGCGGCAAGGGCGCGCTCGCGCTGGCCCTGGGATTTGTTGCCGTGAATGGCCGCGGCGGCAAAGCCTGCTTTGTCCAGCACCTTCATCAGCTTTTCCATGCCGTGTTTGGTGCGGCCGAAGACCAGTGCGCGCTCGTCCTTGTGGTCGGCCAGCAGCTCTTTCAGCAGGCTTAGCTTTTCCGCCTTGGCGATGAAATGCACCGACTGGGTGACCTTGTCGGCGGCCTTGCCCGGAGGCGAGACTTCGATGCGGACCGGGCTTTGCAGGTAGGAGTTGGCGATCTCGTTCATCTGCTTGGGCATGGTGGCCGAAAACAGCATGGTCTGACGCTCGGTGGGCAGCAGGGCCGCGATCTTGCGCAGGGTGTGGATGAAGCCGAGGTCCAGCATCTGGTCGGCCTCGTCCAGCACCAGGAAGTCGCAGGAACCCAGATCCAGCGCGCCGCGGTCAAGGATGTCGATCAGGCGGCCAGGAGTGGCGACCAGGATGTCGGTGCCCTTGGCAATGCGGGAGATCTGCGGGTTGATGGACACGCCGCCGACCACCAGGCCGACCTTCATCGGAGTGTTTTCGGTGAGGCCTTTCAGGGTCGCGGCGATCTGGTTGGCCAATTCGCGGGTCGGCGCCAGCACCAGGCCGCGCACGGTGTTGGCGGCGGGCTTGCGGCCGTATTGCATCATCTGCGCAATCAGCGGCACGCCAAATGCGGCGGTCTTGCCGGTGCCGGTCTGGGCCAGGCCCAGCACGTCCTGACCGTTCAAGGCATGCGGAATAGCGCGGGCCTGGATCGGGGTGGGATCATTGAGGCCCAGGTCCTGGAGCCGGGTGAGGAGCTTTTCAGGAAGCCCCATGGTCGAAAATTCAGTCACGTATCGTCCTTTCACAGCCCTGCGTCAGCACGGGCCGGATCCGCTGCAAAACAGCGGTTTCTTGCGGGGCAGGGACCTCGGGCGCGCGCTGGCCGGATGCCAGGCCGCTGGCCTCTGCAATCCCCACGCGTGATTTTGGGAATGTCGGCATATCACTTGACCCCGGGTGTCTTGTCACGCACATGCGGTGCGGCCGGTCTTGGTCTCTGCTCACGCGGCAGGGAGGGATGCCTGGGCGTCAAATGGCTGTGGATAAGCGCATTGTCAACCGTTGATGCCGGCGAAAAGCCTGTTTTCGGCGCAGATTGCATCCGCTAAAGAGGAAAGCCAGAAAACCGCGAGGACCTTCGATGCCAAAGCCGATTATCGCCCGTTGCGAAGCCAAGGGGCTGCGCATGACCGGCCAGCGCCGGGTGATTGCCCAGGTTCTGCAGGACAGCGGCGATCACCCGGATGTAGAGGAGCTGTATGCCCGCGCCAGCGCGATGGATGCAGCGATTTCCATCGCCACCGTCTATCGCACGGTGAAGCTGTTCGAGGAGGCGGGCATTCTGGAGCGGCTGGAGTTCGGCGACGGGCGCGCGCGCTATGAGGATGCCGAGCGGGATCACCACGACCATCTGATCGATATGAACACCGGCGAGGTGATTGAGTTCTGCGACCCCGAGATCGAGGAGCTGCAGGAGCGGATCGCCCGCAAGCTGGGCTATGAGCTGCGCGGGCATAAGCTGGAGCTGTACGGGGTGCCGCGCAAGGCGGAGTAGCATCTGTCCGGCCCCCATTGTTTTCTGCAGATTTCCGGTTGCGCCGGTGGTCTTGGCCGCACGGCGCATCACGGAAATTGATGTGTGTGCTCACGTCTTGTCATGATACCGGGTCGGAAACGGAGTTGCCTGCGCCGGGGCGCTGATGTTCTTTGCCCGGATGGCCCGGCGCACTGCCGGACCGGGATACGGGACGCGCGCTTATGAACAACCTGCATGGTATTCTGCTGGTCATTGCTTCGATGGCTTTTTTCACGCTTGAAGACATGTTCATCAAGCGTCTGTCGGGCACCCTGCCGGTGGGCCAGATCCTGATATTCCTGGGGCTGGGCAGCGGGCTTGTCTTTGCGGTCATGGCCAAGATGCAAGGGCACCGGCTGATGGCGGCGCGGGCCTGGCGCAAAAAACCGGTGATGCGGGCTGCCATGGAAGCTGTGTCGGCTATGGGGTTTGCCTCGGCTTTGGCGCTGGTGGATATCTCGACCGTGGCCGCGGTGTTTCAGGCAACGCCTTTGGTGATCACCATGGGGGCGGCGCTGTTTCTGAAAGAGGATGTGGGCTGGCGGCGCTGGCTGGCGATCTGCGTGGGCTTTGCTGGCGTTCTGCTGATTATCCGGCCCGGATTGGACGGGTTTGAACCGGCCGCACTGCTGGTTGTTGTGGCAGTGCTGGGGGTCGCGGCACGTGATCTGATGACCCGCACAATGGACGCCGGGGTGCCTTCCACCGTGCTGAGTTTTCAGGCTTTCATGGCGGTCATCCCGGCCGGCGCTCTGCTGCTGATTTTCACGCTGGGCGATGCGCAGGCGCTGGCGGGCGGCGAGTGGATGATGATGGCCGGCGGGGTGCTGTTCGGGGTGCTGGGCTATTACGGCATTGTGACGGCGATGCGGGTTGGCGATGCCTCGGCGGTGACGCCGTTCCGCTATACAAGGCTGCTGTTTTCGATCCTTGCAGGCGTTATTGTCTTTGGCGAGCGCCCCGATACGCTGACCCTGGCAGGGTCGGCGCTGATTATCGCATCCGGTCTTTATACCTTTGTCCGGGAGCAGCGGCTGGCCCGGCGGGCGCGGCGCGCGGCTGCTGCTGCTGCTGCGGCCTGAGGTCTCAGGCCGGCAGCACGGCGTGCAATTGTTCAACCCTGTTGGCGCAAACAGCGCAATGTTAGCCCTAAACCGCCGCTTTTACGCGTGTTAGCGATAACGTGACCGGTTTACATTTCCGTCGCGGCTGGTATGACGCTGGCAACAGAACGCGCCGCTTTCAGGCCAAACCAAGGATGGACAGATGAGCACCATTATCGACATTCACGCCCGTGAGATTCTCGACAGCCGGGGCAACCCGACGGTTGAGGTCGACGTGATCCTGGAAGACGGCACCATGGGCCGCGCTGCAGTGCCCTCGGGTGCGTCGACCGGCGCCTATGAGGCGGTGGAAAAACGCGACGGCGACAAATCCCGTTACATGGGCAAGGGTGTGCTGGAAGCGGTTGCGGCAGTGAACGGTGAGATCGCCGAGGAGCTGGTCGGCTTTGACGCTTGTGAGCAGGTCGCCGTGGATATGGCGATGATTGAGCTGGACGGCACCGAGAACAAAGCCCGCCTGGGCGCCAACGCCATCCTGGGCGTGTCGATGGCGGTGGCCAAGGCGGCAGCCGATTTCACCACCCAGCCGCTGTACCGCTATATCGGCGGCACCTCGGCGCGGGTGCTGCCAGTGCCGATGATGAACATCATCAACGGCGGCGAGCATGCCGACAACCCGATCGACATTCAGGAATTCATGATCATGCCGGTGGCCGCGGAGAACATCCGCGACGCGGTGCGCATGGGGTCCGAAGTGTTCCACACTCTGAAAAAAGAGCTGTCGGCGGCAGGCCTTTCGACCGGTATCGGCGACGAGGGCGGCTTTGCCCCTAACATCGCCTCGACCCGCGAAGCGCTGGATTTTGTTCTGAAATCCATCGAAAAGGCTGGTTATAAGCCGGGCGAGGAAATCCACCTGGCGCTCGATTGCGCGGCGACCGAGTATTACAAGGATGGCAAATACGTGCTGTCCGGCGAGGGCAAGACCCTGTCGTCGGAAGAGAACGTGGCCTATCTGGCGGCGCTGGTGAACGACTATCCGATCATCTCGATCGAGGACGGCATGGGCGAAGATGACTGGGACGGCTGGAAGGCGCTGACCCAGGAGATCGGCGATAAGGTGCAGCTGGTGGGAGACGATCTGTTTGTGACCAACCCGGCGCGTCTGGCCGAGGGCATCGAGCGCGGCTGCGCCAACTCGATGCTGGTGAAGGTGAACCAGATCGGCACCCTGACCGAGACCCTGAAGGCAGTCGATATGGCCCACCGCGCGCGCTACACCAACGTGATGTCGCACCGCTCGGGCGAGACCGAGGACGCGACCATCGCCGACCTGGCGGTTGCCACCAACTGCGGCCAGATCAAGACCGGCTCGCTGGCGCGCTCTGACCGGCTCGCGAAGTACAACCAGCTGATCCGGATCGAGGAAATGCTGGGCGAAGTGGCCGAATACGCAGGCCGTTCGATCCTGAAGCGCTGATTTCAGCTGCTTGATCATTGTTTGCGCTCCGGCAAGGCCAGAGCGCAGCTGCCCCCGGTTCCCAATGGCCGGGGGTTTTCTTTGAAGACTACAGGATCGACAGATGAAACTTCCTGTCCTCGCAGCGCTGTTTACGCTGACCTTTGCCGCGGCAGCCGCTGCCGCTCCCGGTGCTGAGGAAACCTGCAAGGCCCTTGCCGCGCGCTCGCAAGGGGAAGGGCTAAGCATGAACCTGTGCACCTGCACCTACAAGCTGGCCGATGAAGTCATGGACGACGATATCAAGGCGCTGCTGTTTCAGTCCTGGAACGACGGGATCGACCGTCAGGAAGAGGCGGATGCCCTCAAACCGCGCGGGCGCGCCAGCAAGCAGTTCAGGAAACTGGAACGGGCAGTCAGAAAGAAATGCGCTCCGTTTTGAGGAACATGCGGTGACGGATCAAATGAAGGAACCCTGCCTGGAAAACCGTTTTCAGGACCGCCACGCGGACCTGCTGCTGAGGTCTTTTGCGCAAGCGACAGGCCGCGTTTTATTGGACGGCGCAAATGCCGAAACGCTGTACCGTGCGCCGTTTGCGGTGCTGTCGCACAACACTGCCGCCGACCCGGTCCTGACCTATGGCAATCTGGCGGCGCAGAGCTTGTGGGAAATGGGCTGGGAGCAGCTGACAGCCATGCCGTCGCGGCTGACGGCGGAGTCGGCGCATCGGGGCCAGCGGGATGCGATGTTCGCTGAGATGCGCGCAAAAGGCTTTATCAGCAATTACACGGGCGTGCGGATCAGTGCGCTGGGGCGGCGGTTCGAGATCCGCAATGCCATCATCTGGCCCTTGCTGGGGGCGGATGGGGGTAAACTAGGTGAGGCGGCGACATTCCGCGATTTTGCTTTTCTCTAGCTCCGCTTGCAGGCAGGGCAGGATGCAGAAGGTGAACGTAAAACAGGGCCCGCGGTTGTGTGGCCCGGTTCACAGACGGGCTTTCACGGACATGTTACCTTAGTCTTACGCGGTCCGGGTGTTACCGCGGGAGAGGAGAGACCAGCATGCCAAATCAAGGTTTTCGCAAATTGGCAATTCAAGCGGGTCTTTCAGTACTGCCAGGGTGCAGCAGCCCGGAATACTCCCCGCTTGGCGGGGACGCCGCTGCACCGCCGGATCCGGTCAGAAGTATGAGTGCAACGGCCGGTTTCATGTACCATCCGGGAATTTAGGACCGGATGGCTGGCGCTCTGGCCGGGGGGCAGAGCGTCAGAACCAAGGAGTGAGCGGCGGCACATCTTAGTCCGCCGCGGTGCATGAGGTTCCATCACCGCGCGAACTGGCACATTGTTTTGTCTGGCTGTTTTGAATTGCCACCGTGCCTGCCGCAGCTCCAACTGCCATTTCGGCAGCGATAGAACAGGCTCTTTGGGGGGAGAGCTGGCCAAAAGGCGCAGCGTGACGGCTGTGCCTTTTGGCTTACATCTCCTTGGTCATCAGCATATAGCTGTCGCGCGGCTTAAACCGGGTGCGCAGATAGAGCCGCCGGGCGGTCTCGTTTTCGCGGTCCACCTCCAGATGCAGAGCACGCAATCCAGCCGTGGCCAGGGTTTTCGGCAGTTCGGTCAGCACCTCGGTGGCAATGCCGCGGCCGCGCACGGCGGGGCGGATGTACAGTTCATCCACAAAGCCGTCCATGCCGCCGAATTCCACCGACCAGCCAAAAGTGATGACGATGTAACCGATCGGCGCGCGGGGCGGGCCGATCAGGTAGACCGCGCCGTAAGGGTGCCCGTTCAGCAGCGGCTCAACCCCGGCGCGGCGGTGGTCCGCTGTTGTCTCCAGGCCGGATTCGGCATGGAAGGCGGCAACCAGAGACAGCACCCGGTCCAGGTGCTCCGGCTTGGCAAGATGCAGGGCGGCGCTCATAGTCGGGCGAGCCTTTCGGTCAGGAGTTTGAAGAAACCGTCCGCATCAGCGTCGCCGATGAATAGGGCGTTGGGTTTTCGGCCGGTGACGCCCCACCAGTCGGCGACGGTCATGCCAAGGGTGAGTTCGGAGCTGGTTTCGATCTCAACGTTTACATGACGGCCGGAGAACAGGCCGGGCTGCAGCAGCCAGGCGATGACGCAGGGGTCATGCAGCGGGCCGCCGTCTGAGCCGTATTTCTCCACATCGAAGCGTTCGAAGAAATCGAGCATGTCTGCAGTGAAATGGCCGACGCGGGAGCCCAGCGCGCGGATCGCCGCGGTGCGGGGTTTGGTGGCCAGCACCTTATGCGTCACATCCAGCGGCATCACCGTGATCGGCGCGCCGGATCTGAACAGGATTTCAGCGGCTTCCGGGTCGACGTAAATGTTGAATTCAGCCGCCGGGGTTATGTTGCCGACCTCGAAATAAGCGCCGCCCATCATCACGACTTCCTGCACCCGTTCGATGATGTCGGGCGCCCGGTTGAATGCGGCGGCAATGTTAGTGAGCGGCCCCAGCGTGCAGAGGGTGACAGTGCCCGCAGGTTCCCGGCGCAGGGTGTCGATGATGAAATCGACGCCGTGCCCTGTGGCCAGCGGCATGTCCGGCTCCCACAGCTTTGGCCCGTCGAGGCCGGTTTGGCCGTGCACATGTTCAGCGGTGATCAGCGGCCGGCAAAGCGGCGCTTTGCTGCCGGCGTAAACCGGCACATGCGTCTTGCCTGCAGCCTCGCAAACGATGCGGGCGTTCTTGCTGGTGAGCGCAAGCGGGACATTGCCTGCGACGCAGGTGATGCCAATCAGATCCAGATCTTCGGGGCTGGCCAGCGCCAGCAGGATGGCCACTGCATCATCCTGTCCCGGGTCGGTGTCGATGATGATTTTTCTCGGTGCCATGGCACTCTCCGCTGGTGGTGAGCCATGAGACTACGCGCAGTTTTGCCGGGATTGAACCGCTGCCGCACCGGCCATGCAATTTTCCGGACATTTTCTGCGACGGAAGTTTGCTGCTGCGGCGTTTGCTTTCTATGGTGGCTTGACGCAGCGTCAGTCGGGGCGGGATGGTCCCGGTTGCGCAGTGGTTTTTTGAAGCCCGGAGACGGGCGGTATTGGTTCTGCGGTGTTTTGCCGGAAGACATATTTTTGATTTTCATGAGGAATAAGAAACATGAGCAATGATCCCAAAGTTGTCGGCGACATCCTGAAGGACAAGAAGATGACCGCTTCTTACATGGATTACTGCAAGCGGCGTTACTGTCTGAATGAGTTCATGTTCACGCAGAACAAAGGCAACCCGGAATCGCTGTGGGCCCGCTATATGGATCAGAAAAAGGGCAAGGAGCCGGTCAATATCACATCGAAGACCTACAATGCGGCCAAGGTGCTGGCGGAAAAGGGCGACTTTAAGAGCGGCGATTGGAAGAAGATCATCGAGACCGGCAAGAAAGAAGTCGTCCTGATGCTGAACAAGGATGTGATGGGCTTCACCGGCAGCGATGAATACAAGAAATACGTTGCCGAAAACCGGATGGGCGACCCCAAAAAGGCGGCCAAGCTGCTGGGCATCACCGATGTGAAAAAGCTGAAGGATGTGATGGTCAGTATCGCAGTTGGCGACAAGAAGACCGGCGAGAAGCTGTGGAAGGATCTGATGAAGAAGGAAAAGATCATCCAGGACTTTAAAACCATCATGGGAAACCTGAAAAAGGCTGGCTTGGCCTGATGCCTTTGGCTGCCCGGCGGCTGCGCCGCCGGGATTTGAGTATTTGGAGAAAGGTGAATGACAGGTGCGCGCTCAGGCGCGTTCATCTGCCTTGACCGCGTCCCAGAGGGTGTCCATTTCAGCCAGATCGCTGTCCTCGGGGCGTTTGCCGCGGGCGGCGAGTTTGGCCTCGACACCTTCGAACCGGCGGGTGAATTTGGCGTTGGCGGCGCGCAGGGCGGCTTCGGGTTCAACCCCCAGATGGCGGCCCAGATTGGCCATCACAAACATTAGATCGCCGAATTCTTCTTCGACTTCGATCTGGGTGAGGGTGTCGCGGGCCTCGACCAGTTCAGCGCATTCTTCGGTGATCTTGGCGATGACATTGTCGGCAGAGGGCCAGTCAAAGCCGACGCGCGCGGCGCGTTTTTGCAGCTTGTAGGCGCGCAAGAGGGCGGGCAGGCCAACGGCGACGCCGTCCAGGGTGCCGGTCTCGGCTTTGTCTGCGCGTTCTGCTGCCTTAATCGCTTCCCAGTCGCGGGTTTGCTGGTCAGCTGATTTCTCGCGGCTCTCATCCCCGAACACATGCGGGTGGCGCGAGACCATCTTGTCCGACATGGTCCGGACCACGTCCTGGAAGGTGAAATGGCCCGCCTCCTGCGCCATCTGGGCGTGGAAGACGGATTGGAACAGCAGGTCACCCAGTTCTCCCTTCAGTTCATCCCAGGATTCGCGTTCGATGGCGTCGGCAACTTCATACGCTTCTTCAATGGTATAGGGGGCGATGCTGGCGAAATCCTGTTCGATGTCCCAGGGGCAGCCGGTTTTGGGGTCGCGCAGGCGCGCCATGATTTCAAGCAGGCGTTCGATGCCAGCGGTCTCATCGTGAATCAGGTCTGTTTGGGGCATTGCGGCGGCTCTTGTTCCAGTGTCTGATGCATCAATCCCGAGTCTGCTGCAGGAGTCCACCCCAATGCCCGTTGTGAACCGTATTGCCGATTACGCCGAGGAGATGAAGGCCTGGCGGCGGCATCTGCATCAGATCCCGGAGCTGGCGCTGGACCTGCCCAAGACCGCCGCCTTTGTGGCGGAGCGGCTGCGGGAAATCGGGGTTGATGAGCTGCATGAGGGGATCGCGCAGACCGGCATGGTGGCGATCATCAACGGGCGTGGGGATGGTCCGACCATCGGCTTGCGGGCTGATATGGACGCTTTGCCGATCCCGGAGGAGACCGGGGTTGATTACGCCTCGGGTCATGCGGGCAATATGCATGCCTGCGGCCATGACGGGCATACCGCCATGCTGCTGGGGGCGGCGAAATACCTGGCGGAGACGCGTAACTTCAAGGGCCGGGCGGCGCTGATGTTTCAACCCGCCGAGGAGGCAATTGGCGGCGCGCGCATCATGGTCGAAGAAGGCATCATGGAGCGGTTTGATATTGGCGAGGTCTATGCGCTGCACAATGCGCCGGGGCTGCCGGCGGGGCATTTTCTGACCACGCCCGGGGCGCTGATGGCGGCGGTGGATACGTTTCACATTCACATTCAGGGGCAGGGCGGCCATGGTGCGATGCCGCATGAAACCCGTGATCCGGTGATGGCGGCCTGCGGTATGGCGCAGGCGATCCAGACAATCGTGTCGCGGAACCATCACACGCTGGAGGATCTGGTGGTCTCGGTTACTCAGATCCATACCGGCACTGTCGATAATGTGATTCCGGATACCGCCTATATCAACGGCACCGTGCGCACCTTTAACCCGGAGGTGCAGCAGATGGTGATGCGGCGGATGAAGGAAATCGTGGCAGGGCAGGCAGTCAGTTACGGCGTTGAGGCCGAACTGGACTATGAGATCGGTTATCCGGCCACATTCAACGATGCGGAGAAAACCGCATTTGCCGTGGACGTTGCCAAGGAGATCGCGGGCGAGGGCAATGTGGTGCCTGATGGCGGCCGCGAGATGGGGGCAGAGGATTTTGCCTATATGCTGCAGGCGCGGCCCGGCTCCTATCTGTTCCTGGGGCAGGGTGAAAGCGCCGGGCTGCATCACCCGAAGTATGATTTTAACGACCAGATTGCGCCGGTTGGAGCGTCGTTCTTTGCCCGCCTGGTGGAGCGGGCGCAGCCGGTGGGCGGGTAAGGGCCTGCGCAGATGACAGGGACCTGCAAAGCGGGTATTTGATCAAAAGCTGAAGCCGCAGAACAGGGACGCAATGCCATGGCACTGGAAGACGCAAAACATATGATCGATCACGCCTTCACCCGCGAGGACATGAAGGGGTTGAGTTTCGAGATCACCTTTGGCGGGGCGATGTCTTTCCTGCGCCGCAAGTACACCAAGGACCTGACCGGCGTGGATATTGCCGTGACAGGCGTGCCGTTTGACCAGGCGGTGACCAACCGCCCGGGCACGCGGCTGGGGCCGCGGGCGATCCGCGAGGCGTCCTGCTTGCAAAGCCCGGACGAACCTTATGGCTGGCCGCATAAACCGCTGAGCACGCTGGCGATTGCGGATTACGGCGACCTGGCATTTGATCATGCCAATGTACCGGGATTTCCGGCGGCGCTGACGGAGCATATCCGGGGCATTCTGGCACAGGATACGGCCTCGCTCGTGCTGGGCGGGGATCACTATATCAGTTTTCCCATCCTGAAAGCCTATGCCGAGAAATACGGGCCGATCTCGCTGCTGCAATTTGATGCCCATACCGACACCTGGCCGGATGACAACATGGACCGGGTGGACCATGGCACCATGTTCTATAAGGCTGTGAAGATGGGGATCGTGGACCCGGCGACCTCGGTCCAGGTGGGGATCCGCACCACCAATGATGACACCCTGGGCGTCAATATCATCGATGCATCCACCGTGCATGAGATCGGCCCGGTGGAAACCGCCAAGCGGATCAAGACGATCCTGGGAGACCGCCCGACCTATCTGACATTTGACATCGACTGCCTGGACCCGGCTTATGCACCCGGCACCGGCACGCCGGTCTGGGGCGGGCTGACCTCGGCGCAAGCGGCGCGCATCCTGCGCGAGATTGCCGGCATCAGTATCAAGGGCGGTGACGTGGTCGAGGTCTCTCCCCCCTTTGACACAACCGGTGCAACTGCTATTGCCGGGGCACATGTGGCGACGGAAATCATCTGCCTACTGGGCTGGAACATGAGAGACAATGACTGACTTCAATCAACCGATCAGCGGCAATGACCTGGCCCGGTTCTCCGGGCCGAACACGTTTATGCGGCTGCCGCAGGCAACCTCTCTGGAGGGCCTGGATGTGGCCGTGCTGGGGGTGCCGATGGACATTGGCACCTCCTGGCGGTCGGGCACAAGGTTCGGCCCCAAGCAGATCCGGGCCGAAAGCGCGATGCTGCGGCCATACAACATGGCTACGGGTGCTGCACCCTTTGACAGTCTGAACATTGGCGATATCGGCGATCTGGCGATCAACACGTTTTCGCTGCCGGAATCGCTGCGCATTATTCAGGAAAGCTATGAGGCGATCCTGTCCGGAGCGGTGATCCCGGTGGCAATGGGCGGCGATCATTCGATCACCCTGCCGATCCTGCGCGCGATTGCCAAGAAATACGGCCCCGTGGCGCTGGTGCATGTGGATGCCCATGCGGATGTGAACGACGAGATGTTCGGTGAGCGCGAGACCCATGGCACCGTGTTCCGCCGCGCCTTTGAAGAAGGGCTGATTGTCCCTGACAAGACTTATCAGATCGGTATCCGCGGCACGGGCTACGCCGCCAGCGATTTTACCGAGGCGCAAAGCTGGGGTTTTCAGCATTTCCCGGCGCAGGAATTGTGGGGGCGGCAGCTGCATCAGATGGGTGCGGAAATTCGCCGCGATATCGGCAATAGGCCGGTCTATGTGTCTTATGATATCGATAGTCTGGACCCGGCTTATGCACCGGGCACCGGCACGCCGGAAATCGGCGGGCTGACCACGCCGCAGGCGCTGGAGCTGATCCGGTCGCTGAAGGGGGTGAACATCGTCGGCTGCGACCTGGTGGAGGTGTCGCCGCCGTATGATCCCTCGGGCAACACGGCTTTGGTGGGTGCCAATCTGCTCTATGAGCTGCTGTGCGTGCTGCCGGGGGTGGCGACAAAATAAGCGGTCCGGCCTGTACGTCAGGCCGGGGGAGGGCCGCAAAGGGAGGAGGCAAGGGTTGACCTTGAAACCGCAATGAGGCGGCTGATGCTGTTTGCCTGGCTGGTATTGGCGGCAGGCATTGCTGTCTTGGGCTTTGTCCGGCTGGCGCCAAGCGATCCGCTGGATTGGAACACTCAGCCGGAGTTCACCGAAGACAAGGAGTTCCGCGGCGGCGTGTTCCGGGTGGTGCGCAGCGGGCCGGACGGGCTGGAGCGGTTCCACCGCATTGCCAGCCACGCGCCGCGCACCAGTGTGCTGGCGGGCGGGCCGGATGACGGGATGGTGACCTATATCACCCGCACCCAGGTGCTGGGGTTTCCGGATTATACCACTGCCGCGCAGGACGGGGATCTGCTGAAGGTCTATGCCCGGCTGCGGTTCGGGCGGTCGGATCTGGGCGCCAACAAAGAGCGGATCAACACCTGGCTGGCGGAGATGGCGGAGGATCCGCAGGCCGCTGCCGCCGGAGAGTAACACCCAGGGTGTTCTCCCGCCTGTTCGCGGGCTTTTGGGAAAAGCCCCTCACAGTTGGGCCGGGCGCCGCGCTTTGCGCGGCGCGGGCTCTGCCGCCTTGGGCGGCAGAGCCATTGTATTGCTGAGAAGCGCTTCAGGCGCAGGCCTGCGCCTGAAGACGCCATTTCGATTGTATTTGTTGCTGTCGCGTCAAGGGCAGGCCGCGCTGGCGCGCGGTGGCTGCGCCACCCTTGACCCGGCTCGGATGGGCGGCTTTGGTTTGCAAAGAATGATGTGCTTGAAAGCTCTAATAAGAAGCGCCTATGCAATAGGGACTGCTGATTGAGGACGTGACATATGACAAGTGATTGCAAAGAATTGCTTTGCTACCGGCCAATAATGGCGCATGGAGACAAACGGTCAGTTACCTTCGAGTTTTCACCAAGAGCAGGAGAGGCTCCTAGTCCGTGGCCTGAAGGCAAATGGACGTCACGTATCCGTCATATCGAAGCAGGAAGTTTTGATGAGGAGGCAAGGCGTAACTTTGCCAGCTACTGGACGCTTATCAATCCGGATGTACTGGAATTGCCGGATGTTCTGGGGGAATTTAAACGGATGGATCGTTCTTTTTCTGCGTTCCACCGGGAGTTGAGGGAAGCCATTGTGGCGGCAGATCCCGAGCTTTGCAGTTTTGTGTCTGTATCCCAGGTATATGACTTGCGTCATGAGCGGGTGATCAACGAGCCAGAGTACTTCTTTTCTGCGGTGAAGCAGACAAAGGATTCTCTGGATGTTGAAAACAGCGAAACTAAGACCATTTCGTTTCACGATGGATCGACCATTCCGGGTTTTATGCCCAAAAGCCGGGTGCATCGATCCGCGCTGAAGGGCGCAATGCTGTGGCGTGACCAGAAGTCGAGAGAAGTCCTGTGCACCAGTGAGTTCAAGGCGCTGGCCGAGGCTGCCGGCTGCGTGGGAATGGCGTTTTATCAGGTTGGGATTTCCGAGGCCTGATACATGCCTGGTGAACCGGGCCTATTGGTTTGCCAGACCAGTGCGTCAGAGATGCGGCAACACCAATGGCTCGCTTGATAACCCCGGCACCTCCCCCAGCGACGCCGACAGGCAGCTGCTTTGCACCTCGCGCCACATCGGCACGTTCAGCGACATTTGGCATTGCGCCATGAACATGCGCCCGTCGACCTGCAGGCAGCGCAGCTCGCCCAGCTCAACCCGGCTGCCGGACTTGTCGGTGCAATAGCAGTCGATGGTCTTGCCGCCCGGTCCGGTCACATCAGCCCAGGCACTGCCGGAGGCAGCCATTAGAATGGAAACGACAAGGGCACTGGCATGTTTCATGGCTCTAGCATATCACAGAGGCAAGATTTGGCCAAAACATGAACAAGAATAGGCGCGCCCATGGTCCCCGAAGAGCGGCTGGAACAGATCCTGCAGCGGTTTCAGTATCTTGAAGCCGCAATGGCGGATGGTGCCGGGGGCGGGGATATTGCGGCGCTGGCCAAGGAATATTCCGGCCTGCGCCCGGTGGCGGAGCAGATCAGCGCCTACCGTAAACTGCTGAGCGACCTGGAGGAGGCGGAGCTGATGCTGGCCGATCCGGACATGAAGGATCTGGCGGAGGAAGAGATCCCTGCGCTGAAGGATGCGATCCCCGAAGCCGAGCAGGCGCTGCAGCTGGCCTTGCTGCCTAAGGACGCCGCCGATGGCCGCCCTGCGATGCTGGAAATCCGGCCCGGCACCGGAGGTGACGAGGCGGCGCTGTTTGCCGGCGATCTGCTGCGGATGTACCAGCGCTATGCCGAGGCGCAGGGCTGGAAAGTCGAGATCATCGAGGAACAGGCAACTGAGCTGGGCGGCATCAAGGAAGTGGTGGCGCATATCAAGGGTGAGAATGTCTTTGCCCGGCTGAAGTATGAATCCGGTGTGCACCGGGTGCAGCGGGTGCCAACCACAGAAAGCGGCGGCCGCATTCATACCTCGGCGGCCACCGTGGCGGTGCTGCCGGAGGCCGAGGATGTGGACATTCATATTGACCCGAATGACATACGGATCGACACCATGCGGGCCTCGGGTGCGGGCGGGCAGCATGTGAACACCACCGACTCGGCTGTCCGTATCACCCACCTGCCGACCGGGCTGATCGTGACGTCGTCAGAGAAATCCCAGCACCGAAACCGCGAAATTGCCATGCAGGTGCTGAAAACCCGGCTCTATGATCTGGAACGGCAGCGGATCGACAATGAGCGGTCTGCGGACCGGGCAAGCCAGGTGGGCTCGGGCGACCGGTCGGAACGCATCCGCACCTATAATTTTCCGCAAGGGCGGATGACCGATCACCGCATCAACCTGACACTTTACAAGCTGGATCAGGTGATGGGCGGCGATCTGGACGAGATTGTCGATGCGCTGACTGCAGACAATCAGGCGCGGCTTCTGGCCGAGATGGGGCAGTGAGCATGGCAGAGACCGCGGCACAGGCGATGGCAGCAGCGGCGTCCCGGCTGCGCGCGGCTGGGGTTCAGGACCCGGCGCGGGATGCGCGGGTGCTGCTGGCCCATGCGGCGCGTATCGAAGCCAGCCGGGTAACGCTGATCGCGCCCGAGGAGCTGGCGCAGGACGTCGCAGAACGGTATGAGCAGCTGATTTCGCTTAGGGCGGTGCGGGTGCCGGTCTCGCATCTGATCGGCGAGCGGGAATTCTATGGCCGCCGTTTCAAAGTGTCGCGTGATGTTCTGGATCCGCGCCCCGAAACAGAGATCCTGATCGAGGCCGCGCTGGCAGAACCATACGCGCGGGTGCTGGACTTAGGCGTCGGCTCGGGCTGTATTCTGGTGACACTGCTGGCCGAGCGGCAGGAGGCCACCGGCCTGGGAGTGGACATCAGCGAGGCGGCCTGCCTGCAGGCCAGCGCCAATGCCGTTTTGCACCGGGTTGAAGCGCGGGCGGATATTCAGCAATCGGACTGGTTTGAGAGTGTCGAGGGGACGTTCGATCTGATCGTATCCAACCCGCCCTATATTGCGCTGGACGAGATGGACGGGCTGTCTGCGGAGGTTCGGGGGCATGAACCTGGCATCGCACTGACAGATGGCGGCGACGGGCTGGGCGCCTACCGGAGGATAGCTGCGCAGGCTGCGGCGCATTTGCCGCCGGGCGGGCGGGTGCTGTTGGAAATCGGCCCGACGCAAGGGCAGGCGGTCGGCGCGCTGCTGGAAATGGCAGGGTTTAGCGGCATTTCTGTGCTGCCGGATTTGGACGGCCGGGACCGGGTGGTGCGGGCGCATTCCGGCGCAAAACACCGTTTTTAACGCGAAGATTCACAATTTCGGAAGAAAAATCAAAGAAAACACTGTTGTGCCCCTTGTCTGGGGCTTCGTAACATGGTTACTCAAGAGGAGCCGCTTCAGGAGAACGCTTTCCAAGCCTTCCCGCGGCATCAAGCCCAAAAAAGCTAATGATCCGGCGCTAAGACGCGTAGAACAGGGTCTACGGCGCATTAACTCAAGGCTTACGCTAGGCATATGAGATCGTCAAAATCACGTTCACGTTCCAAGTCGAACAACCGGAATCGCCCGAATGGCGTCAATGTTGTCAACCGGGTGTTCGACAGCTCCGGTCCCGAAGGCAAGGTGCGCGGAACCCCGCAGCAGATCATTGACAAATACAATCAGCTGGCGCGGGACGCGCAGCTGAGCAATGACCGGGTTGCGGCAGAGAATTTCCAGCAGCATGCAGAGCATTATCTGCGGCTGCTTAACGAAGCACAGCGCGAAATCGATGCGCGCCGCGATGAGCAGGAGCGGCAGAACCGCGAACGCCAGGCCGAGCGCGACCGCGAACGCACCGAGCGGCTGGAACGCCAGGAGCGGGAAGCTGCGGCTGCCGCAGCGGCAGCCCCTGCAGCTGCAGCGCCCGCGGCCGATCCGGCAGCGGCCCCGCAGCCCGAGGTGATCGACCCGCGCGGCGACAATGGCAATGGCGGCGACAGCGGCCTGGTGGAAACACCGGAAAGCCAGTCGGCAGCATCTGCTGAAGCGCCGGCTGAAGCACCCGCCAAAAAGGCTCCGGCCCGCAAACCACGCCCGCGCAAACCCGCGGCCAAGGCTGACGATGCGCCTGCAGCAAGTGAAGGCGGCGAGGCACCGGCGCCGAAGAAACCCGCCCGTCCGCGCACCAAGCCCAAGCCCAAGCCGAAGGCCGAAGAAGGCCCGGCAGAGGCGGCTGAGTAATCAGCGCCGGACCCGACAATCAAAAAGACCCCCGGCGCTGACCGCCCGGGGGTCTTTTTACGTTTTCTGTTCAGGCCGCTGGCCTCCGGTCGCGTAGCTGCGGGTCAGGCGCTGTGTCCCGGCACCCGCAGATAGCGCCGGACAGCTTCGGGGAAGCCCAGCATCAGCGCATCGGCGGTTAGAGCGTAGCGGCTACTCGGGTCGGCGGCTGCATTGACGTTCACGGACAGAACTGTTGGGCCGGGCGAAATGGAATGGGGTGTGGGAAGGACCGGCTGCAGCCGCTGAGAAGGAATGAGGTTTCAGGCCTTGGCCAGCTCTCGGGCAAGCGCGCAGAAGGCCTCAAGGCTCACCTGTTCAGCGCGTTCGGTGGGCGGGATGCCGGCAGCGTTGAGGTGGTCTTCGATCACCGGTGAGACGCCTTTGAGCGAGGAGCGCAGCATTTTGCGGCGCTGGTTGAAGGCCGTGGCCACGACACGAGACAGGATGGCTGCATCTGCCGGGAAGCGCGGTTCGGGCAGGGCATCCAGATGCACCACGGCACTGGAGACTTTGGGCGGCGGGGTGAAGGCGCCGGGCGGCAGCGACAGCACAATGCGTGCATCGGCCCGCCATTGCGCCAGGATTGCAAGCCGACCATAGGCCTTGGAACCGGGCAGGGCCACGATACGCTCGGCCACCTCGCGCTGGAACATCAGGGTGAGGCTCTGCCAGAACGGCGGCCATTCCTTGGGGGTGAGCCAGCGCACCAGCAGTTCGGTGCCGACGTTATAAGGCAGGTTGGCGGCGATGCGGATCGGCGGGGTCAGATGCGCCAGCGGGTCGATTTCCAGCGCGTCGCCGTTGATGACGTCAAACCGGCCCGGATAGGCATCTGCGATGTCCTGCAATGCGGGCAGGCAGCGGCTGTCCTTCTCTACTGCCAGCACCCGCCGGGCGCCTTCGGCCAGCAGCCCGCGTGTCAACCCGCCGGGGCCGGGGCCGATTTCCAGCACATCACAGCCCGTCAGATCACCGGCCTGGCGGGCGATCTTGGCGGTGAGGTTCAGGTCCAGCAGGAAATTCTGGCCCAGTGATTTGCGCGCCGACAATTGATGCGTTGCGATCACTTCACGCAGGGGAGGAAGGCTATCGATAGCGCTCATATCATCTGTACCTTGGGACATGGCGCGGGCGGCGCGCCAGAAATTTCATGCCTTCGGCGGGGATATTTGCCGTCCGGGGAAGAATCAAGGGCTGGCAGCCATCCGCTGCGCCAGCTTCAGGGCTTCGATCAGGCTGGTTGGGTTGGCTTGGCCGGTGCCTGCGATGTCAAACGCGGTGCCGTGATCGGGAGAGGTGCGGATGAAGGGCAGGCCCAAGGTTACATTGACGCCGCGGTCAAAATCCAGCGTCTTGATCGGGATCAGCGCCTGGTCGTGATACATGCAGACCGCTGCGTCATAGCGGGTGCGGGCGGCGGCATGAAACAGTGTGTCCGCAGGGTGCGGACCGGTGACATTCAGGCCTTCCGACTGCATCTGCCGGATCAGGGCGTTGATCCAATCCAGTTCCTCATGGCCCATGGCGCCGCCTTCGCCCGCATGCGGGTTGAGCCCGGCGACAGCAATGCAGGGCGCTGCGATGCCGAACTGACCGCTAAGGCCGGCTGCGGTGATCTCGATGGTTTCGCGCAGCAGTTCCGGGGTCAGGGCCTTGGGGACGTCGGACAGGGCGATATGGATGGTGGCGGGCACAACCCGCAGCTGCTCGCTGGCCAGCATCATTACCACCCGCTCCCGGCCGGCGAGGGACGCCAGGAATTCAGTATGGCCGGGGTAGGCAAAGCCGGCGCCATCAATCAGCGCCTTTTTGTGGATCGGGGCGGTGCAGACAGCGGGGGCTTTGCCAGTCTGGACCAATTGGACTGCGGTCTCAATGGACCGGATGACGCCAGCGGCGTTGGCCGGGTCGGCAGTGCCCTTGACTGCGCTGCCGCCGAAGGCGAGAGGCAGTACCGGGAAGCTGTCTGCGCAGGAAGCCGCGGCTTCGGCGGGGGCGGAGATTTCCTTGATGGGGGTGCCAGCAGGCAGGTGGCGCGGGTCGCCGATCCAGAAAAACGGGCAGGAGCTGCGCAGTGCGTCCCAAGCCTTGACGGCAATTTCCGGGCCGATTCCTGCGGGTTCGCCGCAGCTGAGGGCAATCGGCCCGGGCTGGCTCATTTGATGTCAATCCGGGCGTCGGCACGCAGCTGTTCAAGGTAGCTGCCGGCCAGCGAAGCCATCCGCTGTGCCGTCAGCGCATTGGCCACGGTCTCGCGTGAGCTGTCCTCGCCCAGGTCGGCAGTGCGGCCGCAGAGCATCAGCACCATCAGTGTCTGGCCGTTATTGCGGGTCAGCGTGGTGGAGGTTTCATTTGGGTCCAGCTTGGCCAGTTCCAGCGCGATGTCGCGGGGGATCTCTGACGGCGGCAGGCTTTGCACGTCCAGCACCGAGGGGTCCTGACCCTGGGCCAGCCCATAGAAATCGTCGCAGGTGTCGACGCTGTCCACCACCTTCTGCGCCGCGGCAAGCCCTTCGGGCGTGCGTCCGCCGGGCACATGATAGGCGGCATATTCGATTGCGGTGTAGCGCGGTGCAGCGCCCTCAACCTCGCGCACGCCGCGCATCTGGAACAGGGCCACAGCACTTTGCAGCGGCAGCGGTTCGGAAATCTCGCCGGGTTTCAGCGCCAGCGCAACTTCTTGCAGTTGCGGCGGCAGCTGGGTCAGCGGCATCCAGGGCAGGCGTCCGCCCTCGTTGCGGCTGGCGGCAGCAGAATACTGGGCAGCGGCAGCTGAGAAACTGTCGTAGCCTTTCAGCCGGGCGACCTGTTCGATCAGCTCTTCGACCTGTGCTGCGTTCTGTTCGTTGATCGGGACGATGAATTCGCTGAGCAGAACCTGGACGCTGCCAGTGCCGGCCGAGCCCATGGCGCGGTCAATCTCCTCCGGAGTGGGGCGGGCGCGCGACAGGAAGCGGGCGCGGGTGTATTCCCGCCAGCCCAGCCCGACCTTGGTGAAATCGCGCAGGGTTTGCGGCTCCACGCCATTTTGCTGCAGTGCGGTCAGGAAGTCGTTCAGCGACAGGTTGGCGCGTGCGGCCAGTTCTTCCATGCCGGCGGTGATATCTTCTTCGGCCAGTTCGATCCCGGCCTGCTCCAGCTCAGCGAGTTTGAGCCGGTCGTTGATCAGCTCTTCGCGGGCGGTGGCCAGAGGATCGCCGGGCACCCGCAGCGCCGACTGGAAGCGGGCGCGCTGTTCCAGCTCATAGCGGGTGATGACCTCGTCATTCACGGTGATGGCCGGGGCGAACAGGTTTTGTGCCCCCGCCGGCAGGCCGGTCCAGGAAAGCCCTGCAGCCAGCGCCAGCGCTGTTGCTGATTTTAGAACACGGGAAAAGAAAGGAGCCGGGAACCGGAAATTCACGTCTTGCTGCATGACCGCCTGTACTGTTTGCTGCCGCTCTTTACGGAAAATCCGCTGAGCGAGATGGTAAAGCCGAAATCGGTTGTCGGCTCAACACTTGTTGTTGAGGTATAGCGGCGGTTGACTGAAAGGTCGACCGTCACGCATTCGTTGCTGTAGGCCACGCCAAGACCTGCGCGGGTGGCACGGGCGCCGGAAATATCATAGCGCAGCCGGGCGCCGGCGGACCAGCTGGGGTTGATGTCATAGCTGCCATCGACCCACAGCTCCGAGCTTTCCTCGGTCCGGTCTTCATCCGGGTCGGTGCCGAGCCACAGATAGGTGCCGGACAGGCTGGAGCGGTCCGTGCGCCAATCGCCGCGCAGTTCTGCCTTGGAGAAGTTCAGTGAACCGTTCAGCAAGCCGCGGGTGGAGAGGGCCAGCCCGTCGCCGAATTTGATCTGGCCCGCCAGCAGGAAATCCGAGGAGGTGCCGCTGAGGCCGGAGCTTTTGGTGAACCGGTCATCGCCGTCGCTGCGCAGCACCTGGCCGACGGTGGCATAGGCCTGCCAGCCGGTGGGTGCATAACGCGCCCAGTTGGCGCCGTAGACAAGGGTCAGGCCGTCCTCGCGGGCGTCGGTGGAGGGAAACCGCGACAACGACAACAGATTGCCTTGGTCAAATTCGACAAAGCGGCTTTCTTCGGTGACCACGCTGCCGCCGCCCTCGTCGCGCCAGCCCAGCTGCAGGATCGGCTCCAGGTACTGGGTGGCGCCGCCTGCCTCGCGGCGGCTCATCGGCAGGCGCAGGGTCAGCGCGGTGCGCGGGGTCAGGCGGGTGACCTCCTCATTGAAAAAACTGTCGTCATAAGCACGGAAGGCATCTGCTGCGGCGCCGAGCTCCCATTCCGCCAGGATGCCATAGCCCAGGCGCCAGCTGCGGCGCCAGTCGATGTCGGCAGTGAGCCGCGCAAGATCACGACCGTTGCTGTCAGTGGCGGTGCCGTCGATGCTGGAGCTGCGGCGGTGGCCATGGCCCTGCAGGGTCAGCCGCAGCTCGCCGCCGGTGAGGGCGGGATGGTGGCGGGTCTGATAGAAGGCTTCGGCGATTCCGGACGGAATGTTTGCCTGTTCTTCGCTGGTCCGCAGGGTTTTGTAATGAGTCAGGGACGCGCGGAACAGGCTGTCGCGTTTGGCCCGGGACAGCACCGCCTCGGAACGCAGACGGTCCAGTTCCGGCAAGCCGTAGTCCTCGAGATAGGCGTCGTCCGAGACCGCTTTGACGTCAAAGGTGAAGCGGAAATCCCGCGGCAGATCGAACTGGCCTTCGCCAAAGATGTAGCCGCGGTCTTCACCGGAAAACAGGTCGTCGCGGGTGTAGGCGCCGTTGAATTCGATCCTGCCGCGGCGGAAGGCCTGGCGGTAGCGGACGTCCAGCGTCTGGGTGCTGGACGAGATATAGGGCGCCAGAGTCAGGTCGCGGTGCGGGCCGAGTGTGAAGAAATAGGGCGCCTTGACCCCGGTGCCCAGGTTCGACGTGGAGCGTATCGAGGGCACCAGAAATCCGCTGGCCCGCTCCAGTGAAGGATCAGGCAGGCGAATCGCCGGAAAATAGAACACTGGCACGTCGAGCACCCGCAGCTGGGCGCTTTCGAAATAGAGCTGGCGTGCCTGCTGGTCGTGGGTCACCCGCTCCGCCCGGATCTGCCAGAGCGGCGGGCGTCCATCCTCGCAGACGTGGCAGGAGGTGACGGCGGTCTTGTAAAGCTGTGTGTAGCGGCCGCTGACCCGGGTCATTTGCAGCGAGGCCAGCTGCAACTGCTGCTGGAACACCATGCGGGCGCCTGTCAGCAACCCGTTGCGCAGGTCTCTGTCTAGCTCGGCAGCAGTGGCCAGTATGGTGATGTCGCCTTGCTGGTCGATGCGGATCGGGCCTTCGATCTGCAGGGTGCCGGTGGTCTGGTCAAACGTGATCTTTTGCGCGCGCAGCCGGATATCGCCCTGAAACGCCTCGACATTGCCTTCGGCCACCAGGGTGCGGTCAGGGGTGATGAAGACCTGATCTGCAACCAGCATCGCGGGCTGCGCCGGATCAGGCAGCGCCGCGGTCTGCGCCTGCGGCGCCGGGGCTGTCAGGGCGAGCCAGGGCAGCACAGCCGAAAGAAGCAGTGCGCGGCGCAATTTACCCGTCTTCGGCATGGAGAAGCAGTCCCAAAGTCAAAAGTATCGCGGCGGCGGGCGGCGCCCAGGCGGCCAGGGCCACCGGGATTTGCCCGTTCTCGCCAAGGATTTGCGCGAAATTGCGGATGAAATAAAGCCCGAATCCCAAAAGGACCGCCATCAGCACCGCCAGCCCGGTGCCGCCAAAGCGCGCGTGCCGCATGGTGAAGGAGGCGCCGACCAGAACCATGGCGATCAGAAACAGCGGGCGGGCCAATTCTGCCTGATAGCGGACCTCGTAGCGTTTGGTGGTAAAACCCGCGGCAGACAATTCGCGGATGGTCGAGGGCAGATCGTAGATCGAGATGCCGCTGGCGGTGCCCAGGGTATCGCGGATCCGGTCGGTGGTCAGTGTTGTAGGCAGCTGCAGCTCGTCATGCCGGGCGGCGTTGGAATCGGGGTTGATGCCGGCTGCCAGCGGCCAGGATTTGGCGTTGGACAGGATCCAGTTGCTGCCGTCCAGCCGGGCGCTGTCGGCAATGATGCGGCGCACCAGGCCGCCGGCACTGGTGTAGGCGTGGATCGAGACGTCAAGCAACGTGATATCCGCAGCGTCGCCGCTGTAGCCCTTGGCGTGGATGACCGACTGGCCCCTGGCACCGCCCTGGCGCAGCCACAGGCCTTCGCCGGACAGCGACAGCGCCGACGGCCCGCCATTATGATAGGTCTCGGACAGATCCTGATAGCGGTTGGCTGTGGCTGACGCGATCGGGTTCAGCATGGTGACCGCCAAGGCGCCGATTGCCGCCGCCACCAGCACCGGTGCCGCCAGTGCCCGGATGCCGGAGCGGCCGATAGCGCGGGTCACCACCAGTTCGCTGCTGCGGGCAAGGCCGACAAACAGCACGATGGTCGACAGGATCATGATCAGCGGCAGAAACTCGCTGAGGGCGGCCGGAACGTTCAGCAGGGTCAGGCCAACCAGTTGCGCCAGGCTGAGGTCGATCGCCTCGAAACGGCGGACCTGTTCGTTCAGATCGATCAGCACCACCAGCGTCATCAGCACCGCAACAATCACCAGGAACCACTGCAGAAAGCGCCGGGCATAGTAAAGATCAAGCTTCATGCGGGCGCCTCCGCCCGGGTCCGTTTGGGCCGGACTGATAAAATCAGGAAGATCAGCGCCACCAAAAGCCCCAGCAAGGTCGGCAGGTAAATCAGCGGCCACAGGCTGGGGTTTTGCAGAACCGGCTCCGAAACAACCCCGCGCAAACCCTCGACAAAGATCAGCACAACAAAGGCCAGGAAAGCCTGCCGCCACACGCCGAACCGCGAGAACGTTCCCAGCATCAGCGCGGAAAACCCGATCAGGGCGACGGCCACACAGACCAGGGCGCGGGCAAAGCGCAGGTGCAGCTCTTCGGCCTGGGCGCCTGCGGAGTAGCCATCGCTGCGGGTGATGGCCTGGGTGCTGGTCATCAGCTCCAAGCTTGGGATCGCACGGATGTTGCGCGCCGGGTTTTCCGTTTTCCGGGCCAGTGCGCTGATATCATATGAGAAATCCGAGAAGAACGTGGTCGAAAGCCGTTGCGTCTGATTGTCCAGCCGCTGCGCCATGCCTTCCACCATGATCAGATGCGCGCTGCCTCCGTCGCGCACCAGAAACGCACGGGCACCGGTATAAGTCACCGTCGTCGCCGGGTCGCGGCGGTCAGACAGGAAAACGTCGTTCAAGGTGCCGTCCGGGTCGATCTGGCGGATATAGAATGTAACACCGTCTGCCGGGTGCAGGAAATCGCCCTCGCTCAGCAGTTTAGCGGTGATGTTGCGGGAGACTTCGCTTTCACGCACCTCCAGCTGGCTGATCGAGGCGGGCAGCAGGTAGTGGGTCAGTGCCGACATCATCAGAGCCGTGATGACACCGAATGCGAGGGCCGGCCGCGCCATCTGCCAGGGGCTGGTGCCGGTGGCGCGCAGCACTGTCAGCTCGCTTTCGCTGTTCAGCCGGTTGGTGACCCAGACCGAAGCGCCAAAGGCGGCAATCGGCAGCACCATGCGGATGAGGTTCGGCAGGGTGAGCGCGGTGAATTCAAGAAACACCAAGGCCGACTGCCCATTGCCGATCAGCCGGTCAAACAGCACAACTGCCCGGTTGACCCAGAACACGGCCACCAGAATCAGCGCAAAGAAGCCGAAGAAGAGCAGATATTGTGACAGCACGTATCTGTCGTAGCGTGACACCCGATCCCCCCAGACCATTGTGATTTTGCGCGACATTAGTGGATTTGCCGGGCGGGGAAAACTGCATTCTCGCAAGGCGCCTCATTCGGCGGCAGATCGCGGCCGCCGCGGGCGCAAAGGCAGGTCTGGCCAAGCGCCCCTGCGCAGGATACCTCTTATGCCAAGAACCATATGAAACCAGCAGGAGCGCGCGAGAATGAGCAGCCTAACCCCGATCCGTTTTGCCGAATACGACCCCAAGGCACTGTCGGAAATGACTGGCCGCGTGGCGGTGATGGTTACGCCCGAGGGCAGCTTGGATCAGGCCGCGCGCACCGCCAACCGGCTGAGCAAGGGCGCAATTGCCCGGCTGGTCGAATCGGACGGCTTCAAGAAGGCCAAGGCGGGTGATGTGGTGTCGCTCGGCTGGCCCGCAGGCATGCAGGCCGAGGCATTGGATGTGCTGGTTCTGCCGCGCAAGCTGACTCCGGCAGAGGCGCGCCAGGCGGGCGCAAAACTGGCCAAGGCGGCAGCGGGCAAGCGGCTGACGGTGATGGCCGGCAGCATGAACAAGGCTGCTGACCTGACCCTTGGGCTGGCGCTGCGCGACTATGGCTTTGATGACCATAAGACCCCCGCCGAAGACAAGCCCGAAGGCGAGGTGGTGATCGCTTCCAAGATGCCGTCCGATCTGGAGGCCGCCTGCGCGCCGTTGCTGGCAGTGGCCGAGGGCGTTCACATGACCCGGGATTTGGTCAATGAGCCAGCCAATGTGCTGACCACCACGGAATTCGCCCGCCGCATCGAAGAGATGAAAGAGATCGGGCTTGAGGTTGAGGTCCTGGAAGAGGCGGACCTGGAAAAGCTTGGCATGCGCACGCTGCTGTGTGTTGGCCAAGGTTCTGACAGCCCGTCCAAAGTGGCGGTGATGCGGTGGAAAGGCGGCGCCAAGGACGCAGCCCCGCTGGCGCTGGTCGGCAAGGGCGTGGTGTTCGATACCGGCGGAATCTCCTTGAAGCCTGCGGGCGGCATGGAAGACATGACCATGGACATGGGCGGCGCCGGTGTTGTGGCCGGCACGATGAAGGCCCT
This sequence comes from Leisingera sp. M658, assembly GCF_025144145.1. Taxonomy (NCBI): domain Bacteria; kingdom Pseudomonadati; phylum Pseudomonadota; class Alphaproteobacteria; order Rhodobacterales; family Roseobacteraceae; genus Leisingera; species Leisingera sp. M658. The sequence continues at coordinate 1,586,551 of NZ_CP083546.1, forward strand.
GGCGCTGCGCAAAGCCAAGGCCAATGTGGTCGGGCTGGTCGGCCTTGTGGAAAACATGCCCTCGGGCAATGCCACCCGTCCTGGCGATGTGGTGAAATCGATGAAAGGCGACACGGTTGAGATCATCAACACCGACGCCGAGGGCCGTCTGGTTCTGTGTGATGTGCTTTGGTACGCGCAGGAGCGGTTCAAACCTGCAGGTATTATCGACCTGGCGACCTTGACCGGCGCAATCATTATCGGCCTCGGGCATGAGAATGCCGGTGTGTTTTCCAACGATGACGATCTGTGCAATGCCTTCCTGAAGGCCGCGCGCTCCGAGGACGAAGGCGCTTGGCGAATGCCCCTGGGCAAGGCCTATGACGATCAGTTGAAATCGCGGATTGCCGATATGAAAAACGTCGGCGGGCGCCCGGCGGGTTCCATCACCGCGGCGCAGTTCCTGGCAAGGTTCATCAAGGACGGTATGCCCTGGATCCATCTGGACATTGCCGGCGTTGCCTCGGTCAAGGCGGAAACGGACTATGCGCCCAAAGGCGCCACCGGCTGGGGCGTGATGGCACTGAACCGTTTGGTCGCGGATAAGTTCGAGGCGGAATAAACACTTATGGGCGCTGTCTATTTCTATCATCTGACGCGCAGGCCGCTGGAGGAGACCTTGCCGGTCCTTGTGGACAAGGCGCGCGGGGCGGGCTGGCGCATTGCGGTGCGCGGGCGCGACCCCGAGCGCATGGCCTGGCTGGATGACCGTCTGTGGCTGGGACCTGAGGAAAGCTTCCTGCCCCATGGCCTGGCGGGCGGCCCCCATGATGCGCTGCAGCCGGTTCTGCTGACCGCAGGACCGGAGGCCGCCAATACCCCGGACTGTGTGATGGCGGTGGATGGCGCCGCGGTCAGCGCGAAAGAGGTTCAGACGCTGAGCCGCGTCTGTATTCTGTTCGATGGCACCGATCCGCAAGCCGTGCAGCACGCCCGCAGCCAGTGGAAATCCCTGACAGATGCCGGCTGTTCCGCCCAATACTGGTCCGAAGAGGGCGGGCGTTGGGAGAAGAAGGCCGAGAAATAGGCCGGGAAACCGGCCTGTCAGCCCGCGGTATCGGCGGGATTTTGCCAATTTTGTTCAGATTTGTTTCAGCTTGGCAGGAAATGCTCGCGCAAAAGGCGCTGCCGCAGTAATCCTCCCGGTCAAAAGATCAGAACAAAAGACCAGGACACTGGGGGACAGATGAAAATATCACATGCGTTCCGTCGGGCGCGGCTGCTGCCGTTTGTTGGGGCGGGGCTGCTGTTCCTTGCCAATTGCGGTGATATTCAAGGCGGATCGGTGGCCCGGGCCGAGGCCGAGGCCGCGCGTCTGGAGTACGCGGTTCAGGAAGTCCAGTCTTTGCAATCCAGAGGGAGCCGTGTCTGGTGCGTGCCCTTTGCCCGCAATGCCAGCGGGATTGAGATTTTCGGCAATGCCAAAACCTGGTGGGCACAGGCCAAAGGACAGTTCAGCCGCGGCCAGCAGCCGCAAACAGGCGCGGTGATGGCGTTCCGGGCGACCCGCTCCAATCCGCTGGGGCATGTGGCAGTGGTCTCCAAGGTGGAGGATTCGCGCCGGATCCGGATCAATCACGCCAACTGGCGCCGCAACAAGGTGTCGCTGGGCATGGCAGTGATTGACGTGTCTGCGGCAAATGACTGGTCCGCCGTTCGCTTGGAAAGCAATCCGGGGGCCTACGGGCGGGTCTATCCGATCAACGGCTTCATTCTGCCGGTTCCGGACAAAGGGTGATCGCAGGGCAGCGGCGCTGCCCCTCTTGCCCAAAGGAAGAAAAGTGCCTTGGCTTCTTTCTGGTCCTAAATACCCCTGCCGGAGGCCTGCGCCGCCAGGCGCATGATCAGCGGGTCAGCACCAATGCGCCATTGCGGATTTCGATGCTGGACCAGCGCTGCAGGTAACCCATTCCCAAGAGGGATTGCTCCAGCTCGCCCTGGTTCACCCACACGCGCACGTCCGTGTCGGTGATGCCGCCCAGCGACATTTCTTCGATCCAGACCGAGGCCGTGCGCACCTCGCCATTGGCGGTGCGGGCGCGGCCGAGATACGCAAGGCTGCCGGTATCGATGCCTGCGCGCTCTGCATCGCGTGCGTTCAGCACAACTTCGCTGGCGCCGGTGTCGACCAGGAACGGGACGGCAGCGCCGTTCACCTCAAGGGTCAGATAGTAATGCCCGTCCGGCGCGCGCGGCACTTCGACCCGTCCGGCCTCCACCGCGACGCTTTGCTGCGGGCGCACGGTTTGGCGGATATCCTCCCACAGCCCGTAAGAGGCGATCACACCAAGGAAGATAAAGCCCCAAACCGCAAACATCTGCAGTGTCTTGCCGATGGATTGGCGGTTTTGCACAAACACCCAGGAACCCACTGCAACCAGCAGAACAACCAGATAGATAACCCGCCCGATCTCAAACTCGCCCATCTGCGCACCTCCTGAATATAATGTAGGCGGGCCGGGGCGTTATGCTAGCCTGCAAATCCAAATGCGCGCAGCCCGTCGAGCACGAACTGCACGGAAAGCGCCGCCAGCAGCATGCCCAGAAGGCGGGTCACAACGGTGATGCCGGTCTTGCCCAGCAAGCGTTCGAACAGGCCGGAGAACAGACACATCACCAACAGGATCGCCAGTACCGCAACCACCACGCCCATCACCATGGCAAAGCCGGCGATGCCGGGCTGCTGCCCCGCCAGCAGGATGACAGTGGCGATGGAACCGGGGCCTGCAATCAGCGGGATCGCCAGCGGGAAGATGGACGGATCGTCAAAATCATCCTCTTCGCTGCGGTCTTCGCGCCGCTTGTTGCGGCGTTCAAACAGCATATCAAGCGCAGTGAGGAACAACAGCACGCCCCCGGCAATGCGGAAGGCAGCCATGGAAATGCCTGCAAAGCCAAGCACCGCCTCGCCAAGTGCCGCAAACAGCGCAAGCAGAATTGCTGCGGTGATGGTCGAACGCAGGGCAATCGCACGCCGTTGCGCGGGTGTCATGCCCTGTGTCAGCGCCAGAAAAATCGGTGTCAGGCCGATGGGATCAACGATGACAAACAGCGTGACAAATGAGGTGATCAGAAAGGCCGTGTCGATCATTGCGCCTCTGCTTTTTCCAGTTTCTCCACCGCTTTCAGCCACAGCTCCTCGGCGCGGTCCTGGGCTTCCATCACTTCGGCATATTTGCGCTGCCAGACAATGGCTTCGTCCTTGCGTCCGTCATCATATAGGGCAGGGTCCGCCAGTTTTTTGGCCAGCTTGTCGCGCATTTCGCTGACCTTCTCCAGGCGCGCCTCACCTTTGCGGACCTCGGCGCGCAGGGCCTGAATGGCGTCACGGCTGGGGCGCTTGGGTTTTTCGGCCTTGGCCTTGGCCTTGGATTTGCCTGCGGGTTTGTCGCGCGTCAGCAGCAGATCGCGGTAGGCCGGCAGGTCGCCCTCAAACGGTTTCACCGTGCCGCCGGACACCAGCCACAGCCGGTCCGCGACCAGGCTAAGGAGGTGCATGTCGTGGCTGACCAGAATGACCGCGCCGGAATAGGCGGTCAGCGCTTCGACCAGCGCCTCGCGGCTTTCAATATCCAGGTGGTTGGTCGGCTCATCGAGGATCAGCAGATGCGGAGCGGGCAGGGTGGCCAGCAGCAGCGACAGGCGCGCCTTTTGCCCGCCAGAGAGACGGCCGACCTCGGTATCAGCCTGATCCGACCCTAGGCCGAACCCGGCCAGCCGGGCGCGCAGGCGGGCCTGGCCTTCGTTCGGGCGTTCGCGCTGCAAATGCTGCAGCGGGGTTTCGTCAATGTGCAGCTCATCCACCTGATGCTGGGCAAAGAAGCCAATCCGCAGCTTGCCGGACTGGGTCATCTTGCCGGCCATCACATCCAGACGGCCCGACAGCATTTTGGACAGGGTGGATTTACCCTCGCCGTTCTTGCCCAAAAGCGCGATGCGGTCGTCCTGATCGATGCGCAGATCCAGCCGGCTGAGGATCGCAGTGCCGTCGTATCCGACCGAGGCGCCCTCGGTTGCGATGATCGGCGGCGACAGTTCTTCTGGTTCGGGGAAGGTGAAAACGGTGCGTGCGGCGTCTTCGGGCGCGCGGATGGTCTCCATCTTCTCCAGCATCTTGACCCGGCTTTGCGCCTGTTTGGCCTTGCTGGCCTTGGCCTTGAACCGGTCCACAAAGGCCTGCAGATGGGCGCGGCGGGCGTCCTGTTTCTTGGCCTGGGCGGCCTGATTGGCCCGGTTGGCCGCGCGCTGGCGGGCAAACTGGTCATAGTTGCCGGAGTAATAGGTCAGCCCAAGCTCTTCGAGATGCAGAATGCCGTTCACCGAGCGGTTCAGCAGCTCACGGTCGTGGCTGATGATGATCACCGTGTGCGGATATTTCACCAGATAGGCTTCGAGCCACAGCGCGCCTTCAAGATCCAGATAGTTGGTTGGTTCGTCCAGCAGCAAAAGGTCGGGCTGTGAAAACAGCACCGCAGCCAGGGCCACCCGCATCCGCCAGCCACCCGAATAGTCGGAGCAAGGGCGTTGCTGGGCGGCAAAATCAAACCCGAGACCTTTGAGGATGGCAGCGGCGCGTGCCTCGGCCGACCATGCGTCGATATCAGAAAGCCGGGTTTGAATTTCGGCAATCCGTCCGGGATCCTGCGCGGTCTCGGACTCGGCCATCAATTCGGCGCGTTCAGTGTCCGCAGCAAGCACCGTATCGATCAGCGACACGTTTGAAGATGGCGCTTCCTGGGCAATGCCGCCGATCCGCGCTTTGCTGGGCAGGGAAATGGCGCCGGATTCCAGCGACAGCTCATTGCGGATCAGCCGGAACAGCGTGGTTTTGCCGGTGCCGTTGCGGCCGACCAATCCAACCTTGTGGCCAGTGGGGATCGTGGCGCTGGCGCCATCGAACAAAAGACGGCCTTCGACCGCATAGGATATATCGCTGATACGTAACATGGGCCTTGCACTGGGGTACTGTCTGGCCCTTGTCAATGGGGCAGGCCATGTGCGGGTGCCGGACGTAGCTGGCTGTGGCCGGCTTATTGCAGATGCGCGGCAAGACCGGCATAGGTTCAGGAGGCACAGCCAACGGGCTGCTCGTCGCCTTCGCTGCTGCGTCAAAGCTGCGCAATCCCCTCTTTATCCTGTCACAGAGCCATGCTATCGGGGCGGCAATTCGTAACGGGCCGGGCATGATGTCCGGCTTTTCAGCACAGGAGTCTGCCCCATGGCACTGGAACGCACTTTCTCGATCATCAAGCCCGACGCAACCCGCCGCAACCTGACCGGCGCAATCAACGCCAAATTCGAAGAAGCCGGCCTGCGCGTTGTGGCGCAAAAGCGTATTCACCTGACCCAGGCGCAGGCAGGCGAGTTCTACAAAGTGCACGCTGAGCGTCCCTTCTACGGTGAGCTGTGCGAATTCATGGCGTCCGCTCCGATCGTTGCGCAGGTTCTGGAAGGCGAAAACGCGATTGCCAAAAACCGCGAAGTGATGGGCGCCACCAACCCGGCAGACGCCGCGGCTGGCACCATCCGCGCCGAATTTGCTGAATCGGTTGGCGAAAACTCCGTTCATGGTTCCGACGCACCGGAAACCGCGGCTGTTGAGATCGCTTACTTCTTCTCCGGCCTCGAGCTGGTCGGCTAAACCGCAGGCTTAGCGATGACTGAAGGCCGCGCCGGGCGACTGGCGCGGTTTTTTTATGAGTTGGAGAAAGCGGTTCTAAGCCCGCTGTGCTGCCGGTTGCGCGGTCTGCGGGGCCGTTTCCGCATGGCGATGCGGCTGAAGGCTGCCAAGTCCTTCGGCGCGATCAGGTTGGAAAAGCCGCGCCGCGCAAGACGTTTTGCCAAAGGCTCATTCGGCGCGGCTGATAGTTCCAGGTGGCGGCGAAGCAGGGCGACGTTGCGGGTGTTGGCCTTCCAGCCAATGTCAAAAAGATCACCGGCCAGCGGGATCGAACCAACAAGCGCATCAATGCCTATATTGACGGCCATGCGCGCCAGCGTTCCCTTTGAAGCACCCATGCGATGGCCCGAGAGCAGGATATAGCCCGCAGGCAGCAGCGCCACCGCGTCGCCCACGCCCGGGATGAGACCCAGAATGCTGTCCCAGCCGATCCGCGTTCCGATCAAGGGAATGCGGAATGCGCGGTCCATGCAGTGTGCCAGGCGCCGCAATGAATGCAGGCGGTGTTCGTGATGCGCGGTGTCAGGCATGTTCAGGCGTCTTTGCGATAATCCAGACAGCGTGCACGATGCCCGGAATATAGCCGAGGATCGTCAGCAGGATATTCAGCCAGAAATGCTTGCCCAGGCCGACCTGCAGAAATACGCCAAGCGGCGGCAGGATGACTGCAAAAATAATCCGGATCAGGTCCATCAAGGATCTCCTTTGGTTAGTGTCCCGTTGACGACCCAACCCCCGGATACCCCATTTGGTTCCATCCAGCTATTTGCGCGCGACAACGCCGATCATGTCCAAGGTTGCCTCGAAAGCTGCTTGATGGGTATCAAAGCTGTTGGCCTTGATCTCGTCAAAGCGCTGGCGAAGCTCTTCTTTTTCCTTGCCTTTGCAATCATTCCAAGGCCGCCCCTGCAGTGCCATCACCAGCACGTAATAGCCGATGAAATGCGGCCGGGTACCGGTTTGCAGAAGTTTGGCATAGGCCGCATCAGCGCCAATGGCGCGCAGGTCCTCGGCCGAAGAAATACCGGCCCGTTGGCAGGCGTCCTCATACGCGGGGCCAAGGTTTCGGATGGAAGAAATCGGTGTGTTCATGTTTTGTTTCTAGCGGCTCTTTGCGCCGATGTCACGCTGCAATCTTGCCTTTTCGCGAATTGTGCAGGGGCGTCCTGACGCTGGGTTTCTTGCCGCAATGGCGGATTGACAGTCGCATTTCCTGCGGGAACGCTGACCGGAAAGGCCAGCGGGAGGGTGCCAGATGGGCAGCGGACAGCAAGTATCTGTGAATATTAAGGAGTTTAACCTGGCGAACCCGCCGAAGGGGTTCCTGGGGGATCCCTTTCCCTTTTACGATGCCTTGTTGCGCGAGGCGCCGGTGCTGCCGCAGCCGGATGGGTCGCTGCTGGTCTGCCGCCATGCCGATCTGGACAGGGTCTATCGGGACACCACGCTGTTTTCCTCGGACAAGAAGAAAGCTTTTGCGCCAAAATTCGGCGCGGGGTCGCCGTTGTTTGAGCATCACACCACTTCGCTGGTGTTTTCCGATCCGCCGTTGCATACGCGGGTGCGCAGGATCATGACCTCGGCGCTGACGCCGCGGGCAATTGCCCGGATGGAGCCGGGGCTGGTTGAGACGGTTGACCGCTTGCTGGACAGAATGGCGGGAGCAGCCAATGTGGACCTGATCGAGGATTTTGCTGCCTCCATTCCGATCCAGATTATCGGTAACCTGCTGGACGTGCCGATGGCGGAGCGGGCGCCGCTGCGTGACTGGTCGCTGGCTATCCTGGGGGCGCTGGAGCCAGCGCTGAATGCTGATCAATTGGCCGCAGGACACCAGGCGGTGGAGGAGTTCAAGGCCTACCTACAGGATTTGATCGCCCGGCGGCGGGCCAAACCAGGGGACATTGAGACCGACGTGCTGACACGGCTGATCAACGGCGAGGGGGCGGATGGCGCCCTCAGCGAGGTTGAGCTGATCCAGAATTGCATCTTTATCCTGAATGCAGGTCACGAGACGACCACCAACCTGATCGGCAACGGGCTGGCGCTGCTGAATGACCATCCCGGCCAAAAGCAGCGGCTGCTGCAGCAGCCGGAGCTGATCAAGCCTGCCATCGAGGAGGTTCTGCGCTTCGGGTCGCCCAATCAGCTGGGCAACCGGGAAACCACGGCGGGTGTGGACATCGGCGGTATGCAGGTTCCTGCGGGGACCAACTTGCATCTGCTGATCGGGGCGGCGAACCGCGATCCGGAGGTGTTTGAAAAGCCCGCTGTCTTTGATGTGTCCCGGACGCCGAACCGGCATCTGGCCTTTGCCGGCGGGCCGCATGTCTGTGTCGGGCTGACGCTGGCGCGGCTGGAGGGGAGGATCGCCATTGAACGCCTGCTGCACCGCTTCCCGGGCTATCGCCTGCTGACTGGCCGGGTGCCGGGCGGGCGAATCCGCTTTCGCGGCTATGCCGCGCTGCCGGCGGAAATGGAGTGAAAAAGGGTCAACTGGGGCGCTGTCAGGCTGGCCGGCTCAGAACAGTCCGGCCTCCTTGGCGGTCAGGGCGGCCTGGGTCCGGTTCTTGGCCTCCAGCTTGCGGCAAAGTGTGCGCACGTGCAGTTTGATCGTCACTTCCTGCAACTCCAGCTCGCGGGCGATTTCCTTGTTCGACAAGCCGCGGCACAATCCGTTCAGCACTTCCAATTCGCGCGGGCTGAGTTTTTCAGCCAGCGGATGGGTGCTGGCCGAGGCATCTTCGCGCATCAGATTGACGGGCACGTAGATCTCTCCCGCGCTCATAAAGCGCACGGCATTCAGCAGTGACTGCGCGCCCATGGTCTTGGGGATGAACCCGATGGCGCCGGCATCCAGGGCCTCCTGCGCGGTGCGGGCGGGCGCGCTGCCGGACAGAATGGCCACGCCCTTGCCGCCATTGGCCTCAAGCGCCTTGGCCAGGCCGTCGAGCCCCATCATGCCGGGCATGTTGAAGTCAAGCAGCACCAGGTCGTAGGGGCCCTGTTCGCAAATCTGCGAGATCGCACCAGGCAGATCCGTCGCCAAAGCGACCTCAGCACCGCCCTCGGATTTGAGGTAGGCGGAGATTGTTTCGCGGACCATATCATGATCGTCTGCCAGCAAAATGCGCATGTAGCCACTAGCCCTGTTCTTTATTTCCCGGTCCCAGTCTACAGCGACAAGGGTTTCAAAACTGTCAACCTTGGATTGCGGGCTGGTCTGGGATGTGAACATCTGCTGCTGATCCTTTGCGTGTGCTGGAAATTTTATTGATATTACGACGTTCTGACGGTCTCCGGTAAGCCAACATTAGGGTGATGGCGCTACTCTGGCGGTTGTGCACCCTATACGAAAGGTCATGAACCTATCCTCAGGTGCCGGTTTTCGGGGCGAGCGGATATGCCATGCTTTGCCCGGTTGTTGTGGAGACTGCCTTAAAAGAGGAGTGCTGGAATGAGAGGGTTGATTTCGCAGGTCGCGGCCTTGGCTTCGCTTGCAGTCATGGCGTGTGTAGCCGCAGGTTTTGCGGATGAAGCGCAACCGGTGCTGCTGTCGGTCGGCGTGGAGGGCGCGGCGGAACCTGCGGCGCAGTACACGATCGAGGATCTGCGTGCACTGGCTCCGGTCACCTTTGAGACGGAGACCATCTGGACCACCGGGCCGCAGCAATTCACCGGCGTGCCGCTGGCTGTTCTGGTGGGGCGGATGGATGTCAGCAGCGGGCGGCTTGTAGCTTATGCGGTGAATGACTATGCGGTGGAAATCCCTGTTGCGGATGCGGTTGACGGAGGCCCGATTGTTGCCTTTGAGCGCAACGGTGCGGAAATGTCCCTGCGCAACAAGGGGCCGCTATGGGTGGTGTACCCTTATGACAGCAACCCGGCTTACCGCACCGAAGAAGTCTTTTCGCGCAGTATTTGGCAACTGGACCGGATCGTAATTCAGCCGTGAATGGCAGGCAGGGAGCAGTCAGGTGATGCTGCGCGGATTTCCAACGATGCCGCGCTGGGTATTGGCGCTGGTGCTGGCGATTGCGGCGGCGCTGGCAGCGCAGTCTGTGCGGCTGGGCCATCAGGTGCTGCAGCAACTGGGCGGGCTGTCGACCGCGGCAACCGACAATATGCAATGGAACCTGTCCCAGGCCGAAGTTGAGCATCTCAAACTGGAGGCGGCGGTCCTGACGGCCAGCGCGCCCGGGGATCTGCGCCGGCTGCGGCGTCAGTTTGATATCTACTACAGCCGGATTGCCACGTTCCGCGAAAGCCCGCTGTTTGAAGATTTGCGCCAAAGCCCGGCAGGTGCAGCTCTGCTGCAGCAGATGCAGGACCGGCTGGACCGCATGGCGGCGGTTGTTGACAGTGGCAACCGGCCGTTGCTGGACAGCCTGCCGGAGCTTGCCGCCGAACTGGTGCAAAACAGCGGTGATGTGCGTGAACTTGCGTTGTTTGGTGTCGTGCTGCAGGTGGAGGATTCCAAGGATAAGCGGCTGAAACTGTTCACCATCCTGACGCGTCTTGGCTGGGTGGTGCTGGCCCTGGTGCTGGCGCTGGCGCTGGCGGCGCTGCTGCTTGGGCGGCTCTACCGCAAGGGCCGCAGGCTGGCAGTGGAGCGCAGCCGCTCTGCCGCGCGGATGGAGGCGATGATTGCCTCCTCGCTGGATGCGATTCTGGTGGTCGGTGCGGACGGCAGTATTCTTGCCTTCAACGGGGCGGCGGAGTCGGTGTTCGGCTACAGCAAGGCTGAGGCCATGGGCCAGCAGATGGTCAGCCTGATTGTGCCGGACCACCTGCAAGAGGCGCATCAGGCCGGCATGAAACGGTTTCTGCAAACCGGTGAGGCGCAGGTGGCCGGCAAAGGCCGGCTGCAACTGGAAGCGCGGCGCAAGTCCGGCGAATTGTTCCCGGTCGAGCTGTCGGTTTCGGTCAGCCAATCGGGAAATGAACTGGTCTTTGTCGGCTTCCTGCGCGACATCTCCGAGCGGATCGCTGCGGAAGAGGAATTGCGGCGGGCGCGGGACGACGCGCTGGCCGGCGAGCGCGCCAAGCAAAACCTGCTGACGGTGATGAGCCACGAGATGCGCACCCCGCTGACCGGGGTTCTGGGGGCCATCGACCTGATCGAGGGAACCGAACCGACACCGGAGCAGCGCCGCTACTTGCAGGCGATGCGGGTTTCGGGCGGCTTGCTGCTGCAGCATGTGAATGACGTGCTGGAGCTGTCGCGGCTGGAGGCCGGCGCCGATACTGAGAAACGGCGGATCTTTGATCTGGAGGAGCTGATCAGCGGTCTGGTGGAAAGCCAGCAGGCCAGCGCCAAGGGCAGGGGGATCGATCTGTCGCTGCACTGCAGCCTTGGCGGCAAGCCGGTAGTGGCCGGGCGGCCGCGCGCCGTGCAGCAGGTGCTTTTGAACCTGATTGGCAATGCTTTGAAGTTCACCAGCGATGGCGCGGTGAGCGTGGATGTGATGCGGCTGCCGGACGGGGAGACGGTGGAATTCCATGTCGCGGACACCGGCCAAGGCATCGCGCCCGGCGACCTTGACCGGATTTTCGAAGATTTCATCACTCTGGATTCCAGCTATGGCCGCGGCAGCGAGGGCACGGGGCTGGGACTGGCAATCACCAAGCGTCTGGTGCAGGCCATGGGCGGTACGATTACATGCGAAAGCGAGCTGGGTGAAGGCAGCCTGTTCACCATCTCACTGGTGTTACCGGCGGCCAAGGCGCCGCCGCGCCAGGCAGCACGGGACAGACCCTGCCGGAACGGCGCCTGCCGTCTGCTGATCGCCGAGGACAACGACATCAACCGCGAGCTTCTGGCCACGATGCTGCGCCAGGAGGGGCATCAGGTGACGGCTGTGCCAGGCGGTGCCGAGGCTGTGCAGGCGGCAGAAGGGGGGCGGTTCGATCTGATTCTGATGGACATCAGCATGCCGCAGGTGGATGGGATCGAGGCACTGCGCCGGATCCGCGCCCAGCAGCTGGCCGAGGGCACCGACATTGTGGCGCTCACCGCGCATGCCGCCGCGGAGGACCACGCCCGCATTCTGGATGCCGGATTTGCCGAAGTTCTGACCAAACCGGCCAATAAGGCTGAACTGGCTGAAGTGATAGACCGCCGGGCAGGCAGCGGGGTCAAGGTGCTGCCCGGAATGCAGTCGGACATCCACCAGTTTTTTGAAGCCCTTGGGCAAGACCGGGCACGCAGCTTTCTGGCTTCCTTTTGCGAGGAGGTGAATCAGCTCCAGGACGGGTTGCAGGGTTGCGCGGTTCTCGACGATGGCCAGCGCAAGGAGGCGCACCGGCTGGCAGGGTCGGCAGCAGTTCTGGGCCTGTCCGGCCTGCGCGCGGCGATGCTCGCGATCGAGACGGCGGAAGAAGGGGGGAAGCCTCCGGTTGCGTTATTCCAGCAGGCCTGGGCCAGCGCAGCACTGGTTCTGGCCCCGCATTTGCACGTGTAAACCGGTTTCCGTGTCAGCGGCTGATGGGGCGGAATCCGCCGGATGTGCCGCACCCGGTCCGATTTGATCCGGAAAACAGATTGGGATCCGCTTTTGCGGTGTTCTTTTTTCGGCCCTTGGCAGCGATTGGAAGGCCGGGTTGTTACGGCGGATAGAGGTTGTTTTTAAAGCATGTTTGACAAGGCCCCGGCCGCATTTGGAGTGACGCTCTATTGTTCTGCGCAACCGGCAGGATACTTTTCCCATTGACAAAAAAAATTGCGCTTTAGTTTAGAAGGTGGCTGCCAGGAGCGGGGTGTTGTTTCCGGTGGCCAAGAATGGGGAAAACACGCTGCCTGGGGACAGACTGAGCCGCAAATGGCCGAGAAAAACAACTTTCATTGCGCAGTAAGAGCCGCAGCCGGTTTCGTTTGAAGCCGGTTCCCGTGGATCGTCTGTATTGTGAATTGAGGTTTCTGAGGCCAGGAAGCCGGGCTGAACCCTGGGGCGTTTTTTGTAACGAGTTGCGCCTGATCGGGGGAAGTGAAAGTGACCTATAGCTACCGGAATTACGAATGGACTGCATTTACCGAAGCAGATCTTTTGGATCAAGGAGGAAATGGATCCAGCTTTGGGTACGGTGACACCTTCAGCATGCCGGCAAGTGCCACGGTATGCCTGTCCACAAAAGACAACGACTATTTTTTGTCGGGTGACCATTACAGAAACGAGCGCGCGGATGACAGGTACGGCCAAAACGCTTATGTCGATGGTGAACCGGCAGGCGGGAAAATGTATGCCGAAAGCTATCACGTCCTGAAAGGCTCGGACGGCAATACCTACTATCTGATCGAAATCGAGATCGAAGGCCATGACGCCCCGGGACAGGGCGAAGACTATTTCACCTTCTACAACGATGTTCCCCCGGCCGGGGTTGAATTGACAGTGGTCAAGACCTGCGGCGTCAAAGGCAACTGGGTTGACTACAAATGCCTTGGCGCGGGTGACAAGATTGAAACGGGATCCATTTCGGGAACCGTTTTTTGCGATTTGGATTGCGACGGCATTAACGGGGAGGTGGCCACCATCCCAGGTTGCGATTACACGATCGAAGCCGAGAATATGCACAAGAGCGGCTTTAAGACGGTGGACGGCAATCAGGCGTCCGGCGGTGAGCTTGTCAAGCTGGCTTATGCAGGCTGCTACGGCACGCTGTGCACCACCTTTGACGGCAAAACCGGTGTCTATGACGTAAAGATACGCGTGCAGGATGAAAATGATGGTCAGAGCACGATAAAACTGAAGGTGAATGGCCAGTTTGTCGAAGCAATCCGGCTGAATGCCGATTCAGACGGCGGCGGGTCGAATGATGGCGGCTTTTCAACCTATGTCATCAAGGATGTTGCCATCAGCAATGGGGAAGACATCACCATCAAGACCAAGGGCGATGGCTACGAATATGTGCGCATCGATAACATCGTTCTCGAAGGCCAGGACCAGCAGGAAATGGTCTCGGAGCCGGGCAAGGCTGATGTCACGATCAAGCTGCTTGATGCCGGCGGCATGGTTGTTGCCACAACGACCACCGATGCCGAAGGGAACTACCGGTTCGACGGCATCGAACCCGGTGATTACAAGATCATGGGTGTGGCGCCTGACGGCACCGAATTCACCATTCAGGACGCCGGTTCGGACGACGCGGTCGATTCAGATGTTGATGAAAACGGCATGTCGGGCGTGATCACTGTCGGGGCAAACACGGAATCTGATATCGACCTTGGTGTTGTCGACCCCCAGCCGGGTTCGCTCTCGGGCCGGTATTTCGAGGACACCGATGGCAGTGACACCGACAATGGCGAACCAGGCGTGGCCGGCGCAGAAGTCACTTTGACCAACCTTGATACGGGCGAGGTTTTCACCACAAGCACAGACGGTGACGGGCTTTATTCGTTCACCGACCTGGAGCCGGGTTCTTATGAAGTCTTCTTTGCCGAGATCGACGGCTTTGGATTCGTTGCTCAGGACCAGGGGGGCGACGATACAGTCGACTCCGATGTAAATATGTCCGGCAAGGTTGAGATTATTGAAATCCGAAAAGGCGAAACTATCGAAGACATCGACGCTGGCATCCGGCCCTGCGGACGCATTGACGGCCAGTCGCGTGTTAATGACGTGCTTATCGGCTGCGATACCGACGACAGCATCCGTGCGTTTTCTGGCGACGATTGGGTCGATGCGCGTGGCGGCAACGACACCATCGACCTTGCCGGTGGCAATGATACCGCCATCGGAGGCGCAGGCAATGATACGATTGACGGCGGCCTTGATTTCGACATTGCAGTCTTCAGCGGTGCGGCCGCGGACTACTCGGTCGCACTGAATACGCAAGACGGAAGCTCGCTCACAGTGACGGGGCCGGATGGTGAAGACCTGTTGATTGATATGGAGCTGCTGCGGTTTGACGATCAGGACGTTTTAGTTTCGTCCTTGCTCCTCTCGGCCAGTGATGACGCGGCTGATTTACCAGCGCTGAACGGCAGCGTGAGTGTTGATGTGCTGGCCAACGACAATCCAGGTCAGGCCCCCGGCACGCCAGTTGTCATGTCCGTTACCGACGGGCAGTTTGGCACGGCGTCAGTCGAGCCGGACGGTCAGATCACCTACACCGCCACCGCGGAAGCAACCGGCGGGTTTGACGTTGTGAGCTATACCGTTGTTGACAGCCAGGGCCGGATGGCGACGGCTGAACTTCTGCTGGGTGATATTGCGGCTCCGGATGCCTCGGCGCCGGGTGCTGTGGTGCTGGGCGACGGGGGCGAAACCTTTGAGGGCTCAGGCCTGGATGACGTCATAATCGGCGGCAGCGGCAATGATTCCATCACGGGCCGGGGCGGCAATGATGGCATCGACGGTGCAGGCGGCAACGACTCGATCCAAGGTTCGGCTGGCGATGATACAATCATTGGCGGTGAAGGCGATGACGATCTGTCGGGCAATCTTGGTAATGATCTCATTTCCGGCGGCAGCGGCAATGACGAGATTTCCGGCAGCGGAGATAACGACCAGATACTGGGCGGGGACGGAGATGACGACATCAGCGCCAACCCAGGCGACGATTTTATCTTTGCTGGCGCCGGCAATGACGAGATCAGCGGCAATGTTGGAAGCGAAATGATTTTTGCAGGCCAGGGTGATGATGAAATCAATCGTATCGGTGAGGGCGCGGATATGGCTTTTGGCGGTGATGGCGATGACGTTTTTGTCTGGCGCGACTTCCAGGCGGATGGCGTGCGCGATCTGATCGACGGGCAGTCAGGTATCGATACGCTTGAGGTGCAGGTGGCTGCTGCGGACTTTGCTGCGATGCAAGTGGAAGTTGACGCTTATCTGATGTCGCTGGCTGCAAATGCAGATGACACCAATGGAGTCGCCTCAAGCTACAGCTTCTCAACAATTGCTTTGGATATCGCAAATATCGAAAATATCGATCTTACTTTCGCGTAGGGGCTTGATCAAAAATGAGGCGCGGCAATAAATCCTTGCCGCGCCTTGGGTTTTCAAAAAACATCTATACCGTTTGGTATACGCAGCCGCGGCGAGGGTAATTGCAAAAGAGGCCCCCGCAGATTTCAGCCATGTCCGAAGTCACCACTCCAAAAACGGGCGTCACCTGGGCGGGCTGATTGCTGGCCGGATCGTGCCTTTGCAATCAGGCCGCCGCATCTGAAGTGTTCATCCGCTTGCGTCAGGGGGGCAGAAAGCGATGAGTTTTTCTTTCAGGGTGGCTGACAGGTGCTCGATATCTTTGGCAAGCGGCCGGTCCTCGCGTAGCACGGGCGAGATCTTTCGGACCTGGTTGTTCATACCAGCAAGAAACCTGCCGCAATTGCCGCTGCCTTTGCGAAGCTCTATCGCTTGGCAGGCAATCAGCAATTCAATCGACGTCAGGTGAAAGACATTGTCAGCGATCCTGTCCAGCGCGCTGACGGCGGCCGGGGAACCTGTCAGGCAATCCTCCACCCCATTTGCATTCACGCTGGGCCAAACCGGCACCGATTGGGCGGCATGCGCGATCTCGGCCACCAAGGATTCAGCCACCTTCATGACCGGGGCGAACCCGTTGGATGCGCTGTCCGGCATTGCCAGAAAACTGGGCAGACCGCTGAATTCGGGGTTCAGAAGTTTGGCGGCGCGGGCAAGCTGTGCCATTGCCAAAGGGACAAACGACCGGCTTAGGGTTTCGGCGGCACTGGTAATCTCGGATGTGAAATAGGCGCCGCAAGACACCAATTTCTCGCGTTCGGCCAGAGCAATCGGATTGTCGCTGGCGCTGCTGATCTCGATTTGCACGCAGCCCATGGCCCGGTCCAGCGCAGTTTTGGCCGTGCCATGGATCTGCGCAACATTGCGGAACGACAGCGGATCCTGCAGGCGCCGGGCCTGGCCGGATTCCAACAGCGCACTGCCAGCCAGCCGGTTGCGCAGGCCCGCTGCTGCCTTCAGATGGCCGGGATGCGGCTTGATGGACATAATGGTTTCATCCAAAGGACCGGTGTTTGCCCGGAACCCTTCCATCGACATCGCGGCAGAAGTCTGCACCGCTTCAAAGGCGGTTGCGGCTTTGGACACGGTCAGCGCGGCCCTGGCGGCAGTTGCACAGGAGTGGTTGGCCAGCGCCAGCCCGTCGCGCGGCGCTAGCTTTAAGGGCGTAATCCCATGTGCCTGCATCAGTTCGGCGCTGGGGCCGACGCTGCCATCGCTGGCATACATCTCGCCTTCGCCGATCAGCGCAAGCCCGGTTGCGGCATTCAGCACCAGATCCGCCGCACCGATTGACCCCACAGAACCAGTCACCGGGACAAGACCCGCATTCAGGCAGGTGGCGATATGCCGGGCGACCTCGGGCCGGGCTGCGCTGTATCCGCCAAGCATCGTGTTCAGCCGGACGATCAACCCTGCCCGCACCACTTCGGGCGCAGCTAATGGCCCGATGGCATGGGCACGCCCCCGCAGCGTCTGCAGTGAAAAATCGGCGAGTGCGTCTGCGCCTAATACCTCGGTCGCCCGCGCCCCCAATCCGGTTGTCACACCGTAAACCGGGATTTTTCCTGCGATGGCCCGCGCGACCAGCGCATGTGTCCGGCTCATTCTGGCAAGCCCTTCCGGAGCGAGGTCCAGCTGCCAGGTCCCATGCGCGGCCCTGTCAAGATCCTCAACCGTCAGCGACGCGCCATCCAGTTTTAGCGTTTCCATGTCAGGCATCCCGGTACAGCAGGTTTTGAACGATCCCCAGCTCTCTGGCGCGCTCCAGTATCTTTGCCCCAAGGGCGATATCGCTTGTGGACATGCCGCGGTGCCAGAACAGAATGGTTTCGCTGTCCGCTTCGCGTCCCGGCTTCAGCCCTGCAGCGATTTCGCCGATCTCGGCATAAAACGTCTCTTCGCTGACCAGGCCCGCATCGATATGCGGCCGCAGCGCCCCCAGATGCCCGGCGCGCATCTGACCCAGATCATCCATGACAAGCTTGTCAAAACCCTCGATGAAATCCAGCGGCAGGGTGCTCATAGTTCCGTAAGGCACCACAAAGGCACCCGGCTTGACCCAGGCCCGGTTAAACATCGGGGCAGGGGTGTTAAGCCGCGTTGCCTCGACCAGAATATCAGCGCCCTCCAGGCAGCTTTGCCAGCTGGTGGTCACGGTCACGTCTTTCCCCAGATCCTGGCGCAGCCGTTCGGCAAAGGCCTCCCGGCTTTCGGGGCGCCGCGAATGGATGCGGATTTCCTCGAAATCGAACAGATGATCCAGCAGCCGCACATTCCAGTAGGAAGTGCCGCGTGCCCCGACATGGCCCAGGATCTTCGGGGTCTTCGGCCCCAGCCATTTGGCGCCCAGGGCCGTCAGCGCACCGGTGCGCATATCGGTAATGCCTGCGGCGTCGATCACGGCGCGCGGTGCCCCGGTTCTGGGGCAAAACAGGTTCAAAAGCGCCAGCTCGGACGGCAGGCCCTGTTTGTAATTGTCGACGTAATCCCCCACGATCTTGACGCCTGCATAGTCCAGCGGCGCCACATATCCGCGCAGCACATTGAAGTGCCCGTTGAACGCCGGATCCGGCGTCAGATGCATCCGCGGCTCAATGACGGTTTTGTTCCGGCCGGCTGCAACCAAAGTCTGCTCAACCGCATCCAAGATGTCGTCATTGCTAAGTGCCACCCGGTCCACTTCCGGCTGTCCCAGGTATTCGATCTCTATGCGCGCCATGTCCGTCACTCCCGTTTTTGGGCATGATGGCGTTTGTGCGATGTCTTTACAGACCGAAAAATGTGAAGCTGGCCAAAGTTTTTTTGATTCAGAAAGGGCCGCTTCCATGCTCCTTCCTCCATTGAATGCACTCAAAGCATTCGAGGCTGCAGTGCGTTTGGGCGGGTTCACGCCAGCGGCGTCCGAACTCGGCGTATCGCCTGCCGCAGTCAGCATGCAGGTCAAGAATGCAGAGGCATTTCTTGGGAAAACGCTGTTTCACCGGTTGAATAACCGTCTGCTGCTGACCGATGCCGGGCGGACCTATTACCCGGCAATTTCCGAAGCATTGACGGCCATATCGACGGTCACGGAGAATCTCATTGAAACTGAGGCCCGCTCCGGCCTTGCGGTCAGCACAATCCAGTCTTTGGCAGAAAACTGGGTCGCCCCCGCCATTTCACGCTTTCGGGAGGCGTTTCCCGGCACCGGGATCGAGCTGCGGATCGAAGCTGACCCGGTCGACCTGTTGAATACGCGTACCGATCTTAGGATAACCTATGAGAGCCATCTTTATCCGCAGCACACCCAGCTGCCATTGTTCAAAGATGTGGCCCATCCGTTTTGCACGCAAGCGTTTTACGACAGTCATGTAGCAGGATCCGGGATTGCCGCAGTGCCGGACGCTTTGCTGATACATACTGATTGGGGAGAGCAGTATGCGTCGCATCCGACCTGGGCAAATTGGTTCCGGGCCGCTGGCCTGGCCAGAAACCCGAACATGCGCAAAGGCCTGCGTGTCGGCGGCGCTGCGGTAGCCCTGGAGCTTGCCAGACAGGGGGCAGGCATTGCATTGGTGCCAAAGATGCTGGCGGAGGCCAAGCATCCCGCCAGTCTTGGCGTCGTGGTTGGTGAACCTGGCCTGCCGCTGCCGTACGCCTATTTTGCCATCGTGCCGCATTCTGCTGCTCATCAAACCGGTGCGGCTGAGAAGAACGTGCCGCTGCAGGTGTTTCTGGAGGAATTGATTCCGAAGGATGCACCTGAAGAAACGCACTAGCCGTACCGCAGGCATCAGTCTTGCGCGTGCAATTCGGGGGCCTGTCCGGCGGCTGGTTGGAGGTTGGCAGGCCTTGGAGGACTTGCGGTTCTTCCCGGCAAAAACGGCCCCTCAAGCGGGGGCGAAAAAAGTTGTTCAAAACCGCAAATTACCTCTGGACGTCTATTAGAGTTATTTCTATACCGCATCTCGTATTCCGGCGTAGCTCAGCGGTAGAGCAGTTGACTGTTAATCAATTGGTCGTAGGTTCGATCCCTACCGCCGGAGCCAACACACATATGCAAGGTGTTGGAAATAGACGATAAGACACTTTACCTTGAGGGTCTTATACTGTTGCACCACCCCTTGAAACACCCGCTGTATGCACTGTTTGTGAGAGCCTCCGCACTCAGTGCAACTTAAACGCCCTGGCGGGACACCAGTGGAGCTATGATAGCCGGTCCCTGAGGACTTCGTAGGGCGACTTTCCTTTGTGCGCGCCATGCGGTCTGTGCAAGTTCTAAAATCGCTCCCGCCCAGATGCCCTGTTCCGCGCCTGATGCAAGCATGTCCGCTGCCGGGATCCCGGCTGCAAGCGGGCTAAGCTTCCTCAAACGCGGGCAGATTTTTGGCGTGAGAAACTAGAGGGCAATGTGAAGCGTGACGCGGCGGCGTTGGATGCGCTTGTGTCCAAAGGCTGGAAGGCGTTCATTGTGTGGGAATGTGAGATCAGGCCCGAGGCACTTGATGTTCTCTACAACCGCATCATCGAAACGCCGGTAAGGCGTTGATAATCCTCAAATCCGATCCGAGCAGTGTTTTCTGTACTTATTCTGTGCTCAGAAAGAAAAAGGACTTAGCGGATGAGCGCTAAGTCCTTGAAATCTTTGGCTCCGGCGGTAGGGATCGAACCTACGACCAATTGATTAACAGTCAACTGCTCTACCGCTGAGCTACGCCGGAACGGTTCGTGCCGTATAGCGCCCTCGGGATCAGGCGTCCAGAGGGCGTGAGAGACTTTTTTGAAAAAAATCAACCGCCGCGCTGTTCGAATACGGCGGTGGCGGAAAGGACGCCTTGCGACGCGGTCAACTTGCGGCCGGTGAGGTCAACAAGGTGAGCGAAAACGTTGCGCTCAGCTGCCTTTAGCAAAGCCGGCGGGGTCTCGGTATAGATCTGCCGGGCTAAGGAGGCTGCGCTGGCCGGCGCGATTAGAAGCACGTCCAGAATTGCGGCCTCGCGGGATTCGCGGTGGGCGATCAGCCAGTCGAGCCGTCCGGCAGGATCAAAAATCGGCGCGCCGTGGCCTGGGTGGAAAACACGCCAGCTGCGCTGGCGCAGGCGGCGGCAGGAGGCCATGAAATCCGTCAGGTCGCCATCCGGCGGCGACACCAGCGAACTGGCCCAGCCCATCACATGATCGGCGGTGAAACAGGCATCATTCCAAGCCAGGGCGATGTGATTGCCGAGGTGGCCGGGCGTGTGGAGGACCTCCAGTTCCCAGCCGTCGCCTCGGATCATTTCGCCGTCGCCGACTGTTATGTCAGGAGAGAATCCGGTGTCGATGCCTTCACCGCCGCCGGCCAGCCCGTCGGCGGCCAGCTGCCGCATGACCGCGCTGCGCCCGGCTGCGGGCCCGCCAAAGGCATAGACCGGCGCACCGGTTGCCTGGGCCAGCGCCCGGGACAGCGGCGAATGGTCCAGGTGGCTGTGGGTCACGATGATATGGGTAATCCTTTGGTCCGGCTGCACAGCGGCCAGGATCGCGGCAAGATGCGGTTCGGACTCCGGCCCCGGATCAATGACGGCCAGGCCGCCGGTGCCGATCACATAGGTATTGGTGCCGCGATAGGTCATCGGCGAAGGATTAGGCGCCAGAATGCGGCGCAGGCCTGGCTCCAGCTCCTCGGCCAGGCCTGCCTGCGGGTTGAATTCATCCGGTGCCTGCATGGTTTTGCTCCGCTGCTGTTTTCCTGGCCAGTGCGCGCCTGGACCGTCTTTCCTCTTTTCCAACCGCCCTATAGGCTTAGCCCATGTTCTTCAAATGGCTCAAACGATATATGCCGCGCAGTCTTTATGCCCGTGCGGCTTTGATCCTGGTGGTGCCCATTGTGGCGCTGCAGATTGTGGTGTCGGTCGTGTTCATCAAGCGCGATCTGGAGGATGTGACCGTGCAGATGACGGCCACCATTCAGCGCGAGTTCGAGTTGCTGCGCCAGGTGGCGGACAGCGCCCCGGATCAGGAGGCCGCATTGGCGCAGATGGGGCCGCTGCTGCAGCCGCTGAAGATGCAGGCGCGGTTTCTGCCGCCCGGTGCGCCGCTGCCGGAGGATCAGTTCAGCCTGATTGAGTTTTCCGGCCGGGTGGTGCGCGAAGAGCTGGAAAAGACGTTTCCGGGGTTTCTCGCGGCGCGGTTTCCGGCGGACCGCACGGTGCAGGTCTATTTCGGCTCGGCGCATGGGCTGATGGAACTCAGCTTTGACCGCCGCCGGGTAACTGCCGCAGCACCGCATCAGCTGATTGTCACCATGCTGCTGTTCGGCTTTCTGATGATGCTGATTTCCTTCCTTTACATGCGCAATCAGCTGCGCCCGATCAAGCGGCTGGCCAATGCGGCCGAGGCGTTCGGGCGCGGCCGGGCGGTGCCCTATTCGCCGGCCGGCGCGCTGGAGGTGCGGGCGGCCGGCAGCGCCTTTCTGGATATGCGGGCCCGGCTGGAGCGCCAGATCGAGCAGCGCACGCTGATGCTGTCGGGGGTTAGCCATGATCTGCGCACGCCGCTGACGCGGATGAAGCTGGAACTGGCGATGCTGGACGAGGAGGACGCCGCACCGATGCTGCGCGACGTGGATGAAATGCAGGCGCTGCTGGATGCATTCCTGGATTTTTCCCGCGGGGCTGCAGTCAGCGAACCTGAACCGGTGGACCCGCAAGAGCTGGTCCGTACCATCATCAGCGATTGGCAGCGCCAGGAAAAACAGGTGACGCTGGGCGGGATGTCCGGCGCGGGCGAGGTGATGCTGCGCCGCCAGCCGATGCGGCGGGCGGTGGAGAACCTGATATCCAATGCCGTGCGCTATGGCTCCCAAGCGCGGGTTTCTGTGGCGATGACCGAGCGCTCCATGCGGATCCGGGTCGAGGATGACGGCCCCGGCATACCAGCCAGCCAGCGCGGCGATGCCATCCGCCCGTTTACCCGGCTGGATCCGGCCCGTAACCAGGACCGCGGGTCTGGTGTTGGTCTGGGGCTGGCGATTGTGGCGGACATAGCACGTGCCCATGGCGGCACCTTGCGGCTGGGCGAAAGCACGGATCTGGGCGGGCTGAAGGCTGACATCGTAATCGCGCGCTGACCGCTAACCCGCACTGGCCGCTGCACTGGCCGCCGCACGGGGCGGGCGCCTGAATGCGATCGGGTGTTGCGCGGCGGCGGCCTGCAGCGCACGCCTGCTTTGCCCAATCTTCTTTCTTTGCAGCTATCAATCGGGCCCCGGGCAGCTTGTCCGGGAAAGAAACACTGTTGGGAGAGCTCTCATGCCTCAGATTGATCCGTTTTCCAACCACCGCCGCGGGCTGGAAAGCCCTGCCACTCATCACATGGTGATCACGCCGCAGGACGGCACCGACCTGCCGGTACGGCCGCGGGTGCTGCGGGTGCTGGCCTCGGGGGATCTGGTGCTGCGCGATGAGGCGGGCACAATCATCACCTACGCGGTTACCGCCGGTGAAACCATCGGGTTTTCCGCAGCGGGTATTGAAGCGACGGGTACGACCGCATCCGTGGCTGGGTGGTACTGATGCTGGGGCTGGGGCATTCCGCCACCAGGCTGACCGGTCCGGCGGCTGCACTGCACCCGTTTACGCCCGCTGCCCTGTTTGATGCACCC
This sequence comes from Leisingera sp. M658, assembly GCF_025144145.1. Lineage (NCBI taxonomy): Bacteria > Pseudomonadati > Pseudomonadota > Alphaproteobacteria > Rhodobacterales > Roseobacteraceae > Leisingera > Leisingera sp. M658. Next base: position 1,609,880 of record NZ_CP083546.1, read on the forward strand.
GGCGCGCTTGGCGGCTACTGGGATCCGTCCAGCACCGGCGGGATGTTTCAGGATATCAAAGGCCGGGTGCCGGTGGCCGGTCCCGGCGATCCGGTGACGCTGATACTGGATGGCGCACAGGGTGTAATGGCCGCCGCGGGCGCCGGGCCGCTGGCGCAGCGCCTCAGCGGACAGGGGACGGAGCTGTTCGCGGCTCCGTTCTCCACCACCAGGAATTTCGCGGACAACGGCGACGGCAGCTTTACCTGCACCGGTGATGGTTCCGGCACGTCCTATGCCTACAAGGATGGGGCCGGGATCACGGTGGGGGACTGGTATTTCGTGTCTTACGAAGTCTTTGGCTTTCTGTCGGGGGGCTTCCGCGCCCGGGTGGGGACCAGCGCGGATGATACAGGGATTGGCCCCTGGCAGGTCGCCAATGGCACGGTTGAGGTTCTGCTGCGCGGCGACGGTTCCGGCGGCAACTTCTGGATCGAGGGCACACCTGCAACCCAAGGATCAGTGCGCAATGTTTCAGTGCGCAATGTCCCCGGTCTCCATGCGCTGCAGGAGGGAGGGGACAGCTTCAGGCCGCTGCTGATGCAGGAGCCGGTCAGCGGTGCCTGGTATCTGTCAAACGACCTGGTTGACGATCGATTGACGGTGCCGCTTCCGGATTTGGGAGCGCAGGCCACAGAATGGCGCGCAGATGAAACCGGTGTGGTGATCAGCGGCGGTCTGACCATCGCCGCGGGGCTGCGGGATTTGCCGGTCAGCCAGAAGCTTTACGCCTATGGTGTGGTCAACAGGGCGCTGACAGCAGTGGAAACCGCAGGCCTGACTGCCTGGCTTAATAGCAAACGCGGGGTGTGACCGTGGACGAGGCTGGGGGGCAATACCTTGCCAGGCCAGGGCTGGTCCGGACAGGCTGCTTGCGGCCCGCTGTCTTCAGCGGCCCGCAAGCGTGCTGCCAGGTTCAGGCAAGTTCCTTGGACAGTGCGGTGAAGCCCTGTTCTATTGCCGAGGCGGCCTTGATCAGGTTTTCCCCGCCCGATGCGATGCTGGTCACTGCGGTTGTAAGGCCCAGGCTGCCGATCCAGATCGCCCATTTGGTCCAGACCGGATCCTTGTGGCGCAGGGCGTCAACGGCCTTTTGTGCATTGTCGCGAAATTTCTCGGCCGGTTTGATGCTGACGTGATACGCCTCGATATCCTTGATCAGCTTGGCCGTGGCCTTACGGGCCGCTTCCATGGCGGCAAACAGCCCGTCGAGCTTTTTGCTTTTATAGTTGCGGTCCTTGGCCATCTTGCCCAGCTTCTTCTCAATCTCCTTGTCGAGCTTGCCCTGCTTATCCAGCAGCTTGTTCAGCTCCTTGCCGAGGCCCGCAATCTCCAGATCTATGTTCTTGAGTTTGGCCTTGTAGGTCTCCAGATGCTTATCCACCCGGTTGAAGCCCGCGGTTTCGATCATCAGGAAGTCGGCCAGGAATTCCTTGCCGATCTCCTTGGCCTTCACCTTGGCCTTGGACTGTTTCGCATAGGAGGTCACCAGCTGTTTCAGCGCCTTTTCCAGCTCGCCATGAATCTTGACGATGTCAGACGTCACCTTTTGCACAGCGCGCGCCACCGAGACGATGCTTTGCGCAATGCCGTAAATGCTGGCGGCAATCGACACGCCGCCGGTCACCGCACCTGCCGCCAATGACGCTGTGCTGCCGATGGCGCAGGCGCTGCCAAGCACAATCGCACTGACCACCTTGATGCGGTATTTCTTGCGGTCTTTGTTGGCCTGCTTCCACTTGTCGAAATGTTTTGTCGCGACCTGCTCAATCGACTTTTCGTAATTGGCAAAGATCTTTTTGATGTCTGCGTCCAGCTCCTTGCATTCCTTATCAGTCAGCGGCAGCACCGAACCCAGATCGTTTGCCTGGCTGACGCGCAGGCTGCATTCGGCCAGAAGCTTTTTGTATTCCTTGGTGGCGTCATCATAAAGCTTGGCGACAAAACGGGCGTCGGTATCCAATTCGGCGGCCACTTTCTTGTCGACTTCCACGGTGGCGGCAAAATTCATATTGCCGAGCTGAACAAACTTCGGCTTCACCGCCTTGGTCACCTCGTTCTTGACGTCTGCCTTGATGATTGTGAGTTTTTCGGTTGCCATTGTGTTCTCTCATGCCTCTACAGGTCTAGTGGCCGGATGGATGCCCTAAAACAGCTTGGAAACACAACGAAACGAATAAAACCGGCCTGCTCATTGGCCACTTTAGCCATCTGGCGGTTAGAAAAAAGCAAAAGCTTCCTGCCAGGCCGGGGATTGGAATGGCATCGGCCGTTTCCGGACGCAAATCAGTGGATCGGGAAGGATCGAAACAGCGCAGCCGAACCGGAGGCAAGGCGGGGAGGGTGGTAGGCCCGGCAGGATTCGAACCTGCAACCAAAGCGTTATGAGCGCTCTGCTCTAACCGTTGAGCTACAGGCCCGCCATGGTTTCGTGGTTAGGAAATGGGACGGGCGAGGTCAAGCGGTGATTGCAGGGCGCACCGGTGAATTTGCCGTGCGGGGCCGGTGCAGTGCCTCCAGCCGCGCCACCGTGTTCTCGATGGTCAGATCCCGGCGCCGGTCCGGGGTGCGGCGGGAGGGGTAGACCGCAAAGACTTCTTTGAGCGGCGCCTCATAGCCGGGCAGCACCAGTTCGTATTCACCAGCGGCAAGCTGCGCCTCGATCATGAAGCGGGGCGCGCGGGTAAAACCGGTACCGCTGCTGACGGCCCGCATGATCAGATCCGGGTCATCGGCGGTAAAGCCGACCTGCACCGGCGCCGGAAACTCCTGCCCGCCGCGGCGCAGCGGGAAGAAACCGCGGGTCTGGTCCTCGTGGTGCTGGATGAATTTGAGCCGCTGCAGGTCTTCCGGTTTCTGCGGGCGGGTTTCGCGGTCTAGATATTCCGGTGTGGCAAACAGCACCGTTTCCAAGGTCGATATCTTGCGTCCGAACCCGTCGGTATCCCCCAGCCGCCCGGTGCGGATCGCCAGATCGTAGCCTTCGCGCACCACGTCGACCAGCCGGTCCTCGAGCCGCATCACGATATTCAAGTCCGGGTGCTGCTGGTTCAGCTCCAGCAGCATCGGCCCGATCACGCTGCGCCCGAGGAAAGAATTCACGCTGACGCGGAAAGTGCCCGATACACTGCCCTCCAGCGCGTCCAGCTCTGCCGTCATCCGGTTGTAGCCGGACAGCAGCGTCTGCGCGTGGCTGTAGATCAGATCGCCCGCACGGGTGGCATGAATGCCCTTGGCGGTGCGGTGCAGCAATTGCTGGCCTGTCAGGGTCTCCAGTTGCTTGATCTGCTGGCTGACTGCGGATTGGCTGATACCGCGGCGCTGGGCGGCCCGGTTCAGGCTGCCTTCGTCCAGGGCAATGGTAAATGTCTCAAGCAGGGTGAACCGGTCCATCGGATGCCTATCAGTGTTGCTTATAACTGCTATCGGATCTGCTGGGCTGTAAGTACCGGACCATCAGGGTTATTTCCGGCTCACAGGAAAATTCTCCTCAATTGGATATCGGAGTTTCTTATGACAATCAATCGCAGGGTATTTTTGAACGGGCTTGCGGCGGCTCCGGCGGCGGCACTGGCAGGCGGGTTTTGGGGCGGCGGCGCTGCTATGGCTGCGTCAGGGGCAGCAGAGGCGGCGCCAGTTACGCATTCTTTCACTTTGGGAGATGCCCGGATCACGGTTCTTCTGGACGGGCATCTTCCGCTGGGGACGCAGCTGTTCAATGATTACGACGCGGCTAAATCCGAACCCGTTCTGGCGCAGGGGCTGCACCGGTTGCAGGACGGCGCGCTGCAGATCCCGGTCAACGGCTATCTGGTGGAGCGCGGCGGGCAGAAGCTTCTGATCGACACCGGCACTGCCCAGCTGATGGGGCCGGGGCTTGGCGCGCTGGGAGCCGGTCTGGCGGCAGCGGGCGTGACGCCTGAGAGCATCAATACGGTGCTGCTGACCCATATTCACCCGGACCATTCCGGCGGGCTGATCACCGCGGACGGAGCCGGGGTTTTTGCCAATGCCGAACTGGTGGTCGCGCAGCGGGAATGGGATTTCTGGCATGATGACGGGATCCTGGCCGGGGTGCCCGAGGCCAGCCGCGGCTTCTTTGACATGGCCCGCAATTCCGTGGCGCCTTATGCCGGCCGGCTGAAATTGCTGCAGGGAGAGGAAGAAGCCGCTCCCGGTTTCACTGCGCTGGAGCTGCCGGGCCATACGCCGGGCCACACCGGCTTCATGCTGGATGCGGGCGGCGAGGGGCTGTTGTTCTGGGGCGACCTGATTCACAGCGCCGCGCTGCAATTTGCCCTGCCGGACTGGACCGTCGCCTTTGACACAGACCCCGCGCAGACGGCGGCGACCCGGCGGCGGATGCTGGACCGGGCGGCAGCGGATAATCTGCTGGTCACCGGCGCGCATCTGGATTTCCCGGCGCTGGGCCGGGTGCTGCGCCAAGGCGATGCCTATGCCTATCAGGCGGCACCCTGGCAGTTTGGTATCTGAGATTGGCGGTACTGTCGTGAAAACCACCCTGCTGCGCCGTCCGGGATGGCGCAGCAGATTCCCTAGTTCCCTTCTGATGCGCCTTGCGCTAAAGGCTGCGCAACCGATTTGAAGGAGCCAAGTGATGACCAGCGGCAAGAACGGCTTGACCTATGCAGACGCAGGTGTGGACATTGATGCGGGCAACGCCCTGGTCGACCGGATCAAGCCGGCCGCCAAGCGCACCAACCGCTCTGGCGTGGCCAGCGGGCTAGGCGGCTTTGGCGCGCTGTTCGATCTGAAGGCTGCTGGATACAATGACCCGATCCTGGTCGGCGCCACCGATGGTGTCGGCACCAAGCTGCGGATCGCCATCGACACCGGCGTGGTGGACGGCGTTGGCATCGACCTGGTGGCGATGTGCGTCAATGATCTGGTCTGCCAGGGCGCCGAGCCGCTGTTCTTCCTCGACTATTTTGCCACCGGCAAGCTGGAAACCGAAGTTGCGGCACGCATCATCGAAGGCATCGCCGAGGGATGTGTGCGCTCGGGCTGCGCGCTGATCGGCGGTGAGACGGCTGAAATGCCCGGCATGTACCCGGAAGGCGATTTCGACCTCGCAGGCTTTGCTGTCGGCGCGATGGAGCGCGGCACGGCGCTGCCCGAAGGCGTGGCCGAGGGCGACGTGCTGCTGGGCCTGGCCTCTGACGGGGTGCACTCCAACGGCTACTCATTGGTGCGCAAGCTGGTAGACGTTTCCGGCCTCGGCTGGGATGCGGACTGCCCGTTTGGCGAAGGCACCCTGGGCGCCGCACTGCTGACCCCGACACGGCTCTATGTCAAACAATGCCTGGCCGCGGTGCGGGCAGGGGGCGTGCATGCGCTGGCCCATATCACCGGCGGCGGCCTGACAGAAAACCTGCCGCGGGTTCTGCCCGAGGATCTGGGCGCCGACATCGACCTGAACGCCTGGGAGCTGCCGCCCGTGTTCAAGTGGATGGCAGAGACCGGCAATATCGCCGAAGCGGAAATGCTGAAGACCTTCAACTGCGGCATCGGCATGATCCTGTCGGTTTCTGCCGACCGTGCTGACGCGCTGACAGGAATTCTGGAAGGCGAAGGCGAGACCGTGGCCCGCCTGGGCACCGTCACCGCTGGCGCCGGCATGCGTTATACCGGCAAGCTGCTGTGAGCCATAAGAAGGTCGCCATACTGGTTTCGGGCGGGGGCTCCAACATGGTGTCCCTGGTTGAAAGCATGACTGGCGATCATCCGGCCCGGCCCTGTCTGGTGCTGTCCAATGATGCCGAAGCGGGCGGTCTTAAAAAGGCCGCCGCCGCCGGAATTGCCACCGCAGCCGTGGATCATAGGCCTTTCGATGGCGACCGTGCTGCCTTTGAGGCGGAGCTGGTGAAGCCGATCCTGGAGGCTGGCGCCGATATCGTCTGCCTCGCGGGTTTCATGCGGGTGCTGACCGCCGGGTTCGTGTCGCAGTTCGAAGGCCGGATGCTGAACATCCACCCCTCCTTGCTGCCGAAATACAAGGGCCTGCATACCCATGCCCGCGCGCTGGAGGCCGGCGATGTTGACCACGGCTGCACCGTGCATGAGGTGACGCCGCGTCTGGATGACGGCCCCATTCTGGGCCAGGCACGGGTGCCGGTTCTGGAAAACGACACGCCGGATACGCTGGCGGCCCGGGTTCTGGTGCAGGAACACCTTCTGTATCCGGCTGTGCTGCGCCGCTTCGCCGCGGGAGATAAGACGCCGGTTCAGCTGGGCTGAAGCCCGGCTGATTGCATTGCCCGGGACAAGCGCGTATCACGTCCCGGCCCACATGAGATTGAAAAGCCGGAATTTATGAAAACTCTGACCACCACCGAAGACCTGCAGGCCTTTTGCGAAACCGCCGCACAGTATCCTTATGTCACGGTGGATACCGAGTTTTTGCGGGAACGGACCTATTATTCCAAACTCTGCTTGATCCAGCTGGCCTTTGCCGGCGACGGCGAAAATGATGCGGTTCTGGTTGATCCGCTGGCCGACGGTATTTCGCTGGAGCCGCTTTATACGCTGTTCCGCGACGAGAACGTGGTCAAAGTGTTCCACGCTGCCCGTCAGGATCTGGAAATCTTCTGGGTCGATGCGAACGTCTTTCCCAAGCCGCTGTTCGACACTCAGGTGGCGGCGATGGTCTGCGGCTTTGGCGATCAGGCGGGCTATGAAACGCTGGTGCGCAAGATCGTCAAGCTGGGCGTCGACAAGACATCGCGCTTTACCGACTGGTCGCGCCGCCCTCTGAGCGAGGCGCAAAAGACTTATGCGCTGGCCGATGTGACCCATCTGCGCAAGATTTATGAGTTCCTGGCCGCGGAATTGCAAAAGAGCGGACGCGCCCATTGGGTGACCGAGGAACTGCAGGTGCTGACTGACCCGGCGACCTATGACATTCAGCCCCAGGACGCTTGGAAACGGGTCAAAACCCGGACCTCCTCGGGCAAGTTTCTGGCGGTTGTGCGCGAATTGGCGGCGTTCCGCGAAACCTATGCGCAATCCAACAATGTGCCGCGTAACCGGGTGTTCAAAGATGACGCGCTGGTGGAGCTGGCCTCGACCAAACCGCGCAATCCCGGCGATCTGGGCGGATCCCGCCTGCTGTTGCGCGAGGCGCGCAAAGGTGCGATTGCCGAAGGGATCCTGGCGGCCGTGGCCAAGGGGGCTGACTGCCCGCCCGAAGACCACCCCAAGATGGACCGCAGCAAGGAAAAGCTGCAGGTAAACCCGGCGCTGGCGGATCTGTTGCGGGTGCTGTTGAAGGCCAAGACCGAAGCGGAGGGCGTGGCGGCCAAGCTGATCGCCCCCAGCGCGGACCTGGACGCTATTGCTGCGGGGCTGCGCGATGTCCCGGCCCTTAACGGCTGGCGGCATGAAGTGTTCGGCGCCGATGCGCTGCGTCTGTGTGACGGCAAGATCGGTCTTGCTGCCAAGGGGCAGGACGTAAAGGTTGTGGAGCTGTAAGACGCCCCAGCCGCTGTAAGCAATTCTAAAAAAAGAAAAACGCCCGCAAATCCTGCGGGCGTTTTTCTTATCGGTCGGTCTTGAAATCAGCGGCGGCGGCTTTCGCGGGCATTCTGCGCGCCATTCACACGCACGGTGCGGATACCGGCCAAGTCCTGATTTGTGACCGTGCGGGCGGCATGGATGGTGCGGCTGAATTCACTGCCGGTTGCGGTGCTGGTTTCCGGGTAGACCACCCGGAAATCCAAGCTCAGGACGCCCTCTTCACTGCTGTCGGCGGGGCGCAGAACAACGTCATAGGCGCCCTGGCGGCTGGCAATGGCCGTTGCATAGATGATGGCGCCGGATGCGGTGCGTTCGATCCGCATTTCGGTGATCTGGCCGGCCAGGACAGTGGTATCCTTGGGCTCAGGCCGGGCAAAGATGCCGCGGGCATTGCTGTCTTGCGGCAGCAGCGGGTTGGTGTTTTCCGCCACCGGCGCTTCGGCAGGCGCGGAGCTGCCGAACCAGTTGGACGGGTTGATCCGCGACTGTTTCCAGCCGCCGCAGCCTGCCAGCATCAGCGCGCAGGCCAATGTAAGAGCCAATGGTTTATGCATCTGTCCCCGCCCATTCAAAATGTCTTTGCAACGGATTACCCGATTGGCCGCGGCTTGAAAAGCGGTTGAAATGGGGCGGGCAGGGGCTTAGGTGCTGATCTGCACCGGATGCGGGTTTTGAGGATGGACGATAATGGCCACTGCCGCCTTTGAAGAGATCGTGGAAGACTTTGAGTTCATGGAGGACTGGGAGGACCGCTACCGCCATGTCATCGATCTGGGCAAGGCGATGCAGCCGCTGGACGACGCGCTGAAAGTGCCCGCAACCAAGGTCGACGGCTGCGCCAGCCAGGTCTGGCTGCATGCCACGATCGACGGCGGAGAGTTCCGGTTCGACGGCGACAGCGATGCGATGATTGTGCGCGGACTGATTGCGGTGCTGCGCTGCCTGTACAATGGTCTGGGGTATAAGGACGTGGTGGCCGTGGATGCCAAGGCAGAGCTGGGACGGCTTGGGCTGAACGATCATCTGTCTTCGCAACGCTCAAACGGGTTGCGGTCGATGATCGAGCGGATCCGCGAAACCGCGATGGCCCAGGCCTGAGGCAGCAGGGCGAGGGGCCGGCCCCTCGCGCTCCCCGGAGTATTTCAGGAAAGATGAAAGGCTAGCCTGCCCAGCCTGAAAGCGTGGTTTCCAGATCGCCATAGCCGGTGTGGCGGTGTTCGAATTCCAGACCCATGCGGTCCGCGCAGTCGCGCGCCTTTTCCACCAGCTTGGGGTCGCTGATCTGCGACTGGTAGACCAGTTTGGTGTAATTGCCGAACACCATGTCCCGCAATTCGGGGTTCTTGTCTATGCCCATTGGGCGCCAGATAAAGGCATCGAATTGCTTGACCAGGAAATCGGTCAGGTAAAAGGCAGTGATTTCGCCTGCATCCGCATGGGCGGCGAAGGCCTCATTGCCTTCAAAAAAGGAATAGCAATGCGGGCCTGCCACCATTTCAACGCCCAGCTCTGCGCATTTGCGTTCCAGCGCACCGCCGGTTCCGCAATCAGCATAGACCACGAAGATCTTGTCATAAACGGCTGAGTGTTTGGCTACGGCGCCGTCGACGGCATCGACAATCTGGTCCGGATAGAGGTGCAGTTTGGCGGGCAGGCAAGTGAGGTCGATGTGATCCAGCCCGTTTTTCTCCTTGATATCAAGGATCTCGCGCGCAAGCGCGCCACAGGCGATCAGCAGGATGCGGCCGGATTTCTTTTCAGGGGCAGCCAAGCCCTGTTCGGTGAGGGATGTTTCCTCAAGCGTCCGCCCGGTGGGGGGGCGGAAGGCAGCCCGCTCGGTCAAGCGGGCTGCGCGTCCTTTGCGTGCCAAATCAGGCGCTCATCGAGTTGTGCTTGCGGGCCACCATATCCTTGGCCATTTCCACAGCCACGGCGGCGTCACGGCAATAACCGTCGGCGCCGATTGCCTTGCCGAACTCTTCGTTCAGCGGCGCGCCGCCAACAAGCACGATGTAATCATCACGCAGGCCTTGCTCGACCATGGTGTCGATCACCACCTTCATGTAGGGCATGGTGGTGGTCAGAAGAGCTGACATGCCAAGGATGTCCGGCTTGTGCTCACCCAGGGCTTCCAGGTAATTTTCGACCGGGTTGTTGATGCCCAGATCGACAACTTCAAAGCCCGCGCCTTCCATCATCATCGAAACCAGGTTTTTGCCGATGTCGTGGATGTCGCCTTTGACGGTGCCGATTACCATCGAACCCACCTGCGGGGCGCCGGTTGCAGCCAGCAGCGGTTTCAGGATGGCCATGCCGCCCTTCATCGCGTTGGCCGCCAGCAGAACCTCGGGGACGAACAAGATGCCGTCGCGGAAGTCGGCGCCAACGATGGTCATGCCGCCTACCAGAGCCTTGGTCAGAACATCATACGGCGCCCAGTCGCGCGAGAGAAGAATGCCAACGCCTTCTTCGATTTCCTCTTTGAGACCATCATAGAGGTCGTCAAACATCTGCTGAACAAGTTCCTCGTCATCGAGTTCCGACAGGATGATGTCTTCTTCGTCCGACATTCGCATATTCCTTGCTTACGGGGCGGCGTGCCTCGTGTTGGCCTAGTTTTGGGACTTTTGTGACAGAATGACGCCCCGGGACTGCATTGTTTGCGACATAGCTATTGTCCGAACCGACGTATAAGAGGAAATTCGATGATTTGGTAATGCGGATTATGCATGAAAATCTTCAGTTCTGCGCATTTGTTCTTTATTTGTTCTTGCTGCGGGTGCATAGTGCGGCAATGCCTTATCAGGACGGTTCCCAGCCCATGCGACGCAAAGCGCGTGCCAGTCTCAGCAATGCGGCAGGGCGGTTCGATTTGGACCGTTGCCAAGTAGATGATGGCTGGTTGCCAGAACCGGATACGGAGGTGATTCCCACTGAAGTGCGGCACGAGACGGCGCGGTCGCTGATCAGTTACAACCGGTCGCCGGATCTGCCGTTTGACCGCTCCATCAACCCTTACCGGGGATGCGAGCATGGTTGCATCTATTGTTTTGCGCGGCCCAGCCATGCCTATCTTGGCCTGTCGCCGGGTTTGGATTTTGAGACCCGGCTGGTCGCACGCCCCAATGCGGCCGCGGTGCTGCGAAACGAACTGTCGGCGCCGCGTTACAAGGCGGCCGTGCTGGCGCTAGGCACCAATACCGACCCGTATCAGCCGTGCGAGCGGGACCATCGCATCACCCGCAGCTGCTTGGAGGTTTTGCGGGATTTCAATCATCCTGTGGCGATCGTCACCAAGGGTGCGATGGTGGAGCGGGACCTGGATATCCTGGCGCCGATGGCTGCCAAAGGGCTTGTGCGGGTGGGGGTTTCCGTTACCACGCTGGACCCGGAACTGTCCCGCCGGATGGAGCCGCGGGCCCCTTTGCCAGCCCGCCGTCTGGCCGCCATCCGGCGGCTGACGCAGGCGGGGGTGCCGGTGCGGGTGATGACCTCCCCTGTCTTGCCGGGGCTGACCGATCATGAGCTGGAGGCGCTGCTGGCAGCCGGGGCGGAGGCGGGTGCGGATGCCGCCAGCTGGATCATGCTGCGGCTGCCGCGGGAGGTGTCGGAGCTGTGGCAGGAATGGCTGGGCAAGCACGAGCCTGGCCGTGCGGCCAAGGTAATGGCGCGGTTGCGGGAAATGCATGGCGGGCGCGACTACGACCCGCGCTGGGGCCACAGAATGCGCGGCGAGGGGCGTTATGCCGAAATGATTGCGCAGCGGTTTAAGGCAGCCTGCCGGCGGCTGGGGCTGAAGGAGCGGACACCGGATCTGCGATGCGATCTGTTTGCCAGGCCGCCGCAGCCGGGCGACCAGTTGGCGTTGTTTTGATCCGCCTTTGATCCTGAGGAGCGGCTTTTTGTGCTAGGCTGTGATCATTCATGATTGAAAGGAAGGTGTGCTATGACTGCTGTCGCAGTGAAGGCACGTGTCACCGGCCGCGTGCAGGGTGTGGCGTTCCGCACCTGGGCCAGGGCAGAGGCGTTGCGCCACGGCCTGTCCGGCTGGATCCGGAATGAGCCGGACGGGTCGGTGCGGGCGTTGCTGATGGGGCCGGCCGCTGGCGTCGCCGATATGGTGCGCCGGATGGGCCGTGGGCCTGGCGCCGCCGCGGTGAAGGATGTGCTGACCGAACGGACAGTTCCCGACCCTGAAGTGAGCGGCTTCACAATCGTCCGCTAGGCCGGTGTGAACAGGCGGCTGGCGTCCTGTGCTGGGGCTTGCTGCGCAAGTAATACGGGCGGTCGCGCAGATAACATGCGTGTGCAGACAGGACATCCTGAGGGATTGTGAGGCGCGTTGGAGCCCAAAACAGGCTGAGACATAAGGGCGGGGCGCCGCAGGGCTATTGCGGCGCCGTTATTTTGCATTCCGGTGCTTCCACTGGCCGCGCTATAGTCCGCGGTGGCGGTGGCCCGAAAGATCAGGCGCGGCGGCGGCGGCGCGTGCGGCGCTCACCGCCTGCGTTTGCGTCTTCACCGGTACCATCGCTGTCGGAGGTGAAGGGGCCAAGCACTTCGACGATTTTCTCAAGAGCCGGGCGGTCGCCGCGCGGGCGGCTGTCCAGAGCGTCGCGCATTGCGCGCAGATGATCCGGCATGGTGCCGCAGCAGCCGCCGATGATCCTGGCGCCCGAGTCGCGGGCCATCACTGCGTATTCCCCCATCAGCTCGGGCGTGCCGTCGTAATGGATGTGGCCGTCGACATATTTCGGAATACCGGCATTGCCCTTGGAGATGATCGGGCGTTCAGTGCCCTGCGCCGCAAAGCCGAGCACAGTGCGCAGGATGTCCGAGGCACCGGTGCCGCAATTGGCGCCAAAGGCCAGCGGAGCATTGTCGAATTCCTCCACCAGCTGGGTGAGATCCGCCGAGGTCACACCCATCATGGTCCGCCCTGCGGTATCAAAGCTCATGGTGCCGCACCAGGGCATGTCCGCCAGTTTAAAGGCCTCAGCCGCGGCGCGGAATTCTTGCGGTGCCGAAATGGTCTCCAGCCACAAAACGTCGGCGCCGCCCTCCTTCAGGGCGTCAGCCTGCTCATGGAACATCTCGACCGCCAGGGCATGGGACATGTCACCGATGGGTTCAAAGATTTCTCCGGTCGGGCCGACGGAACCGGCCACGGCGATTTTGCGTTCCGCCTTGTCTGCCACCTCGCGGCCCAGTTCGGCAGCAATGCGGTTCAACTCGCGCACGCGGTTCTGAGCGTCATGCAGTTTCAGCCGCGCGGCAGTGCCGCCGAAGCTGTTGGTCAGGAACAGGTCGCTGCCCGCATCAACCGAGCCCTGGTACAGCGCCAGAATTTTCTGCGGTTCGTCCACGTTCCACAGTTCCGGCGCATCGCCGGACTGCAGGCCCATGGCGAACAGATTGGTGCCTGTTGCACCATCCGCCAGCAGGGCGTCTTTGGTTTCCAGCAACTGTTTGAAAGTGTTTGTCATCGGTTTCATCCCGTGTCAGCAGGCCGCCCGGGCGGGCTGGGCGGTAAATCGGTCTGTGTCCCCTGTCTCATGCCGGGCGGGCAAGGGCAATTTCATTTTCTTCATCTTCATTATGAGCGGGCGCTGCGGCGGCTGCGGGCTGCACGGCGGGCGGGCGGTGCACCAGGCGCAGCAGCTCGCCGATGCAAAGCGCCATCTGCAGCCAGCTGGGGGCTGCCATATAGCGCGGCTCCCACCTTGGCGCAAAGCTGGCCTTGAACCGGCGCAGGCCCCGGTCCACGCCCTTGGCCAGGCGGTGACCGGGCACGGCTGCCAGCGACAAGCGCGGGATACTTTCGGCTGCGGCGGCAGCTATGCCGGCCCGCACCAGCGCATGGCCGGTCCCGTCCGGAACATCAGGGCGCATCCGGATCAGATCCAGGCACCATTCGCGGGCGGATGTGTGAAAGCTGGCAAAGCCGATCAGCTGCCCGTCCCGGAACGCCAGGATCACCTCCTGGGCGGCCAGATAGCCAGGTTCAAACCGGCCCATCGTGGTGCCATAGGCGGCGCCATGGGCCGATTGCCAGGCTGCATCGGCGTCCCGCATCTGATCAAAGGGCAGCCGGGCCGCGGCGCGGCAGACCTCAATGCCTGCTTTCTCCGCATGACGCAGTTTGCGGCGCAACTGGCGGCAGGAGGAACCGCCCTCGGAAAACTCAAGCGGGTTTAAAACCGCGTCTTCGGCGATCAGCAGGACGCGCCAGCCGGACTTGCGGGCGTGCAGCGCACTGCGCCCGCTGCATTTGTAATAGCAGGCGGCGGCGTTGCGGGTTTGGGCATGGCGGGCCAGCGGAGCAAAGGTTTCGGCTGCAAGGCCCGACAGTGGATCAAACAGCGCAATCGATGCCTGCGGGCTGTCCAGCATCGCAATCCGGTTCAGGCCAAACATCTGCACATGGCCGCCGTTCTGCCGGATAATCCCGGTTTCAGAGCATGCCCTGCTGCCGGGCAGGGCGGCTGGCGGCAGGCTGCGGCTGCCCAGCAGGTCTGTATCGCCGGCGGCTGCAGCCCTTGCCGGCAGCAGTCCGGGATAGATCATCAGCAAGGCGGCCAGAACCGCCGGCACTGCATAATAGACCAGACGGAAGGCCAGCAGCCCGGCGATCAGACTGTGGTCGGGGACCGCAGGCAGCAGCGCGCAAAGCGCCAGTTCAAACGGGCCGGCCCCGCCGGGGGCTGAAGACACAACTGCAAACCCCAGCGCAATCGCATAGGCCGTAAGCAGCTGCGCCCAGGATGTTTCAATTCCGCCCGGCAGCAGCAGCCACAACGCTGTGCCGGCGGCGGCGACGTCGACGGCCGCCCAGAACCCCAAAGCGGCCATTGCGGTCAACGAGGGCCAGCGCAGCCGCAGCCGGAACAGCGGTGTTTGCGGATGCAGAAAGCTGAAGACCGATACGCTGGCGGCGGCGGCCAGGATCACACCGCCAGCCCAGGCCAGGCCCGGCGACGGCGGTGCCAGGATCAGCGCGGCACCGCAGATTACCGAAAGTGCTGCCAAAAATGTGACAGCCACCAATGCTGTGAGCTGGCCAGCCTGCAGCGGCGACAGGCCGGGCAGCAAGCGCCAGCGGGCATAGCTGCCGGTGATCAGGCCAAACCCGGCAGTCTGCGAAAAAGCGATGGCGGCCATGCCTGCGCGCCGCGCTGCAGGACCATCCAAACCGGTGCCAAGATGGCGGTGGGCCACGGAATCATAACGTCCCAGCGCCCAAAAGCTGAGGCCGGTGGCCAATACGGCGGCCCCCCACTTCCAGGCGGGCAAACTGCCCAGGATGGCACCAAGCTCCCGCATCGGCGGCAATTCGGTCTGTGTTTGCAGCAGCCAAAGACAGCCCCCCATCACCAGAAAAGGCAGGGTCAGCCGGATCAGCCGCGCAGCCGGCCTGGGGGCGGTGGATTTTGAAAACAGCATGGCAATCCTTGGAAGGCAGCGCAAAAGGCCCTTGGCTGCCAGTGTACCGGGTGCTGTTTGCAGATCAGTTAACCGCTAAAACTGCGCTGATTACCGTAGTGGCCTTCCCTATCATTGGATAGGCAAGGCAGGCAGGGTGTTGCGGCAGCCGCATGGTGACGCTGCCGGCGGGCTCCGTGCCGGGAAGCGGCGGAAGGCGCCGGGCCGGACTGGCGGTCCGGCCGGGTGATCAGCTGGCTTCGCTCAGAATTTCTGCCTGCGCCTGCGGCATCAGTTCCTGCAGTTTGCCGCGGATCTGTGTTTCGCTTGCCTGAGAGCCGAGGTCGCCTGACAGCTTGCGCACGATATCCTCATGGCCGGCTTCCTCAAGATCAGCAGCAACGACGGACTGGGCGTAATCGGCGGCAGATGAGCCGCTTTTCCCCAGCAGCTCTGCCGCCCAAAGGCCGACCAGCTTGTTGCGCCGCGCACGGGCTTTGAACTGCATTTCCTCATCATGCGCGAATTTGGCCTCAAACGCCTGTTCGCGTTCGTCAAATGTAGTCATGACTGATCCTCATTAACCGTTTGCACCTAGCTAATGATAGGAGCATGATCCCTGCCGAGGGCAAGAAAAAACTGTTCTTGATAAAGCCTTTGTGCCCGGCGCAAGGCGGGTGGGCTGCCGCGGGCGGCGGCTGCCGCTTACCGGGGCTGCAGCTGCAGGGGCGCGATCCCGTGCAGCAAGCTTGCGGCTGAAGCCCCCTTGCACTATGAGGGCGGCACATCGCAGGGCCGGATTCCCGGCATTGACCCGAAAGGCTCCCAATGGCGCGTCGCAAGAAAATCTATGAAGGCAAGGCCAAAACACTGTATGAAGGTCCCGAGCCGGGCACCATCGTGCAGTATTTCAAAGATGATGCCACCGCCTTTAATGCTGAAAAGCACGACGTGATCGAGGGCAAGGGTGTTCTGAATAACATTCTGAGCGAGTTTTTCATGCTGGGCCTGGGGCAGATCGGTGTGCCGACCCATTTCCTGAAGCGTTTGAATATGCGCGAGCAGCTGGTGCGCAGCTGCGAGATCATTCCGCTGGAAGTGATTGTGCGCAATTATGCTGCAGGCTCGATCTCCAAGCGCCTCGGGATTGACGAGGGCACCCAGCTGCCGCGCCCGATTGTGGAATACTGCTATAAGGACGACGCCCTGGGCGATCCGCTGGTCACCGAAGAGCATATCGCCGCCTTTGGCTGGGCCAGCCAGCAGGACATGGACGACGTCCTGAGCCTGGCGCTGCGGGTGAATGACTTTCTGTCCGGCGTGTTCCTTGCCGTGGGCATCCGTCTGGTGGATTTCAAGATCGAGATCGGCCGCGTCTATGAGGGCGACTTCCAGCGTCTGGTGATCGCCGACGAGATCAGCCCGGACAGCTGCCGCCTGTGGGACGTGAAGACAGGCCAGAAGCTGGACAAGGACGTGTTCCGCCGCGACCTGGGCAGTCTGACCGATGCCTACAGCGAAGTGGCGCGCCGCCTGGGCGTGATGCCGAACAACCCGCCGGCGCCGGGCAAGCCGACGCTGGTCAACTAAGACGGTCCCGCCCTGCGGACAGGGCGGGATTTTGAGTATTTTTGCAAAGAAGAAGCCTGGATGGGGCTTCGCCACCGAAACCTGAGGGATGATGCAATGAAGGCACGGGTGCATGTGATGCTGAAGAACGGGGTTCTGGATCCGCAGGGCGAGGCGGTGCGCCACGCGCTGGGGGCCCTGGGCTTTGACAAGGTTGAAGGTGTGCGGCAGGGCAAGGTGATCGATCTGGATCTGGCAGACGGCGCCACCGAGGCAGACGTGACCGCAATGTGCGAAAAGCTGCTGGCCAACACCGTGATCGAATCCTACAGCATCGAGCTGCAGTGATGAAGGCGGCGGTAGTAGTCTTCCCGGGTTCAAACTGTGATCGCGATTTGGCGGTGGCGTTTGAGCAGGCTGGTTTCGACGTGTCGATGGTCTGGCACAAGGACAGCGCGCTGCCGGAAGGCGTCGATATCGTTGGTGTTCCTGGCGGTTTCTCCTACGGCGACTACCTGCGCTGCGGTGCTATCGCGGCGCAATCGCCGATCTGCAAGGCTGTGGTCGCGCACGCAGACCGCGGCGGCTATGCCATCGGCGTCTGCAACGGATTCCAGATCCTGACCGAAACCGGCGTGCTGCCGGGCGCATTGCTGCGCAACGCAGGTTTGAAATACATCTGCCGCACCGTGGACCTGAAGGTGGCGACGTCTGAGAGCGTCTTTACCCAAGGGTACAGTGCAGGCGATGTGATCGGTGTGCCGATTGCCCACCATGATGGCAATTATTTTGCCGATGCAGAGACCGTCAAGGCGCTGCAGGACCAGGACCGGGTGGCCTTCACCTATGCAGACAACCCCAATGGTTCGGTTGCTGATATTGCCGGTATCCTGTCGGACAACCGCCGCGTGCTTGGCATGATGCCGCACCCGGAACGGGCCGCGGATGAAGGGCACGGCGGCACCGATGGCACGGCAGTCTTCCGCGCATTGGCGGGCATGGTCACTGCGGCGTGACTTGAGGATGCGGGGCGGCCGCAATAGGTATAGTTTATGACCGCCCCGCGCTTTGATGTGACCAAACCCAAGCGGAAGACCGGCTCGCGCACGATTTCGTGGCGCGCGCGGCTGTCGCTTGTGCTGTTCATGCTGGTGGCGGCTGTCACCGTGTGGACCACAAACCGGGCGCTGACCCACCGTTTTACCGAAAGCACCCGCAACCGGGCCGAACTGCGGCTGGCGCTGTATTCGGGCAACTTGCTGAGCGAGCTGCGCCAGCATGCGATTGTGCCGCAGCTGCTGGCGCGCGACCAGACGCTGATTTCGGCACTGCAATCCAATGACTTTTCCCTGTCCACCCAGCGGCTGATCTCTTTTGTGGATGAGATCGGCGCGGCCTCGATCATGCTGCTGGCGCAGGATGGCCGCACGGTGGCCGCAACCGACCGCAACCGGCTGGGCGAGACCCATCGCAATGCTGCCTATTTTGTCGATGCGATCCGGGCCAAGTCGACAGTCTTTTCGGTGATCCCGCGGGAAGTGGGCGGCTACCGTTTCACCTATTCACGGCGAATGATCGATGCGACCGGCGTCCTGGGCGCGATTGTCGTCGAGGTGGACCTGCAGAAGTTCGAACGGGCCTGGGCCGGGATTTCCGATGCAGTTCTGGTCACCGACAGCACCGGCAATATCATCCTGGCCACCGAGGCCCGTTGGCGCGGGCTGCAGGAAGGCGATGCGCTGACCCTGCAGACGCCCGAGGGCGCCATTCAGCGGGCGATCCGGGCCACCACCGACTGGACCGCGCTGCCGCCGGACGCTTACCTGCAGGGCGAGGCTGTGATGCGGCTGGAAACCCGGGTGCCGTTCCAGGGCTGGCGGATGGCGTCCTTCACCACTTATTCCTCGGTTCGTGAGCGGGTTAACGCGGTGCTGGCGCTGGAAATTATGGGATTCGCCATCCTGCTGGCGCTGGCGTTTTATGCGCTGAGCCGGAAAACCGCGCTGCGCATGGCCTTGTTCCAGCGCGAGTCGGCAGAGCTTCGCGTATTGAATGCGCGCCTCCAGCGGGAAATTGCCGAGCGCGAACGGATGCAAAAGACCCTGGCCGTGGCGGAACAGAGCCTGGCGCAAAGCTCGAAACTGGCCGCCTTGGGGGAGATGTCGGCTGCCGTCAGCCATGAGCTGAACCAGCCGCTGGCGGCGATGAAAACCTATCTGGCCGGCGCCCGTCTGCTGCTTAACCGCAACCGTCCGGATGAGGCGCTGGCCTCCTTTGGCCGGATCGATGATCTGATTGAGCGGATGGGGGCAATCACCCGGCAGCTGAAATCCTATGCGCGCAAGGGCGGCGATACGTTCAGCCCTGTAAACGTGGGCGATGCGCTGGCCTCCAGCCTGTCGATGATGGAACCGCAGCTGCGTCAGCGGCATGTGAAAATCACCCGGATTTTGCCCGAAGAACCTGTTATGGTGATGGGTGACCGGATGCGGCTGGAACAGGTCATGGTCAACCTCTTGCGCAACGCGCTGGACGCCACCAAATCAGTGGCCGACCCGGAGGTGGAAATCCTGCTGGCGGCGGGCGAGACGGCAACCCTGTCGGTGCGCGACAACGGGGTGGGGATCAACGACTTCGATGAATTGTTCGAGCCGTTCTACACCACCAAGCAGCCCGGCGACGGGGTTGGTTTGGGTCTTGCCATCTCCTCGGGGATCGTCAACGACCTAGGGGGACGGCTGACCGCCCGCAACGGCCAGAACGGCGGCGCGGTCTTTGAGATGCAATTGCCGGTCCTGGTGGACGGCATCGAGGCTGCGGAATGAGGCAGCCCCTGAAGATTAGGAGAGAACGCGCATGGCCCAGGCTATGAAAATCGCGATCGTGGACGACGAACAGGATATGCGGCAGTCGATCAGCCAGTGGCTGGCATTGTCGGGTTACGACACCGAGACCTTTTCCAGTGCAGAAGAAGCGCTGAAGGTGCTGGGCCCGGATTACCCCGGCATCGTGATCTCCGACATCAAGATGCCCGGCATGGACGGGATGCAGTTCCTGAAAAAGCTGATGGGCAGCGATTCTGCACTGCCGGTGATCATGATCACCGGCCACGGCGATGTGCCGATGGCGGTGGAGGCGATGCGCGTGGGCGCCTTCGACTTCCTGGAAAAACCGTTCAATCCGGACCGGATGTCGGAACTGGCCAAGCGCGCCACTGGTGCGCGCCGCCTGACGCTGGACAACCGGGTGCTGCGGCGTGAATTGTCGGATGGCGGCCAGATCATGAAGAAACTGATCGGCCAAAGCCCGGTTATGGAACGCCTGCGCGAAGATATCCTCGACCTGGGGCAGGCGGACGGCCATGTGCTGATCGACGGCGAGACCGGCACCGGCAAAACCCTGGTGGCGCATGCGCTGCACGCGGTTGGCAGCCGTGCGGGCAAGAAATTCGTGCTGATCTCCTGTGCTGCCTTGGAAGAGGAAGCACTTGCCAAACGCCTGTTCGGGCCGATGCAACCCGAAGACAGCATGCTTCCGGCAGTCGAGGAAGCCCGTGGCGGCACCCTGGTGCTGGAAGATATCGACGCGCTGTCTGAGACGTTGCAGGCCAAGCTGCTGAGTGTGATCAACGAGCAGGGCACCCCGGCAGAAACCCGGATTATCGCCATTTCCAACCTGCAGGAAGCGGGCAAGACCTGCGAAGACGCGCTGCGCCCGGATCTGTTCTACCGCCTGGCAGCATTGCGCATCACCGTGCCGCCGCTGCGCCAGCGCGGCGAAGATATCCTGACGCTGTTCACCCGCCTGTCCGAGCAATTCTCGGAAGAATACGGGTGCGAGGCGCCGCAGGTCAGCGCGCAGGAGGCGGCACAGCTGCTGCAGGCACCCTGGCCGGGCAACGTGCGCCAGCTGATCAACATTGCGGAACGCGCGGTCCTGCAGTCGCGCCGTGGCTCGGGCACCATTGCCTCGCTCTTGATGTCCGATCACGAGGAAATGCAGCCGGTGATGACCACCGAAGGCAAGCCGCTGAAGGAATATGTGGAAGCCTTTGAACGGATGCTGATCGACAACACCATGCGCCGCCACAAAGGGTCTATTGCCAGCGTGATGGACGAGCTGTGCCTGCCGCGCCGGACGCTGAACGAGAAGATGGCCAAATACGGCCTGCAGCGGTCCGACTATCTGGCGTAACTGCCGCTGCTGCTGTTTTCGGCACGGGAACCGACTGGGAAAACAAATGCTTGCGCGCCGGAGTTCTATTGGAACTCCGGCAGCCGGCTGAAAACTAACCACAATTTAATGCATTGTCTGCTATGGGCCGGCAGGTTTCATTTTCAATGCCTGTGGTGACGAATGTCCATTGTCATTACCTATCCACAGGCCTTATGCTGACCAAACGGGCCGGAAACCGGTGTATGGTTCCCCCGTTCTTATGAGTTTCGCTGACTGCGGTTTTTGTCCGGCATGATCCGAGAAAGCTGCAGTCAGACCGATTGGCCCTCTGAACTTTGGAGGGCAGTTTAGCGCCCAAGCCGGAATTTAAGCCGGTGCAGGGATAATGTGGCAGGGACGGGCAGCACCCGCCTGCCGGAGAAGAACCGCGATGACGCGCGCGAGAGCGAAAAGCACTGAGGCAGGAAGGCCGGGCATCGACCCCGGGACCACCTGCTGCACCGCGCCGTCCCAGATCGCCCTGACAAGACACCACCCGAAACGTGCGCGGCCGCCTGGAAACAAGAGGCTTGCGGACGCACAGGGCAGGTGCACCAAGGACACATGGCAAAGAAGATGCTTATCGACGCCACCCACGCGGAAGAGACCCGTGTTGTGGTTGTGGATGGAAACAAGGTTGAGGAATTCGACTTTGAATCCGAAAATAAACGCCAGCTTGCTGGCAATATTTACCTCGCAAAAGTAACCCGGGTCGAACCGTCGCTGCAGGCGGCGTTTGTGGACTATGGCGGCAACCGCCATGGCTTCCTGGCGTTTTCCGAAATCCACCCGGATTATTACCAGATCCCCGTCGCCGACCGTGAGGCGCTGATGGAGGAAGAGCGCGCCTATGCCGAGGCGATGCGTGCCCGCGACGAGGAAGACGAAGAAAAACCGGCCAAGCCCAAGCGGTCGCGCCGGTCCAAATCCGCCGCCAAGGCTGCCAAGACCTCTTCTGATGATGCAGTGGAAACCAAGGAGGTTGAGGCCTCTGAGGAGAAGACCGCTGAAATCGCCGGAATGGAGACCATCGACCTGAGCGACAGTGCTGAGGCCGGGGATGATCTGGCGGACGTGCCGGAAGGGTCCTCACCGGTGGAACATGTCGCGGAAACGCCGGTGGACGAGCCGGAAGACGATGATGTGTCTGCACCTGAGGCAGCCGAAGCCGACGTGCCTGCCGGGCCCGCTGAGACTGCTGGCGAAGAAGCACCAGCAGAGGCGGCAGCTGAGGCCGCCGTTGCCGAAGAGGCACCTGCAGAAACTGCGGAAGAGCCAGCAGCCAAGGCTGAAGCCGGCTCCGAAGCAGCTGAGGACGATGCAGAAACGGCCGCTCCGGAAGCCGCATCTGCCAATGCCGGTGCTGACTCCGCAGACAGCGGCGACAGCGATGAAGACGCGGGCGAAACCGGCCGCGCCGATGCAACCTCCAAAGATGACAGCATCGAATCCGTTGCCGATGAGGACGACAGCGAGGACATCCGTCCGCCGCGCAAGCCGCGTCCGCGCCGCTACAAGATCCAGGAAGTGATCAAAGTCCGCCAGGTTCTGCTGGTGCAGGTCGTCAAGGAAGAGCGCGGCAACAAGGGTGCGGCTCTGACCACCTACCTGTCTCTGGCCGGCCGCTATTGCGTGCTGATGCCCAACACTGCCCGCGGCGGGGGCATCTCCCGCAAAATCACCAACGCGGATGACCGCAAGAAGCTGAAGGATATCGCAACCGAACTGGACGTGCCGACCGGCGCGGGCCTGATCGTGCGCACCGCCGGTGCCAAACGCACCAAATCCGAGATCAAGCGCGACTATGAATACCTGCAGCGGATGTGGGAACAGATCCGCGAGCTGACGCTGAAATCCATCGCGCCGGCCAAGATCTATGAAGAAGGCGACCTGATCAAACGCTCGATCCGCGATCTTTACAGCCGTGAGATCGACGAGGTTCTGGTCGAAGGCGAGCGCGGCTACCGCATCGCCAAGGACTTCATGAAAATGATCATGCCGTCCCATGCCAAGAACGTGAAAAACTACCAGGAAGGGCTGCCGCTGTTTGCCCGCTTCCAGGTGGAAAGCTACTTGGCAGGCATGTTCAACCCGACCGTGCAGCTGAAATCCGGCGGCTACATCGTGATCGGCGTGACCGAGGCGCTGGTGGCAATTGACGTGAACTCGGGCCGGGCTACGAAACAGGGCTCGATCGAGGAAACCGCGCTTAACACCAACCTGGAGGCGGCTGAAGAAGTCGCCCGCCAGCTGCGTCTGCGCGACCTTGCCGGCCTGATCGTGATCGACTTCATCGACATGGACGAGCGCAAGAACAACGCCGCCGTCGAAAAACGGATGAAGGACAAGCTGAAGACAGACCGTGCCCGCATCCAGGTGGGCCGGATCTCGGGCTTTGGCCTGATGGAAATGTCGCGCCAGCGCCTGCGCCCCGGCATGATCGAGGCAACGACCGCTCCGTGCCCGCATTGCCATGGCACCGGACTGATCCGCTCCGACGACTCGATGGCGCTGTCGATCCTGCGCCAGATCGAAGAAGAGGGCACCCGCCGCCGCTCCCGCGAAGTGCTGGTGCGCTGCCCGGTCTCCATCGCCAACTTCCTGATGAACCAAAAACGCGAGCATATCGCCCAGATCGAGGCGCGTTACGGCCTGTCTGTGCGCATCGAAGGCGATCCGCATCTGGTCAGCCCGGATTTTGTGCTGGAGAAGTTCAAAACCGCATCCCGCGTGGTACCTGCTGCGACTGCTCCGGTGGTGTCCGTTGATACCTCGATCATGGATCAGGTGGACGCCGAGGAAGCCAGCGAGGACGAGGCAGAAGAACCGGCAGCAGCAGAGGCCGCACCCGCCGCCGAGGAGGCTGAGCAGGACGACAAGCCCAAGCGCAAGCGCCGCCGCCGCCGCCGCCGGAAATCCGGCAATGGCGAGCAAGGCCAGGATGGCGAAAACGGCGATGAGGCGTCTGACGAGCCGCAGCAGCAGGATGACGCAGCTGAGCCTGCGGAGGCTGCCGCCGAAGGTGAAGGCGCTGCCGCAGAAGAGGTGAAGGAAAAGAAACCTTCCCGCAGCCGCACCCGTACCCGGTCGCGCAAGCCAAAGGCCAAACCGGCTGAGGCAGAAGCCGCGGAAGAGGCTCCCGCCGCTGCAGAGACTGCCGAAGCTTCCGTGCAGGACGCCCCGGCCGCGGCTGGCGCTGAAGATGCCCCTGCAGCGGAAACCGTTGCGCAGGCCCCGTCTGAAGACGCTGCAGAAGGCGCACAAGCCGCTGCTGCCCCGGATGCTGAGCCTGCCGCGGACAGTACTGCAGAAGCGCAAGATGCCGCTCCGGCAGAAGCCACTGCTCCGGCGGAAGCCATCGCTGTTGAAGTGGAAGCTGCCCCGGCAGAACCGGTTGCCGCTGAAGCCGAGGCTGTACCGGAGGAAGAGCCTGTAGAGGCAGCACCGGATGCAGCCGCGGAGGCGGTGGCAGAACAGCCTGCTGCAGAAGAGGCCGCCCAGCCGGAGCCCGCACCCTCGCAAGAGGAGAAGCAGCCGGAACCTGCAATGGCCGTTGCTGCGGCTGAACCGGAACCGGCGGCACCGCCCAAGCCGAAACGCCGCGGCTGGTGGTCGGTGGGCAGCTGATTGCTAAGTGATAACTAATGGGAGAGGCAGGCCAAAGCGCCTGCCTTTCTTTTTTTGGCGGTATTGCCAGCGAAGGAAACGCAGCCGGCGGCGTGTCAGGAAAGCGCATCCTAGGGCGGGGCTTCGTTCGGAAGCCACGCGGTATCAACTCCGGAAGGCGTGTCGAATTCCGCAGCTGTCCGGACAGGGCGCCAAGGCGGCTTGGGTCTTAGCTGCCCTTGCGGATCAGATAGGCTTGGTGGCCAGCGCCGTCGCTGTGGCCGAGGAATTCATGGCCCGCCTCATTGCAGAAATGCGGCACGTCAATCACCGCCGCCGGATCATCCGCCAGCAGTTGCAGCACATGGCCGGGCTGCAGCGATTTCAACCGCTTGCGGGCCTTCAGGACGGGCAGGGGGCACAGCAGCCCGATGGCATCCAATGTCTCATTGATCTCGGTCATGGTGTGCAGATAAGCGGGATGTTTCATGCTGTCCACAAGGATGTGATCAACCCGCCCCGTGACGTTGGTCAATTGCTGGCATAAGTGTGGGACATGTTTGGAATCGAGATCATAGACGCAGGGCTGCTCCCTGCCATGCTGGTGGCGCTGCTAGGCGGCGTGATCAGTTTTCTGTCGCCCTGCGTCCTGCCGATCGTGCCGCCGTATCTGGCCTATATGAGCGGTGTCACCATTGGCGAGATGCAAGGCACCGGCGCAGCCCGGCGCAAGGCGGTCATCGCAGCGCTGTTCTTTGTGATGGGACTGTCCACGGTGTTTCTGCTGCTGGGCTTCACCGCCTCGGTGTTTGGTGCATTTGTGCTGAAAAATCAGGAGCTTTTTGCGCAAGTTTCAGGTGTGGTTGTGATCATATTCGGCCTGCATTTCCTGTCTGTGTTCCGCATTCCGCTGCTGGACCGCGAGGCGCGGATGGAGGCGGGCGAGTCCGGTGGTTCCGCCTTGGGGGCTTACGTTCTGGGGCTGGCTTTTGCCTTTGGCTGGACGCCTTGCATCGGGCCGCAGCTGGGCGCGATCCTGTCGCTTGCCGCCTCTGAAGCATCAGTCAGCCGGGGCACAATCCTGCTCGGCGTTTATGCCGCAGGTCTGGGCATTCCCTTTCTGCTGGCGGCAATGTTTCTCACCCGTTCCATGGTGTTGATGAACAAGATGAAGCGCCATATGGGACTGATTGAAAAGGTGATGGGCGGGCTGCTGCTGGTTGTCGGCATTATGCTGGTCACCGGGTTGTTCACCACCTTCTCCTGGTGGCTGCTGGAAACCTTCCCGGCACTGGCAACGCTGGGCTGAGCCTGAGATGTTCAAAGGGGCCTTGGGGCCCCTTTTTCTTTTCCATTCCTGGCCTTACTCTTGCCGGAATGCGCTGTTAGTCTGGCCGCAGAACAAGGATGCAGGCCAAGGCGTGACACAGCAGGAGCACGGTCAACAGCAGGTGCGCAAGCGGCGGGTATTCTACATACCCGGCTATGATCCGATTCATCCGCGCCGTTACCGCGAGCTGTACCGCAAGGAAGGCACCGCGCAGGCCGGGATTTCCGGCTACAGCCTGTCACTCTCCCCCAAACAGACCAAAGGCCCCTATGGCTGGCACGCTGTGTCAGAGATGGATGGTCTTTGCACTGAGGCCGACATCGAGGTGCTGGTCTGGTCCGACATCGTGCGCGGCAGTATGGAGGCAACCATTCCCGGCACCTATTGGCAGCTATTGCGCACAGCCTGGATCTATATCTCCACAGGTGCACTGCGGCGGCTGATGCGGCTGCGCAAAGGGCCGGTGATCGCCGCACTTTACCCGGTGGGGATGCTGCTGTTGCAGGCGTTTCTGGCGCTGCTGCTGGCGTGGGGTGTTGCCTATGCCTTTGGGACGGTGGCCGGTCGCGCCGGCCTTTCAGGTCCGGTAGCGCTGGCCATTGGCTGGGCCTTGGGTCTTGGTTGCGGCTACGCGCTGCTGCGTTGGTTCAAAAAGCGGGACGGCAAGTTCTTCGCCTATTACCTGATGCACGATTATGCGCATTCCGCGGCCTCCCGCGGCGCCATCCCGCCGGAAATGGAAGCGCGGATGCGCGCGTTCCGCGCGCTGATCTCGGAGGCGCTGCAAGATCCTGATCTGGACGAGGTGCTGGTGGCGGGGCATTCCTCGGGCGCTCATGTTGGTGTGTCCGTCCTGGCGGATCTGATCCGCGCGGGTCTGCCGTTGAACCGGCCGGCATTGGGGTTTCTGACCTTGGGGCAGGTTGTGCCCATGGTGTCCTTCTTGCCGCGGGCCGAGCGTTTGCGGGCTGATCTGCAGTATCTGTCCCAGCGGCAGGAACTGGCCTGGGTCGATGTCACGGCACCAGGTGATGGCTGCGCTTTTGCACTGTGCGATCCGGTGTCGGTCAGCGGCGTCGCGGTTGAGGGCAAGCGCTGGCCGCTGGTGTTCTCCGCCGCCTTCACCCAGACGCTCAGCCCGGAACGCTGGCAACAGCTGCGCTGGCGGTTTTTCCGGCTGCACTTTCAGTATCTCTGCGCCTTCGACCGGCCGGGCGACTATGATTACTTCCGCATCACAGCCGGACCGCTGACGCTGGCGGAACGCTACAAGGACCGCAAACCGTCGCAGTCCCGGATTGATGCGGCAGTGTCGAAGTTCACGTCGGTGGCGGCTGAATGACCCAAGCCTTGCCGCCGAAACCGCCCGCACGCCCGGACCGCGTGCCGCTGTGGCGCTATGTGAAAATGTTCCGTCAGGATATTCTGTCGGCCCAGCCCGCGCGCCTGTACCGCGCCTGGATGGCCGAATTCCGCACGCCGTTTTTCCGTTCCTTCCTGGTCAACCAGCCGGAGCTGGTGAAAGTGCTGCTGAAGGAGCGACCCGAAGATTTTCCAAAGTCGGACCGGATTGCCGAGGGGTTGAAACCGTTGCTGGGGAACTCCGTTTTCCTGACCAATGGCGAGGCCTGGAAACGGCAGCGGCGGATCATCGATCCGGCCTTTGAAGGCGGACGGCTTAAGGACACATACCCGGCGATGCGCGCCGCGGCAGAGTCCGCAGTGGAACGGCTGAAGGAACGGCAAGGACTTGTCGAGATCGAGGAGGAAACGTCGCACGCAGCGGCGGATGTAATCTTTCGCACGCTGTTCTCGATCCCGATCGAGCATCAGGTCGCGGGACAGGTCTTTAGCCGGTTCCGCGACTACCAGCGCAGCCAGCCGCTGTTGAACCTGGCAGCCTTTGTCCCATTGCCGCGCTGGATGCCGCGGTTTTTCCGCCGCGGCACCCGCCGGAACGCTGAGGTGATCCGGGCACTGATTGAACAGCTGACCCGCGAACGAATGGATGCCATCAAGGCGGGCACGGCACCGGATGACCTGGCCACTAAGATCATGACCACCCGGGACCCGGAAACAGGCAGCACTTTTGATACCGCCGAAATGGTGGACCAGGTCGCGATCTTTTTTCTTGCGGGCCATGAAACCAGCGCCTCGGCATTGGCCTGGGCGCTGTATCTGATGGCGCTTTATCCTGATTGGCAAGAGAAGGTGGCAGCTGAGGCCGAGGCGCTGGCGGATGAAACCTTTGCCGCGGTTTCAAAGCTGAGGGTCAGCCGGGATGTGTTCCGCGAAACCCTGCGGCTGTATCCGCCGGTGCCGATGATGGTGCGCGAGGCAGCCTGTCCGGAGCAGTTCCGAGACCGTGACGTGCCAAAGGGCGCGCAGATGGTGCTCAGTCCCTGGCATCTGCACCGGCATGAGCGGCTGTGGGAGAACCCGGATGGGTTTGACCCTTCCCGCTGGCAAACAGAGAACGGCAAGCAGTGCCAGCGGGACGCGTATATCCCTTTCTCGGCGGGGGCACGCGTTTGTACCGGCGCTGGGTTTGCCATGGTGGAAGGACCGTTGATCCTGTCGATGATCCTGCGCGCGTTCCGCGTAGCTCCGGCTGCGGCGCAGGCGCCGGTGCCCGTGGCGCATCTTACGGTGCGGTCGAAGAATGGGATCTGGCTGCAGCTGTCGCGGCGTTAGCCAAGAAAATTCGAATTTTCTTGGCAAATTTCTTCGAAGAAATTTGCATCACTGGATGATGCGTACGGCGTCCTGATTGCAGAAGATGACAACCTGACCGGCGTTTTCGACGGCTCGAAATCCACGGCGCTTAAGTTCGTAGTGAAAGCGGTCCCAGCCAAGCAGCCGCTCAATATCGCGCTTCTGGCGGCGGACAACACCGCCTTTTGCAGCAGCCTGGGACCGGAAAAGCTGCTGTATCCAGGCATCAGCGGTGAGAGGGACAGGCACAGGCATAGCAGCACGATGCCAAACCGCGGTTAACGTGCCCTTAACCGGTGCAGCACAAACAGCCTGATCGCTGAGGCCAATCCGCAATCCTCGCCGCGGGCTTCATCAATTCCGGCAGCCAAATCATTGATTGCACGGCCGTCCTGCGCGGCAATCTCGCGGAAGGCATCCCAGAAGTCATCCTCCAGCGACACCGAGGTCCGGTGCCCGCGCAAGGTCAGTGAGTGCTTCTTGGGCCGGCTGTTCATTCGTCGCGCTTATGGTCGTCCAGGCGCCGGACGTCTTGCACATTGCGCGCCTTGTCCAATTCCTTTTCCGCCTTGGTCCGCCCGAATGTCACGGCGTTCTGGTCAGCGCGGGCCTTTTTCCCGGCCCGCGCTTTTTCCTTTCTGTACCGGTTCAGATTGACCGGGCCTGAACCGGAGCCAGCCATCAGTCCTTGGGGCCGATCATCTGTTCGGGACGGACCACGGCATCAAAAGTCGCCTCGTCCACGAAGCCAAGCGCGACCGCCTCTTCCTTCAGCGTGGTGCCGTTCTTATGCGCGGTCTTGGCAACCTTGGTGGCGTTGTCATAGCCGATGGTCGGCGCCAGTGCCGTGACCAGCATCAGCGACTCTTTCATCAGCTTGTCGATGCGCGGCTCATTGGCCTGGATGCCGTTCAGCATCCGCTCGGTAAAGCTGTCCGCCGCGTCGCCCAAGAGCTGGATGGATTGCAGCAGGTTGTAGGACATCATCGGGTTGTAGACGTTCAGCTCAAAATGACCCTGCGAGCCCGCGAATTTGATCGCGGCATCATTGCCCATCACATGGGCGGCCACCTGGGTCAGCGCCTCGGCCTGGGTCGGGTTCACCTTGCCCGGCATGATTGAGGAGCCTGGCTCATTCTCTGGCAGGATCAGCTCACCCAGGCCCGAGCGCGGGCCCGAGCCGAGGAAGCGGATGTCATTTGCAATCTTGTAGCAGCTGCCCGCAATGGTGGCCAAAGCGCCGGACAGGAACACCATCGCGTCATGGGCGGCCAGTGCCTCGAACTTGTTCGGGGCAGTGACAAAGGGCAGGCCGGTGATTTCGGCCATATTGGCGGCGACGGTTTCGCCCCAGCCTTTTTGCGTATTCAGACCGGTGCCAACCGCAGTGCCGCCCTGTGCCAGCTCATAGATGCCGGGCATCGCAGCCTCGACCCGGGCCAGACCCTGGCGGATCTGATGCGCGTAGCCGCCGAACTCCTGGCCCAGCGTCAGCGGGGTGGCGTCCTGGGTATGGGTGCGGCCGATCTTGATGATGTCCTTGAATGCCTCGGCTTTTGCCTCCAGCCCTTCGGCGAGTTTGGTCAGGCCCGGCACCAGCACGTCGCGAACGGACATCGCGGTGGCAATATGCATGGCCGTGGGGAAGGTGTCGTTGGAAGACTGGCCCATATTGCAGTGATCGTTCGGGTGCACCGGATCCTTGGAGCCGATCACGCCGCCCAGGATTTCAATCGCGCGGTTGGCGATCACCTCGTTGGAGTTCATGTTGGACTGGGTGCCGGAGCCGGTCTGCCACACCACCAGCGGGAAGTTGTCGTCGAACTTGCCCCCGACAACTTCGCCGGCTGCTTGAATAACGGCATCACCGATCCTGGCGTCCAGCTTGCCCGAGGCCTTGTTGGCCATGGCGCAGGCCTGTTTGATCACTCCCAGCGCGCGCACAATGGCGACAGGCTGCTTTTCCCAGCCAATGGGGAAATTCATGATCGACCGCTGGGTCTGGGCGCCCCAATACTTGTCTGCGGGGACTTCAAGCGGGCCAAAGCTGTCGGTTTCGGTGCGGGTTTCGGACATCCGTCTTCTCTCCGTTGAGTATGCGATTGTATGCCGTGTAGCCTGTGCCGGAATGCGGCGCAATTGGCCAGTTGCGCGCAGCATAGCCAAATGGCAGGTAAGGTATAGTGTCGAATTGGCGCAATCCAATCCATGCCATTGTCTCAATCCATGCTATGGTTACACTGCGTGGGACGGGGCGGGAGACGGGCAAATTTGTATCCGGAAAGGAATTGATCGTGCCAATCCGTCTGTGTGAAGTTCTGTCACTGAAATCCCTGGCCGTGCCTGCATTGGCCGCCTGTTTGCTGCTGTGCGGGGCGGTGCAGGGGATTGCTGCCGGTATTTCGCAGTTTGCCGGCGAATATTCCGGCAGCGTCGACGTCGTCAAGACAGATGGCGACACCGATCCCCGGGACATGAGCGTTATCATCCACGAGATGAAGAAGGGGTTCACCATCAAATGGACCTCGACCACCGAAAAGGATGACGGCCGCAAAAAGACCAAGACCTATGAAATCGAATTCCAGCAAAGCGGGCGCAATGGCGTCTACTCTGCGGCAATGACACGCAATGTGTTTGGTCATGCGGTGCCGTTGAACCCGATGGAAGGCGAACCCTTCGTCTGGGGCCGGCTGACTGGCGATACGCTGACGGTCTTTTCGCTGTTTATTCACCCGAACGGCGACTACGAGATGCAGCAGTATGACAGGACCCTGGCCGATGGCGGGCTGGATCTGGTTTACATTTCACGGCTGAACGGCGAACCGCGCCGGCGGCTGGAGACCTTCCTGGCCAGGCAATAGGCCAAGGAACAGGCCGGACATGAAAAAGGCAGCCGGACGGGCTGCCTGATACTGCGCGATGGGTCAGCCCGCCTATTTGCGGAAGCTGTCCAGCGACACGACATCCGCGTCTTTCTTGTCTTCTTCCTCTGGCTCCTCGGCGCCGTCTTGTTCCTCAGCCGCATCGGTGACCGCGGAAAAGCCTTCCGGCTCTTCATCGGCGGACTCAAACCGCAGTCCGAACTCCACCGACGGGTCCACAAAGGTGCGGATCGCGTCATAGGGAATATAAAGCGGTTCAGGAGAATCGCCGAAGTTCAGTGTGACCGCAAAACCGTCCTCATCCACGGTCAGATTGTCGAACCAATGCTGCATGACAACGGTCATTTCACCGGGATACCGGTCGGACAGCCAATCGGCCAGCTCCACATCCGGGTGGGCTGTGTCGAAGGTGATGAAAAAGTGGTGGTTACCGGGCAAGCCATTGTCGGAGATATCCTGCAGCACGGTCCGGATCAGGCCGCGCATGGCAGAGTGCATCAGGTTGCCATAGTCGATTTCACGGGACATGCAGTCACCCTTTGTTCATTTGTCCCCAGCATAGGAGATTCTGGCGGAAACAAAAGAGCAGCCTTTTCGCAGGATCAAATTTTATTGCGGCTGACTGTGCTTTGCGGGTATCGGCAGTCAGCTGATTGCAAACGGGAATTCCGCAACGGCCAGGCCGGCCGTAGCCATCACCGCCAGCAGCAGCAGCATATTGCCGCGAACCATCCAGACGGCAAACGGCGCCAGCAGAACCAGCAGAACCGCAGTGCTGTTCATACTGCTCCAGACCGGAACAGGCATGTGCAGAATGCCTGCTTCAAACACCTGCGTTCCGGCAAAACCCACATGCATCATGAACCACACGGACAGGTTCAGAATGACACCGGCCACTGTCGCCGTTACCGCCTTTAGCGCCATGCCAAGCCGCGGATGCGCGGCGATACGCTCCACATAAGGCGCGGCAGCAAAGATCCACAGAAAACACGGCATGAAGGTTGCCCAAAGCGCCACCGCGCCGGCGGCCAGAAACAGCCCGGACCCGCCCTGCGTCAGACCTGCCAGCATGGCGACAAACTGGGTGACCAGGATCAGCGGGCCAGGGGTTGTCTCGGCCAGGCCCAGGGCATCAATCATCTGCCCGGCAGTGATCCAGCCGAATTGGCTGACTACAGTCTGGCTGATATAGGCCAGCACCGCATAGGCGCCGCCAAAGGTCACAACGGCAAGTTTGGAAAAGAACCAGCCGATGTCCGCCAGAAACCCCGCCCCGGACAGCGAGAGGGCAATCAGCGGCAACAGCCACAACCCGCCCCAGACTGCAATGGTGCTCAAGGTACTGCCGTTGCGGACAGGCGCTTGGTGCGCGGGGCCGCCGGTGCTGCTGTCTTTGCGCAGCAATCCAATGCAGGCGGCGGCCAGCACCACCAGCGGAAACGGCAGGTTGAACAGGAACAGTGCGGCAAAGCCGAACCCCGCCAGCGCCCAGTCCAGCGGATGGTGCAGGGCCTTGCCCGCCAGCCGCCGCAGCGCCTGCAGGATGATGACCACCACCGCCGCCTTGACCCCCAGAAATGCCGATTGCACTGCGGGCAGGGTGCCGTATTGCGCATAAAGCCAGACCAGCACCGCTATCACCGCCGCCCCCGGCAGCACAAACAGCAGCCCCGCCAGCAGCCCGCCGGCAGTGCCGCGCATCCGCCAGCCGGTATAGGTCGCCAGCTGCATCGCCTCCGGTCCCGGCAGTAGCATGCAAAAGGACAGGCCGCGCAGAAAGCTGTCCTCGCTCAGCCAGGGCCGGTCTTCAACCAGCTCCTTATGCATCACCGAAATCTGCGCTGCGGGGCCGCCAAAGCTCAGCACCCCGATGCGCCCGAAGACACGGAACATCTCCGTCCAGCTGGGATGGTTCATGCCTTGCGGTCCGCAGGCCAGTCGTGGCCTTCACTCTGGCCGTCGCGGGCCCAGCGGTATAGCGCATCATATAGGGTCATGCCTGCCTCAAGCTGCTGATGGTCGTCTTTGTACTGGCGCGACAATCCGACCGAGAGGGCCAGAAGCCCCGCCGCCTCGGGTGCCAGATTGTGCCGGTTGGTGTCGGCGCCTCTCACAACCAGGGACAGCCTGTCAAGCGCAGGCGTTCTGAGGCCAAACTCATCCAGCATGGTGTCAAAGGTGCAAAGCGGTCCGCGATGGGACCAGAACACACCCTCGACATCAAACGGCGTGGCGCCAAAGCGGTCTGCAACACCGGTAACCTCAGACGGCGAGACAAACAGGATGCGAGCGTCCGGATCCGCAAAGCGGCGGATCAGCCAGGGGCAAGCGATGCGGTCGATCTTGGGCCGGTGGCGGGTCACCCACAGGCTGCCGCCGCCCACCGGCGCGGGCAGGATGCTGGCGGGAATGCGCGGCGCATCCTTCAGGGCGCGCCACGCAAACATGCCGCCTTGCAGGTATTCCGCCTCAATCCCGTCATTGCGCAGCCAGGCGGCCAGGCCTTGCGACAGTTTGATGCCCTTCTGGCAGATCACCACGCAGCGCCGCCCGTTCAGGCGGGCCTTGAGGCCTTCAATATCCTGATGGGAATGGCGGAAAGAGCCAGGGATCAGAAAGGGATCCGCGGCAAAATCTTCGTCAATGCAGATATCCACCAGAACCGGCGCATTCGGTGTGCCGATCAGGCGCAAGAGCTGGGCAGGGGTGATTTCATTCGGGGCAGCCATAAGCATGTCTCCTCGCAAGCGAAGGTTAACATGCGAACCTTGGGCTTGTCGCCTCACGGGGCGTTCGCGGTTGTCCCCATAGCTCCTAAGAACCGCATTTACGGCAGTCTTGTCAAGATTACGCAGGCCGGCAATGCGCCGTCACTTCAACCGTTCGCCAGTCATGCAAACTGCCAGGGCCTCGGGCGGCAGCTGGCCCAGCTTCTCGAACATCCGGAAGTAATCCATGTTGGAATGCAGTTCTGCGATCTTGCCATCCGCCACCCGCGCCATCACCTGACCGGTGATCTGGAAGGGCATACCATCACTTGGGTTGCAGGTGCGTACCAAAAGCCGGACGGTCACCCAGTCTGCGGTTTCCATTGCGTGGGTGAAAGTGACAGTCATCGGCCCCAGCAGGTTGCGCAGCGCTGCGACAACTTCGCCATAGTCGCATTCCGGTTCCGCAAGGGCAGAGATTGCGCCGTAAATCAGCGTGTCCGGTGTCATCACCTCGGCAACAGCGTCCATATTGCCTTTGCACCAAACCTCTTCAAACCAGTAATGCAGCAGCCGGGTCAAAGGCATTTCAGCCGGGCATGCGGAGTCAAACGGGACCGCCATGGCCGGGGCGCACTCGGCTGAATGCTGCGGCAGATCGTGCGCAGGCGCCGCCCGGCGCGGGGATACTGCGGTAATCTCGGGTTCAATGATAGGTTTGGGCATTCAGTCCGGGGTGTGTTTGGGGCCGGGCAGGCGGCATCAAGGGCAGGCTGCCTGCAGACAGGCTGCTGTTCAGATGTGCCTGCTACAGGTGCTGCAAGCAGACTTAAAGCGCCAAAAAGGTGATTTTTGGCAGGGTGCCGTAACGGCAGCATAAACACAGGGCGGAAAGTGCAGGTTTCTGTTGCCAGGTACCTGCGAACCCCGCCTTACGCTGCTAGGCGCAAGGGCTTAGTTTCGGCGACATTAACAGCTTACGCTGCTACTGCCATTGCCGGAGCACGATTGTCATTTGCAATTGTACTTTTTGGGCCGGTACGGTGGCACCCCGCCGAGACAAAGCTAACCCCTTTAGACGTCCGTCGATCCTGTTTCGACCCCATGATCCCCAAATGAAGGATGTTTGGTGGAGTCGCCGGGTACCGCCCCCGGGTCCGATCCGTTTATTACGAGCGCGTTTATGTCCATAGTTCCACAAGGGAACACTGCGAATATAGGGGTGTATCAAAGGGAGTTAAAGGCCGAAAATCACACGGGCGGCATTTGGGCCGGGGCTGCTGTTGCGGATTTTGGCAAACAGGATGTGATCACCGCGCGGCTGCCCGTGCTGCAAACACATCTGCGGCCAGTTTCCGGGTCTCGGTTTCAAGATCCTGCAGGCCGGACACCGCGGCCGGGCCGTCACCACGCTCAATCGCGTCGGCAATGCAGGCATGAAGCGCAGTGATTGCGGCGCGGTCCCGTGCGGTGAAGGTAATGATGTTCATCAGGGGCTGCATTGCTTCCACCGCGCCGGCCAATTGATAAGACAGCACCGGGTTATGCGCCCCGTCCACCAGCGCCCGGTGAAAAGAGACATCCGAGGCGCAGAAGGCCTCATCGGTTAGGCCAGGCTGGTTTTGCCGGAAGATCTCGGTCCGCATGGTGGCCAGCTGATCCGGGGTGCGGCGCTGCGCCGAAAGCGGCGCGCAAGAGCGTTCCAGCGCATAGCGGGCTTCGCAAGCGGTATCAAAGCTCACCGCGTTCATGCTTAGTAGCAGGGTTGAGGTGGTGATCTGCTGCGAATAGGCGTCCTCAAAGCTGAGCCGGTTTACAAACGCCCCGCCGGTCGCGCCGCGCTGGGTGCGGATCAAGGACTGCGCTGCCAAACGCTTCAGCGCTTCCCGCACGGTGGAACGGGAGACCTGAAACTGCTCCGACAGTTCGCTTTCAGACGGCAGCCGCTCATCCACGATCAATGCGCCCGAGATGATGGCATCCTTGATAGCCTGCGCTATCTGAACCGAAAGATCGGCGGAACTGTTGGGGTCAATCTTCATTCTCAGGGCCCTGACGCAGCACTACGCCGGAGGTGTCCCGGCAAAAAATCATTTGTCTGACATTTAAAAGTCTGACATTTAAAACGTAAGGCGTGAGTCGGGAGAAAGCAATGCTCGGATCATCCATGCGCAACGTTCTGTGGTTTGGGTTCCTTGGTGATGTACTCCATGAGCACCGGCATGGGCCGGACATAATCGCGGCTACGGGCCTCAAATCGCGGGTGCGTGATTATGGCCGGGTTTGGAACTTTGGCGGTAAGTCTGCGGAAACCTGCCCGATTGACTGGTCCGGTTCCAAGCAAAGGCGAAACCGGCGGGGGCGGTTCCGGCCGGCTCCGCTGTTGGTAAACTATACTGTGTAACGCTCATATGGAGACTTGAGTTTGGCGAACATCTTTCCGTCCCGCCGCATCCGGCGCACACCCTTTTCCAAAGGGGTCGAGGCCGCAGGCGTCAAAGGGTACACTGTCTACAACCACATGCTGCTGGCGACAGTGTTTGAAAGTCTTGAATACGACTGCGCGCACCTGAAGGAGCATGTGCAGGTCTGGGATGTGTCCTGCGAACGGCAGGTCAGCATCAAAGGGCCGGATGCGCTGCGGCTGATGAAACTGATCAGCCCGCGCGACATGGACCGGATGGCGGACGATCAGTGTTATTATGTGCCGGCGGTGGATCACAACGGCGGTATGCTGAATGACCCGGTGGCGGTGAAACTGGCGGCGGACCACTACTGGCTGTCGCTGGCCGATGGCGACCTGCTGCAGTTCGTGCTGGGGATCGCCATTGCCAAGGGCTTTGATGTCGATATCGTGGAGCCGGATGTGTCGCCATTGGCTGTGCAGGGACCCAAGGCCGACGATCTGATGGCGCGGGTGTTCGGCGATGCGGTGCGCGATATCCGCTTTTTCCGCTACAAACGTCTTGCGTTCCAGGGTGCCGAGCTGGTGGTGGCGCGCTCAGGCTGGTCCAAGCAGGGCGGATTTGAGATTTATGTCGAAGGGTCGGATCTGGGAATGCCTTTGTGGGATGCGCTGTTTGCCGCCGGGGAGGACATGCACGTCCGTGCGGGCTGCCCGAACACCATTGAACGCATCGAAAGCGGGCTGTTGAGTTACGGCAACGACATGACCCGCGGCAACACGCCATATGAATGCGGACTGGGTAAGTTCTGCAATTCGCCCGAGGACTACATCGGTAAGGCCGCACTGGCAGAACAGGCTGCAAACGGCCCCGCGCGCCAGATCCGCCCGCTGGTGATCGGTGGAGAGATCCCACCGTGCCTGGATGCTTGGCCGCTTATTGCTGACGGACGCCAGGTGGGGCAGGTCGGCTCGGCCGTTCATGCGCCGGAGTTTGGAGTGAATGCGGCGATTGGGATGGTGGACAGGTCCCATTGGGTGCCCGGCACGGTGATGGAAGTGGAGACCCCGGCAGGAATGCTGCCCGCAACAGTTCAGGAGAGGTTCTGGCGGTAGGAGCGGGGGCGCTGCCCCCGCCGCGGCAGGCCGCGGCTCCCCCGGGATATTTTGGGCCAGATGAAAATGGGATCTGGCTGGGTTTTTGGAAAGGGAATGTGAAATGTTCAATGCATTGGTTGTGAACAAGGACGAAGACAGCGGCAAGACGTCTGCCGCGGTACAGCCGCTTAGTTTGGAAGACCTGCCCGAGGGAGAAGTGACCGTGGCGGTGGAGTATTCCACCGTGAACTACAAGGACGGCCTGTGCATCGGGCCGGGCGGCGGGCTGGTGCGCAAGTACCCGCATGTGCCAGGGATAGATTTTGCCGGCACGGTCGAGACGTCCTCGGATGACCGCTACAAAGCTGGCGACAAGGTGGTGCTGACCGGCTGGCGCGTGGGCGAGGCGCATTGGGGCGGCTATTCCCAAAAGGCCAA
This sequence comes from Leisingera sp. M658, assembly GCF_025144145.1. Classification (NCBI taxonomy): domain Bacteria; kingdom Pseudomonadati; phylum Pseudomonadota; class Alphaproteobacteria; order Rhodobacterales; family Roseobacteraceae; genus Leisingera; species Leisingera sp. M658. The sequence continues at coordinate 1,647,842 of NZ_CP083546.1, forward strand.
CGTGCGCGCCGATTGGCTGGTGCCGCTGCCTGAGGGGCTGGATACCCGCCAGGCAATGGCAGTGGGCACTGCGGGCTTTACTGCGATGCTGGCGGTGATGGCGCTGGAGGATCATGGACTGGAGCCCGGGCATGGTCCCGTTCTGGTCACCGGTGCCGCGGGCGGTGTCGGCTCGGTGGCCACCGCGATCCTGGCGAACCTCGGCTATGAGGCGGCCGGCGTCACGGGCCGCCCGGAAACCGCGGACTATCTGAAATCCCTGGGCGCCACCCGGATTGTGCCCCGCGAGGAGATCAACGAGACCACCAAACGCCCGCTGGAAAGCGAAAGCTGGGCGGGCTGTGTCGATGCGGTTGGCGGCGCCATGCTGGCACGGGTTCTGGGGCAGATGAAATATGGCGCCTCGGTTTCTGCTGTCGGCCTTGCGGGCGGCGCCGGGCTGCCTGCCACCGTCATCCCGTTCCTGCTGCGCGGCGTGAACCTTTTGGGCATCGATTCCGTCATGCAGCCTTATGACAACCGTCTGCGCGCCTGGGAGCGGATCGCCAAGGATCTGCCGATGGACAAGCTGGAGGCAATGATCCAACCCGCCGCCCTTAGCGACCTGCCGCAGCTGGGGGCGGATATCCTCAAGGGCCAGGTCAAGGGGCGTGTTGTGGTTGACGTGAACGGCTGAGACCTGATCGGATGGCAACAAAAGGCCCCGGTGCTTTCCCGGGGCCTTTTGCGTGTCAGTCATTGTATTTGAAGAAACCCACCGAGTTGCCGTCCGGGTCGGTGGCATAGAAGAACCGCCCGGGCGGAATCTCGATAGTGGGGGAGACTACTTTGCCGCCGGCATCCGTGACCCGCTCCATCACATCTTCCAACTCGCCCTCAGCGGTCAGATGCAGCGTCGGGCCGCGTCCGTCGCCTGCCGGTTTGCCGGGATACAGATGCAGGGCAACGCCGGTTGCCTGGTCCGCAGGCTTGAACATTGCCATCGGGTTGGGACCGCTGGTGTCGATGCTCAACGCGGCACCGGTCACCTTGGAGTAAAACGTCACTGCCGCGTCCAGATCGCTGACGGGCAGTTCGCCCCAGACCAGGAAATCCTTGGGGGTATAGGCCATATCAAATCCTCCGTTTTTGCCTGCGGTCAGCATGACAGGCGCTGTTGTCAGTTTCTGGCATCAACCTGCGGTCCGGAGCATCTCCGGCAGGCAGGTTTCATACACGGCGTTTTATTCGAAATTTCCAGCTTGCAGGGCCGCAAGTGTTCCCTCAATCCTTACGCAGGAGTGCAGCCTTGGCCGACCGCCTGCCAAGAACCGGGAACACCTGACCGGTGCGCGATTTGAGGAGACAGAAAAGCAATGACCGCATTGGATATTGATTTTGTCCGGGCCCAGTTCCCGGCCTTTGGCGAACCCGGCCTGCGGGATCAGGCATTTTTTGAAAACGCGGGCGGCTCCTATACCTGCCGCCAGGTGATTGACCGGCTGACCCGGTTCTATACCCAGCGCAAAGTGCAGCCCTATGCCCCCTATGAGGCCTCGCGCCTCGGCGGCGCCGAGATGGACGAGGCCCGCGCCCGTCTGGCCGCGCTGATGGGCGTTGCCGCTGAGGAACTGAGCTTTGGCCCCTCGACCACCCAGAACACCTATGTGCTGGCGCAGGCCTTCCGCAGCTTCATGAAGCCCGGCGAAGCCATCATCGTCACCAATCAGGATCACGAAGCCAACACCGGCCCCTGGCGCCGTCTGGCCGAGGAAGGGATCGAGATCCGCGAATGGCGGATCGACCCGCAGACCGGCCATCTGGACCCGGCGCAACTGGAAAACCTGCTGGACGAAAATGTCCGTCTGGTCTGCTTCCCGCATTGTTCCAACGTGGTGGGCGAGATCAACCCGGTGCCCGAGATCACCGCCATGGCCCATGCCGCCGGCGCCTTTGTCTGTGTCGATGGCGTTTCTTACGCACCGCACGGGCTGCCGAATGTGGATGACCTGGGCGCCGATATCTACCTGTTTTCCGCGTACAAGACCTATGGCCCCCATCAGGGTATTATGGTGATCCGCAAGGCGCTGGGCGCGCTGCTGCCGAACCAGGCGCATTACTTCAATGCGGACACGCTCTACAAACGCTTCACCCCGGCAGGCCCGGACCATGCCCAGGTGGCGGCCTCGGCCGGCATGGCGGATTATTTCGAGGCCTTGGCGGCCCATCATGGCCACGCGGGCACTGCTGCCGAAACCGGCGCCTTTGTCCACGACCTGATGCGCGCGCATGAGGTTGACCTGCTGCAGCCGTTGCTGGATGCGGTAAAGGACCGTAACGATGTCCGCCTGCTGGGGCCTTCAACCGCAGAAAACCGCGCGCCCACCGTTGCCATTGCCCTGAACCGCCCGGCGGAACCGGTTGCCGCGGCCATGTCGGAATATGGCATCATGGCCGGCGGCGGCGATTTCTATGCTGTGCGCGCCCTTTCCGCCATGGGCGTTGATCCAAACGAGGGCGTGCTGCGTGTGAGCTTCACCCACTACACGTCCGAGGCAGAAGTGGCCAAGCTGATTGAGGTCTTGGACCGGGTACTGTAACGCAGACAGGGCAAGGAAAGCAGCATGAACAGCAGTTCCCCGGTGATCTGGTGGATAAGGCGGGATCTCCGTCTTTGTGACAATCCGGCGCTGACGGCTGCTGCCGCGTCCGGTGCGCCCGTGCTTCCAGTCTATATCCTCGACGAACAGGACGAAGCGCTGGGCGCAGCGCCCAAGTTCCGCCTTGGGTTGGGGCTGGAGCATTTCGCAAGGCAACTGGCCAGGGCCGGCTCCCGTCTGATCCTGCGCCGGGGCAAGGCGCTGGAGGTGCTGCAGCAGCTGGCCGTTGAAACCGGGGCAGGGGCCGTGCATTGGTCCCGCCTGTATGATCCGCAGGCCATTGCCCGCGACACCGCGGTGAAACAGCAGCTCTCGGCGCAGGGGATCACGGCCAAATCCCACGGCGGGCGGCTGTTGTTTGAACCCTGGACGGTCGAGACCAAGACCGGAGGCATGTACAAGGTCTACACCCCGTTCTGGAAGGCCGTGCGGGGCCGCAGCGTCAACAGCCTGCTGCCGGCACCCGCCGCGCTGCCGGCACCGGAAAACTGGCCCGCCAGCGAAGATCTCTCCGCCTGGAATATGGGCGCCGCCATGCGCCGCGGTGCGGATGTGGTCGCCCGCTACTGCCGTGTGGGCGAAGGTGCCGCGTTAAACCGTCTGGACGAATTCCTTGAATATTCTGTGGACGCCTACAAGGAGCGCCGCGACTATCCGGGCGAGGATGCCACCTCCGGCCTGTCGGAGAACCTTGCCTGGGGGGAAATCAGCCCGCACCGCATGTGGCACCTGGGCCGCGCGGCGATGGAACGCGGCAACCAGGGCGCGGAACATTTCCTGAAAGAGGTCGCCTGGCGCGAGTTCGCCTATCACCTGATGTACCACTCGCCGCATATGCTGACAGCCAGCTGGCGCAGCGAATGGCAGGCCTTTCCCTGGTCGCAGGACATCACGCGCCAGGTTCTGGCATGGCAGCGCGGACAGACGGGTTATGACTTCATAGATGCCGCCATGCGCGAACTGTATGTGACCGGCAAGATGCACAACCGGGCCCGGATGATCGTGGCAAGTTTCCTGACCAAACATCTGATGACGCATTGGAAAATCGGGATGGACTGGTTTGCCGATACGCTGGTGGACTGGGATCCGGCATCCAACGCCATGGGCTGGCAGTGGGTGGCTGGCTCCGGTCCCGACGCCGCCCCTTTTTTTCGTGTCTTCAACCCCAGCGGTCAGTTGGAAAAATTCGACTCATCAGGTGCTTACACGCGACGCTGGATTGCCGAGGGGCAAGGTAATGCACCGCAATCCGCACTGGATTTCTTTGACGCTGCGCCGCTGTCCTGGGAGCTGTCGCCGGACACTCCCCGCGCCAAGCCGGTGATCAGCCTGAAAGAGGGCCGCGACCGCGCGCTCGCGGCTTATCACGGTGCCCGTGAAAACCGCTGACGTATAGTTTTCTTGCCGGAAGGCCCCCTGCGGCCTAGCTTTTTCCTTGTAGCCAGTCCGTGTCTCACAGGGGGAAGCGCATGAAGCACACGTCCGTTGAGGGCCAGAAAGATCTGCCGCGCTACTTTGCTGCGGTGTTTGCCAAGGTGAAGGCCATGGAGGTCGGGCAGCTGGATATCCACCTGCCGGACGGGCGCATATTTTCCGCAAACGGGCGCGATCCCGGCCCCACTGCCGACTTGCATATCCGCAATCCCGACTGTTTTGCCCGGCTGATCCGCGAGGGCGATCTTGGCTTTGCCGATGCATACCTGGAAGGCTGGTGGAGCACATCGGACCTGCAGGCCTTTATGGATCTGGTGCATATGGGCGCCAATACCGTCTATGACGGTTTCCCGGGCCAGGGCCTGGCACGCGCTTATGAACGCTTCCGTTTCTGGCTGCACCGCAATCACCGCAAACAGGCGCAAAAGAATATCTCGTACCACTACGACCTGGGCAATGACTTCTACGGGCTGTGGCTGGATGATACGATGACTTATTCCAGCGCCCTGTTCCGCAGCGGCCAGGACAGCCTGGAGGCGGCGCAGACCGCGAAATACGCCTCGATGGTGGATCAGATGGGGGTGCAGCCCGGCGACCATGTGCTGGAGATCGGCTGCGGCTGGGGCGGCTTTGCCGAATACGCCGCCGGTCAGCGGGGGCTGAAAGTCACCGGTCTGACCATCAGTCAGGAGCAGCTGAACTTTGCCCGGCAGCGCATGGAAAAGACAGGACTTTCGAATCAGGTTGATTTGCGTTTGCAGGACTATCGCGATTGCCGCGGCACATTCGACGGCATCGCTTCAATCGAGATGTTCGAGGCCGTGGGTCAGAAATACTGGCCGGCGTATTTCAGCACCATCCGCGACCGGCTGAAACCCGGCGGCAAGGCGACGCTGCAGATCATCACCGTTGCCGACCGGCGTTGGGAGATTTACCGCAAAGGCGTCGATTTCATCCAGAAACACATTTTCCCCGGCGGCATGCTGCCGTCCCCGCATGTCCTGCGCAATCAAGTCGAGCGGGCGGGGCTGGGCGTGGTCCGCTCGATTGAATTCGGCGACAGCTACGACCAGACCCTGCGGCGCTGGCACGACACGTTCAACGCCCGCTGGGACCAGATTGCCGGCTTGGGATTTGATGACCGCTTCCGCAAGATGTGGAACTTTTACCTCACTTCCTGCGCCGCGGCCTTTAAGACTGGCAATTGCGATGTAACGCAGATTACAGTTGCGCATCGCTGACTGAACTGGCCGCACGGATTGTAACCAGACATGCCCACCGGAGCCCGACTGACCGCCGCCTTTTGTCTTGCCTTGGTGGCGTTCTTTGTGTCCTTCCTGGTTATGCCGCTGATGCCCGAAGGCACCGATTTCGGCTATTTTGTGCATGTGAATGTGGCGCTGGGACTGCTGAGCGGCTGGATCTTCATGGGCAAACGCGCCGGCCGCGGGCTGGTGCCCGGTATCAACAATGGCCTCACGGGCATGGTGGTGATGGTGCTTTGGGCGCTGTTCATCCAAGGCACCTGGGAGATGTTCCGCCTGGCCATGCGTCACCGCTATGGCGGTCCGTTTGAGGCACTGTCGCAGATCTTTGTGATTGCACTGGAGTATTTCTTTGTTATCGCTGTGCCATCTGTGCTGGTGCCATTGGCCGTGGGCGGGGTTCTTGCCGGTCTCGCGACCGAGAACGCCTCCCGCCGTTGGCGCTGAAACGTCTTCTTAACAACAGGTTGTATTCCGTGGCTGATCTCTTTTTCTTTGGCACGCTGCGCCATATCCCTTTGCTTGAACTGGTGCTGGGCCGCAGCGGTGCAGCGCTGAACGCGCAGGGTGCAAAATTGTCCGGCCATGGTGTCTATCAGGTGGTTGGCCAGCCGTTCCCAGCGATTGAGGCACGCGCCGGGGCCACGGCTGACGGCGTACTGGTGCAGGGGTTGTCGCCTGCCGATCTGGATGCGCTCAACTTTTACGAAGGCGGCTTCGGCTACGCGCTGAAACCGGTTTCGGTTCAGCTGGAGGACGGCAGCACCGCTCCGGCGGAGGTCTATTTCCCCGAACCCGGCCTGTGGCAAACCGCTGAGCCGTGGGATCTGGCGGCCTGGGTGCAAAAATGGGGCGCGCTGTCCCTGCGCGCCGCTGAAGAGGTGATGTCTTATCACGGCCGCATGACCGCCGAAGAGGTGGCCCGCTGCTTCCCCTCGGTCCGCCGCCGCGCTGCCGCTTGGCTGGAGGCGCAGGCGCGTCCGGGTGATCCGGAGCATGACCTGTCAAAGGACGTGATCGTCCACAGCCACAACCGCGCCTACCTGAATTTCTTTGCGATGGAAGAAATGAACCTGCAGTACCGCCGCTTTGACGGCAGTCTCAGTCCGGTCATGGAACGCTCTGCCGCGATGGCAGGCCATGCGGCAGTGCTGCTGCCCTATGACCCGGTCCGCGATCAGGTGCTGCTGGTGGAGCAATTCCGCGCACCGCCCTTTATCATGGGCGAGGCGCACCCCTGGATGTGGGAGCCGGTCGCAGGCGTGATCGACCCCGGCGAGACGCCCGAGGAAACCGCGATCCGCGAGGCGCAAGAGGAGGCAGGCGTCACTGTCCAGCGCCTGGAGCCGGTGGCGCAGGTTTATCCGTCCAGCGGCGCACTGGCGGAATTCATTCATGTTTTCATCGGTATATCTGACCTTTCTGACGTCAATGGCGGCGGCGGTGTCGCCGGTGAGGGCGAGGATATCCGCAGCCAGGTCCTTAGCTATGACGAATTGATGCAGGGCGTTGATGCGCAGATCTATCAGGACATGCCGCTGGTCACTGCTGCACTGTGGCTGTCACGCCACCGTGAGCGGCTGCGCAACGCACCGTCCTGACCGCTTCGCGCCTTGTGAACGCCGGGGCGCTTAGTTACACCTTGGGAGAACGATCGAAAGGGATACCATGCGCATTGCACGCGATCTGGCTGATGCCATCGGCCACACACCTCTTATCCGCCTGAACCGCGTCAGCGAAGAGACCGGCTGCGAGATCCTGGGCAAGGCCGAATTCATGAATCCGGGCCAGTCGGTCAAGGACCGTGCCGCGCTTTATATCATCAAGGATGCCATTGCCCGCGGCGATCTGAAGCCCGGCGGCACCATTGTCGAAGGCACCGCCGGCAACACCGGTATCGGCCTGGCGCTGGTTGGCGCCTCGATGGGGTTCAAGACGGTGATTGTGATCCCGGAAACCCAGTCGGAAGAGAAGAAAGACATGCTGCGCCTGGCTGGCGCCCAGCTGGTTCAGGTGCCTGCGGCCCCTTACCGCAATCCCAACAACTACGTGCGCTATTCCCAGCGTCTGGCAGAGAAACTGGCCAAGAGCGAACCGAACGGTGCGATCTGGGCCAACCAGTTCGACAATGTGGCGAACCGCCAGGCCCATGTGGAAACCACCGGCCCGGAAATCTGGGAACAGACCAGCGGCAAGGTGGACGGCTTTGTCTGCGCGGTCGGATCCGGCGGCACCCTGGCAGGGGTGGCCGAAGCACTGCAGCCCAAAGGCGTCAAGGTTGGTCTGGCCGATCCGCTGGGGGCAGCTCTCTATTCCTTTTACACCACGGGTGAGCTGGCCTCCGAAGGCAGCTCCATCACCGAGGGCATCGGCCAGGGCCGGATCACCAAGAACCTGGAGGGCTTCACGCCGGACTTCAGCTATCAGGTGCCGGATGCCGAGGCGGTGCCTTATGTCTTTGATCTGCTGCACGAGGAAGGCCTGGTGCTGGGCGGATCTTCCGGCATCAACATTGCCGGCGCCGTGCGTATGGCCAAGGACATGGGGCCGGGCAAAACCATTGTCACCGTTCTGTGCGACTATGGCACCCGCTACCAGTCCAAGTTGTTCAATCCGGATTTCCTGCGGGAGAAAAACCTGCCGGTGCCAGAGTGGATGACCCACACGCCCGCGTCGATTCCAGGCGTATTTGAGGACGTATGACACCTATCATAACCGCTTTGCGGACTGCTTTGCTGGGGCTGGCCTTGATGGCCGGCCTCGCTTTGCCTGCGCTGGCTCAGCTGACTGCTGAATCCCGCGCCTATTATCAGGACTGGCTCAAGACCGCCAACCGTGCGGAAGAGGTCATCGACGCCAGACGGGCCTCCAGCGCCGCTATGGAAGCGCTGCGCAAAGAGCTTACCACCTACCGGCAGAATTTCCTGGCGGCGCGCACCGATAACGGCGACCGTATTCAGACGCTCGAAGGCCAGCTTGGCGCGCTTGGCCCGGCGCCCGGCGAGGGCGAGAGCGAGCCCGAGGATATCGCCCAGCTGCGCCGCTCGCTGGAACAGCAGCTGAAGGACCTCAAGGTTCCGCGTATCGTTTCGGAAGAGGCCTACAGCCGTGCCAACGGGCTGATCACCGAGATTGACAAGATCATCCGCGAGCGCCGAACCCGCAGACTGCTGGAACGCGGACCCTCGCCGTTCAACCCTGAAAACTGGGCCGGGGCGTTGCGCTCGCTGACCCGCTCCGGCAGCTCCTTGTGGAACGAAACCGCCTCCAGGGTGGGCAGCGCCACCACGGCTGAACGGGTGCAGAACAGCCTGCCGGCACTGCTGTTGCTGCTGCTGATCGCAGCATTGCTGGTGTTCCGCGGCCGGCCCTGGGCCCATGCGGCGGGCGACTACCTGCGCCAGTTCGGCAGCTCGGGCCGCGGTGTCTGGGGCTTTGTGGTCTCGCTGCTGGAGGTGATCCTGCCCTTTATCGGCATCATCTGCCTGACCGCAGCGGTGGACCTGTCCGGGGTGCTTGGCATCCGCGGGTCGATCCTGCTGGATTATGTGCCCGGCTGGGCGCTGCTGCTGCTGTCGTTCCACTGGCTGGGCAACCAGCTGTTCTCCAGCCGCATCGAGAACGATCTGGTTCCGGTGCAAGAGGGGCGGCTGAATGAAACCCGGCTGATGGTCGATATTCTGGCGGTGATCCTGGTTCTGCAGGATGCGCTGACCCAGCTGGAAAACATCGACAGCATCCCGGCTGAGGCCCATGCGGTGGCCAGCTTCCCGCTGATTATGGGCGCGGCCCTGGTGCTGCTGCGCCTGCACCGGATCGGTGCCAAGCGGCGTCAGCAGCAAAGCAGCGATGAGACCGAAGACGACGGCGCCATTGCTGCCGGTGCCAACCGGATCATGAATCTGGTGCGCCGTGCCACCTATTTGCTGGGGTTTGTGTCGCCGGTGCTGGCGGCCTTTGGTTATGTGAACGCAGCTGAGGCGCTGATTTACCCCGCTGTGTCCACCCTGGCGCTGCTGGCCGCGTTGCTGGTGCTGCAGCGCTTCCTGGGCGACCTCTACGGCTGGCTTTCCGGCAAAGGGTCCGAGGCGCGGGACTCACTGTTTGCGGTGATGATCGGCTTTGTGCTGGCGGCTTTGGCCTTGCCGCTGGTGGCGCTGATCTGGGGCGCACGGATCGCAGATCTGACTGAGCTGTGGTCGCAGTTCCTGGAAGGGTTCCAGATCGGCGACACAAAGATCTCTCCAACCGCTTTCCTGACGTTTGCCGTTGTCTTTGCCGTCGGCTATGCGCTGACGCGGCTGGTGCAGGGCTCCTTGCGCAATTCGCTGCTGCCCAAGACCAAGATCGACCCGGGCGGTCAGAACGCGATCACCTCCGGCCTTGGTTATGTCGGCATCTTCCTGTCAGCGGTGATTGCCATCTCGATGGCAGGGCTGGACCTGTCGTCGCTGGCGATTGTTGCTGGTGCGCTGTCGGTTGGCATTGGCTTTGGCCTGCAGACCATCGTGTCGAACTTTGTGTCCGGCATCATCCTGCTGATCGAACGCCCGATATCCAAAGGCGACTGGATCGAGGTCGGCGGGCTGATGGGCTATGTGCGCGACATTTCGGTGCGCTCCACCCGGATCGAAACCTTTGACCGCTCCGACGTGATCGTGCCGAACTCGGACCTGATCTCGGGCACCGTTACCAACTACACCCGCGGCAACACCGTGGGCCGGGTGATTGTGCCGGTGGGCGTCGCCTATGGCACCGATCCGCGCAAGGTGGAGGCAATCCTGAACGAGGTCGCCAAGGCGCATCCGATGGTACTGCTCAACCCGGCACCCAGCGTGGTGTTTCAGGGCTTTGGCGCCGACAGTCTGGATTTTGAGATCCGGGCAATCCTGCGCGATGTGAACTGGGTTCTGTCGGTGAAATCCGACATGAATTATGAAATCTCAAAACGGTTCGACGAAGCAGGGATCGAAATCCCCTTCATGCAGCGCGACATCTGGATCCGTAACCCCGAGGCGCTGACCCCGGACAAACCGGCAACCTCTGCCGCGGCGTCCGCTTCCGCACCTGCTGGCGCACCCGCATCTGCTCCGCTGAAGCCGGATCTGGCGGATGTGCAGCAGGACCCCGAAGAAGATGCTGATGGAGATGCCGATGCCGACAAGTGACCTGCTATTCCGCAAGGACGCCTATGCCCGGATGACCGAAGCACTGGTGCTGGCCCATACGGAACAGGGCGGGCTGATCCTGGACCGGACCCTGTTCTACGCCACCGGCGGCGGCCAGCCTGGCGATAGCGGCCAGCTTTTGTGGGGTGATGGCCAATGCACCATTGCCACCACTGTCAAAGGTGAAGACGGCGCGGTGGTTCTGGTCCCGCATGAAGATGAACCATTGCCCGCCGAAGGCACTACGGTCACCCAGGTTCTGGACTGGGACCGCCGTTATGGCCACATGCGGGTTCACACTGCGCTGCATCTTTTATCAGTGGTGATCCCGCTGGAAGTGACCGGCGGCTCGATCAGCGCAGACAAAGGCCGGCTCGATTTCAACATGCCTGAGGCGCCCGCGGATAAACAGGCGCTGCAGGACCAGCTGCAGGCGCTCATTGACCGTGATCTTGAGGTGACCGAGGATTGGATCACCGATGCCGAACTCGACGCCAACCCGCAGCTGGTGAAAACCATGTCCGTCTCGCCGCCGCGCGGGGCAGGGCAGGTGCGGCTTGTCCGCATCGGCACCGCTGACCAGCAGATTGATCTGCAGCCCTGCGGCGGCACCCATGTGAAACGCACTGGTGAAATCGGCAAAATCCGCCTTGGCAAGGTGGAGAAGAAGGGCAAGCAGAACCGCCGCGTCTATCTCCATCTGGAGACTTGAAAAAGAATGCGGGCCGGAGTGCTTTTTTGCCATTTCGGCCCTTGCATTTCCCCCTGTGATCCTTCAAAAGCCCCCTCACGGAGAGGTGGCCGAGTGGTCGAAGGCGCACGCCTGGAAAGTGTGTAGGCGGGAAACCGTCTCCAGGGTTCGAATCCCTGTCTCTCCGCCATAACCCACATTGTCAAAGAACATCAGTTGCTTCAGGCATGGCTTAGCAGGCAAAGAAAATCGCGTTGCGGCGGCTGTTCTTGCAACAGGGGCAGGCCGGTCAGCGGACAGATGCCGGCGGATTGAATAGACTCTTCAACGTTATTTACTTTTCCGCACGGCTGCGATGACCTTCCGCATAGGCCGTCTGATTCGAAAGACCTGCCCGGCATTCCGGCCGCATTGAGAAACAAACTTTGCAAACGGCAAGGATTGAAATCAATTCCACGCCATTTCCCTTAGGGCAGCTTGCTGAGGGAGCGGAAAACCGGTGGTGCGGCCGTATTTTACCCTTGTTTCGGATTTGGCAACAATTCCACTCCCTCAAAGAACGAGTGCGGGAAATTTGTGCTGGAAGTGTAAGTTTGGCCCTCGGATTGTATCCGGTTTCCGAGACAATCATCATAATCCGGCACTGGCTTACGCCGTCTCAATTGCCCCCGAATGACGGAATGGGGGGAATTTTAGGCAATTTTTTGGCTTTGTGGCCGGAGGTACCTAACGTATGCATGTTCTAGCCCATTGGGGGGGCGAGTTCTGCGAGCTGCTGGACTGTGGTGGACTGCTAAAATTTAGCTTAAGTCCCTGGGCTGCTGATGCCTGCATACCACTGATCTAAGAGCTTTTGCTTATCGGCTGTGCGCTGTTCCGGCGTGCACTCCAGAGCGTTTGCGCGTTCTGGCCCTCTCTCCGCTTGGGCTGGTGTTTTGACTGCGAAGTTCCGCATGGCTGTGCGGCTGTCCGGCTGGCCCGAACGGTGGGTTTGGGGCCAGACCGGTGAGGAGAGAGTGATGGCGAAGAGTACCGATATGCCGAATGCGGCCTTGAACGGAATTGTTGAGGGCACCTCGGGGGATGACCTGATCAACGCGGCTTACACCGGCGATCCGGAAGGCGACATGGTTGATAACGCCGATGCCACCGGCCCGGCGGCGGGGCCGGATGATGATGTCATCATCGCAGGCAGCGGCAATGACAGCATCTATGCCGGCTCCGGCGACGATACTGTCGACGGCGGCAGCGGCGATGATCTGATCCTGGGCGATGGCGTCTCCGGCAGCAATGAACCGGTCAAGATCACCATCTCCTCGACCAGCGCGGCCTTCCAGAACCAGGTCTTTGCCTACACCATCGATCCGTCGACCGGCGAGATCAGCAATCTCGTGATGCTGTCGCATAATGCAAATGCGGATGTCGGCGAGACCTTTAGTTACGATGCGCCCGAAGGTGCCTTTGTCGGCGTCGGCATCGTCAGCCCGCATGGCACCTATTACTCGTCCGGCTATGGCGCCAACGTCGGCCTGAACACCGACGGGCTGGACCACACCAAAGGGATCTTTGAATTCCCGGACGGCTCGGTTCAGCTGGGGTTCGAAGATACGCGCAACCTTGGCGACAATGATTTCAATGACGTGAAGCTGGTCATTGACCTGGGCAGCTCGGGCACAACGCTCGACAATGCGCATTTCGACTACTCATCGGATCCTTCTGATCCGGTTGTGCCGGGCGACGACAGCCTGACCGGCGGCGAAGGCGACGACACCATTCTTGGCGGCGGCGGCGACGACACCATTGACGGCGGCGACGGCTCCGACTCGGTTGAGGGCGGCGACGGCGATGATGTCATCGACACCTCCAAGGACAGCGGCATCCCGCTGCCGGACCGCGGCTTTCCGGGCTACACCGGCACCGACCCCGACATTCCCTTTATCCCTGCGGATGCGGATCCGTTCGACGATCGCGATACTGTTCTGGGCGGCGCCGGCAATGACACCATCTCTACCGGAGATGACGCCGACCTGATCGACGGCGGCTCGGGCATGGATGTGATTGACGGCGGCATCGACGATGACACCATCGACGGCGGCTCTCAGGCAGACGTTCTGACCGGCGGCGAAGGCTCCGACATCCTGCTGGGCGGCGGCGGCAGCGACACCATCTATGGCGGCCTGAACCCGGGATTCCCGGATGGGCTGAACATTACAGATGACGGCAGCGATGGCCGCCCGGCGGATCCGGACCCGACCAACGGCATGGACACCATTGACGGTGGATCGGGCAACGACCTGATCTTTGGCCAGGACGATGACGACGACATTTCCGGCGGCTCGGGCCACGACACCATCGATGCCGGTATTGATGACGATATCGTCCGAGGCGGGGCAGGCAATGACCTGATCACCGGCGGCCAGGGCGCCGATACCCTGTCCGGCGGCGCCGGGCGCGATACCTTCCTGGGCGGCAATGTCGGCGACGAAGTTGACGGCGGCTCGGGCGGCGACGATTTCGACACCCTGGACCTGACCGGCAGCGGCCCGTTTGAACTTAGCGGTGTCACCGTAGACGCGGATGGCAACAGCATCTCGGGAACCGTCAACTTCCTTGATGGCGACGGGGCTGTGACCGGCTCCATGACGTTTGGAGAGATTGAGCAGATCATTCCCTGCTTCACGCCCGGCACGCTGATCGCCACGCCGCTGGGGGAACGCCGGGTCGAAGATTTGAAGGCCGGCGACCGGGTGATCACCCGCGACAACGGCATTCAGGAAATCCGCTGGATCGGTACCCGCACGCTGCAGGGCCGGGAGCTGAACAGCGCCGCGCATTTGCAACCGGTACTGATCCGCCAGGGCGCCCTGGGCAATGGCCTGCCGGAGCGCGACATGATGGTCAGCCCCAATCACCGGGTGCTGGTCGCCAACGACAAGACGGCGCTGTATTTCGAGGACCGCGAGGTTCTGGTGGCGGCCAAGCATCTGACCGGGCTTACGGGGGTCGACACGGTAGAGACCACCGAGGTGACCTATATCCATTTCATGTTCGATCAGCATGAGGTTGTGCTGTCCGATGGCGCCTGGACCGAGAGCTTTCAGCCCGGCGATCAGTCCCTGCGCGGGCTGGACAACGCGCAGCGCAACGAATTGTTCGAGCTGTTCCCGGACCTTAAGTCGGAGAAGGGCCGGGCGGCTTATTCCGCGGCACGCCGGTCGTTGCGGAAACACGAGGCGCATCTGCTCGTGCATTGAGAGATGCTGCTGCTGTTTTGGGGGAAACGGCAGAGAAGAGCAAAGCGCAGGAAGGCAGGGTCTTGTGCCCTGCCTTCTCTGCATTTGCGGGGGTGTCAGCGGTGCAGGCGCCAAGCGGCCCAGTCTTCGGGCGTGTCCAGATCGGTCAGCGCATGGTTCTTTGGCAGCGGCACCATCTGCACCGGTTCGGATGTCAGGAGGCTGCGGGCGCCCTGATCCCCGTTAAGGGTTTTCAGCGCAGCAAAGCAGCGGCGCGGAAATAGCACCGGGTGGCCCTGGATGCCGTCCTCGGAAGCGGCGCGCAGGACGGGGCTGTCCGCACCGTGAAAATGCGCAGCCAGATGCAGCATGTCCTGCGTTTCAACCTCCGGCATGTCGGCGGGCAGGATCATCACGGCCTTAGTCTGTTCAGGCAGTGCTGCGATTCCGCGGCGGATCGAGGCGGCCATGCCCTCAGCCGCGTCGGGAACCGGGACCGGGATCGCGCTGCCGGTTGAGGCCGCACGGGGATGGGTTTCGCTGGGCAAGGTCACATAGACCGGCAGCCCGGTCAGCGCGGCACGGCGGCACATCAGGGCAAGCAGAGGCTGGCCGTCCACATCCTCCATCAGCTTGTCCCGGCCTTGCATCCGTGACGAGGCGCCGGCGGCGAGCAGGAGAATGGTGATGGCGGTCATGCAACCCGGTCCTTGGTTCTTGGCCGCAATGGCGGATGCCTCCGGCGGGAGTATTTTTGCAAAGAAGAAGGGCGGGGGCCAGTGAAAGCCGCATAGGTCAGCAGGGTTGACCTAATGTTTCGTGCGCGAAACATTCGGGTGCGGCCATTGACCTATGTGTTGCGCGGGTTTCGCGGCGTCAGCGTGCGCTGCTGTGGCAACAGGGCGGATTCAGGTCAGGCGGGCTGACCTGAATCCGGTGCTTTTGGGCCTCAGCCGCGCATCCGGGCGCCGTCTGCGTCAAACAGCGGCTGGGTGATCAAGCGGGCCTTGTACATCTTGCCGAGGATTTCGATCTCCACTTCCAGGTTTTCCTTGGCTGTCCCCGTGGGGACAAATCCCAGCGCGATGGATTTCTGCGCGTGGTGCGAATAGCCGCCGGAGGTGCAGAAGCCCACGACTTCGCCGCCGAGCCAGATCGGCTCATAGGCAACCACATCGGCGTCGTCCGCCGCGACCTCAAAAGCGCAGAGCTGGCGGGCGGGGCCTGTGTCGCGCTCGGCTTCGGCTGCCGCGCGACCGATGAAATCAACGGGTTTCTTGAAGGAGATGAAGCGGTCCAGCCCAGTTTCGGCGGCGGTGTAATCGGGTGAGAACTCGCGCAGCCAGGAGCCGAAGAATTTATCCAGGCGCAGCGACATCATCGCCCGCATGCCGAAGGGTTTCATGCCGTGCGGCTGACCTGCGGTCCACAGCGCATCCCAGAGGGCGCGTTGCGAGGGCAGGTCGCAGTAGATTTCATAGCCCAGATCACCGGTGTAGCTGACCCGCTGCACGATGCAATCAGCCATGCCCACGGTCAGGCGGCGCACGTCCATGAAGCGCATGTCAGAGATATCGGTCCGGGTGCAGGCCTGCAGCACCTCGCGCGCTTTGGGGCCTGCGATCTGGAAGCCGTTGCGGGTGTCGGAGATGTTATCAAGGCTGACGTCATCGTCCAGGTTCTGCAGGAACCAGCGCATGTGGTAAGCCTGTGAGCCATACGAGGCGGTGAGCTGGAATTCTTCTTCCGCCCCGGATTTTCCAAGACAGGAGATAGTGAAATCCCCGATCAGGCGGCCTTTGGGGGACAGCATCGGGGTCAGCGACAGGCGGCCCGGTTTCGGCACCCGGCCGGCCATGATGCGGTCGAGCCAGGCGCGGGCACCCGCACCTTTGATCAGGTACTTGCCGAAATTGTGGACCTCGTTGATGCCGACATGTTCCCGGACCGCTTTGACTTCGCGCGCAGTGGCCTCAAACGCGTTGGAGCGGCGGAAGGACGGGGTCTCATAGCGCGGCTCATCGCCTTGGGCGAAGTAGTTAGGGACCTCCATGCCGTATTGCGCGCCCCAGACGGCGCCCATGCCATCAAAGATGTCATACATCGGGGTGGTGCGGAATGGGCGGGCGGCGGGCAGCTCCTCGTTCGGATAGGCGATGGAGAAGCGTTTCTGATAGTTTTCAATGACTTTCGGGCGGGTGTAGCCCGGGGTAATCCAGCCGCCGAAGCGGGCGCAGTCCATCGCAAAAGTGTCGCGCTCGCATTCACCCTCGACCATCCACTGGGCCAGCATCAACCCGACGCCGCCGCCCTGGCTAAAGCCGGCCATCACGGCGCAGGCGGACCAGTAGTTGCGCATTCCGGGCACCGGGCCGACCAGCGGATTGCCGTCAGGGGCAAAGGTGAAGGGGCCGTGGATCACCGATTTCACGCCAGCAGCCTCCAGCGCCGGAAAGCGTTTGTAGGCAAAGGCGATGGAGTCCTCGATCTTGTCGAAGTCGTCCTGCAGCAGCTCATGCCCGAAGTCCCAAGGCGTGCCGTCCACGGCCCAGGGTTTGCAGGGCTGCTCGTAAAAGCCGATGCAGAGGCCGCGGCCCTCCTGGCGCAGATAGCTTTCGCCGGCCGGGTCCATCACATGCGGGTGCTCGCCGCCGCCGTCGATGATTTCGGCGATCATCGGCACCTCGTCGGTGACGATGTACTGGTGCTCCATCGGGTGCAGGGGCATGTAGACGCCGGCCATGGCGCCGACCTCGCGCGCCCAGAGGCCGCCTGCGTTGACCACATGTTCGGCATGGATGGTGCCCTTGTTCGTCACCACATCCCAGGTGCCATCGGGGCGCTGGTTGGTCTCAACCACCTTGCAGTGGGTCTCGATCGTGGCGCCGCCCATGCGGGCAGCCTTGGCATAGGCATGAGTGGTGCCGGAAGGATCCAGATGCCCATCAAGCGGATCATAAAGCCCGCCGATGATGCCATCCACGTTGGTGACGGGCGCGATTTGCTTGATTTCTTCGGGGGAGACGATCTCGGTCTCCAGCCCCATAAAGCGGTGCTTGGCGCGTTCCGCTTTCAGCATGTCGAAGCGTTCCTGGGTTTCGGCCAGGGTGACGCCGCCGACGTGGTGCAACCCGCAGGACATGCCGGTGATGGCTTCTAGCTCTTTATACAGCTTGATGGTGTAGCCCTGAAGCGCCGCCATGTTGGTGTCGCCGTTGAGCGTATGAAAACCGCCTGCCGCATGCCAGGTGGAGCCTGAGGTCAATTCCGAGCGTTCGATCAGCATGACGTCGGACCAGCCGAGCTTGGTCAGGTGATAGAGAACTGAGCAGCCGACGACGCCGCCGCCGATAACTGCCACGCGGGTAGTGGTTTTCATGTGGGCCTCCCTGAATAGGTGTTGCCCGCATTCTGTACAGAAGTGAACAGTAGTCCAGCAGAAAAACGGCACCGTATGCCGCTTACAGGCAGCCAGGCTGGGGTTTCGTTACTCAGAGGTGCGGAAGCGGCTGTTTTGAATGACAAATATTGCGGTCAGCGGTGCCAGGAGGAGGATTGCTCCAACGGTGATCAGCAGCAAGCCCAGCTGGGAATAATCGGCTGGGGTGGTAATAATGCCTGACGAATCTGTGACCTCGCGGGTCACTTCGAAGATTTCGTTCAGGTATTTGGTGCCGAGACTGGAGGCCGACAGCGCCAGATTGGTGAAGGAGGCCATGACCGCAAAGAAGGTGGCTTTCAGCCCCGAGGGCGCGTTGCGGGCGATCCAGGCGAGCATCGGGATCATCGCGACCTGGCCCAGCGGGGATTCCACGGCGGTGTCGACCATGGCGATGAAGCGGGCATCGACCACGCCGCCGGTTATCGCGGCGGTCCAGTGGTGGGCGCCGTAATAAAGCGCGATGTTGGGCAGGCTTAGGACGGCCTCGGTGATCGCTAGAAAGGCGACAATAAAGGCTATCGGGCGGCTGGCCATCATCGGGCGGAAGATCAGCATGCCCGCCAGAGTCAGCAGCGAGGTGATCAGGGCCAGGACTGACAGGAACTGCTGGTCGAACCCCAGCACGTCGATTTCAAACCAGGTGGCGCCGGGACCGCGCAGGGGCGTGGCGCGGTAGACAAAAATGATGATGGCGGTGCCGATCAGGGCGCGGGCCTGGTCCGTTGGCAGCACCGAAACCAGCTGCCGCATCAGGAACAGCACGATGGCCATGGAGCCGGCAAAGACGATTTCCTGCGAATAGGGCACATCGCCCAGTCCCACAGCCAGCGACAGCGCGACAAAGGCGCCGCCGCCGATGAAATACCAGCGGTTGGGGGTGACCGGTTCGCGGGGCAGCTCGATGCGGGTGCGGATCTCAGCCTCGGCCACACCGGCGCGGCGCAGCAGGGCGGCCTTGCGCCATTTTTGCCAGACCGCCAGCGCCACTCCGGAGAGGGAAATCACCGGAATCAGCAGCGCGAGAGTGAAGACAAAACCGTAAAGCGCACCCTTGTCTGCCTGCGGCAGTGCGTCGGCGCCATCGAACAAGGCGACGTTCAGCGCGGCAGCGGCGCTGGAGCCGCCAATCAGCGCGATGCGGCCAAAGGTCTGCATGGTTGTGTGCAGGGATTTGGTTTCAGCCTCGGGCAGGGGGCAGCCGTGGTTATCGGTGTGGGGCACGGCCTCGACCGACATGGCGTCGGCCACCACATCCTGCAGCACATATCCGCAAGGGGCCAGCAGCGCGGCGGTGACATACCAGGCGCCCAGCGGCATCACGGTGCCCATCATCGCAGGTTCCAGCACGATAGCAGCAAGGATGCCATAGCTGCCGGCCATCAGCCCGGCCCCCAGCAGGATCAGCAGGTATTTCCAGCGCCAGATCAGATCCACCAGATGCCCCAGCGGCATCTTCAGGGCCCAGGGCAGGCCGACCCAAAATGCCAATCCCGCCAGAAAAGCGGCGGAAAAGTCCAGGTATTCCTTGACGAAAAACGACGCGGTGACGGTGGTGATGCCCTGCGCGCCATAGGCGGAATAGATCAGCAGCGGCGGCAGGAAGGACCAGCGCAGCTGGCGGAACAGGTCCAGGATGATGCTGTCGAACCAGCCCCAGGCCAGCACCGCCGCACGGGTCATGCGTGGATCCCGGTCACGATAAGGGCCGGATCTTGAGGCCGGTCACCCGGTTGCCTTCGCGCTCGGTCACTTCAAAGCGGAATCCATGGAAGGAGAACACCTGGCCTGTGGTCGGAATCATCTGCGCCTCGTGGATGACGAGGCCGGCAATGGTATTGGCCTCCTCATCGGGCAGGTTCCAGTCGGTGGCGCGGTTCAGGTCGCGGATGGTGGTGACGCCATCGACCAGATAAGATCCATCTGTGGTTTTCTTGACGATGCTTTCCTCGTCGGGGTCGAATTCGTCGGTAATTTCGCCGACGATTTCTTCCAGAATATCCTCCAGCGTGATCAGCCCCTGCAGCGCGCCGTATTCATCCACCACCAGCGCAAAATGCGAGCGCATCCGCAGGAATTGGCGCATCTGCTCGTCCAGCGTGGTGGTTTCGGGCACAAAATACGGGGCCTTGGCGACCCCGGAGATGTCAAAGAACTTGAGCTTGCCTGCATCGCCGTCCGCACCGCCGGCTTGTTCATACATCGCCCGGAACAGGTCCTTGGCGTGAACCACGCCGATGATGTTTTCCTGCTCGCCGCGAAACACCGGCAGCCGGGTGTGGGGGCTTTGCAGGCATTGCTCCAGGATAGTGTCCGGCTCGGCGTTGGCGTCGATCATCTCGATATGGGAGCGGTGCAGCATGATTTCTTCGACAAAGCGGTCGGAAAGATCCAGCGCGCCCAGAATGCGGTCGCGGTCCTCTTTTTCGACCACACCTTCGGAATGGCCCAGATGCAGCGCGCCCGCAATTTCCTCGCGCACCGCCATGATGTGGCTGTCGGGATCGATCCGCACGCCGAAGACAAGCAAGACACCGCGCACCAGCAGCCGGACCAACCCCACCACCGGCGCCAGCAGGGTGACAAGCACGCCAATCACTGGCGCTACGGCCGCGGCGGCTTTTTCGGCGTTGGAAATGGCATAAGTCTTGGGCAGCACCTCGGCAAAGACCAGCACCAGCACGGTCATCACCAGGGTCGCTAGGGCGACGCCGCTTTCGCCAAACGCCCGGGTAAACAGGGCGGTCGCCAGCGACGTGCCCAGAATGTTGACAAGGTTATTGCCCAGCAGGACAGAGCCGATCAGCTTTTCGCTGTCCTCGGTCACGCTGAGCGCCCTTTGCGCCCCATGCGAGCCTTTATCGGCCTGGCTGCGCAGTTTCCCGCGCGAGGCAGCTGTCAGCGCAGTTTCCGAGCCGGAGAAGAAACCGGACAGGACAAGCAGCAGCACGATGGCCCCGGCAGTGGTCCAGAAGGCGCTGTCGAGTACGGTGGAGGCAGTGTCCATGAGAGGTCCAGAGATCCGGTCAGTTGAAGGTTCGCTGCATTTATGGGGGTTTGCCGCAGGCGCTTCAAGTTCTAGCGGCGCGTCAGCGCGTATCCTTGGCCAGCGGGTGATGCTCCAGCACCAGTTCCTGCAGGCGGGCGTCCAGCACATGGGTGTAAATTTCGGTGGTAGCGATGTCGGCGTGGCCGAGCAGCGCCTGGATTGCGCGCAGGTCGGCGCCATTGGCCAACAGATGCGTGGCAAAGGCGTGCCGCAGCGTGTGCGGCGTAACCTTGTCCGGAGACACGCCGCCGGTGACCGCCAGTTCCTTGATCAGCAGGTAAAAGCGGTGCCGGGTCAGGTGGCCGGACTTGCCGCGGGAGGGGAACAGGAAACGCGAGGCGGGCTTGCCCTTTGCTACATGCGCTGCCTCGGTATCGTCGCGGGTAGCCAGCCAGACGGCCAGCGCGTCGCGTGCGGGCGGCGACAGCGGCACCATGCGCTCCTTGCCGCCCTTGCCCGTGATCAGCAGCATCCGCGGGTCGCCGCGGGCGGCGGAAACCGGCAGCGAGACCAGCTCGGTGACCCGCATTCCGGTGGCATAGAGCAGCTCCATCAAACAGGTGTTGCGCAGCCGGTCTGCGGTGCTGCGGCCGGTTTGGCGCGCGGCGTCCAGCAGCCGGTCGACTTCGATGACCTCCAGTGTTTTGGGCAGGCGCTTTTCGCGTCCAGGGCCGCGGATCTGGATTGCCGGATTGTCTTCGCGCCAGCCTTCCTCGAACGCAAAGCGGTAGATCTGCTTGGCCGCCGACAGCCTGCGCGCCCGGGTGGACCGCGCCAGTCCTTGCGCGTCGCAGTTGATCAGATAGGCCTCGATGTCGTCCTGGCGGGCTGTCAGGAAACCCAGGGTGCGGTGTTCCAGCCAGGCGGTCAGGTCCTTAAGGTCGCGGCCATAGGCAAGAAGCGTGTTCTGCGAGGCGCCCGCTTCGGCCGCCTGGGCGTCGAGGAAGGTTGAGATCCATTGGAAATTGTCCCGGGGGGGCGCCATATCACTGATGCTCCAGCAGCATCAGCTGCAGGGCGGCGCGGCGGGCCGTGTCCTCCAGCCCGACAGCGCGGAACGCGGCCAGCGCCGCGGTCAGGTCGCCCAGATTGCCGTCGGCGCCTTGGGCAAACAGCACCATGCTGCGCAGGATTGCTTCGCCCAGCTGGCCGTTGTTCAGTATTTGCCGGATCGCGGGCGGCACCGGGGCGGTTGTGTCAAACCCCAATGCTATGGCTTTAGCCATCGGCGACGGGGCGGCAGCGTCACCAGGCCGGCCCTGGGCCAGGGCTGCCAGGAACGGGTCATTTGCGCCGGCGGCCTGGGCATCATGCGCGGCCAATTCATAAGACGGCGACAACAGGCGGATGCGCCAGGCCAGCGCGGCGGTCCGGCCGCTCAGGCCTGCCCGCGCCAGCGGCTCGCCAAAGAGGTCGGCAAACACGGTTTCAGTGCCCGCCTGTTGCATCGCATCCCAGGCGCGGGGCAGCGAGCGGGCAATGGCGTCTGCGTTGCCGGAGCCAAGGTCGCTTTCCAGCTGCTGAACCGCTGCAACCCGGTCCCAGATCCCGCCGGAAGCGGCGGGTTTACGGGCGCTGAACAGGCCAAGATACTGATTGGGATTGAGCGCCCCGGCACGGGCCAGCCGCTCTGCCGCCTCCAGCTGCGCCTTCCAGCCGGCAATGTCGCGCAGATCGGCCGCGGCAAAGGCCGGCGGCAAGGGTGCGGTGGGCATCGCCTCGCCAATGGTCTCGAACAGGCGGAAGGTCAACGGATCCGGATCCGCCGGGCGGCGCAGCGGCGGTGCCTGCTCAAACAGATCGGGGTTCAAAAAACGGTCAAGAAGCTGCATCTGGTTTTCGGGCAGCAGCTCCAGCGCGTGGGCAGTTTCCATCATCAGTGCTGCCGTGGGCCAGTCGCTGCGCCGCGCCGCGCAAAAGATCCTGGCCGCGTAGCTGTCTGACAGATGCGGCGAGGCGGTGAGGGCGGCGCAGGAAGCGTCCTCGCTGCCGGTCAAAAGGGTGGCGTCAAACCAGCGCGTGAAACGGTCCTTGCTGTCCGTGGGGCCTGCATGTTCAACCAGAGCCTGGGAGGGATCCGTGGCCCCCAGCGCCAGCAGCCGGTCCAGCCGGGCCAGCAGAATCCGGTCGCCTGCCGCGGACGGCGGCCGGGATTCCGACAGCAGCAGGGTAAACAGCAGCGCCTGCATCGCCGGGCTGCCGCGCACCGGAACGGTTTCAATCAGATGGGTCACATCATCGGCAGCGCTGCCGCGCCACAGATCGGCCGGCAGGCCGGTTGCCGAAGCCGGAACCAGCCCGATGGGCGGCACCAGTGTTTCCAAAGGTGTGACCGAAACGGACGGAAATGCAGCCGTGCCTGCCACTGGCGGCTCCAGCAGCACAGTGCCGGGCAGCCCGTTGCGCGGCTGCGGCTGGTTCAGCCAGTCAATCGCCGCCAGGGGTTCATTTGCAAGCGCACTGCCCGCCATCACCACCCCGGCGGCAGCCGCCCTAATCCGCATTCAGCACCACTGGTTTGCGCACCTCGGTGCTGGGCGCGCGGAAATCCGCACCGAACCAAGGCCCTACATAGGCATAGCCCACCAGCCCGATAGCCGCCAGAACCGCCAAATAGACCAGATACTTAATCAATCGCCCCATGGTATATCCAAAGCCTGTTTCCTGCTCTTTTGCCCAAGTTATATATTCCCTTTTCCGCAAGATCACGTCATTCACTGAAGAATGAGCGAAAAAGAGCAAAGCAGCGGCCAGAAGGCAGCAGGCCCGGTGCCGGGGAAGTTGAAGAAGACCATCGTGATGGTGGGCATGATGGGCGCCGGCAAGACCGCCGTGGGGCGGGCGCTGGCGGCCCGGCTGGATGTGCCTTTCCTGGACAGCGACCATGAAATCGAGGCCGCTGCCAACATGACCATCCCCGAGATATTTGCCCGCGACGGCGAGCCGTTCTTCCGCCAAAAGGAACGGCAGGTGATCGCGCGCCTGCTGGAGGAGGAACGCGGTGTCCTGTCGACGGGCGGCGGTGCGTTTCTGGCGGAAGAAAACCGCAATGTGATAACCGCCAAAGGGGTCTCGGTCTGGCTGCAGGCCGATCTGGAGGTTCTGTGGAACCGGGTGCGCCACCGCGACACCCGGCCGCTGCTGCGCACAGCCGACCCGCGTGCGACCCTTAGCGGCCTGTACCGCGACCGGGTGCCGCTTTATGCCAAGGCGGATCTGACCGTTGTCTCAGATGGCCAGGCGGCAATTGAAACCATGGTTGACCGGGTGCTGGAAGCCTTGCAGGCACGCCCCGATGTATTGGAGTGGACATGATGGAACGCAGGGTTCACGTGCCTCTGGACGGGCGGGCCTATGATGTTGTGATCGGCCCCGGCCTGCTGGCGCAGGCGGGGGAGCGGATCAAACCGTTGCTGAAGCGGCCGCAGGTGGCGGTGCTGACAGACGAAACCGTGGCGGAAAGGCACCTGGAGGGATTGCGCGCCGGGCTGGCAGCCGCGGGCGTTGAGATGACCGCGCTGGCGCTGCCGCCGGGCGAGGCGACCAAGGGCTGGCCGCAGTTCACCCGCGCGGTGGAATGGCTGCTGGACCAGAAGGTGGAGCGGGGCGACGTGGTTGTGGCCTTCGGCGGCGGTGTGATCGGCGACCTGGCTGGGTTTGCCGCTGCGGTGCTGCGCCGGGGCGTGCGGTTTGTGCAGATCCCGACCTCGCTCTTGGCGCAGGTCGACAGCTCGGTCGGCGGCAAGACCGGCATCAATGCGCCCCAGGGCAAAAACCTGATCGGAGCCTTTCACCAGCCCTCGCTGGTGCTGGCCGATACTTCGGTTCTGGAGACCCTGACGCCGCGCGATTTCCTGTCTGG
The DNA here is from genome assembly GCF_025144145.1 of Leisingera sp. M658. Classification (NCBI taxonomy): domain Bacteria; kingdom Pseudomonadati; phylum Pseudomonadota; class Alphaproteobacteria; order Rhodobacterales; family Roseobacteraceae; genus Leisingera; species Leisingera sp. M658. The sequence goes on from NZ_CP083546.1 coordinate 1,672,622, forward strand.
TTACGGCGAGGTGGTGAAATACGGGCTGCTCGGTGACGCCGGATTTTTTGCCTGGCTCGAAGAACACGGTCCCGCTCTGGCCAAGGGCGACGTCGCAGCGCGGGTTGAGGCCGTGGCGCGCTCGGTGCAGATGAAGGCTGATATAGTCGTGCGCGACGAAACCGAGCAGGGCGACCGGGCGCTGCTGAACCTGGGCCATACATTCTGCCACGCGCTGGAGGCGGCCACCGGGTATTCCGACCGGCTGCTGCATGGCGAGGGCGTGGCCATCGGCTGCGCCCTGGCGTTTGAGCTGTCGGCCAAGCTGGGGCTGTGCTCCCAGGAGGATCCCAGCCGGGTGCGGGCACATCTGAAGGCGATGGGCATGAAGACCGATCTGGCCGACATTCCGGGCGATCTGCCAGGGGCAGAGGTGCTGCTGGATCTGATGGGGCAAGACAAAAAAGTTGTTGCCGGTCAGCTGCGGTTTATCCTCGCCCGTGGCATCGGCGAGGCGTTTGTAACGGGAGACGTCCCGCCTGAAACGGTGCTGGAGGTGCTGCGCGGCGCCGGGGCCTGAGACCGGAAAACAATACCGCAAAGCGATAAGGGCAGCCGCAGAGGCTGCCCAATTTATTAACATCCTAACTCCGGCCCTTAGCGGATCAGGCTGCGGCGCTGCTGCCAAAATCCTGATCTTCCCAGTCGTCGGCATCAAAATCGATCGCCGCCACTGGAGGCGCATAAGCCTCCGGACCACCCAGCGCGTTCTGAGCCGGATCAACCTCGCCGACGGCAAACTGCTGGACCAGTTCGCGCAGTTCCTGGGCCTGCTCGGACAGTGAGGTGGTTGCAGCAGTGGTTTCCTCGGCCATGGCGGCATTTTGCTGTGCCATCATTTCCAACTCGCCAACGGCGGTGTTGACGTCGCCCATTTGCGAAGACTGTTCCTTCATATTGCTGGCAATCTCAATGACAAGACCGGAAATCTCGGCGACTTGGTCGTTTACTTCCGCCATTGCGGTGCCGGCCTGATCCACCAGTGCAGCACCGTTTTTGACCTGTTCGGAACTGCGTGCAGTCAGCCCGTCAATCTGCTGGACTGCATCGGCGCAGCGCTGCGCCAGCATCCGCACCTCGCTGGCGACCACCGCAAATCCGCGCCCTGCTTCGCCGGCGCGGGCGGCCTCGACTCCGGCATTCAGTGCCAGAAGATTGGTTTGGAACGCGATATCCTGAATCACCTTGGTGATCTGCGAGATTTCCTGTGAGGACTCCTGCAGTTTGTCCATGGCGGCAATGGTATCCTTGACCACCGCATCACAGGATTTAACCCCGTTCTGGGCGCTGTCCGCCAATTGTTCCGCCCGGCCGGCATTGTCTGCCGACTGCTGAACATTAGCGGTCAGCTCGCTGATCGAATGGGTGGTTTTCTCCAGCGTGGCCGATTCCGCTTCGGTGCGGTGGGCCAGGTCCATTGAGGCTTCGGCGATGGATTTGGTGCTTTCGTCAACGCTGCTGGTCAATTCGCCGATGTTGGAGATTGATACGCTCAGCGCCTGCAGCGAGTCGTTCATATCCATCCGGATCGATTTGAACTCTTCCGGGAAGAACTCTTTGATCGGCTTGTCCAAACGCTTGTGCTGAAGATCCATCAGCGCTTCGCCGATGCGGCGCGCAACAGTCATGACTTCTTCGCGGCGCTGCTTTTCCTCCTCAATACGCTCTTCCTGTTTGCGCTGGGTCACAGTGCGCAGATCCACCACATTGCGGGCCACCGAACCAATTTCGTCCCGGCGGTTTGCGCCTGGCACGTCAACGTCTGTTTCGCCGCTGCCCAGTTTTTTCAGCGCGCCATTCAGAACCGACAGGCTCTTGGTCATGTCGCGTGCGATGAGCGCGCTAAGGCCAAGGACCGCAACAAGAAGCACGCCGGTGAACACTGCCATTTCCGCCAGCAGAAACTTGTTGTCCGCATCGAATCCGGCCATGTCCCGTTCCAGGTGCTCGATCAGGATCCCTTCTTTTTTCTGGAGCACCTTCAGCGCTTTGCTGGCTGCTTCAAACCACTGTTCAGCCGTCATTTCCGTCCGGGCTCCACCGTTTAGGATGCCTTTGCGGACGTCCTCGAACTTTGTCATCTCAGGCGAGGTGAACAGCCCCTTCACGGTTTCGCGGTCCTCCGCAGTTGCAAAGCCCATGAACATCGACAGACGTTCCTTGAACACTTCATGATAGGCGACAAAGGTCTCCCGGTCGGCCGGTTTCCAGCCATGCTTGAAGCCGACAGCGCCGGCAGCCCGTTCCAGCCCGGCGGCATCAATTGCGCGCATGAAGAAGGACAGCGCGACGGCCTCCTGCGAGATCACCGGATTGTCAATGGATTTTGCCAATGACAGCCCGGTTTGAATGAGGGCCGCGTTCAGATCTGTGTAGTAGGAAAGGGTCCGCTTCAGCGAGAGCGTGTGCCCGTCGATCTTTTTGCGGATGTCCTTTTTCTTGGCCAGTTCGGCCCGGGCAAATTGGATGGCCTGCACTGCCTCAATCGGGAGGAGGGATTTATCAATGTGACTGATTTCGGCCAGATAGGCCTCCATCGCGGTGTTGTTTTGCAACCGGACCTGGACCAGTTTGTCCGGCGCAGTGGTGGCAGAGCTTTCCAAATAGGAGGCGCTGAGGCCACGCTCCAGTTGCAAGTTGTGAACAAGGCTGCTCATATGCTCTATCACTTCGCCGGCCTCGGCCGTGTTGACCTGCGCGTTTTTGTTCAGCTGAAGCAGTGTCTGCCCCATGAACCACAGTGAGAGCATCAGCGGGGCAGCCACCAGAATGGCGATCTTTGTTTTGACCGGCAGATGCCCTAGAAATCGCATACTCATAGTCTGAATCCTTGCTGCAAAAATACTGTTAGTTGAATTCAGCATATTCGATATGTCTTAATATTTGCCTATTGCGCTAACCGCGGGCTGCCGCGCAGGCAGCGGGCTGATATGCTGGCGCCGGCGCACATCCGCTGCCCGGCAAAGCGTTTACTTCGCCTCGATGGGGCGCGGCACTGCTGGTTGGCCAGTTTTATTGGCGAGAAACCGCAGCATGATGGCCTGCGCCATATGAACAGCCGTATGGTCATCCAGGGCGGTGGCCTGCCCATCAGGATCGATGGCGCGCTGGTTGGCGGCATCGGGGTTGGTGGCGCACCTGGCGGCCACCTGGACGAAGCCTGCGCACGCGCCGGGCGGGATGCAATCGGCACCGAATGACCGGAGCGCAGCCTGCCATTCAGGTAGCAGGTGCCCTTACGACAGAGAGGTCTGATATGATGAAATGTGTTCTGGCTCTGATCCTGAGCGTCTTTTCAGTTTCGGCGCAGGCGCAGACTGCTCCCTCAGGGGCCGAGATCGCCAGCTATCGGGGATTGCATCGCGCCGCCCATACCGGAGATCTTGTGGAGATTGCCCGCCTTATCGCGGCGGGCGCCGACCTTAATGCCCAGGACCGCCGGGGCCGCACTCCCGCCCATGTCGCGGCCTATGCTTCACACGATGACGCCCTGCGCGCCTTGGCTGAGGCGGGGGGCGACATGAATGCTCTGGAGGAGCAGGCTTACGACGTGGTGACCATTGCTGCGGTGAACGACGACCCTGAACTTATGTCGCTTGCCATCGAACTGGGCAATGACCCGGGGCTTACCACCAGCCCCTATGACGGCACCGCTTTGATCGCCGCCGCCCATTTGGGACATGTCGAGGTGGTCCGCCGCCTGATCGATGCGGGTGCACCGCTTGATCATGTCAACAACCTGGATTGGACTGCCCTGATTGAGGCCGTGGTTCTGGGCGATGGAGGATCAGATCACCAGGAGGTCGTCCAACTGCTTGTGCAAGCCGGTGCAGATCAGAGCATAGGCGACCGCGACGGTGTCACACCAATTCAGCACGCCAAGGCGAGGGGGTTTGAGCAGATCGTTTCCATTCTGTTGCCCCGCAATTGATATTTCGCAGCGCCCTGCAACCGGTTCTTGCAACGAAGCGCAACAGATGGGCGACAGCAGCATCGCTTCACCAAGATGCAAAATCAGCGAGATCTGCAAGGAGTCCGGTGCCGCTGGCCAAAATGGAAGTTGTTCCCTGTTCAGATATTTGCACCCATGTTCATATGGGGAAGTGTGAAACTAATCTTCGGACTCTGATGGATGGGGCAGGGCGGCTCTGAAATCCCTTATTTTATTGGGGGTCTGGGGTAGTGTCAGATTTTGTAGCACTGGTTGCAGCACCGAGTTTCGTAGCTGAGGCTTGGATTGTGTTTTTGTAACACAGATCAGACGCAGATTCGCGACCAAAACCCCAGAACGTAAAGCCTTCTGATGGAGTTGATAAGCTTCCCCGGCAGATCGGAAATCAATGCATCCTGACCCTAGCGGTGGCCCAAATGCCCACTTCGCGTTGGGTGATTTCTATTTTGGCCTTCAAAAGTACATAGCCGGCCTGTTTGAGGAAAAAAGTTGAGCCTGCTGACCCTTACCCAACGTGCGGGATCTCACTTAGGGGCACGTTGCTTGAGCGCATGGCTCTCAGGCTTTCACAAGGCAGGCCGAGTTGAATCGTCCCCATTTTTATTTTTCGCTCAAGGGCCACAGGTTCGATCCCGAAGTAGTCCTTGGGCATTTGTCGGAATGGGATTTCTTCACACCCATCATGGCGGGCCAACAGCAACATCAGTGTGGTCATAGGTGTCTCAATGCCCCCTCAGCTTCAGCTCTTTCTCGGCGGCAGGGTAGTGGTCCGGCAGTGCTCGAAATGGGGCGCTGGAACTTGGGGCGAAAAAAGTGCTACACGGCGCCGTCGGTGCTACATTCTGTAGCACTGCACTCAAAAACGGGGCTAAATCGGGCCGGAACAAGGAAAACGCGCGAAATGGCGAATCCAAGAAACCAAGAAAATTCAGGGTTTTCCGACGTTCGGCGTGCTGCACGCCTATCCATTGCGCCGATGATGGATTGGACGACGTCCGATTGCAGGTATCTGCACCGGCTCTTGAGCCGGGAGGCGCTTCTGTACACCGAAATGGTGACCGCGCCGGCACTGGTGCGCGGCGGGGCGTTGCATTTGCTGGACTTCAATACCGCCGAACATCCCGTTGCTTTGCAGCTTGGAGGGTCTGACCCGGACGAATTGGCAGAAGCCGCGCGGCTCGGCGAACAGGCGGGGTATGACGAGATCAACCTCAACTGCGGCTGCCCCAGTGACCGGGTGCAATCCGGCGCCTTTGGTGCGGTGCTGATGCAGACCCCGGAACTGGTGGCAGATTGCGTCGCAGCGATGCAGGCAGCTGTGAAGGCCGAAGTCACTGTCAAATGCCGCATTGGTGTCGATGAGCAGGAGCCGGAAGAGGTGCTGCCGGACTTCCTGGACAAAATCCGCGCGGCGGGCTGCCAGCGGGTGACGATCCACGCTCGCAAGGCTTGGCTGAAGGGGCTTTCTCCTAAGGAAAACCGGGACATTCCACCCTTGGATTATGATCTGGTGCATCGGATGAAGGCGGCGTTTCCTGATCTGCATATCTCGATCAACGGCGGTATTGCGACGCTGGCCGAGGCCAAGGCGCATCTGGACCGCGGTCTGGACGGGGTGATGGTGGGCCGCTCGGCCTATCACCAGCCGGCCGGGGTTCTCTGTGCTGCGGACCCGGAGATTTTCGGGACGGGTTCTGTAAGCGATCCTGCTGAGGCGGTGATGCTTATGCTGCCTTACATCGAAGAACGGCTCGGCAACGGCGCTAAGCTGAACCAGATCACCCGGCATATGCTGGGGCTGTTTGCCGGCCGCCCCGGCGCGCGGCAATGGCGGCGGATGCTGTCCGAGGGGGCCTGCCGCGCCGGGGCCGGGCCGGAACTGGTGGAGCAGGCGTTGGCGCAGGTGGAGGACCGCGCGGCTGCATGACGCGGCGGCTCGCAGGCTATAGCCTTGTGCAAGCGGATTGCGGCGGCTAACCCTTTGCCGGTGAAGCCAGCCCTGAGGTGCCCTGCATGACTGATCCTGCCCTGACCGCCGCCCTATTGCCAGCGCCTGCGATAATGATGCAGATGGCAGGGCTGCTGCTGGTGATCGGCGCATTCGCCGGGGTTCTGGCAGGGCTATTGGGGGTTGGCGGCGGCATCGTGCTGGTACCGGGCTTTTTCTATGCCTTTCAAACACTTGGATATGGCGGCGATCAGCTGATGCAGATCTGCCTTGCGACCTCACTGGCGACCATTATCGTGACCTCTCTGCGCTCGGTTCTGAGCCATAACAGGAAGGGCGCGGTGGATTGGCAGATTCTGCGCAGCTGGGGCTTTGGCATTGCGCTGGGGGCGATCATAGGCGTTCTGGCAGTGTCCTCCTTGCGCTCCACCGTGCTGCAAGGGGTGTTTGGCGGGATGGCACTGGCGATCGGCTGCTACCTGGGGCTGGGCCGCGCCGACTGGCGGCTGTCTGAAGCCATGCCTAAGGGGGCCAAACGGCTTATGCTGTCTCCCTTGGTCGGGTTCCTGTCGGTGCTGATGGGCATCGGCGGCGGCAGCTTTGGAGTCCCTTTGATGACCCTGCACGGGGTGGCGGTGCATCGGGCGGTGGCGACCGCCGCAGGCTTTGGCGTGATCATTGCCGTGCCGTCGGTCGCGGGGTTCCTGCTGTTGGATCTGGACCCGGCCACGCGGCCTCCGTTCACCGTCGGGGCCGTTAATCTGGCGGCGTTTTTCATTGTGATCGCGATGACGCTGATCACCGCGCCCTGGGGCGTGAAGCTGGCCCATGCAATGGATCCCAAACCGCTGAAGCGGGTGTTCGGGGCCTTTCTGGTGCTGGTGGGGCTCAACATGCTGCGCAAGGCATTTGGATATTGAAGGCTATGAATACGCAATTCGAACAGTTTCAGGGCAAGGGCTGGGTGCGCTTCGCCCAGGACCGCCAAGTGGTGGCTTGGGCCGCGGATGCGTTGCAGCATGGCATCCGGTCGCTGGACGACCCGGCCTGCGCTGAGTGGTTCCAGTGCGAACGGACCTGGTTCATTGGGGTCGATGCGCTGCCGAATGACGCTGCGGGCCGTCTGCCGGACGGGCCGCCGCTGTCAGGCGTGCCGGTGGAGTTCATTACGCAGAACCTTGGCGCGATCCCGGACCTGCACCGGGCGCAGGTGTCTTCGGTCTTTCCCGGCTATCCGCGGCCGCGTCCGGGCGAGGGCGAGGCGGCCTTCCGCTACCGCGTCAAACGCGATGCGGCGCATGTGGACGGGGTGAAAATGTTTGGCGAGCACCGCCGCCGCAAGGTCGAGGAGCCGCACGCCTGGGTGCTGGGAATACCGCTGAATGAAAGCAGCCCCGATGCCGCGCCCTTGGTGATCTGGGAGGGCAGCCACCACATCATGCGCCGCGCCTTTACTGCCGCGTTTGAGGGGTTATCGCCAGAGGACTGGGCGGATGTGGATGTGACCGACGCCTATACGGCTGCGCGCGCCGAGGTGTTCGAGACCTGCCTGCGGATCACTGTGCATGCCAAGCCCGGTGAGTCTTATCTGATGCACCGGCTGTGCCTGCACGGGGTTGCACCCTGGGGCGCGGCGGCAAATGCGCCGGAAGAGGGCCGCATGATCGCTTATTTCCGCCCGGAGCTGGCGGATTGGACCAAGGGGTGGCTGGCGGAGGGGTGAGCTGCCGAATTTGATATAAACACTGACAGTCAAAGAGCATTGACCTTGGAGCAAGATGAAAAGGGTAATTCTTCCACTTTTATTGTTGGTGGCCCTTGTGCTGCTGGCTTACCAGTCCTTGATCGCTTGGGATGTGCGCAATACGAAACACTTCTATCGCGCCTATAGTTATTTTTTGACTGATGCCGCAGCGCTTGGGTGTCTTCGTAAGGAGACGCTGATAAAGGCTGCAAAGGCGAGGGGCTGGGGTTATGAAGATAACCGCCAGCCTCCGTACCGCTCCTGGTCGCCGGACGAATTTCTGGAAACACTCAGAGTGTTTGTGGAACCCCAGCTGAATTTTGCAAAAGAACCGGGTGTTACGCTTTTCTTCGATGACGGGGGTTGCTTGATCTCGTAGCAGGCTGACGGCCGGTTTTGTCAAATGAGTAGCTAAGTGCCGAGAAACGCCCGGAACAAGCCGCAGGCGCCGGGCGAGCGCCTGCCCGTCCCGGCGGGCTGGCGCTTTTGAGAGGGCGGTTCGGCATTTCAGCCGGGGATTTGCATTGCAGGGATAAAGCGGCAGTATCCAGTCTTTGAGGCGCCATCCCACGGGCAGGCGCTCGCCCTCTGATTTGATGATATGGCTTGGTAACACATTGGCTTTTTTGGTAAATGTGTCTGGGTTTGTTAAAGGTACAGGCTTTGCGAATAGGTCAGCAATTCTGCCTGAATGTTTCGCGCGCGAAACATTGGGTCAGTACTTATTCCGCATGATTTACAGAGCCTTACCCAGCCGCGCGCCGCGTTAGCTGCGCTTTAACCGGGCGCTGCGGCCGCCGCGGCGCTTGACCAGTTTGCTGGCGCGTTCCGGCAGATCGTCCATGATGCCGGCGCGGTCCTCGTTGGTCATTTTCGACCAGTCGCGGATCTCGTCAATTGTGCGGTAGCAGCCGGTGCAGATGCGCGACTCGGGGTGGACGACGCAGATCTTGATGCAGGGGCTTTGGATCTCGTCCCGTTTCCATACGTCGTCAGTCATCATTCACCCGTTCTTCAAATGCCGCATCCGGTCCAATGCCCCCTGAAGAATATAGGAGGCGGCGACGTGGTCGATAACCTCTGCGCGGCGTTTGCGTGTCGTATCTGCCTCAAGAAGCGCTTTTTCTGCCGCAACGGTGCTGAGGCGTTCGTCCCAGAAACCAATAGGCAGTTCGGTGAGCCGGCCCAGGTTGCGGGCGAAGGAGCGGGTGGATTGGCAGCGCGGCCCCTCAGAGCCGTCCATGTTGCGGGGCAGGCCAAGGACGATCCCGCTGATGTCACGCATCGTGATGATTTCCAAAAGGCGGGCGGCGTCCAGTGAGAACTTCTTGCGCTTTACAGTTTCCAGCGGCGTGGCCACAGCGCCGATGCGGTCGGAAACGGCGACGCCGATGGTCTTGGTGCCAAGGTCCAGCCCCATCAGCGCGTGCATCGGCGGCAGGGCAGCGGCGAAATCTTCGAAAACATCGTGGATCATTCTGCAAGTCCCGCCTGTGCTGCGATGGTTTCCAGCAGCGCCAGTGCCTCCTGATCGGCGGCAAAGGCATCACGGGCCTCGCCATAGATGGTGCGGGCACGGTCGGTGTCGCCGAGAACCGAGAGGGCGCCGATGAGGCGGGCCCATTCTTCTGCCGAGCCGCCTTCGGTTGCCAGCCGGTCCGACAGCCGGGTGACCATGCCGCGGATCATCTCCTGCCGGTCCTCAGCGCTGAGTTCGCTGGCGCCGGCCATATCCTCGGCACTGGGGCCGGGCAGGGCGGGGGCGGTGGCGCCGCCGGGTGCAATCGGCTGGTACTCAACACCGGCGCGAAAGGCCATCTCCTCGATCTGGCCTTGAATGCCTTTAATCCAGGGGGCGTCCGCGGGGCCTGCACGCAGGGTTGCCGCCCATTCGCGGTAAGCCAGGTCCGGGCGGCCGATCTGGCCCAGCATCAGGCCCCAGTAATAACGGGCAGGCCCGTGTGCGGGATCAATGGCGCGGGCTTTCTGAAGGTCGGTCTGCGCCTCGGGCGAGACATAGCCGCCGGCGGCCATGATCTTCAACTCGGCCAGTTCAGTGAAGTCGCGGGCATTGACCTGACCCTCTGCCAGCCGGATGTAACTGGTCTTGGCAGCATAGGCGGCCTTGAAATTGCCAAGGTTCGCCTCGTGCTGCGCCAGCAGGGCCTGGCCTTGGGCATCCTCCGCGCGTTCACTAGCCGTCTTGCGCAGTTGCTCCACCAGTGTGACGTAACCTTCCTCGACCTGCGGTTTGGGCAGGGCGGGCACTTCGGCCTCAGCCTCGGTTTGGGAGGGGCGGTTTTCGGCGCGTTGGCCTGCCAGCTGGATACGGTCCTTCAGGCCCAGGTCGCCATAGCCCGGCGCGCCCAGCTGCCAGTAGATCCCCAGGGTGCCGCCGGTGATCAGCAGCGCTGTTGCTATGCCAAAGACCAGCGATAGGGTTTTAGGCTGCGAGCGTCCCGATTGCGCCTGCTGCAGCTGGGTATCGGCGGCCAGGATGCGGCGGGAAATCTCGGTGCGGATCCGGTCGGCGTCGCCTGCATTGATGACGCCGCGGGCAAGGTCCTTGTCCACTTCGCGCAGCTGCTGGCGGTAGACACGCAGGTCGTAGGCCGCGGCGGGTTCGCCCAATGTGCGGGCGCGAATAAGGATCATGGCCAGCAGAAAGGCTGCCGAGAACGCGATAAGGGCGGTGACTGTCCAGAAAATCATGCCGTCTCCGAAGTTTGGGTTGCATCTATATGCGGAGGCGGATGAACAAAAGGGCCAAACTGCCGCGCCCGGACGCCTCCCGTCGGATTGCGACCGTTTTTTATGTCGCAATAACGCAGAAACAGGGCGATAAACGGCACTGGTCTGTTATGCATTTCAGGCATACCCGCTACCAGACACGAACCATCGGATTCGCTCATGAAACGCTATTCAGCTTTTGCCGTCGCGCGGGAAGCCCTGCGCTATCACACCGGATGGGAGCGCGCCTGGCGCTCGCCTGAACCCAAACGCCATTATGATGTTGTCATCGTCGGGGCGGGCGGGCATGGCCTTGCCACTGCCTATTACCTGGGCAAGAATTTCGGCATTACCAATGTCGCAATTATCGAGAAGGGCTGGCTGGGCGGCGGTAACACCGGCCGGAACACCACCATCATCCGCTCGAACTACCTGCAGGACCCGTCCGCTGCGATCTATGAAAAAGCGCGCAGCCTGTATGAGACCATGTCGCAGGATCTGAACTATAACGTGATGTTCAGTCCGCGCGGCGTGATCATGCTGGCCCAGACCGAGCATGAGATCCGCGGCTACAAACGCACTGCGCATGCCAACCTGCAGCAGGGTGTGCCGACCGAATGGATCACCCCTGAGCGGGTCAAGGAACTGGTGCCGATCATCAACCTGCACGGTCCCCGTTACCCGGTTCTGGGCGGCTTGTGGCAGGAACGCGGCGGCACCGCCCGTCACGATGCGGTGGCCTGGGGCTATGCGCGGGCCTGTTCCGACATGGGCATGGACATCATCCAGCAATGCGAAGTCACCGGCGTGCGCACCGAGAACGGCCGCACCGTGGGTGTCGACACCACCAAGGGCGCGATCGACTGCGACAAGATCGGCATGATCGTTGCGGGTAATGCTTCGGTTCTGGCCGAGCGGGCGGGCTTCCGTCTGCCGATGGAATCGGTGGCCCTGCAGGCGATGGTCTCCGAGCCGATCAAACCCTGCATGGATGTGGTTGTGATGGCCAACACCGTGCACGGCTACATGTCCCAGTCCGACAAGGGCGAGATGGTCATTGGCGGCGGCACCGACGGGTTCAACAACTATACCCAGCGCGGATCGTTCCACCATATCGAGGAAACCGTGCGCGCCCTTGTTGAGACCTTCCCGATGGTGTCGCGTCTCAAGATGCTGCGCCAGTGGGGCGGCATTGTGGATGTGACCGGCGACCGCTCGCCGATCATCTCGAAAACGCCTGTGCAGAACTGCTTTGTCAACTGCGGCTGGGGGACCGGCGGCTTTAAGTCGATCCCGGGGTCCGGCTGGGCGATGGCAGAGCTGATGGCCACCGGCCATTCGCCGCTGACCGAGGAGTTCTCGATGATGCGCTTCAAAGAAGGCAAGTTCATCGACGAGAGCGTCGCTGCGGGTGTGGCACACTGATGCCGCGCGCCGCCGCAAAATTCTTCGAAGAATTTTGCCAAGGATTTTTGAAAATCCTTGGCCCCCAGTTGGAGAGGTCCGCACAATGCTGATCCTTGAATGCCCTTACTGCGGCGTCAAAGCCGAAGAAACCGAACTGGCCGCGGGCGGCGAAGCGCATCTGAAGCGTTTCGGCCCCGGTTCCTCGGATGATGAGTTCCATGACTACCTGTTCATGCGCGAAAACCCCAAAGGCGTTCATTTTGAACGCTGGCGCCATGCCAATGGCTGCGGCAAGTGGTTCCACGCCGCCCGCTGCACCATGACGCTGGAGGTCTTTGGCACCTACACCGCCCAGACCGCTGTGCCGACGCAGGAGATCATGGACAAGATCACCGCAAAACGCCCCGGCTGGTCCTGGCGCGAATTCTCGGACGGTCAGAAATGATCCGCCGCCTGACTGAAACACCTGCTTTTCTTTTGAAAGGTCTGCGCACATGAGCACGCGTCTTGCCAAGCATGGCCGGCTGATCGACCGCTCCAAACAGATCGCCTTCACCTTCAACGGCAAATCCATGAAGGGTTTTGCCGGCGATACCCTGGCGTCCGCCCTTCTGGCCAACGGCCAGGTGATGATGGGCCGCTCGTTCAAATACCACCGCCCGCGCGGCGTTGTCGCATCCGGTTCGGAAGAGCCCAATGCGCTGATGCAGCTGGGTGTGGGCGACCGTTACGAGCCGAACCAGCGCGCCACCACCACCGAGCTGTTCTCGGGGCTGTCGGCGAATTCGCAGAACCACTGGCCCAGCCTGGAGTTCGACGTTCTGTCGATCAACAACAAGCTGTCGCGGTTTCTGACGGCTGGCTTCTACTACAAGATGTTCATCCACCCGCGTCCGCTGTGGAAGCATGTGTATGAGCCGATCATCCGCAAATCCGCCGGTCTGGGCAATGCGCCTGACGCCGAGCTGAAGGATGCCGACACCTACGAGCACTTTTACTTCTTTGCGGATGTGCTGGTGATCGGCGGCGGCGTTGCCGGCCTGCAGGCGGCCAAGGCGGCTGCGGCCACTGGCGCCAAGGTGCTGGTGATGGAGCAGAACAACCATTGGGGCGGCCGGGCACCGGTCGACGGCGGCACCATTGACGGTGAAGCCCCTGACGCCTGGATCGCCAAGACCCTGGCCGAGCTGGGTGCGATGGAGAACGTCACCCTGCGCGACCGTTGCATGGGGTCGGGTGTCTATGACCACGGCTATGCGCTGGGGTATGAGCGTCTGACCGACCACGCGCCGGGTCAGGGCGGCCCGCGCCACCGTCTGTGGCGGGTCCGTGCCAGCCAGATCGTCACCGCAACCGGTGCCATTGAACGGCCGCTGTCCTTTGCGGGCAACGATGTGCCGGGTGTGATGCTGGCCGGTTCGATGCGCGACTATGTGGTGAACTGGGGCGTGAACCCGGGCCAGAAGGTTGTGGTTGCCACAAACAACGACGACGCCTATCGCACCGCATTGGTGCTGCATGAGGCCGGGGTCGAAGTGGTCCGTGTAGTTGACACTCGCGAAACCGGCGGCGGCGAACTGATGGAAGCTGTCCGCGAGAAGGGCATCCGGGTTGAGCTGGGCCGTGCCATTGCCAAGGTGAAGGACGGCAAATGCGTGACCCAGGTCTCCATCTGCGCTCAGAACGGTGAAGGCGGCGCCCGCGAAGACGTCGAAGCAGACGCGGTTGCCATGTCCGGCGGCTGGTCACCGGTGGTCCACCTGTGGTCCCACTGCGGCGGCAAGCTGAATTGGGATGACAAAAACGCCAACTTCCGCCCCGATGCCTCGCGTCCGCCGCTGGGCCATGACGGCAACGGCTTTGTGGTTCCGGCTGGTGCCGCAAACGGCGAATTCGGCCTGGGCGCGCTGCTGGAAGACGCGGCTGCGGCCGGCGCCAAAGCGGCTGAGGCTGCTGGCTTCCCGGCGAAATCCGTGGCGGCTGCCAAGGGTGTCTCTGAGAATGAGGCGCAGATGGAAGCGGTCTGGCTGATGCCGGCCAAGGCGGACATCAAGCTGCGCATGAAGTCCTGGCTGGACTATCAGAACGACGTCAAGGTCTCCGACGTGCAGCTGGCTGCGCGCGAAGGCTATGAAAGCGTCGAGCACACCAAGCGTTACACCACGCTGGGCATGGCGACCGACCAGGGCAAATTGTCCAACATCAACGGTCTGGCGATCCTTGCGGACGCGCTGAACTCGGAAATCCCGTCGGTGGGCACCACCACCTTTCGTCCGCCGTACCACCCGATCTCGATCGGTGCGATTGCAGGTGAAGCACGGGCCGAGATCTTCCAGCCGGTGCGCAAGACACCGATCTATGACTGGATGGACAAGAACGGTGCGGATTGGGAACCGGTTGGCCAGTGGCGCCGTCCGTTTGCCATCACCAAGCCGGGTGAAGACCGTCATGCCGCGGTGAACCGCGAGGTGAAGAACACCCGCGAGAACCTCGGCCTGCTGGATGCCTCGACCCTGGGCAAGCTGATTGTCAAAGGGCCGGATGCGGGCAAGTTCCTGGACATGCTCTATACCAACATGATGTCCACGCTGAAGGTCGGAAAATGCCGCTATGGCCTGATGTGCTCGGAGAATGGTTTCCTGATCGACGACGGCGTTGTTGCCCGCATCGACGAGGACACCTTCCTGTGCCACACCACCACTGGCGGTGCCGAAAGCATCCATGGCCACATGGAAGAATGGCTGCAGACCGAATGGTGGGACTGGAAAGTCTATGTTGCCAATGTGACCGAGCAGTATGCGCAGGTTGCCGTGGTCGGCCCCAACGCCCGCAAGGTGCTGGAAAAGCTGAACGCGCAGGCCGGTGGCGGCATGGATCTGTCGAAAGAGGCGCTGCCGTTCATGGAATGGCGCGACGGTCAGATCGGCGGCTTCGATGCCCGTGCTTACCGGATCTCCTTCTCGGGCGAGCTGTCCTACGAGATCGCGGTTGCGGCCTCGGAAGGCCAGGCGTTCTGGGATGCGCTGATGGAAGCAGGCAAGGAATTCGGCGTCATGCCTTACGGCACCGAGACCCTGCACATTCTGCGCGCCGAAAAAGGCTTTATCATGATCGGCGACGAGACCGATGGCACCGTGATCCCGCAGGATCTGGGTCTGCATTGGGCGCTGTCGAAGAAGAAGGAAGACTATCTGGGCAAGCGCGCGCAGCTGCGGTCCCACATGGCGGATCCCGATCGCTGGCAGCTGGTTGGCCTGGAAACGGTGGACGGTTCGGTGCTGCCCGACGGCGCTTATGCATTGGGTGAAGGCGTCAACGCCAACGGCCAGCGCAACATGATCGGCCGGGTGACCTCAACCTATCATTCCGCGACCCTGGGCCGCGGTATCGCCATGGGCCTGATCAAACACGGCACCAAGCGGATGGGCGAAGTGGTTGAATTCCCGGGCACTGACGGCAAGACCTATAAGGCCAAGATCGTTGATCCGGTCTTCTACGACAAGGAAGGGGAAAAGCAGAATGTCTAAGGCTGTTTCCGTACTGAACGGCGCGCAGTTCTCCGGCCTGGCCAAGGTCGAGGATGCAGGCCTGCAGGGTATGATCACCCTGCGCGGCGATCTGGAGTCATCGGTTCTGAAGGCGGCTGTCAAGGCCGCCACCGGCGCCGAAGTTCCGGCCCGGGGTTCCATCACGGTTGCCGAAAACGGTGCCGCTGCATGGATGTCGCCGGACGAGCTGCTGCTGCTGGTGCCCTATGAGGATGCGGTTTCCAAAACTGCTGAATTGGCAGGGGCGCTGAAAGGCGAACACGCGCTGGCGGCGAATGTCTCTGACGCCCGTGCCTTCTTCCGCCTGTCGGGTGAAGGTGCGCGCGAGGTGCTGGGCAAAGTGAGCCCGGTGGACTTTGACGCAGCGGCATTCAAGGCAGGCCAGTTCCGCCGTTCGCGCCTGGCACAGGTGGCTGGCGCCTACTGGTTGAACGAAGACGGCAGTTTTTACATCGTCTGCTTCCGCTCTGTCGGCGAATATGTGTTCAAATTGCTCAGCACGGCGGCGCATCCGCAAAGTAAAGTGGGTGTTTACTAAAGTTTTCACTCGCTTTTTGCTTGTGACGCCATCACGCGTCATTTACGGTGCCCTGGAGACCTTCCAGGGCATCTTTTTTTGTTTTTCACTTCCCCGGAAGTTTACATTTTTACGATTGCAACTGTTTGATTTGATACCCTTTCTTTCAAGTCGGGGTAGGTTTTGTGACGATGTTTCAGGGAGCGGCTGATGGGTCTGCCGGCATGCGGAATTTTAGCACTGGCTATTTCACTGTCCGGGGGCGGGGCAGTGGCCGAAACAAGCTTTCGTTGCGATCTGAAACCGATTTCCGGCGTTACTTGGGTTCCCGGCCGGATTACCGTGCATTTTTCCGATGATTTCACCACTGCAAAGGTCACTGATGCGGCGTTTGGTGTGTCAGTTGCCGCTAAGGTTTCGCAGCGCAGCGAGACATCTTATGCGATCAGCTGGTCATTGCCCGGGCTTGCTGTGCTGACGGACAACGGGCAGGCAAAGCCGCGCTTCAGGGCTGTTCTGAACACCGCAAACCTGAAGATGAGCATTCAATCAATCCGCCCCGGCAGCACAGAGCAGCCGCCGCGCGGTTCCGGAACGTGCCGCCGGGAGCCGTCTTTGTCGCTGCTGGCCCAGAACCACATCGGTTGGAACTAGGCGGGTAATCTAAGGCCCGGCGGGGCAGGCTATGGGCTGCAGCGCAACTGCAGATTGCCGTTGCATCGGAGCCGCTATCCCTGCATCACTGCACAGCAAAAAAATGGAACCATCTAATGAAACGATATCTATTGGCTGCATCCATTCTGCTGTCAGCCGCGTCCGCCGCAGCGGCGGGAGGAAAAGACACCATCACATATGATTGCGCGATGAAGGTGTTCACCAACAATGGCTGGATTGCCCCGCGGGTGCTTGTCATGTGGGACGGAGAAAACCAGATCTGCGCAGATCTATGACGGGTATATACACAAACTGGTCGGAGAGCCTATTCCGGCTAAAGTCTCGCCACGAAACGAAATTTCCTACAACTTGGACTGGCGGGTGAATAACATTCCGGTCAGCAATGCCCGAATGACGCTTGATGGATTGTATTCAGCTGTTTTGAATACCAAGCAGAACACTCTGTCGATCCGCGGCGTCATCACGGGTGTCGCCAATCAGCCGCGTGGCAAAGGTAAATGCATCGTCAAAAATGGCTGAGGCCGGCATCGCGCCAGCCGGACCAGGCTGGCATCGCCTTTTTTGCACATAGACCTTGCGCGGAAATGGGGCCTTGGCTCTTGACCTGATAGCGCGCGCACAGCATGTATCTGCGCAGGAACGCAAACTTTTTTCACAGGGGGCCCAAATGGCTTTTGAACTTCCCGATCTTCCTTATGCACACGACGCCCTGGCTGCCAAAGGCATGTCGGCCGAGACCCTGGAATACCACCACGACCTGCACCACAAGGCCTATGTCGATAACGGCAACAAGCTGATCGCCGGCACCGAGTGGGACGGCAAGTCGCTGGAAGAGATCATCAAAGGCACCTATGACGCCGGTTCCGTTGCCCAGAACGGTATCTTCAACAACATCTCGCAGCTGTGGAACCACAACCAGTTCTGGGAAATGATGGGCCCGGGCGCCAGCGCAATGCCGGGTGAGCTGGAAAAGGCGCTGGTCGAGTCGTTCGGCTCGGTTGACGAGTTCAAGTCGCAGTTCTCCGCAGCAGGCGCCGGCCAGTTCGGTTCCGGCTGGGCCTGGCTGGTTAAGAACGCCGACGGGTCGCTGGCAGTGACCAAAACTGAAAACGGCGTCAACCCGCTGTGCTTCAACCAGACCGCACTGCTGGGCTGCGATGTGTGGGAACACTCCTATTACATCGATTTCCGCAACAAGCGTCCGGCTTACCTGACCAACTTCCTGGACAATCTGGTGAACTGGGAAAACGTCGCCTCGCGGATGTAAGTCCTGAGCGGCATGAATTCTGGAGCGCCCGGTCATCCGACCGGGCGTTTCTTGTTTGGACCGGCGGCTGGCGCGTATTGCGCACGGCCCGCCGGAACGGGGGAACGGTGATGACAGAGGCAGCCAAGGGCATACTGGCAATGGTCTCGGCCTGCGTGGTCTGGGGGCTGTCGGGGATCTACTACAATGCTTTGTCGCATGTGCCGCCGGAACAGGTGCTGTCGCACCGGGCATTGTGGTCGTTTCTGTTTTTTGCCGGCGTGCTGCTGTTTCAGGGCCGGATCGGCACCTTAACGGCAGCTTTCACCAGCAGGCGGAGCACATTGTTTCTGGTTCTCGCAACAGCGATGATCTCGCTCAACTGGTTTGTGTTCATCTCTTCAGTGCAGACCGGTTATGCCACCGAGGCGAGCCTGGGGTATTATATCTTTCCGTTGCTGAGCGTACTGCTGGGGCGGCTGGTCTTCGGTGAGCAGCTGACCCGGGCGCAGGTCGCGGCAGTCGGGCTGGCGGCACTGGCGGTTGCGGTGCTGTCTTTCGGGCTGGGCGCAGCGCCCCTGATCCCGCTGGTGCTGGCGGTTAGCTTTGCCCTTTATGGCGTTGCGAAGAAACAGATTCCATTAGGTCCGGTGGTGTCTGTCACCGCCGAAGTGCTGCTGATCCTGCCAGTGGCGCTGGCAGTGATCTGGTTCACCGGCGGTGCGGGTTTTCTGGACGGCACTTTGACCGCTGTGATGCTGGCGTTTTCCGGCATCCTGACCGGGCTGCCGCTGATCCTGTTCAGCTATGCCGCCAAACGGGTGCGGCTGGGGACGGTGGGTGTGTTGCAGTACCTGAACCCGACGCTGCAGTTCCTGGTAGCAGTGCTGATCTTTGCCGAGCCATTCACCCCCTGGCACAGCGCCGCCTTTGCGCTGATCTGGAGCGCAGTTGCGGTGTTCTCGTTCTCGGCCCTGCGTCAGGAACGTGCGTCGCGCAGGGCGGCAATGGCCGCGACCGGGGTGTCAGCCCAGATCAGATAATCCGCGGTGTCCTGACCGGCAAAGCCCTGGCTGACGATATGGTCCAGCAGGTCGCGCAGCTTGTCCCAGTAACCAGCGGTGTTCAGAATCACGATGGGCTTACCGTGCAGGCCCAGCTGGCGCCAGGTGAGCGCCTCGAACAGCTCATCCAGCGAGCCGGCGCCGCCGGGCAACACCACCACCGCATCGGCGTTCCACAGCATGACCTTTTTGCGTTCATGCATGGTCTCGGTGACGACATAGGTGCTGAGATCGGATTTGCCGACTTCGCGTTTTTCCAGGTGGCCGGGGATCACGCCAAAGGTTTCGCCGCCCGCGGCCTGGGCGGCGCGGGCGATCTCTCCCATCAGTCCGACATCGCCGGCGCCATAAACCAGCCGCATCCTGTTTGCAGCGAGTGCAGTGCCAAGATCCTGTGCGGCTTGGGCATAGTCGGGCAGCGCTCCGGCACGGGAGCCGCAATAGACACAGACGGATTTGATGCTCATCGGCCAGCCTTTCCGTGGAATTTCAAAGTGAAACGCAATTGGTGTTTTGACCCGTGATAGCGGGATTGGTAGGTTTGCTCAACTAAGCGGAAGGTAACATTCCGCAAATGCCGAAGGGATCGAAATGGCGGAAGCATCTGGAAGCGGGGGCCTGGGGGCCCTCACAATTGGCGGTATTGCCGGCGTGGCCGTGGTGCTGGGCGGCGTGGTGCTGTTCCAGCTTGGGGTGTTCGGCAGCGGCCAGCCAGGCAGCGGGACGGCGGACGGGCAGGCGGGCGGCCAGGCTGCAAATGGCGGCGCCGCATTCACGGGGGATGGAGATGAGTCCGGCCAGCCGCTGCAGAACCGGCCATGGACCGAAGCTGACGATGCGGAAACTGAAACTGCAGTTACGGCTCCTGACGCCTCCGGTGATGAGGCTGAACCTGGCACCCCGTCAGCAGCCGCGACGGCTGCGGACCCGGAACCAATGCCGGAGGCCGCCGCTGTAGCAGGATCTGCTGAAACAGCGGCTGCTGACAGCCCGGCGCAAGTTGAAGAGCAGCTGGTAACTGCTGAGTCTGAAACTGAAATTCCCCCAGATCAAACTACCGGGGCAAAGGCGCAGCCGGAACAGATCGCCTTGGCCGGACCTGCAGCTGATGCGCCGGACGCCGGTCAAGCGGCACCGCAGGCGCCAGATGCCGAGGACGGTGTTTTTGTTCTGGAGGCTCCCGAACTGGATCTGGTGCGAGTCGATACTGAGGGTGCAGCAGTGATTGCAGGGCGCGCGCAGGCGGGGGTGCGCGTTTCGGTCTTGCTGGACGGCGAAGTGCTGGAGCAGCTGGAAGTGCCGGCGGGTGGTGAATTCGTCTCATTAACCACGATTGAGCCGAGTGGTGATGCAAGGGTGGTGTCGCTTCTGGCCGAACATGACGGGCAGACAAACGCCTCGGGGGCGTCGTTTATCCTGGCGCCTGCGGGTCCGGTTGCGCCCGTTGCAATGGCGGATGCAGCCGCCCAGACGGCGCAGCCTGCAGAAACCGGAGCTGCACAGGCAGAGGTTGCGGAACCTGACGTCACCGCGCAAACTCAGGAACAAGTTGCGGCCCTGGACCCTGCAGCGGAGGGTGACGCGCAGCAGCCTGCTGCCGAAGCCTGGGTTGCAGGAACGCCGGGTGCAGGCAACACTGTGGCGGGCACGGGGCAGTCAGCAGATACGTCCGGAGCTGAGGCATCGGCTACTTCAGCAAGGGTTGTGCCAGCCGGCGAACCCGAGGCGCCGCAACCGCAGGGCCAGACCGTGGCCGTTCTGAGGGCGGATGCGGATGGCATCGAGGTGGTGCAGCCGGCAATTCCTGCCGATCCGGCGTTGATTGACGAAGTGGCATTGGATTCAATCAGCTACAACGGCAGCGGCGGGGTTGAGCTGTCGGGACGGGCGCAGCCGCAATCACAGGTGCGGGTCTATGTCGACAACCGGCCGGTGGCCGAGCTGGGCGCCGCGGCAGACGGGCGCTGGAGCGGCCGGCTGGAGGATGTGGCGCCAGGCATTTACACGCTGCGCCTGGACGAGGTCGAACCGGCAAGTGGGGCTGTGGTCAGCCGTCTGGAAACCCCGTTCAAACGCGAAGCGCCCGAAACGCTGCCGCAACCGGGCGGCGACGCAACGCCGGATCAGCCGGTGCCTTTGGTTCAGGCAGTAACAGTGCAGAAGGGCGATACGCTTTGGGCGATTTCGCAGCAGAAATACGGCAGCGGTTTTCTGTATGTCCGGGTTTTTGAGGCCAACCGCGGTGCGATCCGCAATCCCGACCTGATTTATCCGGGGCAAGTGTTTACTGTTCCGGAGTAACACCAAAGAACCGCGCCCCTGCGGCGCGTTTTTCCTGTCCGCCCCTCGCAAATCCGTGAACAGGTGAATATCTGAAGGGGTCAAGCCAGGAACCGCCATGACCCAGACAGACCAGGCCGCCGCGCCGCTGCAAGCCGAAACCGCCGAAGACGAACGCCGCTCCGGCCTGCGCACCTTACGCAGGGTGGGGCCGTACCTGTGGCCCAAGGATAACCGCGCCGTGAAGGTCCGGGTGGTGCTGGCACTGGCGGTGCTGGTCCTGGCCAAGCTGATCGCGGTCTATACGCCGATGCTGTACAAGGACGCGGTCGACAGCCTCGCCGGGGAGGGCGTGCCGCCGCTGGCTTTGGGCGCCGTCGGGCTGACAGTGGCCTATGGCATGTCGCGGGTCCTGACCACTGGCTTTCAGCAACTGCGCGATGCAATCTTTGCCCCGGTCGGGCAGCGTGCCCTGCGGCGTTTGGCGTTGGAAACCTTTACCCATATCCACCGGTTGTCGATGCGCTATCACATCACCCGCAAGACCGGGGGCCTCAGCCGGATCATCGAGCGCGGGGTGAAGGGCGTCGAATTCCTGCTGCGGTTCATGCTGTTTTCCATCGGACCGCTGATCCTGGAGCTGACGCTGGTGGCGGTGATCCTGACGGTGCTGTTCGACGCCTGGTATCTGGCAGCCGTGGCCGGGACCATCACGCTTTATGTCTGGTTCACTTTTGCGGTGACCGAATGGCGGGTGAAGCTGCGCCGCGAGATGAACAAGCAGGACACCGACGCCAATCAAAAGGCAATCGACAGCCTGCTGAACTACGAGACGGTCAAATATTTCGTTGCCGAGGAACGCGAGGCGGCGCGTTATGACGGGGCGATGCGGGGCTATGCGCAGGCGGCGCTGAAAACAGCCTATTCGCTGGCAGCGCTGAATTTCGGCCAGAGTATGATTATTACTGCGGGCCTTATCGGGGTCATGGTGATGGCCGCGATCGGCGTGGAACGCGGCGCGCTGACGGTCGGCGATTTTGTCATGGTCAACGCCTATATGATCCAGATCACCGTGCCGCTGAACTTCCTGGGCACAGTTTACCGCGAAATCCGCCAAAGCCTGGTGGACATGGGCGAGATGTTCGATCTTCTGGAGCAGCCCGCCGATGTAAGCGACCGGCCGGGGGCTGGCGAGCTGCAGGTCAATGGCGGCCGGATCACGCTGGAGGATGTGCGGTTTTCCTATGATGCCGGACGCGAGATCCTGAAAGGTGTCTCGCTGGAGGCGGAACCCGGTCAGACCGTGGCCATCGTCGGCTCTACCGGATCAGGGAAATCGACCATCGGACGGCTGCTGTTCCGCTTTTACGACGTCACCGGCGGCGCGCTGAAGATCGACGGGCAGGACGTGCGCGACGTTACCCAGAAAAGCCTGCACCACGCGATTGGTGTGGTGCCGCAGGACACCGTGCTGTTCAACGACACGATCCGTTACAACATCGCCTATGGCCGCGACGGGGCCACTCAGGCCGACGTGGAGCAAGCGGCGCGCGACGCGCAAATCCATGACTTCATCGCAGCCCTGCCAGAGGGCTACGGCACCCAGGTCGGTGAGCGCGGACTGAAACTGTCGGGCGGCGAGAAGCAGCGGGTTGGCATTGCCCGCACATTGCTGAAGAACCCGCCGGTGCTGCTGCTGGACGAGGCAACCTCGGCACTGGACACCGACACCGAGCAGGACATCAAGGAAGCGCTGGCGCGGGCCGGGCAGGGACGCACCGTGATCACCATCGCACACCGCCTGTCAACCATTGCTGAGGCGGACCGGATTGTGGTGCTGGAACAGGGAGAAATTTCCGAGACCGGCACGCACGACGAACTGCTGGCGCAGGATGGCCGCTATGCCCGGCTGTGGCAGCGCCAGCAGGCGGAAAAGGACACGGCCTGACGGTAAGCTGCGGAAAGGGCAGCGAGCGCAAATCGCTCACGGAAAAAGGCCGGTTAAGCAACCGGCCTTTCCTGTTTTGTGCAGTATTAAACCGGACTTAGAAATCGTCCCAGCCTGCGTTTGCTGCTTTGGCTGGCATCGGAATTGCTGAATCGAATTCGATATCTTCACCATGTGCGCTGGGACCTGCCGGCGCTGTGTCTGCTGATGGGCTGCGCGCGGCCGGGGCGGCCAGCCCGGCAATTTTGAATTGAGCCACAACCTCTGCCAGCTTACCCGCATCGGTGTGCAGCATGTGGCCGGCAGCGGTGGCTTCTTCGACCATGGCGGCATTTTGCTGGGTGACTTGATCCAGCTGGCTGACGCCGGTGTTGATCTCGCTCAGGCCGGTCGACTGCTCGGCAGCGCCTTCGGCAATGTTGGACACCAGTTCCGAGACGGTGTTGACGCGGCCCACAATGCTGGTCAGCGCCTCGCCGGTTTCCCCAACCAGATCGACCCCTTGTTTCACATGTTTGGAGCTGTCGCCGATCAGTGTCTTGATCTCGGTTGCCGCATCAGCAGAGCGCTGCGCCAAAGCCCGGACTTCGGAGGCGACAACGGCAAAACCCTTGCCGGCTTCCCCGGCTCGGGCAGCCTCGACACCTGCATTCAGGGCCAGAAGATTGGTCTGGAAAGCGATATCGTCGATGACCGAGATGATCTGTGAGATTTTGGCCGAAGACTGCTCGATCTCGTTCATTGCGGTAACCGCGTTTCGCACCACTTCGCTGCTGCCTTCGGCTTCCTCGCGGGCTTCCTGCATGGTGTGCTCGACGTCGCGGGCACCCTCGGCTGAGGATTTTACCGAAGACGTCAGCTGTTCCAGCGCGGCGGCGGTTTCTTCCAGCGTGGCGGCCTGGCTTTCTGTGCGGTTCGACAAGTCGTCCGAGGCGGTGCTGATTTCGGTTGCGCCGTTGTGGATGCTGCTGGTGGCCGAGATCACCTGTGTGATGGTTTCCTTCAGCGTAGCGACTGTTGTGTTGAAGCTTTGGCGCAGCTGATCATATTCTTCCGGAAACACCTCGACGATGGTGCATTCGAGATCGCGGTTGGAGAGGCGGGCGAGGTTTTCTTCAAGCTTGCCGACGACGGCTCCGCGGTCGGCGATGCGGCTGGCCTCGATGGAGGCGAGCTTGTCTTCAGCTTCTGCCAGCGCAGCACGGGTTTGTTCCATTGCACGGCTGAGCTTACCGGCTTCGGTGTTGGACTGCAGATACGCCGGCTCAAAATCGAATTCCCTGCGGGAGAGTCTGTCAAGGTCTGCCTGAAGGGCGCCGAACTGCCTGGTGAATGCCATGATCAGGCGCAGACCGATGGTGCCGCTGAGAACCAGCGACACGGCGACCGCAGCCAGGGTGAGGATCAGTGCCTGGCGGGCATTGCTTGCTTCCTCAACTGTGAGGGCAATCATTGCACCGGTGACAGTGTTTTCCACATCCCTGAGAGAGCTGACCCAGCGGGTTGCCCGGTCAAACCAGTTTTGCGACGTATACCCCGGTGCCGGGTTGCCCGGGCCTGCATCCAGAACTTCGGCGCGGATGCCGGGCAGCCCGGTTGCCTCCAGGCCCCCACGGATACCCAGCTCCGGCATCAACCCGTCAAAGGCAAGGCCTGCGATGTCGAGAAGCTGTTTCTCCACAGCTGCGGTTCCGGTGAACCAGCGGTAGATGTTCGAATTGAAACTGCCCTCGCCAAAGCCGGATGCCCCCGCAGCCCGCTGCTGGCCTGCAGCTTCCTTGGCGTAGGCCAGGCTGACCAGGCCGGCGCTGTATTGCACCACTTCTGCGTTCTTCATTTGCAGCAGCTGTGCGCTGGTATCCCGTAAAAGGCTGGCAATCATTGCGGAATAGCGGGCACCCATCTGACCTGGTGTCAATGTCTGAGCGGTGACGGAGTCACGCAGCGCGGCAAGCTGCTCCAGGTTCTTCAGCGTGGAGGCTGCTGTCTGCGGCACATTTTGCGCCGCCCCGTCCACCTCGGCTCTGGTGCTGTTCAGGTCAGCTGCACCCGATTGGTTGCCCGAGGACAGATAAACTGCGGACAGGCCGCGCTCAACCTGCAGGAAGTGGATGACTTTCATCAATGCAACGGATTCGCTGGTCTGTGCCCGCGAGGATTGCGCACTTTGGTAGCGGTCCCAATCCGACAGAGCCTTAAAGCTTCCGATACCGGCGAGCGCGATGAATGGGATAGCGATAAGTGCCAGGATTTGCGATCGTAATGACATTTCATTTCCTCAACAAGAAAACACGCAAAGAGGGATGCAGTACACTTAGATGCATCTCTGACATGTAATAAATAACATTTTGTGAACTGCGGGAGGGGCGGAATTTCTGCAGCTGAGCAGACGCTTTCTGATGGGAGCCTGGCTGCAACTGCTCCATTGGTCAAATCGCAGCAGACCGGGCCAATCCGCCGCTTAATTGCCAGTTCCGGCAAGTGCTGAAAGGGTGCGAACGATGCGGGCATGGTCATTGCCTAGATGGTGGCCGCCCTCAAAAACCACCTGCTGCGGTCCTGGCAAGCTGGAAGCCGGGCAGGCGCTGGCGGTTTCTTTGCGGCCATACAGGCATAAAATCCGTTCGGGCGGCAGGCTGGCGGCCAAGGCGTCAATGGCCGGGGCCACCTCAACCGAGCCGGTCTTCCGGCCCAGCCACCCGCCAATGACGATTTCAAATCCGGTGTGCGTCTCCGGCGCAATCAGACCGACACCTGCCAGCCGTGCCCGAAAACGCTCCGGCAGCTCAACGGCGGCGAAGGGCAGGGTGTTGGCGCCAAGCGAGAACCCCAGCAGCAGCACCTTGTCCCGCCCGAATACAGTGCGGAAATGCGCGTCTATGCGGACAAGATCCGCGGCGATCTGGTCCGGGCGTTTCTCCTGCCACATGTAACGCAGGCTGGAGATGCCGGCCACCGGAATGCCCCGTGCTGCCAGCCGGTCGGACACCTGCTCGTCAAAATTGGCCCAGCCGCCGTCGCCGGACAGAAAGATGGCGTAGGTGCCGCTGGCAGGCGCATCCGCATCCTGGTGAATAGTAAGAGGCAGACCGTCCAGGCCGGAACCTGCGGCGGCGGTCTGGGTGTCAAAGGCGTGATCGGTGCCCGCAAGGCGCAGGTAGCTTTGATAAAACGCGCGGCGCGGGTCGGGTTCTGGATCGACCACGGTGGCGCCGGCAATGCCGTTGGCGGCGGAGACGGTTCCTGGCTGCGTGATATCCAGCCATCGCACCGGGGCCTTTCCCGCCTGCGCGTCTGTCAACGCGTTGCCTGCGCAGAGCACAGGGGACGCGTCGAAGTGCACGGTGACCAGCCCCTTAAAGCTGTTGGGCGCGGCGCCGGCGGCGTGGAGGGCGATGGCCGCGCCCTCGCCATAGCCGGACAGAACCGGCGTGCGGGCCAGGGCGCCCTGCTGTTGCTGGGTGCGGCGGGCGAGGCCGGACAAAAGCGGTGCGGCGGCAGCACAATCCCCGCCGGCCTGCGACAGCAGCGCCCGCCCGTCCACGCCGATAACCAGGGTATGCATGTCCGACAGGCGCTGCGCCCGGGCGGCCAGCTCTTTGCTCCAGCCTTCGGCGCCGGTGATGATCAGCGCTGTCGAGCGGGCCTCCTTGCCGTCCGGAGTTATAACAGCGGATGGCTGCAGCCCGTGAGCATCCGATTGTCCGGGATAGGTGCCGGCGGTGAGAAACAACAGGGCCGCGGCCCAGGCGAACCCTTTGCGGAGATCAAGTTGCCGTGCCATGTGCTGCCTTCCGGGACTTATCCTCGTTTACCGGCAGAATATGCATAACTTTCCTGCGGAACCGTGAACACGCCGGGGTCTTGCCAGGCAGAAGTTTACGCTGGGGAAGCCGTAAGCAGCTTTCCCCATTGACCGGCAAAGCGACGTACCTAAAGTGCTGCCATTCCGGGATCAGCGGCACGGGCGCCTGCTGACCTGATCGAAAGGACAATCAGATGAAGACCCTTCTACCTGCCGCCGCCGCGGCTGCCCTCCTGGCCTTTCAGGCCCCGGCCTTTGCCGAGGACCTGGAATTCCTGCTGATCAATGACAGCAGCGCCGATTTGGTTGAATTCAATGTATCCCCGGCGTCTTCCAGCAATTGGGAAGACAATCTGATGGATGGCGGCTATCTGGCGCCAGGTTATGAGATCGGTGTGGTGATTGCCGACGGCGCAACCACCTGCGTCTACGACATCCGCGGCAGCTTTGACGATGGATCCGAAGCAGAAGACTTTGGTCTCGATCTGTGTGATCTGGGTGAATACACCTTTACCGACTGATCCGGGCAACGGCTGGGAGCGCCCCGGCTGCTGCAAAGAAAAGCCCCGCCGGAGCGGGGCTTTTTTGTGGCCGGTTATTCGGCTGCGCGCAGGCGGCCCTGCGGTGCGGGCGGTTCGGGTTCTCCCTCCTCCGCTGGATCTCCAACCGTTTCGGGGACCTCGCTTTCGACCCACTGGATTTCCGTCGTCGGCAGCTGGCGCGCCTTTTTGAACAGGCGCGAGTCCTGCGCGATGCGGCTGGAGCGGCCGCGGGTGATCCGCGACAGCGCCCGGCCCAAGGCGCGCATGTAGGTGGCGAACCACACCCGGATGGCCAGCAGCGAGGGGGTGACCACCAAGGTCAGCACTGTGGCGATGCCCAGGCCGAATACCACAGCGGTTGCCAGCTGTTTCCACCACAGCGCGGTGGGGCTGTCGATCGAGTAGCCGCCGTTGATGAAGTCCAGGCTGACGCCGAACATCATCGGGGTGAGGCCGGCCATCGTGGTGATAGTGGTCAGCAGCACCGGGCGGATACGTGCCTCGGCGGTGCGGATGATCGCCTCGATACGCGGCATCTGCTGGCTGAACTCCTGGTAGGTGTCGATCAGCACGATGTTGTTGTTCACCACAATCCCCGCCAGCGCCACGATGCCGGTGCCGGTCATGATGATCGAGAACGGCTGTTGCATCACCATCATGCCGATCAGCACGCCGGTGGTGGACAGAACCACTGCCAGCAGCACCAGCGCCGCGTTGTAGAAGCTGTTGAACTGGGCCAGCAGGATCACGAACATCAGCGCCAGCGCGCCGGCAAACGCCTTGGACAGGAAGGCGCCGGATTCCTCCTGCTCCTCCTGGTCGCCGGTCCATTCCCAGCCGATACCGCGCGGCAGCGGGTCGCTTTCCAGCCACTCGGTTATGACGGCGATCCGTTCGTTCGGGTTTACCGGGCTGACCCTGGCACCGTCCTCAAATGCTGCCTTCAGCGCCTCAACGCTTTGGGCACCCGTCAGCTGCACCAGCTGCAGCGTTTTGCCGTTTGGCGCGACGATGGTCTCTCCGGTTGCCTGCGTGCCTTCGGGCAGGTCCTTCAGCAGCGCCAAGCGGGTCATTTCGCCGGTATCCGGATCTTCGATCACGGCCTTGCTCAGCCCCGCGTCCACGTCGGCCTTCACGTCATAGTAGCGCTCTTGGCCGATGCGGTTGATCTGCGCCAGTTTCGGCACCGGCTGGCGGGTGATGAAATTGGACAGCGGCACCAGCCCGTCGGCAGTGCGGACCTTGAGGTTATCGAGCGTTGACAGCACCCGGTCCTGCTCCGGCAGGCGGACGCGGATGTCGATTTCTTCGTCCGAGCTGTCCATCCGCATGTCGCCCAGCAGCACGCCGCGTGTCACAAGCTGCACCATCGCGCCAACGGTTGCCACATCGGCGCCGTAACGGCCGGCCTTTGTCACATCGACGTCGATCTGCCAGTCAATGCCGGGCAGCGGCAGGCTGTCTTCGATCAGGATCAGTCCGGGGGTGTTTTCAAAATGCGCCCGTGCGGCCAGGGTGGCAGAGGTCAGCTCGTCCCAGCCGTCGCCGCGCAGGCGCAGGTGCACTGGTTTGCCGGAGGCAGGACCTTGCGCCAGGGCTCGGACCTCAACCTCGAACCCGGGCAGCTTGACCATTTCGGCGTTCAGCTCATCCAGAACCGTGTTGCCGTCGTACTCCTCGGCAATGAGTTCTTTTTCAAAGCCCAGGTATTTGCTCAGCAACCCGCCGAACCAGCCGTCCAGCGGCTCGCTGTCGGTGGGGCGGTCTTCCCAGGGGATGATCTCAAACTGGACCTGGCCGATGGTGTCGGGCGGCAGCTGCGCGCCCGAGCTGTCGGTGTTCAGCCCGCCGTCGCCGGCAAAGGAAAAGACGTTGATTACAGCGTGGTGCTGCAGAATGATATCTTCGGCGGCGCGGACCATTTCGTCCTTTTCCAGCAACGAGATGTTGCCACGGGCGCGGACGTAGGCGGTGGCTTGCTCCGGTTCTGAATCCACGAAGAACTCAACGCCCAGGTTGTTCTCACCGAAAGTTTTGAACACCGTCATGATGGAGAAAGCGACCACAGCGATGGTCACGATGGGCATTACCGGGTTGCCGGCGATGAACTTGATCACATGGCCAAAGGGTGTGTGGTGGTAGCCGGGGACGACTTCTTTCTGCTCGCGTTCGATTTTGACCGCGCTAAGGGTGATGGAGGCGGCAAAGGAGGCAAGCGTGAAGACCAGCCCGCCAAACAGCACGCCGCCCAATCCGCCGGCCCCGCCGCCCAGCAGGTATGACGGGTTCAGCATCTGCATAGCGCCTGCAAACATGCCCCACATGGCCACCGGCACCAAAGCGGCGCGCAGCCACCAGGGCGCGACCATGCGCAAGGCGCGCGAGGCGCCTTCAAACGTGCGGCTGATACGGCCGGTGACGCCGCCCATGACAGGCAGGTAGATCAGTGCAACCACCAGCGAGGCCGACAGCACGAAGATCATTGTGACAGGCAGCATTCCCATGAATTCACCGGGCACACCGGGCCAGAACAGCAGGGGCAGAAAGGCACAAAGCGTGGTCGCGGTGGAAGACACCACCGGCCAGAACATCCGCTGCGCCGCCTCGACATAGGCGTGCATCGGGCCGGTGCCTTCCTTAATGCGCTTGTCGGCGTATTCAACAATCACGATGGCGCCATCCACCAGCATGCCCACGGCCAGGATCAGGCCGAACATCACCATGTTGGAAATGGTGACGCCCATCAGCGCCAGGAAGGCAAAGCACAAGAGGAACGAGGTCGGGATCGCAAAGCCGACCAGCAGCGCTGCACGGCTGCCAAGCGCGGACAGAACAACGATCATCACTAGCGCCACGGCGGTCAGAACCGAACCTTCCAGCTGGCTGACCATCGAGCCGACAACGCGGCTTTGGTCGTTGGAGGTGCCCACTTCGACCGCTGCCTGCAGTTCCGGCGGCCATTTGGCCTTGGACGTGTTGATGGTCTCTTTCACCAGGTTGACGGTGTCGATAACGTTGTAGCCCTTGCGTTTGACCACCTGCAGCGCCACCGTGTCGCCGCCGTTAAAACGGGCGGTGCCGACCCGGTCCTCGAAGGTAAAGTTGATCTGCGCCAGCTCCCCAAGGGTAACCACACGGTCGCCGTTGGTTTTGACCGGCAGCTGATAGATATCTTTCACTTCGTCGAACGAGGAGGGGATCTTGACCGCAAATGTACCCTGAGCGGTTTCCACTTCACCTGCCGCAATCAGCTGGTTGTTGTTCTGCACAACATTGATCAGCTCAAGTGCTGTGACATTATAGGCCTCCAGCCGCAGCGGGTCGATCAGCACCTCGACCATTTCGTCGCGGTTGCCGGCGATCCCGGCCTCCAGTACGGCGTCCAGGGCTTCAAGATCGTCCTGCAAGTCCTTGGCAATGCGCGCCATCGTGCGTTCAGGCACCGCGCCGGTCAAGTTCACAATGACGATCGGGAATTCCGAGAAGTTGATTTCGGTGATCGAGTATTTCTCGGCGCCTTCGGGAAACTCTGCCTCGGCTTTGTCCATGGCGTCGCGCACGTCGGCCATGATCGCGGTCTTGTCCCAGCCGAAATCAAACTCCAGTGCCACACCGGCATAGCCTTCGGCGGCGGTGGAGGTCATCTTGTCGAGCCCGTCAAGATCGGCCAGCTCGGTCTCCATCACCTTGACCATCAGGGATTCGGAATCCTCGGCTGAGATGCCGGGGAAGGGGACCGAGATGAACAGGGCAGGGATTTCGATGTCCGGCTCGCCCTCTTTGGGCAGCATCGAATAGGCGACGCCGCCGACAAGCAGCGAGATTGCTATAAAGGCGAGGACCATCCGGGCACGGCCGGCAGCCCAATCGACGATGCCAATCACTGTTCAGTCTCCCGGTAGGTGGCCGCCACGGCGACGCCTTCGGTCACAAAATCCTGCCCCACCACGATCACATCCGCAGTTTCGGGCAGGCCGCCGAGCCAGACGCCGTCGGCCTCATCCCTGAGCAGTTGCACCGGGTAGAATACCACGGTGCTGTCGGAACCGACAACACGCACGCCCAGCTTGCCTTCGTTGTTCAGCGTCAGCGCCGATTGCGGCAGCTTATGCGCAAGCCGGCCGGCTGAAGAAATTGCAATATCCGCCGTTTGGCCGTCCCGGATGCTGAGATCCGGGTTGGGCACGGTGATTTCCACTTCAAACGTGCGGGTGTTCGGGTCGGCAGAGCGGCTGAGGAAGGTGACTTCCCCTTGCACCTGCTGGCCGGTTGCCAGCTCGGCGCCCGCCGTGGCGCCCAGGGTCACCTTGTTCACCTCGGCCTCGGGCACGTAGCCAACCAGCTTGATGGTGTCGAGCTGGATCACCGTGCCGCACAGGCTGCCGGGCTGCAGCAGGCTGCCCAGCTCGGCGGTGTCGCTTTCCAGCAGGCCGTCAAACGGCGCGGTGATGGTCAGATGGCTGAGTTCTTTTTCTGCTGTGGCCACGGCAGCCAGCGCCGTGCGCTCTGCGGCCTCGGATGAAGCCAGCCGGGTTTCCGATGCATAACCGCCCTGCGACAGCTTAGAGGAGGCGGTCAGGTTGATCCGGGCTTCTTTCAGCTGGGCCTGCGCCTGCAGCAGCATGGCCGGGCGGGTGCCGGGGTCCAGCTCGCACAGAAGGTCGCCCTTCTTAACATGGGACCCTTTGCGCAGAGGTTCGGATATCACGGTCGAGGTGATCTCGGCCCGGACTTCGACCTGACGGACCGCCTGGGTCTGGCCGCGCAGGATGACCGCGCTGCCGATGGTGCGCGCCTTGCTTTGCAGGGCCACCACGCCAACGCGCGTGTCTGCGGCTTGGGTCAGCGCCTGGCCGCCATCAGTGCCGGTTTCGGCCCCGGCTGCCTCCGGTGCATTCTCGCCCCGGGCAAAGGCCATCAGATCGTCGCGCTCAATCACCACCAGATAGAGGCCGGCCGTCACAGCCACTGCAGTCAGCATCGGAATGATACGCATATCGGGTCTTCCTGTTTCTTGTCTGGTCCCGGGTGCAAAAGGAGCCATAGCCAGAATACGGCGGGGCCTGCTCACAACGGGAGTCGCGCGTATGTGATAAGCCTGATATAGGAGATGTCCATTCTAAACTAAGTGGTTTAGTTCACATTTCTTGCTTTTCTGGCGTAATTGCCGGCGTTTCTGGTTTAAACGCGCCACTTGGCTTGGGCTTTGAGCCGGGTTAAGAGGGGCGCAACGCATTCAATACCGGTTTGGGCGGAACGTCCGGGCCGCGCATATCAGGGGCTTTTCATGAGCGATACCGACAGCTTTATCGACGAGGTGACCGAAGAGGTCCGCCGTGACCGGCTTTTCCTGATGCTGAAGCGCTATGGCTGGATCGGCGGTGCTGTGGTGGCGCTGATCGTCGGCGGCGCTGCGTTCCGTGAGTACAGCAAAGCACAGGACCAGGCGGCGGCCGAAGCGCTGGGGGATGCGATCACCGCGGCGCTGGAGATTGACGGCAGCGGCAGCCGGTCCGAAGCGCTGGCTGCAGTTTCAGCCGAAAGCGCAGGCGGCGCGGCCATTCTGAAGATGCTTGAAGCCGGTGCGCTGGCGGACGCGGGTAACATTGCTGAGGCAGTGGCGCGGCTGGAAGCCGTGGCGGTCAATGGCGAGCTGCCGCTGATTTACCGCCATATCGCCAGCTTTAAGGCGCTGGCCTTGCAGTCCGGAACCCTGAGCGCCGGCGACCGGCGTCTGCAATATGAGGCGCTGGCCCAGCCGGGCGCGCCGCTGGCGCTGCTGGCATCCGAACAGCTGGCGCTTCTGGAGATTGAAGAGGGCAACAGCGCTGCCGCAATCACCCGGCTTCGCGGGATTGCGGCGGATGCGGCTGTGAGTGCGGACTTGAAAGAACGGGCCACTCAGGTGATTGTGGCGCTTGGCGGCTCCGTTGAGGATGCCTCTGCGCCTGAGGGGTAAGGCGCTCCGCGGATGGGAACTTGCGGAACACGAACGGCAGACAGGGCAGGGCAATGACAAAAAACAGAACTTTCTCCCGGACACGGGCATTTTTGTGCGGCACCGCAGCGGTGGCAATTCTGGCCGCCTGTTCGGAGGAGGAGATCATCCTGCGCGGCGAACGCGAGGACATCCGTCCAGAGGCCGCAATTGAGGTGGTTAATCAATCCCGCGCAATTTCCTTGCCCCAGCAGGTGGCAAACGCAAGCTGGGCCCAAGGCCATGGCGCCGAGGCCACCCGCACATCGCATCCGGCGCTGTCGGCGGCACCGCAGCGGATCTGGTCCGCGTCCATCGGAGACGGCGATGGGCGGCGCCAGCGTATCACCGCAACACCGGTTGTCGGCGGCGGGCGTATTTACACGCTGGACAGCGCAGCACAGGTCTCGGCGGTATCGCCGCAGGGCCAGGTGCTGTGGCGCAGCACGCTGATCCCGGCAGCAGATGACGAGGGCCAGGCAACCGGTGGCGGTTTGGCCTATGACGATGGTGTGCTCTACATCTCCTCGGGCTATGGCGTGCTGACGGCGTTGAACGCCGCTGACGGCAGCCTGATCTGGCGCCAGGAGCTGGACGCTACCGGATCCGGCCAGCCGCGGGTCAGCGGCGGGCTGGTCTATCTGGTTGCGGGCGATGACACCGGCTGGGCGGTCAACACCAAAGACGGCCGCATCGCCTGGCAAATTGAGGCGTCGCCCTCGGCGTCGAACATCCTTGGCGCGCCTGCGCCTGTGGTGACCAATGATCTGGCGGTTTTTGCCTTTGGGTCCGGCGATCTGATCGCCACCTTCCGCCGCGGCGGTCTGCGGCGCTGGAGCGCGTCGGTCTCCGGCCAGCGCACGGGTCAGACCCTGTCGCGGATCAGCGATGTGACCGGCGCGCCGGTGGTTTCGGGCAAGCGCCTTTACGCAGGCAACAACTCGGGCCGCACCGTTGCGATCGATCTGGACTCCGGTGACCGGCTGTGGACCGCGCGCGAAGGTGCCTCTGGAACCGCATGGCCCGCGGGCGGCAGCCTGTTCCAGGTCAGCGACCAGAACCGGCTGCTGCGTCTGGACGGCGGCAGCGGCGAAGTGGTCTGGGCAGTGGATCTGCCTGGGTTTCTGAAGGACAAGCCCGGCAAACGCGGCCGGATCCATGTCCATTACGGCCCGGTTCTGGCGGGCGGGCAGATCATTGTCGCCTCCAACGACGGCCTGCTGCGGTTCTTCAACCCGCAGGACGGCAGCCTGACGCGAACCATTGAAGTACCGGGCGGCGCCACCACCGCACCGGTTGTTGCAGGGCGGACGCTTTACGTGGTTTCCTCCAAGGGTGAATTGCTGGCATACCGCTGATCCGTGTTTCCGGGTGGCGGAAGCCGCCCGGATGCGTTATGAGCCGCGTCTGAATCGCAGAAAGCTGGTCTGATGTCCTTTACCCTCGCCATCGTGGGCCGTCCCAATGTGGGAAAGTCCACCCTGTTCAACCGCCTTGTGGGCAAAAAGCTGGCTTTGGTCGACGACCAGCCGGGTGTCACGCGCGATTTGCGCGAGGGCGAAGCGCGGCTGGGCGACCTGCGGTTTACAGTGATTGATACCGCGGGTCTGGAAGATGCCACTGACAACTCGCTCGAGGGCCGCATGCGCCGCCTGACCGAGCGGGCGGTGGATATGGCCGATATCTGCATGTTCATGATTGATGCGCGCACCGGCGTGACACCGACCGATGAGCTGTTTGCCGACATCCTGCGCCGCAAATCCGCCCATGTGATCCTGGTTGCCAACAAGGCCGAAGGCAATGCCGCCGAAGCCGGTGTGCTGGAGGCCTACAGCCTTGGCCTGGGCGAGCCCTTGCGCTTGTCCGGCGAGCATGGCGAAGGGATGCCGGATCTGTATTCGGTCCTGATGCCGCTGGCGGAGAAGTTTGAATCCGAAGCGGTGGATCATTCGCCGGTCACCGATGTGGTGCTGGACGAAGAAATCGGTGAGGACGAGGCCGAGAGCATTCCCGAGCCGACCGATGCCAAGCCGCTGCAGGTTGCTGTTGTGGGCCGCCCCAACGCGGGCAAGTCGACGCTGATCAACAAGATCCTGGGCGAGGACCGGCTGCTGACCGGACCCGAGGCAGGCATCACCCGTGATGCGATCTCGCTGCGGATGAACTGGAACGGCGTGCCGATGCGGGTGTTTGACACGGCCGGCATGCGCAAGAAGGCCAAGGTGCAGGAAAAGCTGGAAAAGCTGTCCGTGTCCGATGGCCTGCGCGCGGTGAAATTCGCCGAAGTTGTGGTGGTGCTGCTGGATGCGGATATCCCGTTTGAACAGCAGGACCTGCGGATTGCCGACCTGGCCGAGCGCGAAGGCCGCTCGGTTGTGGTTGCAGTCAACAAATGGGACATCGAAGACAACAAGCAGGAAAAGCTGCGCGACCTGAAGGAAGCCTTCGGCCGCCTGCTGCCGCAGCTGCGCGGCGCGCCGCTGGTGACGGTTTCGGCCAAAACAGGCAAGGGGCTGGACCGGCTGCATGACGCGATCATGCGCGCCTATACCGTGTGGAACCGGCGGGTGCCGACCGCGGCGCTGAACCGCTGGCTGGTTGGCATGCTGGAACAGCACCCGCCGCCTGCACCGCAGGGCAAGCGGATCAAGCTGCGTTATATGACCCAGGCCAAAAGCCGCCCGCCGGGGTTTGTGGTGATGTGCTCGCATCCCGATAAGCTTCCGGAAAGCTATAACCGCTATCTGGTCAACGGCCTGCGTGAAGATTTCGACATGCCCGGCACCCCGATCCGGCTGTATATGCGCGGCCAGGGCGACAAGAACCCCTACAAGGGCAAGCGGGCCAAGAATGCCGGCGCTTTGGCCAAGCATTTGAATAAGCGCGGCGGCGGATCCAGCTAGGGCAGGGTGCTCCCGCCCGGCCTGCGGCATTTCCAAAGAAATACCTAGGCCCGTTGGGCCCGGCGCCGCCCTGACGGGCGGCGCTGTTGCGTTGCGCGGGGCTGAGCGGCCTTTTGCTTGCTTCATGCGGGGCTTGGCCTCTCTGTGTTTCCTTCACTGCTGCAGATTGATACCTTTCAAGTTGAATGGATTATCCGGTGATAACCTTGTTTTTGCACAAGGCGGAGTTATCTGGAAATCTACTTTGGACGGGATGCGCGTTTTGCACAGCTGTCACGCATCGGCTTTAGGGACGGGTTCATGGATCTGAGGACACATACGCGTCAATTCACACAACAGGACAACCGGCTGGCGTCGGTCAGCTATTTCGGTACATTTGCGGTCTACTTTGCGGCGCTTACCGTGGCCGTCGCCTATGCGGACCAGTGGTTTGCGATGCTGCCGGCAGGTGTGGTTTTTGCCTTTGCCGCAGTGCGGCTGTATGTGCTGCAGCATGACACCGGGCATCACTCGCTGTTTGAAACCCGGATCCAAAACGAGATTGCCGGCCATGTGCTGTCGCCCTTCACCTTTGCGCCGTTTGAGGTGATGAAGCAGAACCACAACCTGCATCATTCCAACATCGGTAATCTGGAGCACCGCGAGACCGGCGAGATCCACACCATGACCGTGCGGGAGTGGAAGACGGCCGGGTTCTGGGAGCGGCTGGGCTACCGTTTGTACCGCAATCCGCTTGTGCTGGTGCCGCTTGGGGCGGCATTCACCTATTTCATCCGTTACCGCTGGCCCAAAAATACCCGGCGTTTCGGGGCGCTGGGGGTGGTCCTGCATAATCTGGTGATCGTGGCCATGCTGGCGTTGCTGTACCGGGTGGCAGGGATAACCGGCATCTGGATTTGGCTGGCGTTTTCATTCCTG
The DNA here is from genome assembly GCF_025144145.1 of Leisingera sp. M658. Classification (NCBI taxonomy): domain Bacteria; kingdom Pseudomonadati; phylum Pseudomonadota; class Alphaproteobacteria; order Rhodobacterales; family Roseobacteraceae; genus Leisingera; species Leisingera sp. M658. Next base: position 1,709,865 of record NZ_CP083546.1, read on the forward strand.
GGCGGCATGATCGGTGTTTTCCTGGTCTACCTGCAGCATAATTTTGAGGACACCTATTGGGACCGCCGTCCGGATTTGAACCCGCAGGTGGCGGCGCTGCAGGGGTCCTCTTGCCTGGATTTCGGCTGGATCTTCGACATGGCGGTGGCCAATATCACCCTGCATGATATCCATCATTACAATGCCCGCATCCCGTCCTACCGGCTGCGCCAGTGCCACTACAGCCTGCCGCCGGAACTGGGGCTGCGCCGGATCAAATTTGCCGAAGCAGTGCGAGCGCTGACGCTGAAGCTGTGGGATGAAGATAAGAAATGCCTGGTGCCCTTTCCGGGCTGAGGGGGGCATTTGATGTAAGGGGCCGTAACCTGCGCGAATAGTCCAGGCTCATCCGATCTTGCCGGCGTGGGGAAACCGCTGCTGCACAGCATCACGGGTATCGTAACCAGACCTGCGGTGGTACTGCTGGAGGCTGCCAAGGCTTAGACGGCTGTGGCTGCCGGGCCTTGCGTGCCTGAATATAAGGAGACCCGGTTCGTGAACGGAAAGAGTCCAGAGAAGAAAGTGGTCAAACCATCAGCAGGTAAGGCTTCTGATAAGTTGCAGGGTGAGCTGAACGCCAAGCTGGAAGCCGCCGAGGCCGCGCGCCGGGCAGCGGAGGATAAGGCCGCCAAAGCGCAGGCCAAGGCCCGTAAAGCCAAGCGTAAAGCGGCGCAACTGGCGGTGGAATTTGCAGCGGCAAGAATTAAGGCCAAGCAGAAGGCCAAGAAGGTCAAGGCGAAAGCGAAAAAGGCCATCGAGAAAGAAAAGGCAAAGGCCCAGGCAATTCTTGCAGCCAAAGGTGCCGGCAAGAAGAAGGTGAAGAATTAGCGCGCAAGGCGTTGAGTGAATAGAAAAAAACCGGCACCCATATGGCGCCGGTTTCTGTCTTGCACTGGCGTTTGGGTCAGGCCAGTGCGCCATCCGCGGTCAGGGTCAGCTTGCCGCCCAGATAAGGTGCCAGCACCTCGGGCAGTTTCACAGAACCATCCGCCTGCTGGCCATTCTCCAGCACTGCAATCAAGCAACGGCCCACCGCCAGGCCGGAGCCGTTCAGTGTGTGCACAAATTGCGGCTTGCCGCCATCAGCGGGCTTGAAGCGCGCATTCATCCGGCGGGCCTGGAAGTCACCGCAGACCGAGACCGAAGAAATCTCGCGGTAGGTTTTCTGGCCGGGCACCCAGACCTCGATGTCGTGAGTCTTGCTGGCGCCGAAGCCCATGTCGCCAGTGCACAAAACAATGGTGCGATAGGGCAGGCCCAGCCGCTCCAGGATGTTTTCGGCGCAACGGGTCATGCGCTCATGCTCTTCACCGCTTTTGTCCGGGTGCGTGACCGAGACCATTTCGACCTTCTCGAACTGGTGCTGGCGCAGCATTCCGGAGGTGTCTTTGCCGGCCGACCCTGCCTCGGAACGGAAACACTGGGTGTGCGCCACATAGCGGCGCGGCAGGTAGCCTTCCTCGACCGTCATGCCATTGACGATGTTGGTCAGCGTGACCTCGGCAGTCGGAACCAGCCACCAGCCGTTGGTGGTTTTATAGCTGTCCTCGCCGAACTTGGGCAGCTGGCCGGTGCCGTACATCATCTCTTCGCGCACCAGAACTGGGGTCCAGGCCTCGGTCAGGCCGTTCTCGTCGACATGGGTGTTGATCATGAATTGCGCCAGCGCGCGGTGGATACGCGCCACCGCACCGGACAGCACCACAAAACGGCTGCCCGAGAGTTTGGCCGCGGTTTCGAAATCCATGCCGGGCTTCACGCCTTCGATCTCGAAATGCTCCTTGGCGTCGAAACCGAGTTCCTTTGGGTCACCCCAGCGGCGGATTTCGACGTTGTCGTCTTCATCTTCGCCCAGCGGCACCTCATCGAAGGCCAGGTTCGGGATGGTCATCAGCATATCGGTCAGCTGCTGATCCAACTCTTTGGCCTCGGTGTTCATCACCGCCACTTCGGCCTTCTTCTCGGCCACCAGTGCGCGCAGGCGCTCGAACTCGGCCTCATCGCCGCGGCCCTTGGCGGCGCCGACTTCTTTGGAGGCCTTGTTCTGCAGGGCCTGGGCGGCCTCTGCCGCCTGGATCTTGGCGCGCCGCGCCTCGTCCAGCGCCAGGATCTCGGATGACACGCCCGCATCCCCGCGCCGCGCCACAGCGGCGTCGAATGCGGCAGGGTTTTCGCGGATAGCGCGGATGTCATGCATGAGAGTCTCTCCTAGCGTTGAATTGTGATTTGAATCAGTAGGCCCATCCTATGACGCAAGGGTGAACAAAGGGGAAGGGGCGCGCGCGGTCTATGTGCAACTTGGGGATGCCGGTCACTGGGCAAGCGGATTGGACGGCCTTTCCCGGCACGGTATCCAGGCAATCCTGCAACGGCCTATACCGGCTGCGCTTTTGCTTTGCGGCAGCCTTGCAACCCATCCCCCCAGCGCATAGGTTCCGCTGCAAATTTCCGGCATGAAACCTCATGCCGCTTTGACAGAAGGAAAATCCCATGGACAGTGGCGCAATCGCCCAATTTCTCCCGCTTATCCTGATCTTCGCGATCATGTACTTCCTGCTGATCCGGCCGCAGCAGAAGAAGGTGAAAGAACATCAGAAGATGGTTGATCAGCTGCGGGTGCGTGACCAGGTCGTGACCCAGGGCGGTCTGATCGGCAAGGTGTCCAAGGTCAAGGAAGACGGCGAGATTGAAGTTGAAATCGCCGATGGCGTGAAAGTGCGCGTCATCAAGGCAACCATTGCCCAGGTGCTGAGCAAAACCGACCCTGTGTCGTAAGCTTAGACCTGTAACAAACTGAAAAGGCAGGGCAATGCTGCAAATTGATCTCTGGAAGAGGGTGCTAATCTGGCTGGTGTGCGCGGCCGGTCTGATGCTTGCCCTGCCAAACGGATTCTACACCCGCGTCGAACAGGCCAACGACGCCGCGGCGGATATCATCGCCAAGGGTGAGACGCCGGAACGGTTGCAAGCGGTCGGTCAGTGGCCGTCGTATCTGCCGTCGGGGCTGGTCAACCTGGGCCTCGATTTGCGGGGCGGCGCGCATCTGCTGGCCGAAGTGCAGGTCGAAGACGTCTATGAGGCGCGGATGGATGCCCTGTGGCCGGAAGTGCGTGATGCGCTGCGGCCCGAGCGCGGCACTGTTGGCACGTTCCGCCGCCAGCCGGGGCAGGCGGATGAGATTCGCGTGAAAATCACCAAGCCCGAAGGCATGGCCCGTGCGCTGGAGGTCGTGCGCGAGCTGGCCAATCCGATTACCACATTGACCGGTGTGGGCGCCAACGACATTGAAGTTTCCGCCGAAGCCGGCACCCTGGTGGTGCGCTTGAGCGAGGCAGAGAAAATTGCCTCGGACGACCGCACCGTGCGCCAGTCGCTGGAAATCGTGCGCCGCCGGATCGACGAGGTCGGCACCCGCGAGCCGACCATCCAGCGCCAAGGCGCTGACCGGATCCTGATCCAGGTGCCGGGGATTGGCTCTGCTTCAGAACTGAAGGCGATCATCGGCACCACCGCGCAGCTGACTTTCAACCCGGTTGTGGGCCGCGGCAGCGACGCAGATGCGGCGCCTGGTATCGGCAATAAGATCATCCCGTCACTGGATGAAAGCGGCATTTACTACACGATCGAAGCTGCTGCTGTAGTGACCGGCGAGGACCTGGTGGATGCGCAGCCGTCGTTCGACCAGAACGGCCGGCCTGCGGTGACCTTCCGCTTCAACACCTCCGGTGCGCGCCGCTTTGGCGATTACACGGCGGAAAACATCGGCTCGCCCTTTGCGATCGTGCTGGATGACGAGGTCGTCTCGGCCCCGGTGATCCAGTCGCATATCCCGGGCGGTTCGGGCATCATCACCGGCAACTTCACCATCGAGGAAAGCACCAATCTGGCGGTTCTGCTGCGCGCAGGCGCATTGCCGGCAGGCTTGGAGTTCCTGGAAGAACGCACCATCGGCCCCGAGCTGGGCCAGGACAGCATCGATGCAGGCAAGATCGCCACCATCGTGGCCTTTATAGCGGTGCTGGTGTTCATGGGGCTTAGCTATGGTCTGTTCGGCCTGTTTGCCAATGTGGCGCTGATCCTGAACATCGCGCTGATTTTCGGTATGCTCAGCCTCATTGGCGGCACGCTGACGCTGCCGGGCATTGCCGGTATCGTTCTGACGGTTGGTATGGCGGTGGACGCCAACGTGCTGATCTTTGAACGCATCCGCGAAGAGCTGAAGGCGGGCCGCGGCCCGGCCAAGGCAATTGACGAAGGCTACTCCAAGGCGCTGAGCGCCATTCTTGACGCCAACATCACCACATTCATCACTGCGGTGATCCTGTTCGCCATGGGCTCCGGCCCGGTGCGCGGCTTTGCGATCACCCTGGGGCTGGGCATTCTGACCTCGGTTTTCACCGCGATCTTTGTCACCCGGCTGATGATCATCATGTGGTTTGAACGGCGCCGTCCGAAAACGATTGAGGTGTGATATGCGGTTAAGACTTGTTCCTCAGAAGACCTCATTCGATTTCTTCAAACGCGCCAAGCTGTGGCTGGGCATCTCAGCCCTGATGATGGTGGTGGGGGTTGCCTCCTTCCTGCTGCAGGGGCTGAACTTCGGTATCGATTTCCGCGGCGGCACAACTCTCCGGACCGAAGCGTCTGAAACCGTGGATGTGGGCGCTTACCGTGATGCCATTTCGCCGCTGGGGCTGGGGGATGTATCGATCACCGAGGTGTTTGACCCGACCTTCGAGGAAGACCAGCACGTCGCGATGATCCGCATCCAGGCACAAGACGACGGCGAGGCGATCTCGGGCGATATGGTCGAGACGCTGAAGGTTTCGCTGGACGCAGTGGCACCGGGCATCAAGTTTGTGTCCGTCGAATCCGTCGGCCCCAAGGTCTCGGGTGAGCTGATCACCACGGCGATTTACGCGGTGGCCCTCGCGATCGGGGCTGTGCTTGTCTACATCTGGCTGCGGTTTGAGTGGCAGTTCGCGCTCGGTGCGGTGGCGGCCCTGGTGCATGACGTGGTGCTGACCATCGGTGTGTTCTCGGAACTGCAGATCAAATTCGACCTGGCCATCATCGCCGCCCTACTGACCATCGTCGGCTATTCGCTGAACGATACGGTGGTTGTGTTCGACCGGGTGCGGGAAAACCTGCGCCGCTACAAGAAGAAGGATCTGGCCGAGGTTCTGAATATCTCGATCAACGAGACCCTCAGCCGGACGGTGATGACCTCGGTCACCACGCTCTTGGCGCTGATCTCGCTGTATGTGCTGGGCGGCGATGTGATCCGCGGCTTTGTCTTTGCGATGATCTGGGGTGTTCTGGTCGGGACCTATTCGTCTGTGTTCGTAGCCTCCACCATCCTGCTGAAGCTGGGGGTGAAGCGCGACTGGTCGAAACAGGCAAACACCACCGGCAACCAGTTCTCGAACATCGATGCTTGAGGCCTTTCAGGCAGCCCTGGCCACGCCGGGGCTGTTCTGGCTTTTGCTGACTATTGGAGCCGCGGGATTAGTCCGCGGCTTCACTGGTTTTGGCACCGCGATGATTTTTGTGCCCGTCGGGGCGCAGTTCCTGCCTTCGGCGGATGTGGTGTTCCTGATGGTGCTGATGGGGGTGTTTTCCACCATCACCTTGTTCCCGCAGGCTTGGAGCAAGGCCGACAAGGCCGAGGTCGGCGCGCTGGCAATGGCCGCTGCTGTCACCGTTCCGGCCGGTCTATGGGTGATGTCGCAACTGGATCCGCTGACCCTGCGCTGGCTGGCGGCAGGCGTGATCGGGGTGACACTGGCGGCAGTTGTTTCCGGCTGGCGCTGGCAGGGGCGGCTGGGCTGGCCCGGCCGGTTTGGCATCGGCGGGGCGGCTGGCATGGTTGGCGGCATGACCGGTCTGACAGGACCGGTGATCATTGTCTTTTACCTGGCCAATGTGCGTGATGTGGCGCGGGTGCGCGCCAATACAATCGTCTTTCTGGCGGCGCTGGATGTGGTGATTGCGGTCAACCTGGTCTTTGGCGGGCTGGCCAGCCTGCAGGCGGTGATCCTGGCCGCACTGCTGGGCATCCCCTATGTTGTCACCACGCTGACCGGCAAGGCGCTGTTTGATCCCAAGCTGGAGAAGCTCTATCGCTTTGCCTCCTATTCCGTGATTGCGCTGGCCGTGTTATCCAGCCTCCCGGTGTTTGACTGAAAGGACCCCCCATATGCGCCTGAATGAAGTGAGCTTTTCCGACGCGCAGCCGATTGACGGCTATGGCGCAGGATTCTTCCGCATCGGCGGGCAGGTGCATCAGGGCGCGGTGCTGACCTCGGCGGCAGGGACATCGGCCTGGGGCGGCTATGCGGATGACGCACCGTTGCTGGCGCTGGCGGGGGAGGTCGACGTGCTGTTCATCGGGACCGGCGCGGAAATCGCGCATATTCCGGCAGATCTGCGCAAAACGCTGGAAGGGGCCGGGCTGGGGGTTGAGGTGATGAACTCGCCCGCCGCCTGCCGCACCTATAATGTGCTGCTGTCCGAGGGGCGCCGGATTGCCATGGCGGCGCTGGCGGTCTGACTTTCTGAAGATGTATTTGACCTGCCGCAAAGCGGGATGCGGCTGCATGGTCTTTTGATGCGCGGGCACAACGGGATAAGCGAACTTCATGACATTGACTGTGACGGATCTGAGCGTGGCGCGCGGCGGTATACCGGTGCTGGAGGGCCTGAACTTTGCGCTGGATCCCAGCAAGGCGCTGATCCTGCGCGGCCCCAATGGCATCGGCAAGACAACTCTGCTGCGCACTGTCGCCGGATTGCAGCCGCCACTGAAAGGCCGGGTCGTGGGCGCCGAGGATCAGATCGCCTATGCCGCCCATTCCGACGGGCTGAAGCCGACATTGACGGTGGCCGAAAATCTGACTTTCTGGGCCAGTGTTTTTGGCCGCAATGGCATTGAACAGGCGCTGGACGGGTTTGATCTGCAAGCCCTGCGAGACCGGCAGGCAGGTGCGCTGTCAGCGGGCCAGAAGCGCCGCCTTGGCCTCAGCCGGATGCTGGTTACCGGGCGGCCTATCTGGATCATGGATGAACCGACTGTAAGTCTCGATAAAACCTCGGTAGTGATGTTTGCTGATGCCGTGCGCACGCATCTGGGGCAGGGCGGTTCTGCCCTGATTGCCACCCATATCGATCTGGGGCTGGAGGCCGGGGTGCTGGATGTCGGCCCCTATAAGGCCAGACCGCTGGCGCTGGATGACTTTGACGGAGGCTTCCTGTGATTGCGCTGCTGATACGGGATCTGCGGCTGGCCTTCCGGGCCGGCGGCGGCTTTGGTCTTGGTCTTGCGTTCTTTCTGATCGTGACCGTGATGGTGCCGTTTTCCGTTGGCCCGCAATCGGACCTGCTGTCCAAGATCGCTCCGGGCGTTTTGTGGCTGGGCGCACTGCTGGCCTGCCTGCTGTCGCTCGACCGGCTGCTGGCGCTGGATTGGGAGGACGGCTCGCTCGATCTGCTGGCCACAGCCCCCTTGCCCTTGGAAAGCACGGTGACGATCAAGGCGCTGGCGCATTGGATTACCACCGGGCTGCCGCTGGTGATGGCGGCACCGGTGCTGGGGGTGTTGCTGAACCTGCCGGCCCAAGGCTTTCAATGGCTGGTGGTTTCCCTGTTGCTGGGAACGCCTGCACTGTCCGTCATTGGCACCTTTGGCGCCGCCCTGACCGTGGGGCTGAAACGCGGCGGGCTGCTGATGTCGCTTTTGGTGATGCCGCTGTATGTGCCGACGCTGATCTTTGGCTCCGAAATGGCCCGCCGCGGGGCTGAAGGCATGGCTGTTCAAACACCGATGCTGCTGCTGGCCGGCATCTCCGCCGCCTCCATCGCCTTGCTGCCCTTTGCCAGCGCCGCTGTCTTGCGCGTCAATTTGCGCTAGGCGGTTTCAACGAGCCGTGAATTGAGAAACCCGAGAACAAGAGCTAAATAGCCAACATGTCGATCTGGGAATACGCCAATCCAAAGAAGTTCCTGACCACCACCGAAAAGGTGATGCCGGTCTTGTGGATCAGTTCTGCCGTGCTGATCAGCGCGGGGCTGATCTGGGGCTTTTTCTTCACGCCTGACGATTACCGCCAAGGCTCCACTGTCAAGATCATCTTCCTGCATGTGCCTGCCGCGCTGATGGCCATTAACGCGTGGTTCATGATGCTTGTGACTTCGCTGGTCTGGGTGATCCGCCGCCATCACGTCAGCGCGCTGGCCGCCCGTGCTGCGGCGCCCGTGGGTATTGTAATGACGGTTATCGCGCTGATAACCGGTGCGATCTGGGGCCAGCCGATGTGGGGCACCTGGTGGGCCTGGGATCCGCGCCTCACGTCTTTCCTGGTGCTGTTCCTGTTCTACCTCGGCTACATTGCCCTGTGGGAGGCGATCGACAATCCCGACACCGCCGCGGACCTGACCTCAATTCTGTGCCTGGTGGGGTCGGTCTTTGCGGTGCTCAGCCGCTATGCAGTGAACTTCTGGAACCAGGGGCTGCATCAGGGCGCGTCGCTGAGCCTTGATGAAAAGGAAAACGTGGCTGATGCGTTCTCCAATCCGCTTTATGTCTGCATGGCGGGGTTTGTGCTGTTGTTCATTGCACTGGTGTTCTACCGCACTGGTACCGAAATCCGCGCCCGCCGCATCAAGGCATTGATGGCGCGCGAACGGCTGGAGGCCTGATGCCCGATCTTGGAAAATACGCCGATACGGTGCTGTCGGCCTATGGTGCCTCGCTGCTGCTGCTGCTGGCGCTGGTGGTGCTGACGATCCTGCGCGGCCGCAAGGTGCGCCGGGAAATGGAAACCCTGGAAACCCGGATGAAGCGCAATGGCTAAGATCTCTCCGCTGATGGCGGTCCCCGGTATCGTGTTTGCGGGTTTTGTCGGCCTTGCCCTGGTGGGCATGTTCCGCGAAGACCCCAACAGCCTGCCGTCCGCGCGCGAAGGCCAGCCCGCGCCGCCGCTAGCGCTGGACGAATTTCCTGGCAAGGAGATGTTCACAGACGAAACCCTGCGCGATGGCAGTGTGAAGCTGGTGAATTACTGGGCAAGCTGGTGCGCGCCCTGCCGGGCCGAGCATCCGAACCTGGAAGCGCTGTCCAACGAGGGCATCCCGGTTTACGGCATCAACTACAAGGACCAGCTGGCCAATGCCGAGGCCTTTTTGAATGAGCTAGGCGACCCTTACGCAGCGATTGGCCGCGACGAGAAGGGCCGCATGGCCATCGACTGGGGTGTGTACGGCGTGCCGGAAACCTATGTGGTGGACGGTGAAGGCAAAATTGTGCTGCGTTGGGCCGGACCGATTACCCAGCGGGTGATCGAAAACACTCTGCGCCCGGCGATGGAAAAGGCGGCAGGTCAGTAAACAGGCGGCAGCGCCTTAGCCAGGATCATGCAGGGTGAAACTGCGGAAGTCCGGTTCCTTTGACGACAGCGCAAAGGCAAGCGTTAGGTCTTCCTGCCTGGAACGCCAAATCAGATACTCGCTGAACGCCTCCGCGCAGGTCCATCTTTGAAAGACCGAAATCTCGTCCCGGTCCGGGGCGAGCAGGGTTTCGGCTTGTTGGCATTCCGGAAAACCGCGAGCCGCCTCCACCATCTTTTTCACAAGAACTGCCAGCTCGGTGTATTTACCGGGCAGCGGGTGCAGTTGAATGATCACAGCTTCCGTCACGAAACGCTCCATGTTCAGCGGGCTGGGCCAGCTTGACGGGCAACTGGAAATTTCTGGTAAATTTGCGCAAAAGTCAGCCGAAGATGCTGAGATCCAGCGCCAGGCCTGTTCCCAGCCAGATCGCGTGATCCCGATGATCCGCCAGGGCGTCACCGGTTTCCGGATGGGCAAAGACAATCAGGCCATCGCGGTTCAATGCCAGCCAAGGCAGCAACTTGGAAAACTGCTCCGGGCTGGCCGCCAGCTGGCAGGACCATTTGGGGTGCGGTCCGACGGGTTTTTCATGCATGCGCCCCATCTCTGCTCCAAAGAGTTCGGCAGCACGCTGGCAAAGAGCGCGGGCCTGCACTGCGGTGTTTTCATCAAAGTAGATGTGGGCGTGATAGCCTGTGATGCTGTCTGTGTGTTTCATGCCACCACTTTTTTCAAAGGTGTGTGCCCAAGGCAATCTGCAGATTGCGAACAGCCAGTGTGCAATGCAACGCGGAACCCGGCGGCACGGGCGCCATGCCGCGCTTTCAATACGAAGGCCGGGGTCTTATGGCACCGAAAAAGTCCGGAAATCCTGCTCCCGCCGCATGGTGGCGCTGCGGGCGTCCAGATCGCCGCGGTCGGCACGCCAGACTAAATAGCGCTCCAAATGGTCATTCGACTCCCATAGGTGGAAAACGGCAATTTCAAAACGCGCGCGGTTAATACCGGCATGGGCTTCAATGCAGCCAGGAAAACGTCTGGTTTCCGGAAGCATTTCCAGAACTGCCTCAACGTGTTCGTCAAATGTGTCAACATCCGGGTAAACGACTGCTATTACAGCTTCTTTCATGATATTGGACCCGGTCAATCAAGGAGTGTCGCTAGGGGAAAAGATGTATTCAGGCTTAATGTTTACACAGCTGAACCGGGTGGTATAGCAGGTATTGACACCAGGAATATATCGCTTTGGTTGTGCCTGCGCCAATTCGGAAAGACACTGGCAATGCCATTACAGGTTCTTTCATTTTACTGTGGGATAGGTCGGAAGCATGAGGCAAGCGGGAGCGGTAATTTGCAATCCCGCTAAGCTGGATACCGCCCGTATGGAGAAGGCCAGGAGAGTGGAAAAGCCGACTGGATTCGTCAAAGTGCTGCTGGCATGCTTTGCTGCCCTTAGCGGGTTGGCTGACACTGCGCGTGCCGACTCTGTACTGACATTCTGCTATGATCCCTATCCGCCCTACACGCTGGGATCCGGCGGCATTCCCGACGGCGGGCTGAAGGTCAAGCTGCTGGAGGCCGTGACGGACCGGATTGACGGGCTAAGGGCTGTTGTTGTTCTGCTGCCTTGGCAGCGCTGCCTAGCACAGGCTGAATCCGGGGAGGCCGACGGCATCCTTCCGTTGTTTAAATCCACCGCGCGCGCTTCCTATCTGGCCTTCACTGAGCCGACCTTTCTGCAGACCAACACATTCTGGTACAACCGCGAGCGCTATCCGCAAGGGCTGGATCTTGACGAAGGATATGCGCGGATTTCCCGGCTGCGGCTGGGGATGGTGAACGGCAGCGTGATTGATCAGGAGATGGAACGCGCCTTTGAAAACAACAACCGGATCGTTCGCGGCGGCGATGTGGAAGGCCTGATGCAAATGCTGCTGTTTGGTCAGCTTGACCTGGTCGCAATTGATGACGCGGTCGGGCGCTACCACGTCGTGCAAAACGGCTGGCAGGACAGAATTGCGTCTGTTGCAACTCCGATTTCCAGCACCTATTCGCACTTTGGCCTGTCGCGGAGTGCCGGCGCAGATGCCTATTTGAACGTGTTCAACCGGGTGATTTCCGAACTGCAGGCAGATGGCACGATTGCTGAGATCCTGAGCAGCACCATCGCTCCGTAGCCGGGACTGTCTGCAGCATCCCTGACATAAAAAGGGCGCCCGGCGGGGGCGCCCTTTCACATTTTCGCTTAACTGTAGTCTTACGACTTGGCCAGGTTCCGCAGCACATAGTGCAGCACGCCGCCATGTTCGATGTATTCGATCTCGGGTGCGGTATCGATACGGCACTTCAGTGTGATCTCTTTCACAGAACCGTCCGCCATTGTGATTGCGCAGGGCACTTCTTGCAGCGGCTGGATGGTGTCCAGCCCGCTGATCGACACGGTTTCCTCACCGGTCAAGCCCAGCGATTTGCGGCTGTCGCCGCCGGTGAATTCAAACGGGATCACACCCATGCCAACCAGGTTGGACCGGTGGATACGCTCAAAGCTTTCAGCGATCACAGCCTTGACGCCCAAGAGCGCGGTGCCTTTGGCCGCCCAGTCGCGCGAGGAGCCCGCGCCGTACTGTTCGCCGCCGAACACCACCAGCGGAGTGCCTGCTTCCTGATGCGCCATCGAGGCATCAAAGATCGAGGTCTGTTCGCCATCGGGGCCTTTGGTATAGCCACCCTCAACGCCGTCCAGCATCTCGTTCTTGATGCGGATGTTGGCAAAGGTGCCGCGCATCATGATCTCGTGGTTGCCGCGGCGCGAACCGTAGGAGTTGAACTCGCGCGGCTGTACCTGACGTTCCAGCAGATACTGGCCTGCGGGCGTGGTGGTCGCGAACGAACCCGCGGGCGAGATGTGGTCGGTGGTGACCATGTCGCCCAGAACCGCCAGAACCTTGGCGTCCTTAATGTTCGAGATGGTGCCCGGCTCGGTGCCCATGCCCTGGAAGTAGGGCGGGTTCTGGATGTAGGTCGAGGTTGCGGGCCAGTCATAGGTTTCCGCATCGGTGGTCTCCACCGCCTGCCATTTTTCGTCGCCTTTGAAGACGTCAGCGTATTTCGACAGGAACGCCTCGCGGGTGACGGTCTGCTCAACCAGTTCCGCAACTTCCTGGGTCGAGGGCCAGATGTCTTTCAGGTAGACGTCATTGCCGTTCTTGTCCTGAGCGATGGGATCGGACGCCAGGTTGATGTCCATGGTGCCGGCCAGCGCATAGGCCACCACCAGCGGCGGCGAGGCCAGGTAGTTGGCGCGCACGTCAGGCGAGATGCGGCCCTCAAAGTTGCGGTTGCCCGACAGCACCGAAGTTGCCACCAGATCGCCCTCGGCAATCGCCTCGGAAATTTCCTGCTGGATCGGACCGGAGTTGCCGATGCAGGTGGTGCAGCCGTAGCCCACCAGGTTGAAGCCGACCTTGTCCAGATCCTCCTGCAGGCCAGCGGCCTCCAGATAGGCGGACACGACCTGCGAACCCGGTGCCAGCGAGGTCTTGACCCAGGGCTTGCGGTCCAGGCCAAGGGCGGCTGCCTTGCGCGCGACCAGGCCAGCGCCGATCATCACATAGGGGTTCGAGGTGTTGGTGCACGACGTGATCGAAGCGATCACGACCTTGCCCGATTCCATGGTGTAGTCCTCGCCCTTGACGGCGACTTCCTTGCCCATCGGACGCTTGAAGGTCTCTTCCATCTCTTTCGAGAAGGCGGATTTGGCACCGGTCAGTGCGACATAATCCTGCGGGCGTTTCGGGCCGGAAATCGCCGGAACGATGCTGCCCATGTCCAGCGACAGAGTGTCGGTGTAGACCGGCGCATAGTCCGCACCGCGCCAGAAACCGTTTTCCTTGGCGTAGGCTTCGACCAGCGCGATACGGTCTTCGTCGCGGCCGGTATTGCGCAGGTAGCGCAGGGTCTCATTGTCAATCGGGAAGAAACCGCAGGTGGCGCCGTATTCGGGCGCCATGTTGGCGATGGTGGCGCGGTCTGCGAGCGGAAGACGGTCCAGGCCAGTGCCGTAAAATTCGACGAACTTGCCAACCACGCCCTTGGCGCGCAGCATTTCCACCACTTTCAGCACCAGGTCGGTGCCGGTGGTGCCCTCAAGCATCTGGCCGGTCAGCTCAAAACCGATGACCTCGGGGATCAGCATCGAAATCGGCTGGCCCAGCATCGCGGCCTCGGCCTCGATCCCGCCAACACCCCAGCCCAGCACGGCCGCGCCGTTCACCATGGTGGTGTGGCTGTCGGTGCCAACCAGGGTATCCGGATAGGCGACCTCATCCCCGTTCTGATCCACATCGGTCCAGACGGTTTGCGACAGGTATTCCAGGTTGACCTGATGGCAGATGCCGGTGCCCGGCGGCACAACGCGGAAGTTGTTGAACGCGTTCTGGCCCCACTTCAGGAACTGGTAGCGCTCCATGTTGCGCTCATACTCGCGGTCCACGTTCATCTGGAACGCGCGCGGGTTGCCGAATTCGTCAATCATAACCGAGTGGTCGATGACCAGATCAACGGGGACCAGCGGGTTGATCTTGGCAGCCGAGCCTTTCAGCCCCACGATGCCGTCGCGCATGGCAGCCAGATCGACAACGGCGGGAACGCCGGTGAAATCCTGCATCAGCACGCGGGCCGGGCGGTATGCAATCTCACGCGGGTTCTTGCCGCCATTGGCACCCCATTCGGCAAACGCCTTGATGTCGTCGGTGGAGACGGAAAAGCCGCCATCCTCAAAGCGCAGCATGTTTTCCAGCACCACCTTCAGCGCGGCGGGCAGCTTGGAGAAATCGCCAAAGCCTGCTTCGGTGGCTGCGGGGATGGAATAATAAGAGATCGACTTGCCGTTGACGCTGAGCGTTTTGCGCGCTTTGGCATTGTCTTGTCCGACGGTGATAGGCATGTTTGGCCTCCCTCAAGGATTTGAAATCGGGGAATTCGCTGCCTGCTAAATGCATGAGGAAGATTAAGCATTCAATAGCCCAATCGCCGCAGGGGGCACTTTTGTATGCAATAGTACACATTTTTTGCGGTGCAACGGGCCTGCTCCGTTCAATCCCGGCTCAAAAATGATTGATTGGCGTATTTGCAGGCACATCTTTAGACCAGAAGCCTAACAAACGAAGCGGGCGATTCATGAAACTTCTGGCGTCGATCATTGCAGCTTGGGGCCTGGCCCTGCCGGTATACGGCCAATCCGCAGCGGAACCTGTGGTGGTGGAGCTTTACACGTCGCAAGGGTGTTCGTCCTGCCCGCCGGCCGATGCACTGCTGCATGAGCTGGCTGCACGCGACGATGTGCTGCCGCTGGCGCTGCATGTGGACTATTGGGATTACATCGGCTGGAAGGATCAATTTGCCAAGCCGTCCCATACCAAGCGGCAAAAGGGCTATGCGCATGCGGGCGGGCGCAGGATGATCTATACGCCGCAGATGATCATCATGGGGCAGGATGATGTGGTCGGCGCCGATGGAATGAAGGTGGCCGATGCCATCGGCAAACACCAATCCCAGCCGCGTCCGGTGTCGCTATCGGTTGAGCGGAAGGGGGAGGATCTGGTGATCCGGCTGCAGCCACGGGCGCAGATGGGGGAGGTGAGGCTGCTGGTGCAGCTGGTACGCTATACGCCCGAAAGATCCGTCAATATCACCCGCGGTGAACTGGCCGGTAAAACCTTGAGCTATGCCAATGTGGTGGAAGACTGGCAAATCGCAGCGGAATGGGACGGGGCAGGGGATCTGGAACTGTCAGTCCCGGTTCCGGGCCGCCAGCCTGCTGCCGTCGTGGTGCAAGAAGCGCCCTTTGGCCGGATCATAGCCGCTGCCCGTGCCGAGTAGCAGCCTGGGTCAGCCCGCCTCGGGATTTGCCTTCCTGCCGGGTTTGGGCAGTGGAACATAGGGTTTCCAGCGGCGGTGGATCCAGAACCATTGGCCGGTGTGCTTGCGCACAATGGCTTCCAGATCCGCGCTGAGGGATTTGGTCATGGTGAGCGGATCGGAATGCGGGATCTCAGCGCTCATCACGATCTCGAAGTCCAGACCGTTGTCCTGCCGCACCGCGTAAACAGGGATGACAGCAGCGCCGAATTTCAGCGCCAGTTCGGCCGGCACGGTAGAGGTTACCGCAGGTTTGCCGAAGAAATCGATCAGCTCTCCGCCCTGGGCGTGAAGATCAGTGACGATTGCCGCGATACCGCCCTTTTTCAAGTGCCGGACAAGCGCGACCATGCCACGCTTTCCCTGTTCGAACAGGGGTTCGCCGTTGCCTTTGATTGCTGCCACGTAATGGTCGTTGAAATAAGGGTTGGCCATCCGGCGGTAAAGCGCACCCATCTCGAAACCGCGGGCAAACAGCGCCGCGCGGGCGGCATCGTAATTGCCGAAATGCGCCGTAGCCAGCAGGACCGGACGCCCTGCTGCACGGGCCTCTTCCAGCGCTTTCAGGCCGGGGCCGGTAATGGGGGCAGCCCTGGCGCGGTCGTGAAAAGGGGCGCCGGCATAGATTTCGGCTATCATCCGGCCCGCATTATCGCTGACGTCCCGGTAAAGCGCGCGGGGATCAATTTCCGCCAGCTCGGGGCTGACAAGATCCAGGTTGCTGCGCACCCGCTTTTCGAACCCGGCCAGCCGGCCCATAGCTGTCACCAGCCGGCCCATCATGGGCACCCTCAACCCATAAGGGATCAGCCGCGTGCCAACCAGCAGCCCGCGCAGAAACAGGTTGCTGCCATAATATTTGACATGGCTCCAGGTGGAGAGCTCGGAAGGATCTACGGGCATGGCGTCTGGATGGCTGCGGCGCGGGAATGCGCCCGGAAGCCCGCATCATACGCAGCTGGACCGGCAGGTACAAGCCGCTCGCAGGCGCGGGCAGAATGGTCTGCGCGCCTGCCGTCCCGGCGCAAGTTGCGGATCTTAGCCGCCGTCCTCCTCATCCTCGTCGGATTTCAGATCAATCTCGCCTGTTGCCACCAAATCGCGCATCGCCGAGATGATCATGCTGAACGCAGCCTCGCCATCGCTGCGCTTGACCTTGCCGCGCTCGCCCACTTCCTCGCGGATATTGTCTGCCATCCGGCTGGACATGTTCTTGAGCAGGAATTCGTTGGTTGCCACGTCTTCCTCGTCGGTGGCAAAGGCCATGGCCGTGACCAGATCCGGCTGCGACAGCACCCGCATCAGCTTGGGCACGTCGATCGGCTGCATCCGTTCACCGATCAGCGCATAGGTGAAGATCGCCTTGCGCACCTTGGTGGCAAAATCCTCATCCTCTTCATCCAGCGCTGTCAGCACTTCATCACGTTTGGCTGCCGCCGCTTCGGTCAGAATGCCGCCAAGACGCTGGCCCGGAGTCTCATCAAAGGCGAGATCGGGCCGGGCTTCGACCTGAGCGGCAAGCGACAGGCCGATCCGGTCCACGGTGTCGGGCGTCACATTGGCGGTGTGGCTGACGGCATAGGTGATGCGGCGGGCAATCGGGCCGGGCAGATGCACCAGCATTTGCGCCGCTTTGGCGGTGTCCAGCTTGGACAGCAGAACCGCGGCCACTTCGGTGCTTTCCGCCTCGGCCAGACCTGCCAGATCTTCGGGCGGCAGCTGTTTCAAGCGCTCCCATGGGTCACCGAACTGGCGCACACCGGCTTCCTTGCGCAGGCGGCTGTGGGTGTGGCGGCTGATCTTGCCTTGCATCGCATTCAGCGCACCGGCCAGGCCATTGGGGAAATGCAGGCCAACGTTGTCCAGCAGATCGGCAAATTCGCCGACCACCGTATTCAGCGTATCGCGATCGACAATGCTCATCTTGCCCATCTGCTGGGTCAGCTCCAGCTGCAAGTCGTCCGGCAGCTCCTCCAGCGGGATTTCTGCGCCTTCATTTAGCAGCAGCCGGACGATAATTGCGGCCTTTGCCTTGCCGCTCAGCCCGCTGCCGCCCCCGCCGCCCAGAGGGGCCGGGGCTCCGAACCCGCCCAGGTCCGGCCCGCCTGAAGCCATCGGAAGCGCCAGCAAATTGTCTTGAGGCATTCTCGCACCCTACCAAAGATTCTTCTTGATCATCGAGGGCAGGATAGGCCGCAAGCCGTAAAGAAAGGCTGAAGCTAGTAGCTGTAAGTTGCACCTGTTTCCAAGGCGTTGCGCAGCGAAGCTTCGGCCCAGGTGCCATCACCGCCCCGTGCCTTGATCTCTTTCCACTGTATCAGGGCCGCGCCGTATTTCCCCTGATTCACAAGGCCTTGGCCCATATAGGAGCGGGCAAGTATGTTATCCGGATCCTGTTCAAGCGCCTGATCGTAATAGGCCTGCGCCAATTCCAAATTTCCCAGTTTGCGGTGGGTGAAACCCCAATAGGTCAGCACCAGGGTATCCTGCTGGTCCGGCGCCGCGCTCAGCACTGCCTGTGCATCCTGCTGGCGGCCCGCATAGGCCAGCTCGCGCGCCGCATTCAACAGGTCCTGCTGGTTCAGGGACGATTTCTTGGGCCGCACGCAGCGTTTCTTGTTTGGGTCCCAGATCCGCTTGCCCTTGCAGGTCTTGGTGGTCTCGGAAGGTTTCGGCGGGTTCCAGTCATTGCCGCCTGCGGCATAAGCCGTCATCGGCAGGGTCAAGGCAGCGGCGAGAGCAAAATAACGCATGTCGTCATCTCCTGATGCATGAAATCGTGATCAACGTACCCTTACAACCCGCAGGCCGGCCAATTTATTCACATCAAAACTGCGGGAGATGAAAATAGTTCAGAAATCATTCAGTCGGCAAGCGGTTGTGCAAAGGCGGTTGAGAACCGCGCCAGAAGGAGTTCAAACCGGATCTTTCTTTTCTTCGTCCCAGCCTTAGAGATGCAGCAGCTCCCGACGGCACCAATGTGCCAAGGTGGGTCTGCAACGATCCACAAAGGAGAGCGGTCACGCCGGAGATTAATACGGTCGAACTCGATCTGGCCAAGAATGTGTTTCAGGCCCGACAGGCAGATAGAGCGGAACAGCCTGTTCCGCGCAAGAAGCTGCGGTGGGGTCAGGTGCAGGCCTTCTTCAGCGAGTTGCTGCCCTATGTTTTCTAGATGAGAGACTGCGGTGGCGCGCATCACTTGGGCCGCGGGATCAGCATGCCAGGCCACGATGCACGCCTGATCCCGCCTGCAAATGTCAAACCCTTCGTCAAGCAAGAGAAGAACGATGCCGCCGATGCCCCGGAAAGCGGTCTGCCAGCTAGTGCGATCCCCACACTCAAGGTGCTGATCGCGGCCTTGACCCGGATGGAGGCAGAGATTGCCAAGCTCAATGCCGGGCTTCGGCCCGCTGATCTCTACGGCCATCGCCACCCTTGCGCTGCCGCCTGGGACGTTCCCCAAGGCCCGCGATTTTGCGGCTTGGCCCAGCCTCACGCGCCGACAGCATTCGACAGGCAGCAAACAGCGGCTGGGGGCTGCGACGAGGTACAACTTCACGAACTGGCCTTCGTACAGCGAGCCATTGATGCACCATTGGTTCGAGCACAATGGCGAGCGCACTAAAGCAACGCGGATTGCTTTCGGTCTTGATTGATCCCGGGATGATCTGGGTGCCGCCACCAAGCGGCAAACGGGGTCGGCTGCGGCAATTCAGTGACGTATCAATCCAGACGTGCCTGACCACTGCCCGGCATCAAAGCTGAGGATGAAGGCGGGCGGCTTGAAGCGCCACACCTGGCGCAAGATACACATCGGTATCGATGAGGAAACACTGGAAGTCCGGGCGATTGAGGTCACCAGCAGCAACATCGGTGACGCGCCCTTGTTGCCTGAACTGCTGAGCCAATTCCCGCCAGAGCTGGGCATTGAACGGTCACCGCTGCCGGGGCCTACGACACGCGCAAATGCCGCGACGCGATTGCAGCTCGCAATGCTCATGCTGTCATTCCACCGCGCAAGTACGCCAAGCCGTGAAAACCCGCAACTGCCGGAGCTACCACCCGAAGCGCGGCGGTCAACGCGTCGCGGTTCCTCGGCCGCGAGCTGTGGCGGCGATGGAGTGGATTTCACCGTAGGAGCCGCGTCGAGATATGAGCCGGATCAGAAAACGATCCGGGGAACCGTTTTCCGGGTGATTGGATGAACTGCCTGAAACCGTTGGGCCAGTCGTTGATGGCACGGGACTTCGAACGCCATGCTGCGAAAATCCAGGTCCGCGTTGCCGCGCTCATTCGCTACACCGCTCTGAGCATATCTGTCACAGAGCCCGTAGGGTAAGCCCGTCCGGGGAAAGGGGGAGTCTGCCCGTCATCCGATTTGCGCAACAAAGCCGTTTAGGTTCACCGTGGACTTCCGGATGCGCATCAGCTCAATCAGCAACCTGGCCCGCAAATGGATATTCAGCAAAGGGCGGCTGATGGGGCGCCGTTCGGTTTTGTAAAATACTCCAAACTGGACTGCCGCACCCCGCCGGGGCCGATGTCCCGGGCGGCGAGAGGGTTTTTCAAGTCGCTGGTCAGGAAGTCAACCTCGTCGTAGATGGCCGGTTTATTCTCGCGGTAGGCCAGATCCAGACCCAAGGCCGTCCCTTTGCCAAGGATCAGATTGCCGCTGTGAAGGTCGCCTTGGAAAGGCACGCGGTTGCAGGAGGCGGCCTGAAACTGTTGTGATTGACCATGGAGCTGTTCCGGAAATGCAGAGTAGTGATCCGGTTGCGCGCAAACATCGTCACCAGCCGCTAGTTTGTCAATTTCGGTTAAAACCCAGTTCATCCAGATGTTTTGCGGTTCGCAAGGCTGGTATTTAGGAAGATGGTAAAGCCATTTTCCGCAACGCCGGAAACCTGATTGGCCTGTGCTTGTGATTGCGAGGTCCGCAAGGCATCCGAGGCGGTCCGGCCTTCGGCAAATTTGGTGATCTGAAAGTTCTTGTCTGCTCACAGGTAGACTGGGCCGGCAACCTCGCAGCCATCTGCCGCCGTGAAACGGGGGCGGAGCTGTTCGAACGGGCGGAACTCCCTTTCGATCCATGGGGTGCTGGAATTGACGTCTTTCTTGAGGATCAGAACGGTGCCGCTCTCATGCATGAGGGAGAACACCATCTGCTGCCGTCCCGGATCAGTGGACTAATGGATACAATTTACGCTGAAACAGCATTCCGGGCCTATGGCCGCCTGAAATTACTGCAGGTGGCGCCGGATCAGGGCTTCGCCAAATTCTGCAAACAATTGCATGGGCGGTATGAGCGATGCCTGGGTTAAGGTTTCTGTACCATTCCCTTTCAGGTGCAGGATGAACCCCGGATGAAGAAACGCCCCGCCATGCTGACGGGGCGTTCACATTGGTTTCCAGGAGCCGGTTTACTCGCCGAACACCCGGCGGAAGATCGTGTCGACATGTTTGGTGTGATAGCCCATGTCGAATTTCTCGTTGATCGCCTCTTTGCCAAGGGCCGCAACCACATCGGTATCCGCAAGCAGCAGTTCGCGGAAATCAACCCGGTCTTCCCAGACTTTCAAGGCGTTGCGCTGTACCATGGCATAGGCGTCTTCGCGGTTGACGCCGGCCTGGGTCAGTGCCAGCAGCACCCGCTGCGACATTACCAGACCTGGGAATTTGTTCATGTTGTCCAGCATGTTCTCGGGGAACACCAGCATCTTGTCGATGACACCTGCCAGACGGTGCAGGGCAAAGTCGAGGGTGACGGTGGCATCGGGGCCGATGCCGCGTTCCACGGAGGAGTGGGAGATATCGCGCTCATGCCACAGCGCCACGTTTTCCATTGCGGGCACAACGGTCATGCGGACCAAGCGCGCCAGGCCGGTCAGGTTTTCGGTCAGAACCGGGTTCTTCTTGTGCGGCATCGCCGAGGAGCCTTTCTGGCCCATCGAGAAGAATTCGGCACCCTCCAGCACCTCGGTGCGCTGCATGTGGCGGATTTCCACAGCAACGTTTTCGATCGAGGATGCGATGACGCCAAGGGTGGCAAAGAACATCGCATGACGGTCGCGCGGGATTACCTGGGTCGAGATCGGCTCAGGCCGCAGGCCCAGCTGTTCGCAGACGTGATCCTCGACCACGGGGTCAACATTGGCGAAGGTGCCGACGGCGCCGGAGATCGCGCCGGTGGCGACTTCCCAGCGGGCTTTTTCCAGACGGTTCTTGTTGCGGTCCATTTCGGCATAGAAACGGGCAAAGGTCAGACCCATGGTGGTAGGTTCGGCATGGATGCCGTGGCTGCGGCCGACGCGCACGGTGTTCTTATGCTCCAGCGCGCGTTTCTTCAGCGCCGCCAGCAGCTTGTCCATGCCGTCCAGCAGAATGTCGGCGGCACGCACCAGCTGCACGTTCAGGCAGGTGTCCAGCACATCAGACGAAGTCATGCCCTGATGCACAAAGCGGGCTTCTTCAGAGCCGACATGCTCAGCAAGGTGGGTGAGGAAGGCGATAACGTCGTGCTTGGTGACGGCTTCAATCTCGTCAATGCGGGCGACGTCGAATTCGACGTCCTTGGCTTTCCACACGGCATCAGCGTTTTCGCGCGGGATCACGCCGAGGTTGGCCATGGCTTCGCAGGCATGGGCCTCGATCTCGTACCAGATCTTGAATTTGGTTTCGGGCGACCAGATGGCGACCATTTCAGGGCGGGCATAGCGCGGGATCATGGGCGAAAGCACCTTTATGTGATTGTGCAGCAGATGCCGGGCCTATTAGATCAGGTAAGGCGTGACAGCAAGGCTGGGAGACGGACATGAGGCACATTGCCCTGATGATTGCGGTATCATTGACCGTTTCGCCGCTTGCGGCGGCGGAATGGCGGGCGTTGAGCGGAGAGGACGTGCAAGCCGCGCTGGCAGGGCGCAAGCTGGTCTATGGCAGCGGCGCCTGGCAGGAGTTCCGGACGTCGGGACGGACGTTGTACAATGCTGGTCATGACAGCTGGGGCTACTGGGGTGTGCGGGACGGTAAATACTGCTCCACCTGGCCGCCGTCGGACCTGTGGGCCTGTTTTGTTTTGGAAAGCGATGGAGCGGCATTGCGGTTTGTGGATGAAAGCGGAGGCATCACTGCTGGCCGCTACTCTGAATAACAGCAGGGGCGGTCTCCCGCCTGCGCTGCGGCCTTCTGGCGAAGGCCTGCCGCAGTTGGGCCCGGCGCCGCGCCTTGGCGCGGCGCCGGGCCCAAGGCCGCTGCCGTTGCAGGTTTCCTGCAACGGCCGGGCGCGGGAGATCCTGGAATATTGAAAGTTACGCAGTCGCCGCCTGGGGGGTGGTCTCCAGATGCGTCACCACTTTGGCGCCGCTCTCCAGTGTCCGGTGCACCGGGCATCTGTCTGCAATCTCCATCAGCTTGGCCCGCTGCTCCCCGCTCAAAGGGCCGCAGAGGTGGATCACACGGGTGAACTGGTCGATTTTGGCAGGTCCCGTCGGCTGGGCATCCTGGGCGTGCACCTTGTCATGGCTGACATCTACGCTGATCCCCTCCAACGGCCAGCCCTTGCGGCGGGCATACATGCGCAGCGTCATCGAAGTGCAGGCGCCCAGCCCCGCCGCCACAAAGCCGTAAGGCGACATGCCGCGATTGGTGCCGCCATAGGCCAATGGCTCATCCGCAAAGGTGTGGTGATAGGGACCGGATTGCACATCCTGCAGGAACCCCTCCGGGTCCGCCTCGGTCACCCGCAGGATGCCTTCGGGGGCACCGGGCGGCGGCGCGGGCGGGGCCATTCTGACATAGCGCCCGGCCCAGGCGGCAATCACCTCGGCGGCATATTCCGCATCCGCAGCACGGCTGATCAGGTGATCGGCATCATCCAGGGTGACAAAGCTTTTGGGGTGTTTGGCCGCGGCAAAGATCGAGGCCGCATTGTCGATGCTTACTGTTTCATCCCGCGGGGCATGCAGCACCAGCAGTGCAGCCTTGAGGCCGGTAATTGCAGGCTCCAGCGCTTCGGCGTTGATATCGTCGACGAATTCCCTGCCAATGACAAAAGGCCGCCCGCCCAGGCAGACTTCTGCACGGCCTTTGGCTTCAATCTCGGGCAAGGCAGCGTCGAAGTGGTGCGAGACATGGCCGGGATCAAACGGCGCGCCCAGTGTCACCACGCCTTTGACAGACGGGATGCCTGCCCGCGCCCGCAGCACCGCCGCGCCGCCCAGGGAATGGCCGATTAGCAACGAGGGCGCCATGCCGCGCGAGGCCAAATATTGCGCCGCCATGATCAGATCCGCGACATTAGAGCTGAAGGAGGTGTTTTCGAACTCCCCTTCGGAATGCCCCAATCCGGTAAAGTCGAACCGCAGCACCGCGATCCCCATCGCCGCCAGCCGCCCGGCAATCCGCCGTGCCGCCGGGATATCTTTGGAGCAGGTGAAGCAATGGGCAAAGAGCGCCGTTGCAAGGACCGGTCCCTCGGGCAGATCAAGGCGGGCAGCAAGGGGTGTTCCGGCATGGCCGGGAAAGGAGATGCGTTCAGCGGGCATGGGCGTGGCCTTTGTTGGGTGTTCTGCATAGATTGAGCGCGCAATGAGCCCTGAACAAGGCGGCAGCCCGCAACGTCACGGGAAGGTGAAGGCAGATGAGCGCAATAACTCTGAGCGGCGTTGGATATTACAAACCCCGGACAGCCCGTGACCGGAAAATGTGGCGGCATTTGCGGAAGTTTTGCGAAAGCGAGCCTCAGGCCTTTGGCCGCAATGCTGAGACCGGCCATGTGACCGGATCAGCCTTTGTGATGTCACCGGACATGAAATGCGTTCTGCTTACCCATCACCGGAAGCTGGACCGCTGGCTGCAGTTGGGCGGCCATTGCGATGGCATTGCCGACGTGCCTTTTGTCGCGCTGAAAGAAGCTTATGAGGAAAGCGGGCTGTCCCGGATCAAGCCGTTGTCCGGCCAGGTGTTTGATGTGGATATTCACGAAATCCCGCAAACTGCGAAGGACCGCGCGCATCTGCATTATGATGTGCGTTATCTGTTTCAGGCGGAGGCCGGGGAAATTGCGGTGAGCGGGGAATCCCATACGCTGGCCTGGGTGCCGCTGGACCGGCTGCAGGAGGTGACGGAGTCACCGGGTGTTTTGGTGCTGCGCGAAAAGCTGGCGCTGTTCTTAAGCGGAGGCGCCTGACGGCGCCGCAGGGTATCCCGGCCCCGCCTGTACAGGCGGGGCCGGCAGTTCAGGTCAGGCTTCCCCCATGAGTGCCTTGTCGAACGGGTATTTGGTCAGGTTCTCGTAGCCGTCCTCAGTGATCAGCACCTGGTCTTCCAGCTTGATCGAAAAATCGCCGCCTTCGGGGGAGATCAGCGCTTCGACACACAGAACCATGCCCGGTTCCAGGTCATAGTCAAAGGCGCCCTCGACCATCTGGTCCGGATAAGCAACCAGCGGCCATTCATCGCACAGTCCAACGCCGTGCATCATGCAGCCGTATTTCTGCTTTTGGAACTGCGCATCCAACACATGGCAGCCGCGTGACAGTTCCTGGATGTTCACGCCGGGTTTCAGCATCTCCATATTGTGGCGAATGTGTTCGACGCCGTGCTGCATGGCATAGACCATATCGGCGCGGGGTTTTTCATCGCCGATCCACCAGCTGCGCGAGATATCGATGCAGATCCCGTAGGACCCCACCAGATCGGTGTCAAAACTGATCATCTCATTGTTCTGGATAATACGGGGGCCGCACTCCTGGAACCAGGGGTTGGTGCGCGGGCCGGAGGCCAGCAGCCGGGTTTCGATCCACTCGCCGCCGCGACGGATGTTTTCCGCGTGCAGCACCGCCCAGACGTCGTCTTCCGAGATATCGCCGCCGGGCACCTTTTCGCGGGCGAACCGTTCCATCGCGGCCACTGCGGTTTCGCAGGCGTGATGGGCGCAGCGCATTGCCAGGATCTCGTCCGGGCCTTTCACCGCGCGGCATTTTTCGGTCAGCTCTTCGCCGGGGAGGATCTCCAGGCCTTGCGCCTCCAGCGCGCGCAGCCCGTGCAGCATGACCTTGTCCACTGCCAGGCGCTTGTTGCTGCCGCTGTGTTCCTCCAGCAGTTTGCGCACCTCATTGGAGAACACATCCGCCGCCACATCCACCTTGTCGCCGCGGTCGAAGTAAAACAGGTCCGCACCAGCGCGCTGTTCGCGCACCAGCGGGTTGAATTCGCTGAGGAAAGGCGACTGTTTGTAATCCCACAGCACCATGTAGCCGTCGGCGCAGATCAGCAGGGCGCGGAACGGGTTGTGAGTGTTCCACAGCTGCATGTTGGTGCTGTCGGTGGCATAGCGGATGTTCAGCGGATCAAATACCAGAAGGCCGGCATAGCCGCGGTCGTTGATGAAACGGGTCAGCCGCTCCCAACGGAATTTGCGCATGGCCTGCAGGTCAGGAAGCTGCAGACCGGCCTCGGCCCATTCGCCAAAAGCCAGCTGGGTCGGGCCGATCTCCACCCGGTCATTGTTGTTCGGGGTGTTGTCGCCCAGATTGGCGCCGCGGGTTGGATCTATTTTGCGGATGTCGCGGTAATGCTCGTTCATGCGTGGCCTCCGTCGCTGCACAGGTTTGTCCAGTGTGCAGCCGTCTACTGGCGGAAGCGCAGCAGAAAACGACGGGTTTTACAGTCGTTTCTGACCCTTGGGCATTGGATAATGTGAACCGTGAAGGGGGGGGGTATCATCAAACGTGGCGGTCCGTGTTCGTACACAGGGCCTATGGCACCAGCGGGCGGGCAGCCTGCACCATTCCGGCACTTTCCAAATACAGCAGCAAAGCTGTCAGAAGCATAAGATGGCTGATGAAGCGCAATCGGCGGGTGCCCGCAATGCTGAAAGCGGCAATCGCCGTCGATCTGAGTTGATACGCCCAGCCGCGGTAGGGGCTTTGGGCCTGTTCCGGTTTGCGGGCTCTGGCCTGAGCACGATCCGCTTTCTGGGTTTCTTCTGGTTCGCTTTGGGTAAGCCTGACGGCTTGGAACGCTTGGTCGCAGTGGGCATCAAGTGCCAGCGCAGCTTGATCAACCGGAGTGAAACATGCCCGGCCGCGCAGCCTGACAGGAGCGGGTTGTTCCTGCCGGGTTTCGGCTGGCCCGGGTGTGGCTTGCAGGCTGCTTTCCGGATTGGGCTCGAACACGCTCAGGAACTGTTCGCACGTCAGTGCCACATCGGATTCGCGCCATTCAACCAAAGTTGCCTCGACAGCAGGAAGCAGCCGCCGCAGCATTTCGGCCAGGAACAGCTCCGAAATCTCCTGATCGCAATAATCGGGAAAGGCGGGCGTCAGCGAAAGTTCCAGCAGTGCCGCGGGCTGCAGCATCGAGTTTGTCAGCCGGCTGGCGCGCCGCAAGGGGACCCTGCGCAGGCGTACAGTCACCAGGTAATGGTCACATTGAATTTTGGCTGTATTTTCTGCCCGCGCCTCAATTGTTTCTGCCGGATGGCCGAAATCCTCGAGCGTGTCCACAACAGCCGAAACCGCTGCTGAAAGGGTCCCGGTATCGCGGGCTTCCAGTCCAAGCCTGCCTGTATACTGCACTTTCTCTGCCACCGTCCGGATCCTCCATTCAGGGTGCCGTTAAAAGAAGGATAAAATTTGAACGAGTTGAAAGTGGGGCGGAAAACACGGCGTCAGGCGAAACAGCGCGAACAGAGTTGCAGGAAACAGGGCGTTGTTGATGCTATTGTTTTTATTGGGTTTATTTCTATGTGTTCGATTTGGATGGCTGGATTGCGGCCCAATTGCGGCGGTCGGCGGACACATTGATGCCCAAGAGCCTACAATGGCGCGGGAATCATCTTCACTGTTCCTGGCGGTCAAAAGGGCAGACGCAATACAGCCAAAGGAGCAGGCAGCAACCTTGCCTGAAATTTTCTTGGTTGCGGCTTAGCCGTCGATCTGCCGCCCCATGATTGCGAGAGACTGCTGATAAACAGTTGCGGCGTTCCATTCTTTCAGAACCCGGTAGTTCGGCTCGCCCTGCTGATAGCCCTTGCCGGGTTTCCAGCCTTTTTGGCGCAGGTAATTGGCGGTGGAGGCCATCGCGTCCCCCATATTGTAGAAATCCACCTGCCCGTTGCCGTCCCAGTCCACCCCGTATTGCAGCGCATTGCCGGGCAGGAACTGGGTATGGCCCAGCTCGCCGTGCTTGGCCCCCAGCGTGGCCGGGGTGATGGCGCCCTGATCCACCAATTTCAGCGCCCCCAGCGCATGCGGGCGGAAAAAATCGGAGCGGCGGCAATCATAGGTCAGCGTCACGATGGCGGAAACCACCTGGCTGTCGCCCATATAGTTGCCGAACGCGGTTTCCATCCCGTGGATTGCAATCAGAACGCCGGCGGGCACGCCGAATTTCCGCTCAAGTGCGGCATAAAATTCCGGGTTGCGCGCCTTGCGCTTGCGGCCCTGCGCCACGATGGTCGCCGAGCCGCGGATCTGCATGAATTTCTCCAGCGAGTATTTAAAGCTCTTCTGGTTGCGGTCAGCAGAAATCGTGCGGCGGGCATATTGCGCGGCGGCAAGCGCCTGCAATCCTGCCTTGCGCACGCCTGCGCGCTTGGCCTCGCGCTGAAAATCCCGCTTCCAGGCGTCAAACCCGGATGAGGTATTGCCGCAAGGCGCGGCCAGGGCAGGGGAAGCTAGCAGGGTGGAAATCAGGGCAGAGGCCAGCAGACGGCGCATGAAAGACTCTCTCAAATGTGACTCGTAGCTTTCAGCCTAACGTGCTGGCCGCGCGTGTCTAACGGGAAAAGCCGTGCATGGTTCCCATTTACCTAAGCAAAGGCTGTTCCGGCGGCCAGGGCAAGCCCGTCCGCCACCGCTGTCATGGCATTTCCTGTTTCAACGCGGGCGTTTGGACAGATGCTGCGCATTTGCGCCTGAACCGCCCCCAGCAGCGAAGAGCCGCCGACCAGTACGATCCGGTCCACCTTGCCAGCAGTAAGACCGGCCTGCGCCAGAGTCTCGGCAGCGCAGGCCCCGATGGCTGCGGTCTGTTCTGCCAGAGTCTGGTTCATTTCTGCGGCGGGCAGCGGCACTGACAGGCCGCGCTGCAGCAGCTTCAGGTCGATCGCCGCCGCGCCGCCTGCCGTGTTGGCCTGGATCTTGCCGCGCTCAACCGCAAAGGCCAGTTCGTGCCCCAGTTCGTCCTCCAGCACGTCAACCAACCGGGTCAGCCTGTCCGGTTCAACCGCATTGGCGGCCAGGTCCTTTGCGGCCCGGCGGTTCTCCGGACTGTAAAGGAACGGGATCATCTGCCAGGTGGCCAGATCGTTGAACAGCCGGTTCGGGGCCGGCAGGGTGCCGCCGCCAAAACTGTTGCGGATTTGGCTGCCGCGTCCCAGCAGCGGCATCACATGATGGATGCTCAGCTGCCGGTCAAAATCGGTGCCGCCCAGCCGCACCCCATGCGAGGCCAGGATGCGGGTTGCGCCGTTTGCGTCCTGTTCAAAGGCGGTAAAGTCCGAGGTGCCGCCGCCGATATCGACAATCAGCCCGCGGCCCGGCGCAGGTGCTGCAGCGCGCAGGGCGGCTTCGGGTTCATACATGAACAGCACGTCGTGAAAACCCGCCTCCAGGTAACAGGCGCGCAGGTCCTTTTCGGCCTGGATATTGCGGGCCTCATCCTTGGAATGAAACCGCACCGGCCGGCCGGACAGCGCGTGGGTGAATTCCATATGCGTCGCCGTCTCGGCGCGGGTCTTCATCTCGGCCAGAAAGCGGGCGATGAGGGTGCCGAAACTGATCCGCTCGCCGCCCAGCCGCCGTTCCTCATGCAGCAGCGGCGTGCCCAGCAGGCTTTTCAAGGCGCGCATGAAACGTCCCTCGTCACCGTTGATCAGCGCCCGCGTGGCGCTGTGGCCGATCCGCATGGCACGCGCGCCGTCCTCAAAGAACACAGCGGTAGGCAGGGTCTGCTCGCCAGGTTCCATCTCGACCAGCCAGGGCCGGCCGGCCACGGCAATCCCCGCCGCCGAATTGGAGGTGCCAAAGTCGATACCAAGGGTGTTGGGGGCAGTCATGGGAAGGCTCCTGTCTGCTGGGCTGAGCCGGGCGGAATACTGAAAGTGCCGCCCAAGAGCAAGAGGTGCAATAGAAAAGGGCGCCCCGAGGGACGCCCTTTCTAAACATGGTGCTGCAGCTTAGCAGCTGTAGTACATGCCGAATTCGACCGGATGCGGGGTGTGCTCGTACTTGTGCACCTCTTCCATCTTCAGCTCGATGTAGCCGTCGATCTGGTCTTTGGTGAATACGTCGCCCTGCAGCAGGAAGTCGTGGTCGGCGGCCAGCGCGTCAACAGCTTCACGCAAGCTGCCGCAGACGGTCGGGATGCCTTCCAGCTCTTCGGCCGGCAGATCGTACAGGTTCTTGTCCATGGCTTCGCCGGGATCGATCTTGTTCTTGATGCCGTCCAGGCCGGCCATCAGCAGCGCGGCAAAGCACAGGTAGGGGTTCGCCGCCGGATCGGGGAAACGGGCCTCGACGCGCTTGGCTTTCGGGCTTTCGGTCCACGGGATCCGTACGCAGCCGGAACGGTTGCGGGCGGAGTAGGCGCGCAGAACCGGGGCTTCAAAGCCGGGGATCAGGCGCTTGTAGGAGTTGGTGGACGGGTTGGTGAAGGCATTCAGGGTCTTGGAATGCTTCAGAATGCCACCGATGAAATACAGCGCTTCCTGGCTCAGGTCGGCGTATTTGTCGCCTGCAAACAGCGGCTTGCCGTCTTTCCAGATCGACATGTTCACGTGCATGCCGGACCCGTTGTCGCCATAGATCGGCTTCGGCATGAAGGTCGCCGATTTGCCATAGGCGTGCGCCACGTTGTGGATCACGTATTTGTATTTCTGCAGCTCGTCGGCCTGTTTGGTCAGGCTGTCAAAGATCAGGCCCAGCTCGTGCTGGCAGGAGGCAACCTCGTGGTGGTGCTTGTCGACCTTCATGCCCAGACGCTTCATGGTCGAGAGCATTTCGGAACGCAGGTCCTGCGCTTCGTCGGTCGGGTTCACCGGGAAATAGCCGCCCTTCAGGCCCGGGCGGTGGCCCATGTTGCCCATCTCGAACTCGGCGTCGGTGTTCCAGGAACCGTCGGTTGCGTCTACTTCATAGGACACCTTGTTGATGGTGTTGGAGTAGCGCACGTCGTCAAACAGGAAAAACTCCGCTTCGGGGCCCATATAGGCCACATCGCCGATG
The DNA here is from genome assembly GCF_025144145.1 of Leisingera sp. M658. NCBI lineage: Bacteria > Pseudomonadati > Pseudomonadota > Alphaproteobacteria > Rhodobacterales > Roseobacteraceae > Leisingera > Leisingera sp. M658. The sequence continues at coordinate 1,740,443 of NZ_CP083546.1, forward strand.
CCGGAGGACTTCAGGTAGGCTTCAGCCTTCTGGGCGGTGCCGCGCGGGTCGCGCTCATAGGCTTCGCCGGTGTCGGGCTCAACAATCGAGCAATGGATGCAGAGGGTTTTCTCGGCATAAAACGGATCGATATAGGCAGACGTGGTGTCGGCCATCAGTTTCATGTCGGAGTTTTCAATCGACTTCCAGCCGGCGATCGAGGAGCCGTCGAACATGAAGCCTTCTTCGAGGAAGTCTTCGTCGACCAGGTCCACGTCCACGGTCACGTGCTGCAGGCGGCCGCGCACGTCGGTGAAACGGATGTCGACATAGGCGACGTCGTCTTCACGGAGAGTCTTGAGAACTGCGTCTACGCTCATTCCCTTAGTCCTTCTTTAGAGATGTCTTGGAGATTTTCTGTTAACTTACAACGCGTCCGGGCCGGTCTCGCCGGTGCGGATGCGGATGGCTTGCTCGACGGGCGAAACAAAGATTTTGCCGTCGCCGATCTTGTCGGTTTTGGCGGCGTCGACGATGGCCTCGATCGCTTGGTCGACCTGATCGTCGTCCAGCACAACCTCGACCTTCACCTTGGGCAGGAAGTCGACCACATATTCAGCACCGCGGTACAGCTCGGTGTGGCCCTTCTGACGGCCAAAGCCTTTGACCTCGATGACGGAAAGACCCTGGACGCCGACGTCCTGCAACGCTTCCTTCACCTCATCCAGTTTAAAAGGCTTGATGATGGCTTCGATCTTTTTCATCGGAATGGCTCCTCGCAAGCTTGTTGAGGGTGTCATTTCACTTCTAAATGAAGGCAGCAATGCGCGGCTGTGCAGCTGCGGCAATTCTGGCCAGGATTTGATGGTCGCCGCCTAAAAATTAAGCATTGCGCCCAAGGATTGCGCAAAAATGAATCGGGAAAGAAGACGAAATGACCGAACTGCTGACCGCCGCCCAGATGCGGGCCATTGAACAGGCCGCCATTGAGTCCGGCGAAGTGACCGGGCTGGAGCTGATGGAGCGGGCCGGGCAGGGGGTGGTTGAGGCCATCTTTGAGGAGTGGCCGGAGCTGGCAGAAGAGCGAGGGGCCGGCCCCTCGCACTCCCCGGAGTATTTGGACAAAGATGAAAAGCCGCGCCGGGCGGTGGTCCTGTGCGGGCCGGGCAACAACGGCGGCGACGGCTTTGTGGTGGCGCGGCTTTTGAAGGAGCGCGGTTGGGCGGTGGAGGTGTTTCTTTATGGAGACCCGGACAAGCTGCCGCCGGATGCGAAGACGAATTATGAGCGGTGGCGGGAGTCAGACGCGGTACGGCCGCTTTGTGAGGAAGTGATTGACGCTGGAGGGGATGCGGATCTGGCGGTTGATGCGGTCTTCGGCACAGGGCTGACGCGGCCGTTTCTGGATCAAGGCGAGATTCAAAATGAGCTGAACCTCTGGCAAGCCGCTTCCCGCCGTGGCGCGGCCCCGCGGGTTGTAGCAGTCGATATGCCCAGCGGCGCTTGCGCGGATAGCGGGCTGTACCTGGGGTACGCGGGTGAAAATCCGTTCGATTCAGTAGTGATGGCAAATTTCACGGTGAGCTTCCACCGGGCCAAGCTCGGGCAGTTCCTCTCTGACGGCGCGGTTGCGTGCGGCAAAATTGTTGTGAAAGACATCGGCCTTGCTGACAGGGACAGCCCAGCGGTGCCGGGCAAAGTGGTGACGCTTGCGGCACCATCTGGGGGCGGCAAGGCGGCGGGGCACAAATATTCCCACGGCCACGCCCTCATCCTCTCCGGCGGCCACGGCAAAACCGGCGCCGCCCGACTGGCTGCCCGCGGTGCTTTGCGGATCGGGGCCGGGCTGGTCACCGTCGGTTCGCCGCGCTCGGCGATGTTTGAAAATGCCGCCAATCTGACCGCCATCATGCTTCGCCAGATCGACGGCGCGCATGGGCTGGTGGAGCTGATGGAAGACGAACGGCTCAGCGCTATTTGCCTTGGCCCCGGTATGGGACGCGGGGCGGATACGCAGGCGATGGTTTTTGCCGCGCTGAAGGAAAAGCGGCCAACCGTTTTGGATGCAGATGCGCTTACCCGGTTCGAGATGAAGCCGGAGGTGCTGTTTGAGGTTTTGCATGAAGACTGTGTGATCACCCCGCATGGCGGTGAATTTGCCAGGCTGTTCCCGGACCTGGCCGAAAAGCTGAATGCGCCAGCCACCACAGGCCCGGCTGACTCTAAAGTGGATGCCACCCGCGAGGCGGCAATACGCGCCGGCTGCGTGGTGCTGTTCAAGGGGCCGGATACGGTGATTGCCGCGCCGGACGGCCGCTGCTCGGTCAATTCCGCGCATTACGAACGTTCTGCTCCCTGGCTGGCCACCGCCGGGTCGGGCGATGTGCTGGCGGGCTTCATCACCGGGCTGATGGCGCGCGGGTTCTCTCCCATGCAGGCGGCGGAAACGGCCGCCTATGTCCATGTGGAATGCGCGCTGGAATTCGGCCCCGGCCTGATTGCCGAGGACCTGCCAGAGCAGATCCCCGCCGTGTTCCGCAAGCTGGGCCTGTAACGCTCCGGTTCAGGCTGCCGGGCGCAGATCTTCGTCCGGTGCGGCGGCTGCGGCCAGTTCCAGTCCGCCTGCATAAATCACATGCGGGCGGGAAAACTCCAGGATCGTCAGATCCATCATCTGCAGACCCAGATCACGGATGAATTCGCCATCCACCAGCTCATAGGCCGGCACCACTGCCTGCGGCTGGCCGAACATTGCCTTGGCGCGCCAATCACGGACCAGGACCCGCTGGTCCCAAGGGACGGTCAGGTCGCTGTCTGCGCGGGTGTCGCCAAGCGATCCGGCAGAAATGCATACGGCTTGCAGCATGGCGCGGCGGGTGCGGACCGCTTCTACCCGGGCCATGCCCTGGGTGCGGGTGATGAGGCCGCCGCCTGCTTTAACCTCTTCCGCTGCGCGCTCACCCTCGCGGGTCAGTACCAGGGTGCCGCGCAGCAGGCTGATGTTCTGGCTGCCCTGATACAGGCGCCGGGGCTGTGCTTGGCCGCGCATCGCCAATTGCGCGCGCAAGGCCGCATTACCAAACGGTTTCATGTTGTTACTCGCTCTGTCTGCCTCAGACTTTTTTGTGAATCTATGCCAGAACCGGATTCCAGGCCCAGCCTTTTCCGGCGAATGCCTGCCCATTGTTGCAATTATGCGGACGGATTGTTGCTGTTTTGCACAGGGCGCCCGAGGACGCGTTTTCCGCTCGCATCCGCCGCTGTCCTTTGATAATCACCGCGTCACACAAAGCATTTTTGTGTGCGTGCGGGTGTGGCGGAATTGGTAGACGCACCAGATTTAGGTTCTGGCGCCGCAAGGCGTGGGGGTTCGAGTCCCTTCACCCGCACCAGATTGATTTTACGGGTAAATTTCTACAAACTCAGCGCGGCGAGTGTTCTGCGCTATGTTTTGTACTCTTGATCATGTTCTTGTTATGTTCTGGCGCGGCCGGGCGGTCTTGGATAGCTGCCTTTGCTTAGCCTGTTCTCATCCCAGCGGGTGGCAGGATCGACCCCAAGTGCCGGATCCTGCGAGGTGGGCGAACGGCAGCTTTGGCAAAATTCCTGGTACGCTGCATCGCTTGTTCCGAAACGATCCCCGGATCATTTAATTGAGGCCGGTCAACAGGTTCAGGGCGGCTCTACCCCAAACAGGTTGCGCTCTTTGGCCAGATAGGCGAGGCGCGCGGTTGACTTGCAGCCGAACTTTTGCCGCATCCGCAGAAAACTGGTTTTCACTGCTGATAAAGAAAGCGAAAATTGCTCTGCGATCTCATCATAAGACATCTCCTGCTGGATATGCAGGCGCAGCATCTCCAGTTCTTTCCCGGAAAGGGACGGGGGTGGAAGCAGCGAGTCAAAAAACTCGGTGACAACCATGCTCAGCCTGCGCATCTCGTTATCCGAAAGCTCCCTGTCCTGCCGGGAAACAAACACCATTGATCTTTTTGATCCCGTCAGAGCCGCAAAGGCAGCGCCATATACCAGACCGTACCGCTGAGACTTTTCGAGTATCTGCAGAGGGTCGGGCAGCTGAATGGCCGACCAGCGTATGGCGCCTTCGTTCTTCAGCGCCCAATTGAATACAGGGTCATGAAGGAAGTAGTTTTCCCGGTCATACTGTTCCTTCCATTTTTCGTGGAAGGAACATTCAAAGTGCTCATACCCCATGATTGAAAAGTTGACCATAAGGGTGAAACCCGTGGTGCTTACTTCGTTGATCGCGGATCTGCAGGCCGAAAAAGCCTCGGCAATCTTTGTGCTGTTTGCTCCGTCCGAGGGCAGATTCGTTGTAATCACAGATTTTGGCATCTCAACCTTCCACCCCGAATGACTTGCGACTTAAGTCTCACTGCCGGCAACCTTGGTTGTCTTGCCCGCAACCTAGGTCGCATTTGATGTGACCAGAGTTGCAAATAGAATGCAACAGTCAGGTAGTTGTGGACAGACGAAAATCTACCCTTAGGTGTAATTTCTGCGCAGGGAAGGTCGAAACCTGTACTGGAGATACATTTATGCAAAACGGATACGCCAGGAGCGAGGCCAAGGCCCGGACAGGTATTGAAACTATGGTTGTCCGGTTTGAGCCGGTGCGGCTGCCAAAGTCACTGAGAAGTCCAGATCAGGATGTGCTGGACGCCTTTATGTCGTTGCGCAAGAGCGTGTTTGCGGACGGCAAAAACTGGCGCGTGTGGTTGTCCTGCCGAAGCGATCTGGATCAATACGATCATCTGGACGCCTACTACATTATCGCATTTGATCCTGCCACAGGCGAAGCGCTGGCCGGTGCGAGGCTGCTGCGCACAGATCGCGGGGGCCGCCATCCAGGCAGATCCGAAATGACTTATATGGTGCGTGATGCGGTCCGCGGCATGCTTCCCGGGCTGCCCGCGGACTTGTGTGATGAAGAGCCGCCGTGCGATCCCGCGGTCTGGGAACTTACCAGGTTTGCATCGAATGGTGCCGCGGGAGCAGGGCAGCTGGTGTTGCAGCGGCTGCGGACATTCCTGCAGGAGCTGGGCGGAGAACGTTTCGTGTTTCTGTCTCCGCCGGTTGTCGCACGGCTGGCCAAGTCCTCAGGCTTTGCAAATGTCGTCCCGCTTGGCCCGCTCAGAGGCGATCAAAACGGCAAGTACCGTGTTTATTCTGCCGATGTGCCCCAGCCAGGAAGCAGCGAAGCGTGAAGAGCTTTCTGTTTTTCCGCAGACAGCACCACCACGACGGCACTCACGGCCCCAGACGGAAATCCGAGCACTCCCGCATGTCAAAGATTAACACTCAGCAAAGTATTTCCGACTGGCGCATCCTGTCCGAGCTTCAGGGCATCCCGCGGGCGTCTCAATTCGTCATGATGGGCGGCGAAGTCAGGCTGGTGCGCGGGGAACAGACAGCTGCGCCCGAATGCCGGTGGTTAGTTCAGCTGCACGGGTTTTCCGCACGCGGCGCCACATTGCGCGATGCGCTGGATAGCTGGATAGTGATAGCTGGACTAAGCCCCTTCGGCATGCCGTAAGCGCTGGCCCGGCGTTCCAAGCGCATCGCCTTGGAACAGGCTGGCCGCGGATGGCGCAGGCATTCCGGAAACCACGCCGCGCAGCGGCTCTAGCTGGATCTGATCGCTTGGGTTCAAGGCGCAGGTTGGAAGATCTGATCCTTGCGGGACGCAGCGCACTGAATTGCCTCGTTTGTCCGGGACTTTTTTTGCCGGACTCCGCTGCGCTGTTCTGTGCGAAAATGAATGCAGTATTGAGCGTGTGCGCAGGGTTGCAGAAATTGCATGCCCCCTCTGAGCCTAGTGATTGGGTGAAAGTGACCTTTTTCACCTAACGCATTGCCCATAGGCGGTTTCTTGCAGGCTTAAAGTTGCAGTAGGCAGAAAACCGCCTATTCATTTCTCCTGATCCCGGGGTGAATTTTCAACCCTGAAGGGGCGGAAAAACGCGTGATAGCTCCTGGCCCAAGCGGCGGTCTCAGGGATGGAGAGACATGCTGCTGACGGAACAGGAGACTTGAAGAAAATGAGCATTAAATTTGCAGCGCGCGCAGGCGCGGCCACTTTGGCAGCAGCGCTTGCAGCCCCGGCATTTGCGGGCCCGACTTACACCAACGACACTGGCGGCAGCTTCCGCTGGTACGGGCAATTCAACCCGTCGTTCCAGTCCTTTGATGACGGGCAGGAAGACTTTAACCGTCTGGTGGACAACGAGGCGTCAAATTCGCGCATCGGTTTTGAGATTGAGCAAGCTTACGGCGAAAACACTCTGCGGTTCCGCTTTGAGACTGCGTTTGGCTTTCGCGGCTCCGACGGGGTCAGCCAGCTGACCACCGGCGACAACATCAGCTGGGACCGCACCAACATCCGCCATGTTGATTTCCAGTTCGACACTGCCAGCTATGGCCGTTTCTCGGCAGGTCAGGGCTCGATGGCAACCGACGGCATCACCGGCGCGGATTTTTCGGGCACCGGCCTTGGCGCCTCCAACTCTGTTGCCGACTCTGCGGGCGGCTATGCTTTCCGCACCACCGGCGGCGCTCTCAGCGGTGTGGATATCGGCGATGCCTTCACCGATCTGGACGGCGGCCGTCTGGGCCGGGTCCGCTATGACACCCCGGAACTGGCGGGTTTCACTTTGTCCACCTCTTACGGCACTGACGTGCTGAAGGACGCAAACGACCGCGAAAGCTATGACGTGGCGGTGCGTTGGGCCAATGATGACGCGGCAGGTTTTGCCATCGACAGCGGCATCGGCGCCTCCTGGACCGAAGAGACCGGCAAGGCCGACCAGCGCGATATCTCCGGCTCCTTCGCGGTGCTGCACAAGGCAACCGGCCTGTCGCTGAACCTGGCTGCAGGCGAGCGCGACATTGCGGGCACCTATGCCTATGCCAAGCTGGGCTACAAGGCAGATTTGATCGCGGCGGGCTCCACCGCGTTCTCGGTTGATTACTACGATGGTTCGGACATGGTGACCGCCGGTGACAGCGCCGAGTCCTGGGGCATTGCCGCGGTCCAGAAGATCGACGCTTACAATGTCGAAACCTATCTGGCCTACCGTGACTATTCCTATGCTGATACCAGCGCCACCACCTATCAGGATGCCAATGTGATCCTGGCCGGTGCCCGCTGGAAGTTCTGAACCTTCCTCCCTCGGTTGCAGAACGGAAAACACGCCCCTTTGCGGGCGTGTTTTTCATATTCGGGCACCGGAAATCCGCGTGATTGCGCGGCAAACCGGCAATGCCTCTTGCGCCGGGGCGCCGGGGGAAATAGAAGACCGCAAATTGTCTGGGGGCGCCTGCGCGCACGCGCCCCGAATCTCTATGGGGTATAGGATGCAGGTCACCGAGACGCTGAACGAAGGTCTGAAACGCGGCTACGCTATCACCGTTACGGCTGCTGAGCTGAACGAGAAGGTCAACGAAAAGCTCGTCGAAGCGCAGCCGGAAGTCGAAATGAAGGGTTTCCGCAAGGGCAAGGTGCCGATGGCGCTGCTGAAAAAGCAGTTCGGCCAGCGCCTGATCGGCGAAGCCATGCAGGAAGCTGTTGACGGTGCCATGAACAAGCACTTCGAGGACAGCGGCGACCGTCCGGCGCAGCAGCCCGACGTGAAAATGACCAACGACGAATGGAAAGAAGGCGACGACGTCAATGTCGAGCTGGCCTATGAGGCGCTGCCGGAAATCCCCGAGGTCGACTTCTCCGGTGTTGAGCTGGAAAAGCTGGTTGTGAAGGCAGAAGAAGAAGCCGTCACCGAAGCGCTGACCAACCTGGCCGACACCGCCAAGGAATTCGAAGCCCGCGAAGACGGTGCGGCTGCAGAAGACGGCGACCAGGTTGTGATCGACTTTGTCGGCCGGATCGACGGCGAAGCCTTCGAAGGCGGCGCAGGCGACGACTACCCGCTGGCCCTCGGCTCCAACTCCTTCATCCCTGGTTTTGAAGAGCAGCTGATCGGCTCCAAGGCCGGTGAAGAAAAAGACGTGACCGTGTCCTTCCCGGAAGAGTACGGCGCCGAGCATCTGGCCGGTAAAGAAGCCGTGTTCTCCTGCACCGTGAAAGAGGTGAAAGCCCCGAAAGCGGCCGAGATCAACGACGAGCTGGCCACCAAATTCGGCGCTGACGATCTGGACGCGCTGAAAGCTCAGATCAGCGAGCGTCTGGAAGCCGAATATGCCGGTGCAGCGCGTGCTGTGATGAAGCGTGCGCTGCTGGACCAGCTGGACACTCTGGTCTCCTTCGATCTGCCGCCGTCGCTGGTCGAGGCCGAAGCCAAGCAGATCGCGCATCAGCTGTGGCACGAGGACAACCCGGAAGTCGAAGGCCATGATCACCCCGAGATCGAAACCACCGACGAGCACAACACCCTGGCCGAGCGCCGCGTGCGCCTGGGCCTGCTGCTGGCCGAGCTGGGCCAGAAAGCCGAAGTCGAAGTGACCGACGCCGAAATGACCCAGGCGATCATGGCGCAGGCGCGTCAGTATCCGGGCCAGGAACGCCAGTTCTTTGAATTCATCCAGCAGAACGCTCAGATGCAGCAGCAGCTGCGGGCGCCGCTGTTTGAAGACAAGGTTGTCGACCACATCGTCGCGCAAGCGAAGGTGACGGAGAAAGAAGTCTCCAAGGACGATCTGCAGAAAGCTGTCGAGGCGCTGGACGAGGAGTAATCCTCTTAAGCCGTCAGCATTACGGAAAGGCCGCCTTTGGGGCGGCCTTTTTCGTTGCGGCCGGCCTTACAGAACAACCCGGTCCTGCAGCCATACCAAGGACGGGTAGGCGGCCAGCCAGATCCAGAAGAACCGGTTCAGCCCGAACAGGCAGGCATTTGCCAGATGGAACAGCGCGGCGGTGAACAGCGCCAGCACCAGTGTCTCGCGGATTAAAAGGGCCAGCGGAAACAGCACCTCGAACGACATCACAGCCCAACCCATGACCCACAGCAGCCGCGGGCGGTCCGCCAGCCCGCGCAGGTCCTCGCTGACCGGATAGGCGGAGAAGCGGAACACGTCCTGCAGCGCGCGGCCGGAGCGCCACTCCGGATTCACGATCTTGACCTGGCCGGAAATGAAGTAGCAGATCACCAGCTGCCCGGCGAGATAGGCGAACGCGTATTCCTGCCACTGTTCAGAGGGCAGCCAGCGGGCTGCAGTGAGGCAGCAAAGAACCAGAAGGCTCATCTTGTCGCTGCCGCCGTTATAGGGGCCTTGGAACCGCTGCAGAATCAGCAGGCCCAGTCCGAGCAGTCCCAGCAGCACCCAAGGTGTGGCAATGCCGAACAGCAGGAACCCGGACATTATCAGGCGGGGTCCGTAAATCACCTGTTCGTCCCGGAACCCGGCCAGATGCTCTGCGCTTTGCTGCATAAAGGCGAGCGCCAGCAGGATCTCGGTCAGGCGCAGGGCCAAATCCAGTGTCATGCGGAGGCCACCCCAGCCACCAGATGCGGTTCGGATAGGTAGGTTACGGCCCTGACCAGCCGGCCATCCCCGGCGCGGTCGGTGAAAACCAGCCGGAACTGCAGATAGGGCAGCCGGGCACCGGGCGGCAGTGTGCGCTCCAGCTCGGCGGTGATCCGGCGCAGGATCTCCTGCCGGCTGTGGCCGGACGGCGCCAGCGTCAGCCGTTCCGCGCAGCTGACCAGGAACAGGTTTTCGTTCCAGCGCGGGTTCCACAGCATCCGGCAAGCCATTGCCCAGGGCGTCAGCTGCTGCGGGCGCGGCCGGAATTCATACCATTGGTCTGGCGTGCTGGTGGCATTGGCAAGCATGGCCCATTCCACCCGCGGCGACGGATCCACCGCCTTGAAGAACCGCCAGGAGGGCATCAGGGCAGGAAGAAGGAGTTTGATCAGGCTCAGCATGACGCCAGTTAAGCGGCTTCTGATTACAATTCCCCTAAAATGCAGGCCGCAGCCGGGTGCTCCCGCCCGTCCTTGCCGTCTTGCTGCGCAAGACAGCGCGTCCCGTTGGGCCGGGCAGCGCCCTGCCGGGCGCTGCAGCCGCCTGCGTCACCGGGGCTTCAGGGGCGCAGGCCGGTTTCTTTCAGCATGCCGCGGCGCTTGGCCTCGTGGTAATAGCCGCGGGAATAATGTTTGACGGCCTGATCCTGGCTGCCGTCCGAGATCAGCCAGGCGCCGCGCAGGTATTTCACTGAGTATTGCAGGTTGGTGCCGGCATCCAGCAGATCCTTGGGCTTGCCCTGGAACCCCATCGAGCGCGCGGTGGCAGGAAGGATCTGCAGCAGCCCGTAGTAGGGCCGGTTCACCGCATGCGGGCGGTGGGTGCTTTCGCGCACGGCCAGCCGGTGCACCAGGCTGCGCGGCACCTCGTAATGATCGGCCCAATAATTGATCTTTTGCCGCAGTTCGGGCGTTTCATTGGGGTACAGCGGGGGGGCGGTTCTGCTCACCTCAGGCGGAGAGGCGGTGCTGCTGCAGGCTGTAAGAACAGCAGTTGCAAAAATAAAGATCAGAGTGGTCCGGCGCGTCATGCGGCCTCCGAAAATTGTTATCCGGGACCAGATTAGCCGCATCGCCGCAAGCTGCAACGACGGCGTTGCCGGGGGTTCCCCGGACCGGCAGAGAACTGCCGGAACCAAGCAGATGTCCGCCTGTCCCAGCCCCGATCAGACGGCGGAAGGGTCAATCAAACTTTAATCATTAGAGATTTGTTAAATATGGATTCCTACTACATATTGGGGATGCGCATTGAGGCAGAAACAACCCTCAGGGCAGTTAGCCCCTCACGCCTGTGGGGCTGCTGACCAAATCGGGCAGAGGGGGCCGCGGCTGTTTCCCAACTTTTCCGCGGTCCCTATAAGCGCCGGGTTCTACCTGAAACATGCATCACACCAGCAAATTCACCGGGAGCCGGTCATCGGATGGCCGCGGTTCTTCCTGTTGCTGGTGTTCACCATGCGCTGGCTGCACTCATTGCCAACCGTGCCGTCTGCCGCGCAGAATACCCCGCGGATGACAGCACCTGCATCAGATCCTGTTCTGCCCGGCGCCTTGATGTTGTGCAGTGCCATCCTGGCGGCACTGGAACAGGTTCGCGCCAAACCGGGCGGCATCAGGCCCGCGCCAGGTGTGCGTCTTTGCTGCGATCTGCAGGTCCTTGACCTGTCAGCCTGGCGGCACTCCGGAGTTATGGGCTGCAGGACTGGGATCCGTCCTGAGAAGGGGGCTGCCCAGCTGGCCCTGAAGGCGTGAATAGCCCGTTTCCAGGTTTGATCATTCCCTGCGGCACCGGGTCGGAAATCGCCTCTGTTTTGAAGACCGGCGTGTCGAACCTGTGCCCGCGCAGCAACCGGAACAACAGCCGGCGGCGCAGGGCCAGTTCCTCTTGCTCCAATGATTTTTCCATATCACGGCCCCGTTTTTTTCCTTCTCCCGGCACCATCCTGCCAAAGGAAGGCAAACGGGAGGTTTATAGGGGAGGTGTATGTTCCTACAACTTAGGACATCTTTTCAAACTGTTAAGATAAAAAAAGAAAAGGCCGCTCAATCGAGCGGCCTTTTCCCTGTTTCCCTGATCCGGTTGGATCAGTTGGTTTCTTCGCCAGCGGCGTCAGCAACCGGCGCGTCGTCGTCGTCAGACGCGGCGGAACCGATATCGTCGAACAGTTCCGAGATCTCGTATTCAGCAGCGGCTTCCTCTTCGGCGGCCAGCTCCTGGATCGATTTACCGGATGCCTGCAGTTCGGCTTCTTCGACCGAGCGGGCAACGTTCAGATTGATGACGGCTTCGACTTCCGGGTGCAGGCGCACGGAGACAGAATGCAGGCCGAGGTATTTGATCGGAGCGATCAGAGCGACCTGTTTCTTGTCGACGGTGAAACCGTCTGCGGTTGCAGCATCGGCTGCGTCGCGCGGGGTGACCGAGCCGTACAGCGCGCCCGCGTCCGATGCGGAGCGAATCACGATGAACTGCTGGCCGTCCAGCTTTGCTGCCAGAGCCTCGGCCTCTTTTTTGGTTTCCAGGTTGCGCGCTTCCAGCTGCGCTTTCTGGTCCTCAAAAGATGCGATGTTGGCCTCAGAGGCGGTTTTCGCCTTGCCCTGCGGCAGCAGGAAGTTGCGGGCGAACCCGGGCTTTACGTCAACGACGTCGCCCATCTGGCCCAGCTTCGCAACGCGCTCAAGAAGGATAACTTGCATGTGCTTATCTCCTTACTTCACGGCGTAGGGCAGCAGGGCGAGGAAGCGGGCGCGCTTGATAGCACGGGCCAGCTCACGCTGCTTCTTGGCCGAAACGGCGGTGATGCGCGACGGTACGATCTTGCCGCGCTCGGAAATGTAGCGCTGCAGAAGACGGGTGTCTTTGTAGTCGATCGCCGGTGCGTTGTCGCCCGAGAAGGGGCACACTTTGCGGCGGCGGAAAAACGGTTTGGCTGCCATGGTTTAGCGTCCTTTTCTCAAGCTAAGATCAGCGGCGCTCGCGACGGGTGTCGCGTTCATCGCGTTTCTGCATCTGGACCGAGGGGCCTTCCTTGTGCTCGTCGACCTTGATGGTCAGGACGCGCATCACGTCGTCATGCAGACGCATCAGGCGTTCCATTTCCTGAATGGCGCCGGCAGAGGCGTCAGTCTTCAGGAAGGAGTAATGCCCCTTGCGGTTCTTGTTGATCTTGTAGGCCATCGTTTTGACGCCCCAGTACTCCTGCTCGACCAGCTTGCCGCCGTTGTCGGACAGAACAGCACCGAAATGTTCGATGAGGCCTTCAGCTTGCGAGTTGGACAGGTCCTGACGCGCAATCATGACATGCTCATAGAGTGGCATGCGAACTCCTGTTTGTGTCTAGGCGCATTTCATAGAACGGGCATCAAAGCTTCCGCTGCCCGGTCACGAGAGGCTGCGCGGATCGAAAATGTCGCGGAAGCAGGGCCTCCTATACAGGCTGCGGCTGAAAGAGCAAGGCAAAAGGGCGGTTTCACGCCGCCGGCCGCTGCCGCCGCTGCAATACCGCTAGCCCGCCGTATTGATGCCCCAAAGCAGGTCTTCACTGATTAACGAAGCCTTAACGCGGGCAGAAACCGCGGAGCCGGGCCATCCGGCAGGTGCAGCTTGAAAAAGGGCAATCAAATGGCAGTGACAGACCAAACCCCGCCGCAGGTTACCAAAACCCCCGGAGCCGCTGCGTTTGGTGCGATGGCAGCAGCTGTGCCGCTTAGCCTCAGACTGGAGGCCAATTGGAAGCTCCGGGTTGCGCTGCTTCGGGTGCTGGGGGCCGCGATGATCCTCAGCTCCACCGGATTGTGGCTGGTGCCGGGTTCCGGCGCCGATCCGGAAATGAACCTGATCAGGATCGGTATCTCGGTTGCCTTTTTGCTGATTGGTCTGGTGCTGATGACAACGCATGAACCGGGCAACCGGCCCGAAGCCTGCTTTGATCCGGTGCGGCGCGAACTGCGGGTGCTTCAGCGGGATGGCCGGGGCCGTCCGTGTACCGTGTTGCGCCGCAGCTATGACACCTTGGGCGGGGCACGGCTGACGGCGGTGTCGGTGCAATTGTATGAGACCGACGGCAGCCTGCTGATTGAGCTGCCCATCGGCTCTGCCGCGATGCGCAGCCAGCTGCGCGACCAGCTCAGCGGTGCGGTGCGGATCCTGACCTGACCCGCCTTCACATTTGCGCGAGGAAAATCCGTCGGCCTGTCCGGCGGGTTTTGTGTTCGCCGGTTCACAGGTAATGTTGGTTTTTGCGGGCTTCCCTTTCGGGCGCATGCGCCGCATCTGTTGCCTCATGATTTATTCTGACGGAGCTTTTCCCATGAAAACGACCCTGATTGCTGCCGCCCTGGCCGCTGTTGCTGCAACCGGCGCTGCTGCCGCCCCGGAAAAATACGTGCTGGATTCCAGCCATAGCCAGATCCTGTTTGACTACAATCACCTGGGATACTCGACCACCTATGGTATGTTCGCCGGTTTTGAAGGCGAGATCATGTTTGATCAGGAAGACCCGGCAGCCTCCAGTGTCGCGGTGTCCATGCCGCTCAGCATGATGTTCACCGGCTGGCAGGCCCGTTTCGACCATTTCATGACCAAGGATTTCTTTGACGCAACCGAAGACGAAACTGTCAGCTTCACCTCCACCGCGATCGAAGTGACCGGCGACAACACTGCCAAGATCAGCGGTGATCTGACCCTGAACGGCGTGACCAAACCGGTGGTGCTGGACGCCAAGCTGAACCAGACCGGCGACCACCCGATGGCGAAAAAGCCCTGGGCCGGTTTTGACGCCACCACCTCGGTGCTGCGGTCGGACTACAATCTGGGCCAGTTCGCGCCTTTCGTCAGCGACGAGGTGAACATCAAAATCTCGGTCGAAGCGATGAAGGCCGACAGCTAAGGTTGAGCCTCTGCTTTGAAAGGCTTGCCGCCAGCTCCACCGGGGCTGGCGGTTTTTTGTTGCCCGGCCACCAACCCATCTTCTAGCCCGGAGATAGATCCGGCGTTGGATCCGGCGCCGGCCCCTCGCCGAAGCGTGACAGAAGTTCATTGGTGTTCTCCTAGCTGCTGCGGCAGGCTGTAACCGGCCCCTCCGGCCGCTTAAGAAAGGAGGCATCATGTTTCGCCTAGGCTACTTCGTATCAGCCGGTGCGGCATTGGCCCTCGCTGCCAACCTGGCGTTCACACCACCGGCTGCCGCCCATGATTCAGGCCGTGATACCGCCCGCGCCATTGCCGGGCTGATTGCTCTGGGTCTTATTGCCAAAAACCTGAATGACCGTAATGACCGTCACCGCGGCTACACACATTCATATCAGCCGCGCACCTACTACCTGCCGCATCGCGGCCACGGCCATTACGCCGGCCGCCACAGGAACCATGACCGTGGCATACACCGCCACCGCACCCGCCACGGCGGCTACTACCGGCACCGTCACTGACATTTCGATGCGGTAAAACCTGTTGCGCAGAAACAGACCGGCTGAAACGGCACAGCGCCGCGCGTCAGCGCGGCGCTGTGCCCAAGGCTGCCAGGGGGATCAGCCCGCTGATCACCCGCAGGCTTGGGAGGGCTCCGGCCCCGGATCAACCGGCACCCGGATCTGCCAGCGCCCGGATTATTCCGCCCGTTTGGCCTCCAGCTCCACCGGAACCTCCACGGCAAACCCCAGCGAACTTTCATCCGGCAGGCTTTTGCCAATGCCGAAATCGAGACGGTTCAGGGTCAGGGTACCGGCCATCTTTGCGGTGCCGCCCTGCAGATCCAGGCTGAAGGGCAGGGTGACCGGCACCGTCTTGCCCTTAATGGTCAGGGTGCCTGATGCCTGATATCCTGCGGCCAGCTTTTCGATATCCGCCTTGAACAGGGCAGTTGGGAAATTAGCGCTGTCAAAGTAATCGGCGCCCATGGCCTGACCGGCAACCGATCCCAGTTCCAGAGACGGGATCGACACTGTCACCTCCACATCACCCGCCGGCCCCGGGGCCGCGGGTTCCTCAAAGTTGATCACCGCAGACCACTCGCTGAAACTGCCCGAGATGACGCTACCCATCTGGGTGACGGACAGGCCTAGTGTGCCGGACTGCACCACCCAGCCGCCCCCGGCCGCAGGGTCCACTGCCACAACTGGGGTCACGGTGCCTTCCGTGCCGTGATCCTGCGCGTTCCCGTGGCTGTGGTCATGACCGCCAAAGACACCAATGGCCGCGCCGCCGCCCAGGGCGCCGGCCCAGACCGCCAGCGCTGCCAGCACCGGCATCAGCCTGTGGCTTTGCGCGGGCGGCTGCGGCAGGTCGGCACGGCCCGGCAGCATCCGGCGCAAAGTGGCGTCGCGGTCCATCACATGATGCTTCAGCGCCCCGGCAATATGCAGGCCCAGCGAGGCGGCCAGGGTCCAGACCAGAACCCAGTGCAAGCCGCCGAAAAAATCCGCCGCGTGGTCGGATTTCGGCACAAACGGCAGGTTCTGCCCGAACGGCCACCAGATCGGCGCAAAACCGGTGGTCGCGGCGTGATGGATCCACCCCGACAGCGGCACCGCCACCAGCGAGCCGTACAGCAGCCAATGCACCATCTCGGCCGCCAGCGCCTCGGCCTTACGATCGGGATGCAGCAGGCCGGGTTTCGGCTGGCTCAGCGCCCACAGGATCCGCAGCAGCGCCGTAAAGAACACCGCAACCCCCACAGTCTTATGCAATGAGAACAGCAGGGTGGCCCGTGCAATCACCGCCTGGCTGCCGTCAAAGCCGGGGCTTTGGATCTCATGCGCCAGCTCATTGGCGAAATACCCCAGCGGAAAGGCCGAGAAAATCAGCAGGGCGGTCAGCCAGTGAAACGTTTTGGCGACACTGCCGTAAGAGGTGAACGTGTTGGCACGGGACATTGGCGCGCATTTCCTTGTCAGATTCCGGTGGCTCTAACCTAACCGCGGGGGGCTGCGTTGCAACGGCAGGAATTGTCAGCCGGTGCACAGCTTTGGTGCGCAAAGTGCGGCTTTGCTTGTACGCAGGGGAAAGGCCCGCTAAATCAGGCAAAACGTTAAAACAGACGAGGTCTTCAATGACGATCGCATTTGTGTTCCCGGGACAGGGTGCCCAGACCATCGGTATGGGCAAAGCACTGGCCGAGGCTTATCCAGCCGCCAAAGCCATCTTTGACGAGGTGGATGACGCTTTGGGTGAAAGCCTGAGCCAGCTGATCTGGGAGGGCGACATTGAAACCCTGACCCTGACACAGAACGCCCAGCCCGCGCTGATGGCCACTTCGATGGCCGCCATGCGCGCGCTGGAGGCCGAAGGCGTCACCATCGGCAAGGCCTCCTTTGTAGCCGGCCATTCACTGGGTGAATATTCCGCGCTGGCTTCGGCGGGGTCGATTTCGGTGGCCGACACTGCGCGTCTCCTGCGCACCCGCGGTCTCGCGATGCAGAGCGCGGTTCCGGTGGGCGAGGGCGCCATGGCCGCGATCCTGGGCTTGGATCTTGAGGCTGTGCGCGCCGTGGCAGAAGAGGCCGCGCAGGGCGAGGTTTGCCAGGCGGCCAACGACAATGACCCGACCCAGGTGGTGGTCTCCGGAACCAAGGCAGCGGTCGAACGCGCTGCGGTGATCGCCAAGGAAAAGGGCGCCAAACGCGCGGTGATGCTGCCGGTCAGCGCCCCGTTCCACTGCGCCCTGATGCAGCCCGCAGCTGACGCCATGGCCGAAGCGCTGGCGGGCGTGGACATCAAATCCCCGGCGGTGCCGCTGATCGCCAATGTGCGCGCCGACGCAGTGACCAGCCCGGATGAAATCCGCGCATTGCTGGTGGAACAGGTGACCGGCTCGGTGCGCTGGCGCGAAAGCGTGCAGGTGATGGCCGCCAACGGTGTGAACGAATTCTGGGAAATCGGTGCAGGTAAAGCCCTGTCCGGCATGATCCGCAAGATCGACCGTGCGCTGGTTTGCCGCCAGGTGGGCGCCCCCGAAGACGCCAAGGCTGCCGCCGAAGCATAAAGAGATTTAGCCGGCGCGCGCCCGTGCCGCGCCGGCCTCTGATATAAAGGACAAGAAAATGTTTGATCTGACTGGCAAGAACGCCCTTGTGACCGGCGCTTCGGGCGGCATCGGCGGCGACATCGCCCGCGCCCTGCATTCCGCAGGCGCCACCGTGGCCCTGTCCGGCACCCGTGAAGAGCCGCTTAATGCCTTGGCCGAGGAGTTGGGCGAGCGCGCCCATGTGCTGACCTGCAACCTGTCGGATGCAGAGTCGGTTGAGGCTCTGCCGAAACAGGCGGCTGCCGCCATGGGCTCGGTCGACATTCTGGTGAACAACGCGGGCATCACCCGTGACAACCTGTTCATGCGCATGAAGGACGAGGAATGGGAGAGCGTGCTGAACGTGAACCTCACCTCCACCATGCGCCTGTGCCGCGGCGTTCTGCGCGGCATGATGAAGGCACGCTGGGGCCGCATCATCAACATCTCCTCGGTCGTGGGCGCCACCGGCAACCCGGGCCAGGCCAACTATGCGGCATCTAAGGCCGGCATGGTCGGCATGTCCAAATCGCTGGCCTATGAAATCGCCAATCGCGGTATTACCGTGAACGCGGTTGCTCCGGGCTTTATCGCAACCGCAATGACCGACAAGCTGAACGATAGCCAGAAAGACGCGATCCTGACCCAGATCCCGGCCGGCCGCATGGGGGAATCGAAAGAAATCGCCTCAGCCGTTCTGTATCTGGCCAGCCAGGAAGCGGGTTATGTCACCGGCACCACGCTGCACGTGAATGGCGGCATGGCAATGATCTAAGCCCCGCGCCAACCTGTGCCATGCATTGCCCTGCAGCCTGTCTGCAGGGAATTTCCATGTCTGCCCCGGCCTGACCGGGCCGTAGGAACGGTGCAGGTTTCGCTGCCAAGCAGTTGAAAAGGAGCGGATTTGCGAAAAATTTGCTCTGCCCCTCTTGCAAGCACTTGATTACGGGGCCATCTGCACCCTTCATAGCCGCCAGAAGCCATCTGGTCCCGGCTGCTGTGACCAAGCGAAACCGTTTGCCTTGGCCGCGGTCTATGTTATAGGCGGCGCATATCTGTACTGGTGTTTCCCCAAGGGAGCCGCCGCACTGTCCCCGCCCGGCGGGGATTACAACGCCCGCTCCGGGCAATAACCACGCCGCCCGAACGGGCAAGGGCAGAACTGGGCAGAGTGCCCTGAAAGACGAGGAATAGACATGAGCGACGTCGCAGACCGCGTAAAAAAGATCGTTGTTGAGCACCTGGGTGTAGAAGAAGACAAGGTCACCGAAAACGCTTCCTTCATTGACGATCTGGGCGCAGACAGCCTGGACACCGTGGAACTGGTGATGGCGTTTGAAGAAGAGTTCGGCATCGAGATCCCGGACGACGCAGCCGAAACCATCCAGACCTTTGGCGACGCGGTCAAATTCATCTCCGAAGCGTCCTAAGCCACGCTTCCGGAGAACCGGACCCAGCGGCGTCTTCCCATCGGGGAAGGCGCCGTTTTCGTTTGTCCGGCAGGGCTCTGATTCCCATTTTGCCGGAAAATTTGCGGGGTGTTTGTTTGCGCTATCAAGCGACAGCTCCGCTGCGCCGCAATTGTTCCATAAATCGTCATGATACGGCGTTCCGGCGGCAGCGTTCCGTGCTAATCTCTTTGTAAGAGGCAAAACTTAGGAGATAGGCATCATGATGATTTACCCCACTATGGAGATTCAGAACGGCCGCTGCGTGAGCCTCGAAAAGGGCCGCCTGGATGAGCCGATGATCTGGCATGTGGATCCGGTGGAAACCGCTAAGGGCTTTGCGGCCGCCGGGGCGGAATGGATGCATGTGACCGACTTCAACGCAATTGAAGGCGATCACTGCAACGAGGAGCTGATCTGCGACATCATCCGCGGCGCCGGCATTCCGGTGCAGTTGGGCGGCGGCATCCGCTCACGTGAGCATGCCGAGCATTGGATCGACAAAGGCGCAGGGCGCGTCGTGATCGGCACGCTGGCCGCGCGCGATCCGCAGCTGGTTCAGGAACTGGCCAAACACCACCCGGACCAGATCGTGCTGGCCGTGGATGTATACCAGGGCCAGGTGATGACCGATGGCTGGCGCCAGTCCGGCGCAATCTCGCCCGAGGACTTTATCGCGGCGTTTGATTCCGCGCCGCTGGCGGGAATCATTGTCACCGATATCGACAGCGACATGTCGGATCTCGAAGCTCAGCTTGGCCTGATTTCCGCCCTCGCGGAAAAGTCCCGCACGCCGGTGATCGCCAATGGCGTTGTGCGCAGCTCGGATGATGTTTCGCGCCTGAAATACATCTACAATATTTCCGGTGCGATGATTGGCCGGGCGCTGTTCCGCAAAACAGTGACTGTCGAGGAAGTTCTGGAAGTGGCCCGGCCCGAACCCGAGCCGGTCGCCGAGTTCCAATAAATCAATGCCTGCGGATTTTGGTCCGCAGGCGATTTTTTACCCCTGTTGCGGCCATCCTTCGAGTGGCCCGGTACTGAAGGCAGGGATCCGGAAGGCCGGCAGCATGTTGCTGGATCATGCTTCGTTGGCGGCGGGTTCCGGTTGTTCCTGACCCGGTTGATTTGAATTGAGCAAGGCTTTCATATCGGCACGCAGCAGTTTGGCATTGAATTTGATGCCGAAATAGTCGGCGTTTTGCCACATAATCTGCGCGTCAAAAGACGCCACACCGGGCACCGAGGCGATTACAGCCTCTTTGATATTGAACTGCGGTTCGCGCGGTTCCTGCGGTTGCTCCAGCACCCGGATTTTTGCACCCACCCGGCTGATGTCCACAATTTTTGCAGGGAACCGGCGCTGGCGGCAGTGCAGGGTGCACGGCAAAGAGCAATGGTAACGGCGCCTTAGCCGCAAGCGTTTGCGCGTGACCCGCTCTGCCAAAAACAGGCCGGCGCCGGCGAGAAGCAGAGCTAAGAGAGAACTGGCAATGGCGGTCCTCCGCCGGTACGGCAGCAATGGGCCGAGGTTTGCCTGTGCCTGACCGGTTTGCATGTCTTTCGGTACGAAATCGCAGGGCAAAGAAACGATCTGTCGGGACAAATCCTCCAGCAAGGCCCGTGCGCCCAGCCGCCGCGCACTGACCTCCGCCCGTTCCCGTCCATGGATACGGTATACTTCGAGAAGGCCTTTTTGTTGTGTAATCAACCTCATGGTAAGCGGTTCATAAGCCCCCATGCCCGACCTGCGCATCCGCATGCGCAGCGGTACGGCCGGGTGGTCAGCCATCCAATGGCGAAGGTTCCTGGCCTGGCCGTCCTGTTGCCCGGTCCGCAAATAATCCAGGAATTCACGCATCTCATGCCGCATTAGCGCGAGATCCGATTGCAGCATGCAGGTCGCCCTGGATGATGCGGCAGCCATGCCTGCACTGCCGCAAACCACAGCCGGGGCAATCGATAGAGCGATAATCAATGGCCAGTGTTTCAATACAGGACCCTTCCGGTCATGAGGGGAAATGCAGTCGCGGTGTTGGATGCAGTAGAACCACCCAATGGATAATCGGATACCGTTAACACCCTCTATGCGGGTATATAATTCACCATAAAACCGGCAACACCGTCCGGAGTTGCACCTTACGGTGTGTGACATTGGCCGGTGATTTCGGAACTGAAAAGACACGCAATGCGCCTGCCGCCTGGCAAGTCCGTGCGGGACATGTCAGGTTCGCGCGTCTTTTCCAGGCGGTTTCATTTGGAAGGGCAGTTGAATTGCACAGTTTTTGTGCTGGACCCGCCGGATCCTTTAGCGCGCCGGAGGGCTGTTATATCCCGAGCCGCACTTCTTCGCGCAGGCCGTCGCCCTGAAGCGGGAAGGCCTCAAGCAGGCGGTGCAATTGCATGAAGTTGAAATCCTTGGAGAATTGGACGCCGCAATAGCCGGGGGTTTGCCAGCGGACCTGGGCGTCCATTGTGTATCCGCCGAAATTGAGGGTTACCCGCCCAGACACTTCGCAAGGGCTGTCGGGGCGCACCTTGGCGCCGGCCCGGCTCAGATCGACCAGATGAGCTTGGACTGTCCTGCCGCCCGCCTGCAAGACGCAAGGCACTGCGCAGGGGTAGCGTTTTGTGCGGCGGATTTTGCGGATGCCGATCCGGTCCAGGAAATACAGCGCACTGCCGCCCAGAACCAGAAACGACAGCCAGGCAATTGCGGCATTTCTGATTTGCTGGCTCTGCCGTGCATCGCCCGCAGCCACGGCAACCAGCTTGCTGCCATTGCCGCTTTCCTTCACCCGGTCGCAGGGCAAAGCTTCGACACGGGTTCCGAATTCCGACGCCAGCACCGGGGTGCCCATATGGCGCGCAGTTTCAAGCGCGGCGGCCCGGCCCTGGCTGGAGAGGATTTTCAGCAGGACCTGCTGCTGCTGTAAAAGCTCCTGCATGCCGGCAGCGACGGATTGAATGCCAACCGCTTTCATCCGCTGCCGCATCGGCGCGGGCGGGTTTGTGCTGATCCAGCTGCGCAAGTGCTGCACATAAAATGCATTCTGGCCGGAGCTGAGATAGGCGAGGAACCCCTTGGACGCCCGGTGCAGGTTCGACAATTCCTGATGCACAGCGCAACTGGCGGCTGCGCGTTCCGGCAGCAGTCCAATCACCAGTAAAAATGCAGTTAGCGGGAGCCAATTGCGCATGGCGGGGCCGTTCCTTTATGCCTTTGGACTAAAAGAATGACGTATAAATGCAAATGTGCCGTTAACGCAGGCGGCTTTTTGGGGCCGCCCAGACCGCCCAGGCTGCGCAGGGCACAGGGCACAGGCAGCAGCCGCAGGGATGCTCCGGCGACCAGAGGCGCCTCGAAGCGCAATTTCCGCCGGCCTTGGCCTTGATCTTCCCAGTGGCGGAAATTTGCCGGTCTCTGGCGGCTGGCCGGCGCCCGGGTCTGAACCGCGGCTGGCAACGCCGGGACAGCAACATGGAAACCGGCGGAGCAGCGGCGGCAATTAAATCAGGGCACGGATCACCGGTGAAACAAGCATAGGCAAAGTGCTGTCAGCATAGCGGAGAGAAAAAGACGGGCTGGAGGAAAATTGGCCCAGACCTCCAGCCCGGTTTTGGCAATCCACGAGGACGGATGCCGAGTTCTGTCATCATCGCGCTATCAACCTAGGGGGTATTGGTTAACAATAAATTCCACTCCCGCAATTTCTCCGTTAAATGCACATTGCACATGGCGGCACTGCAGATCAGCCCGCTCTTGCACCCAGCCGCCATTCCAAGCTATTTGAACGGACGGATTGCCGAGGCAAAGGAGAGCAAGGAATGCGTCGAGTAGTTGTCACCGGACTGGGCCTGGTCACCCCGCTGGCCAGCGGAGTCGAAGAAACCTGGTCCCGGTTGCTGGACGGCCAGTCGGGCGCGGGCCCGATTACCCTGTTTGATGCCGAAGCCAGCGGTGTAACCACCACATATGCCTGTGAGGTGCCGCGCGGCGATGGCTCCGAGGGTACATTCAACGCGGATGACTGGGTCATCAAGAAAGACCAGAAGAAGATTGACGACTTCATTCTATATGGCATCGCTGCTGCGGATATGGCTGTGCGGGACGCCGGCTGGACGCCCGAGGATGAAGAAAGCCGCCTGCGCACCGGCGTGATGATCGGCTCTGGCATTGGCGGGTTGTCGTCGATTGCGGACACCGCCGTGATGATCAAGGAAAAAGGCCCCCGCCGGGTGTCCCCATTCTTTATCCCCGGTGCGCTGATCAACCTGATCTCGGGCCAGGTGTCGATCCGCTTTGGCTTCAAGGGCCCGAACCATTCGGTTGTGACCGCCTGTTCGACCGGCGCCCACGCCATCGGCGATGCGGCGCGGCTGATCAAATCCGGCGACGCCGACGTGATGATCGCAGGCGGCGCCGAGGCCGCGATCTGCGAGATCGGCATTGCCGGCTTCAACGCCTGCAAGGCGCTGTCCACCAAACGCGCCGACGACCCCAAGGCGGCCTCGCGCCCCTATGACGCCGACCGCGACGGGTTCGTGATGGGCGAGGGCGCCGGCATCGTTGTGCTGGAAGATTACGAGCACGCCAAGGCCCGCGGCGCCAAGATCTATGCCGAGGTGCTGGGCTATGGCATGTCGGGCGACGCCTACCACATCACCGCGCCGTCCGAGAATGGCGAAGGCGGCGAACGCTCGATGAGGGCGGCGCTGAAAAACGCGGGCCTGGAGCCGTCTGCCATTGACTATATCAATGCGCATGGCACTTCGACCATGGCCGACACAATTGAGCTGGGTGCGGTTGAACGGCTGTTGGGCGACCACGCCGCCAATGTCACCATGTCTTCGACCAAATCGGCCACCGGCCACCTCTTGGGCGCGGCCGGTGCGATTGAGGCGATCTTCTCAATCCTGGCGATCCGCGATCAGGTTGCACCGCCGACCATCAACCTGGACAACCCCGCCATCGAAAGCCAGGTGGATCTGGCCCCCAACGCCAAACGTGAGCGTAAGGTTGAGATTGCGCTGTCGAACTCCTTTGGGTTTGGCGGCACCAATGCCTCGGTGATCTTCGGAAAGGCCGGCTGATGTGGCGCAGCCTCGCCTCCAACATGCTGACAGTGCTTATTGCAGCTTTGTTCCTGCTGGGCGGTCTGATCCTGTGGGGCAAATCGCAATATACCGCTGAAGGCCCGCTGGAGACAGCGATCTGCCTGCGGGTCGAGCGGGGCTCGAACATGGCACGGGTCAGCCGCGATCTGGAAACCCAGGGCGCGGTCGCCTCCGCCGCCATCTTCCGCCTCGGCGCCAAATACAGCGAGAAGACCGGCCAGCTGAAGGCCGGCAGCTTCCTGCTGGAACCGGGCTCCTCGATGGAGCGGATCATCGACGGGATCACCCATTCCGGCGCCTCCACCTGCGGCACCGAGATTGTCTATCGCGTCGGCGTGACCCGCACTCAGACTGTGGTGCGCGAATTGGATCCGGCGACCAATAAATTCGAAGAAAAGGCCGCCTTCATCCTCGGTGAAGGGGAGGTTCCTGCTGCCTATACCGAGACCCGCCAGGAGGCCGACACCCGTTACCGGATTGCGTTGGCCGAAGGCGTGACCAGCTGGCAGGTGGTTGAGGCGCTTAAGGCCATGGATGTGCTGAACGGCGACCCCGGCGAACGCCCGGGCGAGGGCCTCCTGGCGCCCGACAGCTATGAGGTCACCACCGGCACAGACCGTGCCGCCGTTCTGGCTGAGATGCAGGAGCGCCAGCAGCTGCGCATCAACGCCGCCTGGGAAAGCCGGTCTGCGGATGCTGCGGTCGGCAGCCCCGAAGAAATGCTGGTCCTCGCCTCGATCATCGAGAAGGAGACCGGCGTTGCCTCTGAACGCGGCGTGGTCTCCTCGGTCTTCACCAACCGCCTGAACCGCGGCATGCGGCTGCAGACGGACCCGACGGTGATCTACGGCGTCACCAAGGGCGAAGGTGTCCTGGGCCGTGGTCTGCGCCAAAGCGAGCTGCGCAAAGCCACGCCCTGGAATACCTATGTGATCGAAGGCCTGCCGCCGACCCCGATCGCCAATCCCGGCATGGAAAGCCTGGAGGCCGCGGTGAACCCTGAAGCCACGGATTATGTGTTCTTTGTTGCCGACGGCACCGGCGGCCATGCGTTTGCCGAGACGCTGGACGAACACAACAGGAATGTGGCCAAATGGCGCGAGATCGAAGCCCAGCAGCAGAACAACTGAGGCTGATGCCAGGGCTGGAATTAGGGCTGGAATTCGTGCCGGGAAACAGTCTGCGGTGAGATATCCATGAGCAGGAAGGGCGCCCTTGGGGCGCCCTTTTTGGTGCAAGCTTTGGGGCCGCCGTTATGACAGGCCGGCTTCACGTGTAGATGCAGATGTAGAAATTTGTCCCGCTCTGGTAACCGCCGCATTTATCATAGAATTCAATGGTCGCCTTGACGGTTTTTCCAGCCAGCGCGCTGAACTGCGCGCTTAGGTCCACTGGCTGCATCGGCGTCACCACACCGGAACAGCCATTGCTGTAGTCATGTGAATATGTGGCGGTGTTTTCTGGATCGCTTTGGTCCGTCATGGTCAGTTTGACCACATCGTCAACGGATGTCTGGCCTTCGCCGCTGGGGCCGCCTGACATCACGATTGTGGCGTTTGCCGGAATGTTCACATAGTGGAGTGTGGCATCATAAAAGATCTTTCCGGCATCCCCCGGTATAGGTGTCGATTCCTGCGCGGTGGCGATCTGGTAGTTGGTCCAACCCATGTGCGGTTCCTCGTTATCAAAAAAGACGTTGCTGCACGGCGTCGTGCAGGGTTGACGCTACAATCCTGGATTGCATTTCGGGAAGGGTGATTTTGCGAAAGATGCACATCATTTAAATCACCTCCGATTTATGGGAATCCGCCCTTTCCGTATTCGTTTACAGGGGTTTGGTCTGCTTTGCCCAAAGATGTGTGCCGCCCGCCTGTGCGGCTGCCCGTTGCGCACCGACCGTACGCATGCCTCGCGCTAACCCTTGACTTTTCCGGCATAGTATCGTATAGGTTGTATCGCAGCTGGAAGAAACAAGGACGGCCCCGGACTCCTCCGCCGGTGGCCGCCGTTCTTTCTCTTGTGCGGACAAAAAACGCATGAGGCAGACAAATTCATGACAGATCACCCAACAGACCAGGACGGCGCCGCTGTGCTGACGCGGCAGGTGCATTACACCGCCGATCTCCTGCGATCCCTGCAGGAGAGCATCCACCGCCTGCGCAACGAGGCAGAGGAGCTGCGCGAGCAGCTCGACGCGGAAGGCGCCGATGAAGTGACCGGCGCCAAAAGCCAGATCAGCAAACTGGAACAGCTGATCCGCGATTGCCAGAAAGTGGAGAGACTCCTTGCAGAACAAAGCACCGAATTCGCCCGCATGCTCAAATCCGAACATGAACTCGATCTCGTCGCAGCACGCGCTGCTGTCGAGCGCGGACTTTCTGGCCTGCGTTCCGCTCTCGCTCCAGAACTGGTTCTTGAATGAGCTGGACCGCAAGTCGCTCTGCGCGCTGCCGCATCTTTTTGACATCTGGGCGCTGGACCACCAGCGGCCGCCGCCGGGCGGCTGGCGTGCCTGGGTGATCCTGGGCGGCCGCGGGGCCGGCAAGACAAGGGCAGGGGCCGAATGGATCCGCACCCTTGCCGAAGGGCCGCGCCCGCACGATCCCGGCACCGCCCGCCGCATTGCGCTGGTGGCGGAAACCTATGACCAGGTGCGTGACGTGATGATCCATGGCGACAGCGGTATCCTGGCCTGCTCGCCGCCTGACCGGCGGCCCAAATGGAAGGCCTCCGAACGCAAGCTGATCTGGCCCAACGGCGCCGAGGCGCAGGCGTTTTCAGCCCACGACCCCGAGGCCCTGCGCGGACCGCAATTCGATGCCGCCTGGGCGGATGAGCTGGCCAAGTGGAAAAAGGGGCAGGAGTGCTGGGACATGCTGCAGTTTGCCTTGCGGCTGGGCCAGGACCCGCGCGTCTGTGTCACCACCACACCGCGCAATGCGCCGGTGCTGAAACGGCTGCTGGCCGCCCCCAGCACCGTACAGACCCACGCCGCGACCGAGGCCAACCGTGCCAACCTCGCACCGTCCTTCCTGCAGGAGGTGCGGGCGCGTTATGCCGGCACCCGTCTGGGGCGGCAAGAGCTGGACGGGGTAATGCTGACCGATGTGCAGGGGGCGCTCTGGACAAACGCCGCTCTGGTCGCTGCGCAGGTGGCAGAGGCTCCGCCGCTCGACCGGGTGGTGGTGGCGGTGGATCCAGCGGTCAGTTCGGGGAAATCCTCGGACGCCTGCGGCATTGTGGTGGCCGGTGCCGTCACCCAAGGCCCGCCGCAGGACTGGCGCGCCTATGTTCTGGCGGATTGCACCGTGCAGGGCGTCGGGCCGCTGGCCTGGGCCCAGGCCGCAATTGCCGCCCGCGATACCCATGGCGCCGACCGGGTTGTGGCCGAGGTCAACCAGGGCGGTGCCTTGGTGGAGACCGTGCTGCGCCAGGCCGACCCCATGGTGCCGTTCCGCGCCTTGCACGCAAGCAAAGGCAAATCCGCCCGCGCCGAACCGGCTGCCGCGCTGTATGAGCAAGGCCGTGTCAAACACCTGCCGGGGCTGGGAGAGCTGGAGGATCAGATGTGCCTAATGACCCCGCAAGGCTACCGCGGCAGCGGCTCGCCCGACCGGCTTGATGCGCTGGTCTGGGCCCTGCATGAGCTGATCATTCATCCAGCGGCGAAACTGCAGCTGCCGCAGGTGCGGGCCTTATAGACGCAGCCCCGCCGCAGGCTGGGGGAACTGCGGAAATGAAAGACCAGGGAATGGCAGCGTGCAACGCTGCCATTTTCAGCTTTTACAATGGGTTACGTCAAGGTGTTGCGCCCCCTGCGTACGCACCGCTGGTCAAATCTTCAGGCCTCTCTGTCATTAATCATCCTCAGCAAAGGCGCAACAGGCCCCCCGGCACAGAGCGCCCCAAACAGCAACCATGAGGAGCGGACAATGGTCTTTGACCTGCTGCGGCGCAACAAGCCCGAAACCCCGGAAACCGCCCTGGAACAGAAGGCCAGCCAGACCGCCCGCGTGGTCTCCTGGCAGGGCGCAGGCCGCACCGCCTGGAGCCCGCGCGACAGCGTCTCCCTGACCCGCAGCGGTTTTGCCGGCAATCCGGTCGGCCACCGGGTGATCCGTATGATCGCCGAGGCCGCCGCCGCGGTGCCGCTGGTGCTGCAGGACAGCCGCCAGCGCTATGACAGCCACCCCTGGCTGGCGCTTCTGGCCCGCCCCAACCCGGCGCAGGGCCAGGCCGAACTGCTGGAGGCGCTGTATGGCCATCTCCTGCTTTCCGGCAACGCCTATATCGAAGCGGTGACGGCAGAGGACAGCGCCCCGGCAGAGCTGCATGTGCTGCGCTCCGACCGGATGAACGTGGTGCCGGGGCCGGACGGTTGGCCCGCGGGTTTTGACTATGTTGTGGGCGGGCGCAAGCACCGCTTTGCCAACGATCCTGCCCAATCCCCGATCTGCCATATCAAAAGCTTCCACCCGCAGGACGACCACTATGGCCTGTCATCGCTGCAATCGGCGGCAATGGCGATAGATGTGCACAACGCCGCCTCCCGCTGGTCCAAGGCGCTGCTGGACAACGCAGCCCGTCCCTCCGGTGCGCTGGTCTGGAAAGGCTCGGATGGCCATGGCCGCATGTCCGAGGAACAATTCCGCATCCTAAGTGACGAGATTCAATCAAACTTTCAGGGTGCCAAAAATGCCGGCCGTCCGATGGTTCTGGAAGGCGGCCTGGACTGGAAGCCAATGGGCTTTTCGCCTTCCGACATGGAATTCCAGAAAACCAAGGACACCGCCGCCCGCGAGATTGCGCTGGCCTTCGGGGTGCCGCCGATGTTGCTCGGCATTCCCGGCGATGCAACCTACGCCAACTACCAAGAGGCCCACCGCGCCTTTTACCGGCTGACCGTGCTGCCCCTGGTCTCCAAGGTCACCGCCGCGCTGGCCGATTGGCTGACCGGCTGGACCGGCGAGGTCCTGACCCTGAAACCCGACCTTGATCAATTGCCCGCCTTGGCGGCCGAGCGCGAGGCGCAGTGGCGCCGGGTGTCTGGCGCGGATTTCCTCAGCACCGCGGAAAAGCGGCAGCTGCTGGGTTTGCCCGCAGAAACCCCCGCCGCGCCGCAAGCGGGGGGCGGACAGGATGACTGAGCACCCGATGCACGCATTCGATTGTTCACCGGGACTGCGCCTGTCCGCCCATGAGCGGGTCGCCCAGATCCAGAACGAGGCTGTGAACCGCCGTCTCGACCGGATCGAACAAATGATGGAACGGCTGGAGAAACGCCTCTGGCTCACCGTCTACGGCGTTGCCGCGGTGATCCTGGCGCAGGCCTTTCAATCCTTCTTGACGGTTCAATTGCCGTAACAACAACAACTTGCGAGGCAAATATCATGCAGGGACCACCCCGGCTTGAACATAAATTCGCACGCTTCGGCGAGGATCTCTCGCTGAAGGACGCAACAGAAATCAGCGGCTACGCCAGCCTGTTCGGCCAGACCGATCAGGGCGGCGATGTGGTGGTGCGCGGCGCCTATACCGCGTCCCTCAAGGCGCTTCAGGATCAAGGCCGCACAGTCAAGATGCTGTGGCAGCACGACCCGGCGCAACCCATCGGCGTCTGGGACGAGGTGCGCGAGGACAAGCGCGGGCTTTACGTCAAGGGCCGCATCCTGACCGCCACTCCCAAGGGGGCCGAGGCCGCCGCACTGATCGGGGCCGGCGCCATCGACGGCCTGTCAATCGGCTATCGAACCGTGAAATCCAGCCGCGGTCAGGACGGAACCCGCCAATTGGCCGAGGTGGAGCTGTGGGAGGTGTCGCTGGTCACCTTCCCGATGCTGCCCGCGGCGCGGGTGGCGGGCAAATCCTCCGCCCTGGATGCCGAGGCAGACGCATTGCGCGCACTGGCCACAGGCCTGCGCCAGATCACCAGTGACCTCAAGGCAGGACAACAATCATGAGCAACCAAGACCTCCCGGACATCTCCGGGGACACAGCGCCCCTGGCGCATGAAGTGAAACAGGCCGTCACCGGCTTTCTTCATGAATTCAAGGGCTTTCAGAACGACGTGCAATCAAGGCTGAAACAGGCAGAAGAGCGAGTGAACATGCTGGACCGTAAGACAATCTCTCAGAACCGCCCCCATCTGGCAGCCAGCCAGGACGCGGGCGCGCCGCATCAAAAGGCGTTCAACGCCTACCTGCGCAGCGGCGACGACGACAGCCTGCGCGGGCTGGAACTGGAGGGCAAGGCGATGTCCACTGCCGTGGGCGGCGACGGCGGTTATCTGGTCGACCCGCAGACCTCGGAAACCGTCAAGGCGGTGCTGAACGCCTCCGCTTCGATCCGCGCCGTGGCCTCTGTGGTGCATGTGGAGGCATCGTCATATGACGTGCTGATCGACCACAGCGAAATGGGGGCCGGCTGGGCCAATGAAACCGGCCCGGCGGCAGAGACCTCCACCGGCACTATCGACCGCATCTCGATCCCGCTGCACGAACTCAGCGCGCTGCCCAAGGCGTCGCAGCGGCTGTTGGATGACAGCGCTTTTGATATCGAGGGCTGGCTGGCCGGCCGCATCGCCGACAAGTTCTCCCGGTCCGAGGCCGACGCCTTTATCAACGGCGACGGCGTCGACAAGCCCCGCGGTTTCCTTGACTACACCGTGGCTGAAAACGACATCTGGAGCTGGGGCAGCATCGGCTACAAGGCGACCGGCGTGGACGGCGAAATCGGCAACGGCGACGCGATCATCGACCTGGTCTATGCGCTGGGGGCGGAATACCGCGCCAATGCCACCTTCATTCTGAATTCCAAGACTGCGGGGATGCTGCGGAAACTGAAAGACGCCGATGGCCGCTTTCTGTGGTCCGACGGCCTGGCCGCGGGTGAGCCCGCACGCCTGATGGGCTACCCGGTGCTGATCGCCGAGGACATGCCGGATCCGGCCGCCAACAGTTACCCGATTGCATTCGGCGATTTCCGCGCCGGTTACACGATTGCCGAACGCCCGGACCTGCGGGTGCTGCGCGATCCCTTCAGCGCCAAGCCGCATGTGCTGTTTTACGCGACCAAGCGGGTCGGCGGCGACGTCAGCGACTTTGCTGCGATCAAGCTGATGAAATTCGGCGCGAGCTAACGCTTTGCGCTGATGGCGGACCGGCAGACCGGTCCGCCGGCGGGCATGCACCCTACAGTCTTTTGCCGTCCAGCTGCTCCCCTCCGTCCGAGCGGCAAGGGATGGTGCATGCCCGCCGAACCCCACCCGGACAGCAGATCAGGGCCGCAGCAGGGGAAGGCCCGCAGGAGTGAGATGATGATGCTGAGCGAAGTGACACCCGTGCCCGAGGCCGCCCTGCCGCTGGCCCAGTTCAAGGCGCATTTGCGTCTGGGCACCGGCTTTGGCGAGGACAGTCTGCAGGATGAGGTGCTGTTTGGCTTTCTGCGCGCCGCCCTGGCCGCGATCGAAGCCAGGACCGGCAAGGCGCTGATAATACGTGAATTCGAGCTGGAGATCCGCCACTGGCGCGACCGCGCCCGGATGATCCTGCCCATCGCCCCGGTGCAATCGGTGACCGGCGTTGCAATACGCGACGCCGGCGGTACCGAAACGGTTCTGGATGCCTCCCTTTATCACCTGGAGCGCGACAGCCAGCGCCCGCGTCTGTGCCCGGCAGGCAGCCTGCTGCCGGCCATTCCAACCGGCGGTCTGGCGCGGATTTCCCTGCAGGCTGGCATGGCCGCGGACTGGGGCGGTTTGCCCGCCGATCTTGGTCAGGCGGTGATGCTGCTGGCCGCGCATTACTACGAATACCGGGCCGACACCGGCCTGCACGGCGGCTGCATGCCCTTTGGCGTGACCAGTCTGATCGAACGCTACCGCAGCCTGCGGCTGACATTGGGAGGCCTGGTATGAAAATCCCTCCGAAACTCACCCGCAAGCTGGTGCTGGAAGACCCCCAGCGCGAGGCCGACAGCGCCGGCGGCTTTACCGAGACCTGGGTGGCGCTTGGCACCCTTTGGGCTGAGGTGAAGTCGCTCTCCGGGCGTCTAAGCGGGGACAGCCTGTCATTGCAAAAATACCGGATCACCCTGCGTGCAACGCCCGAAGGCTTTGCATCCCGGCCCCGTCCGGATCAGCGGTTCCGCGACAGCAACAGGATCTACCGCATTGATGCAATTGCGGAATCCGATCCAGATGCTCGTTACCTGACGTGTTTCGCGGTTGAGGAGGTGAGCGGATGACCTATGCCATCGCAGGCGGGTTGCAATCCGCCGTCTACACCCATCTGACCGGCGACGCGGGCCTCACCGCTCTGGTCGGCGGCGCGATCTATGACGCGATCCCCGCAGGCCCCTTGCCGCAGACTTATGTGGCATTGGGATCAGAGGAGGTGCTGGACCGTTCCGACAAGACGGCAGGCGGCGCCGAGCACCGGTTTTTTATCACCGTCACCACCGACACCGCCGGTTTTGCGGGCGCCAAGGCCACCGCCGCGGCGGTCTGCGACGCGCTGGTTGGCGCCTCGGTACCACTGACCCGCGGCCAGTTGACCGGCCTCTGGTTCGACCGGGCCAAGGCGGAACGGCTGAACACCGGCGGCCGCCAGATCACCCTGCGGTTCCGGGCGCGGGTGGATGACGTCTGAATATCAGGACACCCTTAAAACCAATTGAAATACCGGGAGAAAACCCATGACAGTTCAAAACGGCAAGGACCTTTTGGTCAAAGTGGACATGAACGGCGCCGGCCTGTTTGAAACCATCGCAGGCCTACGCGCCACGCGGATCAGTTTCAACGCCGAAAGCGTCGATGTGACCAGCCTTGAAAGCCAGGGCGGCTGGCGCGAGTTGCTTGCTGGTGCTGGCGTGCGCTCGGCGAGTATCTCCGGTTCCGGCATCTTCCGGGACGAGGCAACGGATGAACGCGCCCGGCAGTTGTTTTTCGAAGGGCTGACGCCGGAGTTCCAGGTCATCATCCCGGATTTCGGCATCGTGCAGGGCAGTTTTCAGGTGACTGCGCTTGAATATGCCGGCAGCCACAATGGTGAGGCGACTTATGAATTGTCGCTGGCCAGTGCCGGTCAGCTCAGCTTTGCAGCGGTTTGACCAATGGTGAACCCGCACGCAGGCGAGGCGGAATTGCTCGTAAATGGAAGATCTTACGCGCTGAAGCTGACTCTTGGCGCCCTGGCAGGGCTGGAGGCTGCGCTGGAGGAAGGCGCGCTGGTGGATCTGGTGCAGCGGTTTGAGCAGGGTCGGTTTTCCGCCCGCGATGTGCTGGCGCTGCTGGCGGCCGGCCTTGAGGGCGGCGGGCATGACCTTAGCCGTGATGACCTGGCATCGGCCGCCATTTCCGGCGGTCCCATGCAGGCGGCGCGGGTGGCGGCAGAGCTGCTGGTGCGCAGCTTTGCTGTGCCGGAAGGCAAATGACCGCGCTCGACTGGCCTGCCCTGATGCGCGCCGGCATTGCAGGCCTCAAGCTGCTGCCGCGCGACTTCTGGCAACTGACCCCGGCAGAGTTGCGGCTGATGCTGGGCGAGGCCGCAGCACCGCAGCCGCTTGGCCGGGACCGGCTGGCGGCGCTGATGCAGGACTTCCCCGACGTCCCGGGCCCTCAGGAAAAGGAGACAACAGATGGCTGACTCGTCATCAATGGCAGAACTGGAATTGCAAGGCGAGGCTTTGGGAGAAGCGCTGGACGGTGCCTCTGGAATGGCTGCTGCCTTTGCAGAAACGCTGGGCCGTGTGAAGGAAGGGTTTTCCGAAACCGGCCGCGACGCGCAAATATTGGACCGCAGTCTTTCCAAAGGTTTGCGGCGTGCTTTTGACGGGCTGGTTTTCGACGGCGACAGCCTGTCGGAGTCGATGGACACGCTGGCGCGCTCGATGATCCGCACCACCTACAACGCGGCCATGAAACCGGTGATGAACCATGCCGGCGGGTTGCTGACTGACGGCCTCACCTCGCTGATCGGAAACATCCTGCCTTTTGCCGATGGCGACGCCTTCAGCCAGGGAAAGGTGATGCCGTTTGCCAAAGGCGGCGTTGTCACCGGACCAACCGCATTCCCGATGCGCGGCGCCACCGGGCTGATGGGCGAAGCGGGGCCAGAGGCGATCCTGCCGCTGACCCGCGGCGCTGACGGGTCGCTGGGCGTGCGCAGCCAGGGCGGCGGCGGGGTCAATGTGGTGATGAATGTCTCCACCCCTGACGTCAAAGGCTTTGAACGCAGCCGCAGCCAGATCGCGGCACAGCTGTCCCGTGCGTTGTCACGCGGCGGGCGCAACCGTTAACCACGGAGGGTAACTATATGAATTTTCACGAAGTCCGCTTCCCTGCTTCGCTCAGCTTCGGCTCGGTTGGCGGGCCTGAACGGCGCACCGATGTGGTGACGCTTGCCAACGGGTTTGAAGAACGCAACACCCCCTGGGCGCACTCCCGCCGCCGTTATGATGCCGGTCTGGGCCTGCGCGCGCTGGAGGATATCGAAACCCTGATCGCCTTCTTCGAAGCCCGCCAAGGGCAGCTGTACGGCTTTCGCTGGAAGGACTGGAGCGACTACAAATCAGCCCGGCCCAGCGCCGAGGCGGATTTCCGCGATCAGGTGATTGCCACCGGCGACGGCAGCACCGTAACGTTCCAGCTGGCCAAGACCTACCGGTCGGGGGAGTTCACCTATCAGCGCCCGATTGCCAAGCCGGTAGCGGGTTCTGTGCGGGTCGGCATCGAACAGGATGAGCTGCGCGAAAGCGTGGATTACCAGCTGGACACCGCCACCGGGTTGATCACGCTGGCGCATCCGCCCGAGGTCGGCCTTAGCATCAACGCCGGCTTTGAATTCGACGTGCCGGTGCGCTTTGATACCACTGGCATCCAGACCAGCGTGGCGTCGTTCCAAGCGGGTGAGGCGCCGGCGGTGCCGGTGGTGGAGGTCCGGGTATGAGCAGTCTTTCCAACGCATTGCAGGCCCATCTTCAGTCCGGCGTCACCACGCTCTGCCGGGCCTGGGCGCTGGAACGGCGCGATGGCACGGTGCTGGGGTTCACCGATCACGACTGTGTGCTGAGCTTTGACGGGTTGCGCTTTCAGCCAGGCAGCGGGCTGACGGCACGGGCCGTGAGCCAAGCCACAGGTCTGTCTGTCGACAACACCGAAGCGCTGGGGGTTTTAAGCGACGCCGCCGTGCGCGAGACGGACATTGAGGCAGGACGTTTTGACGGTGCTGAAGTACGCTGCTGGCTGGTGAACTGGCAGGATGTCTCAATGCGCTGGCTGCAGTTCCGCGGTTCGATCGGCGAGATCCGCCGTGCGGGCGGTGCGTTCGAGGCTGAGCTGCGCGGGCTGACGGAGCTGCTGAACCAGCCGTTGGGGCGGATCTATCAGAAACCTTGCACGGCGGTGCTGGGCGATGCGGCCTGCCGCTTTGATCTGGAGACGCCCGGCTACGCGGTTGAGTTGCAGACCGTCGCAGTTGAGCGCAACGAGGTGTTCCATTGGGACGCGCTGCCGGGGTTTGAACCGGATTGGTTCGCCGGCGGGCGGTTGACGGTGCTAAGCGGTGCGGCTGCGGGACTGTGGGGCGCCGTGAAAGCGGATCAGACCAAGGCCGGCGGGCGCCGGATCACCCTGTGGGAACCGATCCGTGCGGCAGTGGCACCGGGGGATACGGTCCGGCTGGAGGCCGGTTGCGACAAGCGCATGGAGACCTGCCGGCTGAAGTTCAACAATTTGGCGAATTTCCAGGGATTCCCGGACATCCCCGGCGAGGACTGGGTGATGGCGGTGCCGCGCCAGTCCGGCATGAACACCGGGGGCAGCAGACGATGAGCAGGGTGGTTCGGGCCGCCCGCGGCTGGGTCGGTACGCCTTATGTGCATCAAGCCGCCTGCAAGGGTGCGGGCTGCGATTGCCTGGGCCTGATCCGGGGCCTGTGGCGGGAGCTGTACGGGGCCGAACCCGAGGCGCCGCCCGCCTATACCATGGACTGGTCCGAACCGCAGGGGGCTGAGGCGCTATGGCGGGCCGCGGCGCGGCATTTGATGGCGAAACCTTTGTCTGAGGCCGCCTCCGGCGATGTGATCCTGTTCCGGATGCGCGACGGCTCGGTGGCCAAGCATCTGGGGGTGCAGTCCGCAGTTGGCGAAACAGAACCGGGGGCAGCAGCGGTCAAACCAGGCCCCGCCTTCATCCACGCCTATGCGGGCCATGGGGTGGTCGAGAGCCCGCTGAGCCCGCCCTGGCAGCGCCGCATCGTGGCGCGGTTTCAATTCCCAAAGGAGCTGATCTGATGGCAACCATTCTTCTTTCTGCCGCCGGTGCTGCGATTGGCGGCACAATCGGCGGCACCGTTGCGGGACTGTCCTCGGCGGTGATTGGCCGCGCGGTGGGCGCGACTTTGGGCCGGGTGATCGACGAGCGGCTGCTGGGCAGCGGCGCTGACCCGGTGGAGACCGGCAAAATCGACCGTTTCCGCCTGAGCCAGGCCAGTGAAGGCACGCCAGTGACGCAGGTCTATGGCCGGATGCGGCTGGGCGGACAGGTGATCTGGACCTCACGGTTTCTGGAAACAGCCTCAACCACCAGCGGCGGCGGTGGCAAGGGACGGCCCAGCCAGCCGCAGGTGACCAGCTACAGCTATTCCGTCTCGCTGGCGATTGCGCTGTGCGAGGGCGAGGTCGCGCATGTGTCCCGCGTCTGGGCCGATGGCGAGGAAGTGGCGCCCAAGGATCTGAACATGACCGTCTACACCGGCAGCATGGACCAACTGCCAGATCCGGTGATGGAAGCGGTAGAAGGTGCGGGGCAGGTG
The DNA here is from genome assembly GCF_025144145.1 of Leisingera sp. M658. Taxonomy (NCBI): domain Bacteria; kingdom Pseudomonadati; phylum Pseudomonadota; class Alphaproteobacteria; order Rhodobacterales; family Roseobacteraceae; genus Leisingera; species Leisingera sp. M658. The sequence goes on from NZ_CP083546.1 coordinate 1,777,300, forward strand.
CCCGCCTACCGCGGCACGGCTTACGTGGTGATGGAAAACCTGGACCTTGGGCGTTTTGGCAACCGGGTGCCGCAGTTTTCATTTGATGTGCTGCGCCCCGAACAGCCCGCCAGCAGCAGCCATACGCAGGATCTGGGCCGGCTGGTGCAGGGGGTGGCGCTGATGCCCGGCACTGGCGAATACGCGCTGGCATCGGATGTAGTGCAGTATTCCGGCGGGCCGGGAGATGCAAAGCCGGCCAATGAGCATACGCCCTCCGGCCTCAGTGACCTCAAGACTTCGCTGAATGCGCTGGAGGCTGAGCTGCCGGCCTGCGGTGCGGCCTCGTTGATTGTGTCGTGGTTCGGCGGCGACCTGCGTTGCGGCGATTGCACGCTGAAACCCAAGGTGGAGCATAAGCACGCCGAGGGCAGTATGCCCTGGTCCGTCAGCGGCTTGACCCGCGCCGCGGCCGAGGAAGTGCTGAAGAAGGACGATGAGCCGCTCTATGGCGGTACCCCGGCGGATGCATCGGTGATCCAGTCGATCCGCGAGATGCAGGCGCGCGGCCTGCGGGTGATGTTTTATCCGTTCATCCTGATGGATCAGGCCGAGGACAACATGTTGCCCGATCCCTGGACCGGGGCGGCCAGCCAGCCGCATCTGCCCTGGCGCGGGCGGATCACACTGTCAGCGGCACCGGGGCAGCCTGGCTCTCCCGATGGTACCGCAGCGGCAGAGGCTGAGGTGGCGGCGTTTATTGGCACTGTCACGGTGGCGGATTTCACTGTGGGCGACGGTACTGTCGCCTATACCGGGCCGCAGGAATGGAGCCTGTCGCGCTTCATCCTGCATAATGCCGCGCTGTGTGCGGCGGCGGGCGGGGTGGAAGCGTTTTGCATCAGCTCGGAAATGCGGGCGCTGACGCAGATCCGCGGTTCCAGCGGCTTTCCCGCAGTTGCGGCGCTGAAGGCGTTGGCAGCGGAGGTGCGCGCGCTTTTGGGGGCGGAGACCAAAATCGGCTATGCCGCCGACTGGTCGGAATACTGGGGCTATCAATCGCCCGGTGGCGACCGTTATTTCCACCTCGACCCGCTGTGGGCGGATGCCAATATCGACTTCATCGGCATCGACAATTACATGCCGCTCAGCGACTGGCGCGAGGGCGAGGACCATCTGGACGCGCAATCCGGCGTGCCGGCGATCTATGACCCGGATTATCTGCGCAGCAATGTCGAGGGCGGCGAGGGGTTTGACTGGTATTACCACTCACCGGAAGCCCGCGAAGCGCAGATCCGCACCCCGATCACCGACGGCGCCCATGATGAGCCATGGGTGTGGCGCTATAAGGATATCCGCAGCTGGTGGGCAAGCGAGCATCACGAGCGGATCGGCGGGGTGCGGCAGGTAGCGCCCACCGAATGGGTGCCGCAGTCCAAGCCCGTCTGGTTCACCGAACTGGGCTGTGCGGCGATCGACAAGGGCACCAATCAGCCGAATAAATTTCTGGATCCGAAAAGCTCGGAATCAAAACTGCCTCGCTATTCCAACGGCTTGCGCGACGATCTGATGCAAATCGCCTATTTGCGGGCGTTTCTGGGCTATTGGGGGGAGGCCGCCAACAACCCGGTGTCTGAGGAATATGAGGGGCGGATGCTGGACATGGCCAACGCCTATGTCTGGGCCTGGGATGCGCGGCCGTTTCCGGCCTTTCCCAGCCGCATTGAAATCTGGAACGACGGCGAAAACTACCTGCGCGGTCATTGGCTGAACGGCCGCGCCGGGCAGCGGACACTGGGATCGGTGGTGGAGGAGGTCTGCCACCGCTCCGGTCTGTATGACATTGATGTCACTGGTCTTTACGGCGTGGTGCATGGGTTTGCGAACCCGGATGTCAGCGACGCGCGCACGGTGCTGCAGCCCCTGATGCTGCGGCACGGGTTTGATGCGGTGGAGCGTGACGGGCTGCTGAAGTTCCGGATGCGCAAAGGGACAGGCGCCGAGGCGCTGGCGCTGGCGCAGTTGGCCGAGAATGACGAGATGGACGGCAGCCTGGAGCTGGCCCGCGCCAGCGAGGCGGAACTGGCGGGCCGGGTGCGGCTGCGGTTCACCGAATGGGGCGGCGACCATGCTGCCGGCTCGGTTGAGGCAGTGCTGCCGGATGAGGCAACGCATAGTGTCAGCCAGAACGAACTGCCGCTGGCGCTGACCCGTGCCGAGGCGCGCCAAGTGGTCAGCCGCTGGCTGGCCGAGGCGCGGATTTCGCGCGATGCGGCGCGGTTTTCGCTGCCGCCCTCGATGCTGCATCTGGGGGCGGGGGATGTGGTCTCCCTGCCGGTGGAAGGCGGTGACCAGCTGTACCGGATCGACCGGGTGGAGCAGGCCGAGGCGCAGATGGTGGAGGCGGTTCGGATCGAACCCGGCGTCTATGATCTGGCTGCGGTGGCCGAAGAGCTGCCGGGCGTCAATGCCTTTGCCGCCCCTGGACCGGTGCTGCCGTTGTTCATGGATCTGCCCCTGATGCGCGGGGATGAGGTGCCGCATGCGCCGCATCTGGCGCTGACCGCGCAGGCCTGGCCCGGCAGCGTTGCGGTTTATGGCTCCGGGGCGGATGAAAATTATGCGCTGGAACAGGTGGTTGCGGCGCGGCAGGTGGTCGGGGTGACACAATCGCCGCTGTTCGCCGCCGGCTCTGGGCGCTGGGATTTGGGGGCGGATCTGCAGGTCAGGCTGATCTCCGGCTCGCTGGAAAGCCGAGCGGCGGAGGCCGTGCTGAATGGGGGCAACGCGGCGGCCATCGGGGACGGCACATCCGGAAACTGGGAGCTGTTCCAGTTCCGCGAGGCAGAGCTGATTGCGCCGCAGACGTATCTGTTGCGCGGCCGGTTGCGCGGACAGCAGGGCACGGATGCGCTGATGCCTGAGGTCTGGCCTGCGGGATCATTTGTGGTGCTGCTGGACGGAACGCCGGTGCAGATGGAACTGGCGCCGGAACAGCGGCGCCGGCTGCGCCACTACCGGATCGGCCCGGCGCGGCGGGCGCTGGAGGATCCGTCTTATCTGCATCTGCAGGAGGCGTTTGAGGGCGTTGGCCTGCGCCCCTATGCACCGGTGCATTTGCGGCTGGCAGGCGGCTTGGGGGCGGACATTGCGGTTTCCTGGGTTCGCCGGACGCGGATTGAGGGTGACAGCTGGGAGCTGGAGGAGGTGCCGCTGGGCGAAGAGATCGAATCCTACCGCATCCGGGTGATGCGCGGGACCACGGTGCTGCGGGAGGAGAATTCCGGAACGCGGGGCTGGACCTATCCGGCGGCACTGCAAGCGGCGGACGGGGTGCAGCCGGGCGACAGTCTTGAAATCGCGCAGCGCTCCGCTCGGTTCGGCGCCGGACTTGCGGCCAAACGTGTGCTGGGATGAGGCTTCCGGTGCTGCCGGGGGATGTCACTGCCGTTGCGCGGGCGCTGCTGGCGGTGCCGGAGAACGAACGGCTGCACCTGTGCCGCCGTATCTTAGGCGGCGCGGCGGAGGCGGCGGCGCATTGCCGCCGGATGGGCCATCTGCATCCGCGCTGGGGCGATGGGTCTCTGAGTGCGGCAGCCCGGCGGTTCGCACTGGCCGGCGAGCCGTTTCTGGATGATCCGGATTATCTCAGCTGCACCCGGCTGGTGCTGCGGGAACTGGCGGCTGCGATGGACGCGGAGCGGAGCGCTCCCGCCCGCTGATCCGAGCAGGGAACCTGCCCGGCCAGCCGTTGGGCGCAGCGCCGCCTGGCGGCGGCGCGGGTGGATTGCAACTAAGGGCAGGCGCTCGTCCGGCGCTTGCGGCTTGATTCCGGGCGCAAAAGCCTGTCACCCCGAAGCGCATCTGATACAGTTGAGCGCCGCCGGCTCCAGCGCCAACTGGGCGGTGGTCTGCTGTATCAGATGCGCCTGATCCGACTCATTCATTTCAAAAATATGCCTCATCACGGGTTTGCGTTTGCTGTATTCCCCCTTAGATGGGTAGTCTGAGCGGAGAAAGGACGTTGACCCATGGCAAAAACACAGCAAGCCGTAACGCCAGTGGATCCCGTATGGGACCGCATCACCCGCGAAGCTGAGGAGGCCGTGGCCACCCAGCCGCTGATGGGCGGGCTGGTCCATGCTTGTATCCTGCACCACAAGACGCTGGAGAAGGCGCTGTCCTACCGGATCGCCGCCAAGCTGTCCTCAAACGAGATGTCGATGACAATCCTGCGGGAAATTGTCGATGACGCCTATGCGGACTGCCCGGAACTGGTCGAGGCGGCGCGAGCCGACCTGATGGCGATCAACGAGCGCGACCCGGCCAGCCACCGGCTGCTGCAGCCGATCCTGTATTTCAAGGGGTTCCAGGCGGTTCAGGCCTATCGGGTCAGCCATTACCTGATGGAGCAGGGACAAAAGGATCTGGCCTATTTCTTTCAGATGCGCACCTCGGAGATTTTCGGAATCGACATCCACCCCGGCGCCCGGATCGGCAAGGGGATCATGATCGACCATGCCCATTCCATCGTGATCGGCGAAACCGCGGTGGTGGGCGACAATGTGTCGATGCTGCATTCGGTGACCCTGGGCGGCACCGGCAAGGAAGAGCAGGACCGCCATCCGAAGATCGGCGATGGCGTGCTGATCGGTGCCGGGGCCAAGGTGCTGGGCAACATCAAGGTCGGCCATTGCAGCCGGATTGCTGCCGGGTCGGTGGTGTTGCAGGAGGTTCCGCCCTGCACCACGGTGGCGGGCGTACCGGCCAGGATTGTTGGCGAAGCGGGCTGTGATCAGCCTTCGGTCAATATGGATCAGGTGGTGCCGGCGGGGTCCCCTGCTGCGGAGTGAGGCACCCGGCGCCGGCCGCAGGATTTGAGTATTTGTAAGAAAGATGAAGGGGCGTTTGGCGCCCCTTTTTTGATGGCCGGACTTGTGGGGTAAGGGACTGGGATCGCGCTTCTTTTCTCAGGCTTTCCAGCCTTGTTTCCGTCTGCGCTTGGGCGCTGGCTGAGCATCTGGTTCTGCTTCGGCTGCAACGCTTTGAACACCAGTCTTTCCTTGCATGGCTGCGGCGGTCTTTCCTTGATCACAGGGGCGGTGATGGGCATATGTTTTGGAAGCAATTGCAAACTGAGACGACAGGAACGGGGGAAAGACGATGATTTACACAACTGAAGGCCGCGGCCGTTTGTATGGGTCGATCCTGGAAACCGTGGGTGACACGCCGGCCATCCGGCTGAACCGGATCGCACCGGATCATGTGCAGATGTATGTGAAGTTTGAGGCGTTCAATCCGGCGGGATCGGTGAAGGACCGGCTGGCGCTGAACATCATTGAGGCTGCTGAGCGCGAGGGCCGGCTGGCGCCGGGGCAGACCGTGGTCGAGGCGACCAGCGGCAATACCGGGATTGGCCTTGCGATGGTCTGCGCCGCCAAGGGCTATCCTTTGGTGATCACCATGCACGACGGGTTTTCCGTCGAGCGGCGGCGGCTGATGCGGATGCTGGGCGCCAAAGTGGTGCTGACCCGCAAGGAGGACAAGGCCGTCGGCATGGTGGTGAAGGCCAAGGAGCTGGCCGAAGCAAACGGCTGGTTCCTGGCGCATCAGTTTGAGACCAAGGACAACGCCGACATCCATGAGAGCACAACTGCGCGGGAGATCCTGGGGGATTTTGACGGGCAGCGGCTGGATCATGTGGTGCTGGGTTATGGCACCGGCGGCACGGTCACAGGCCTGGGACGGGTGCTGAAGGGCGCGCGGCCGGATCTGAAGATCACCCTCAGCGAGCCGGCCAATGCGGCATTGGTGCAGTCGGGTAAGGCGCAGGCGCGCAATGATGAGGGCGAGCCGGCGGCGACGCATCCGGCGTTTAATCCGCATCCCATTCAGGGCTGGACCCCGGATTTCATCCCGCTGGTGCTGCAGGAGGCGCTGGACAAGGGCTATTTCGATAGGCTGGAGCCGGTAGGCGGCGACGAGAGCATTGCTTGGTCCAAGCGGCTGGCGGCGGAGGAAGGGATCCTGACCGGCATTTCCGGCGGAGCCAGCCTGGCGGCGGCAATCAAGGTGGCAGAGAGCGCGCCGGAAGGTTCCGTTCTGCTGGCGATGCTGCCGGATACCGGTGAGCGCTATCTGTCGACGCCGCTGTTTGACGGCATCGCGGCGGAGATGGACGCGGATGAGGCGGCGCTGTCGGCCTCGACGCCCGGCTATCAGTATTGAGAGGTTAGCGCGCCGCCGCTGATGGCGCGGGCGCGGCGGGTGTTGCGCAGGTGAGTATTTTTGAAAAGATGAAAGGGAGCGGGGCAGCTCCTTTTTCCGTCTGCGTTCAGCCGCTTGTCCGCGTGTTTTGAGGCAAAGAAAAAGCCCCGGTTTCGGCCGGGGCTTTTTACGTTTCGCAGTGAAGGCGGATCAGGCCAGCATCACCATCGGGTTTTCCAGGTTGTCCTTGATCGCGTTCAGAAGCTCCGCGCCAAGGGCGCCGTCGATCACCCGGTGGTCCACGGACAGCGTGACAGACATTACGGTGGCCACCGCCAGTTCGCCGTCTTTGCCGACGATGGGCTTTTTGACGCCGGCGCCAACCGCCAGGATGCCGGCATGCGGCGGGTTCACGATGGCGTCGAAATTGTCGATGCCGAACATGCCGAGGTTGGAGATCGCAAAAGAACCGCCCTGGTATTCATGCGGCGCAAGCTTGCGGTCGCGGGCGCGTTTGGCCAGGTCCTTCATCTCGGTTGACAGCGCAGAGAGCGACTTCATGTCGCTGTCCTGCAGAACCGGGGTGAACAGACCGCCTTCGATGGCGACGGCGACAGCCACATCGGAGGCTTTCATTTTCAGCACCCGGTCGCCGGCCCAGACAGCATTGGCATCCGGCACCGATTGCAGCGCCAGGGCGCAGGCCTTGATGATGAAGTCGTTGACCGAAAGCTTTACACCGCGGCCCTCAAGCTGTTTGTTCAGCTCACCGCGGAATTTCAGCAGCGCATCCAGCTGGATGTCGCGGCGCAGGTAGAAATGCGGCACCGTCTGCTTGGCCTCGGTGAGGCGGGCGGCGATGGTTTTGCGCATGCCGTCCAGTTTGACCTCTTCGAAGTCGCGGCCCTCGTACATGCGGGCGACCATGTCTGCCGAAGCGCCGGTTGCCGGTGCTGCGGCAGCCGGGGCTGTGGCGGCGGGTGCAGCGTCTGCTTTCGGGGCAGCGGCGGCTTGCGGCTTGGCGTCCATCACGTCGGCCTTGACGATGCGGCCTTTGGGGCCGGAGCCCTTAATCTGGCTCAGGTCCAGGCCCTTGTCCGCGGCAATGCGGCGCGCCAGCGGTGACGCGAAGATCCGGCTGCCATCAGACGCAGCCGGTGCCGCCGGGGCTGGTGAGGCCGCGGCAGGAGAGGGGGACGCTGCGGGCCCCGGCTCTGCTGCGGCTGGGGCAGGCGCCGCGGCTGCTGCCGGGGCGGAACCAATATCATCAGCGCTTTCGCCGTCTTCCAGCAGCACCGCAATCGGCGTGTTGACCTTCACGCCTTCAGAGCCTTCGGGCACCAGGATCTTGCCGACGACGCCTTCGTCCACGGCTTCGAATTCCATGGTGGCCTTGTCGGTTTCGATCTCTGCCAGCAGGTCGCCGGAGGAGACAGTGTCGCCCTCCTTGACCAGCCATTTGGCAAGGGTGCCTTCCTCCATGGTGGGGGACAGCGCGGGCATCAGGATTTCAGTAGGCATTTAATTTTCTCCCGTTTCGGAGCAGCGGCCGGCCCGTTTCTCAAGGTCGCTGATGTATGAGTTCATCATTACGTTGTGCAATCCATCCTTGATCTCAGCCGTTGCGAACCCGGCAAAGAATACAAACGGGATTATGAGAAACAGCCAGCGCCTTTTCATCTTGTTACCGGTAGGTCACTTGTTTCACGGCTGCGACCACCTCATCCGTGGTGATCAGCGCGTGGCGTTCGAGATTGGCTGCATAGGGCATGGGCACGTCCTTGCCGGTGCAGGTGATGATCGGCGCGTCGAGGTAATCGAAGGCCTGTTGCATCACTTCCGAGGCGATGTAGCTGCCGACCGAACCCTGCGGCCAGCCTTCCTCAACGGTGACCAGACGGTTTGTCTTCTGCACGGATGCGATCACCGTGGGCAGGTCCATCGGGCGGATGGTGCGCAGGTCGATGACCTCGGCTGAGATGCCGTCTTCTGCAAGTTTATCAGCCGCTTCCAGCGCATAAGTCATGCCGATGCCAAAGGAAACGATGGTGGCATCGGTGCCTTCCCGCCAGATCCGGGCCTTGCCGAAGGGGACGGTGTAATCATCCAGCTTGGGCACGTCGAAGGCACGGCCATAGAGGATCTCATTCTCGAGGAAGATCACCGGGTTGTTGTCGCGGATCGCGGTTTTCATCAGACCCTTGGCGTCAGATGCCGAGTAGGGCATCACCACTTTCAGGCCCGGGATCTGCATGTACCAGGCGGCGTAGTCCTGGGAGTGCTGGGCGCCGACGCGGGCGGCCGCACCATTGGGGCCGCGGAACACCATGGGCGCACCCATCTGACCGCCGGACATATAGAGCGTCTTGGCCGCCGAGTTGATGATGTGGTCAATCGCCTGCATGGCGAAGTTGAAGGTCATGAACTCGACAATCGGGCGCAGGCCCCCGAAGGCGGCACCGGTGGCGATGCCGGCAAAACCGTGTTCGGTGATCGGCGTGTCGATCACCCGCTTGGCGCCGAATTCATCCAACAGACCCTGGGAGATTTTGTAGGCGCCCTGATATTCGGCGACTTCCTCGCCCATCAGGAACACGTCTTCGTCGCGGCGCATTTCCTCGGCCATGGCGTCGCGCAGGGCTTCGCGGACCGTGGTTTGCACCATTTCGGTGCCCTCCGGATAGTCCGGTTCCAATGTCACAGAGGCGACCGGCGCAGGCGCGGCAGCAGCGGCGGGGGCTGCAGGCGCCGCAGGTGCCTCAGCGGCCGGCGCTTCGCTGGCTGCGGCGGATGCCGGCGCGGCGGACGCGTCGTAGCTCTCGCCGTCTTCGACCAGCACCGCGATGGGCGTGTTCACCTTGACGCCCTCGGTGCCTTCACCGATCAGGATCTTGCCGACGATGCCTTCGTCAACAGCTTCGAACTCCATCGTGGCCTTGTCGGTTTCGATCTCGGCCATGATATCGCCGGAGTTCACGGTATCGCCTTCCTTGACCAGCCATTTGGCCAGCGTGCCTTCTTCCATGGTCGGCGACAGGGCGGGCATAAGAATTTCGGTTGCCATATCAGTTGCTCTCCGCAGGAGTGATCATTCCGACGATGTTGCCTTGACCGTCCTCAACATAGGCGCAGCGGCCAATGCCGGGATAGTCCTGGGGCGGCAGCGCCTCGGCGCCGCCGTTGCCAAGCGCCCAGTTGTAGCGCTCGTCACAGTCGCCGACTTCAAAGGTCATGGTGCCGCCGCGGACCGGGCCGCCGGCGGCAGGGGCATCGCCCATACGTTTCATCAGGCCGCCGGTCACGCCATGGGCCATGCCGATAGCGGCGCCTTCGATCAGGTGATACGCCATATCTTCGCCGCCCGGCATCGGCTCAAACTGCCAGCCGAACAGACCGCTGTAAAAGGCCTTTGCGGCCTCAACATCCGTTGCGTGGATTTCGAAATGCGGCATCAGGCACTGGCCTCCTGCGGGACGTCGTCCGCATAGATGTCGGTCCAAAGCTCGTCGAGCGCAGGTTCCGGGCTTTCCTTGGCGAAATCCGCGGACTTGGAGACGATCTCCTTGATCTCCTTGTCGATCGCCTTGAGGTCGTCCTCGGTTGCGTGCTTGCCGGTCAGCAGCATCTCGCGGACCTGCTCGATCGGGTCGCGCTCCTCACGCATTTTCTGGACCTCTTCGCGGGTGCGGTACTTGGCCGGATCCGACATCGAGTGGCCGCGGTAGCGGTAGGTTTTGACTTCCAGGATATAGGGGCCGTCGCCGCTGCGGCAGTGGGAGACAGCGCGCTCGCCGGCCTCTTTGACGGACAGCACGTTCATGCCGTCCACCGCTTCACCCGGAATGCCGAACGCCTTGCCGCGTTCCCAGATCTCGGCGCTGGAGGTGGAGCGCTGCTGCGAGGTGCCCATGGCGTATTGGTTGTTCTCAATGACGAAGACCACCGGCAGTTTCCACAGGGCGGCCATGTTGAAGGTCTCGTAGACCTGGCCCTGGTTCGCCGCACCATCGCCGAAATAGGCAAATGTCACGCGGCCGTTGCCCTTGTATTTGTCGGCAAATGCGAGACCGGCGCCGAGCGGCACCTGGGCGCCGACGATGCCGTGGCCGCCATAGAAATGCTTCTCCTTCGAGAACATATGCATGGAGCCGCCCTTGCCCTTGGAGTAGCCGCCCTCGCGCCCGGTCAGTTCGGCCATGACGCCGTCCGGGTCCATGCCGCAGGCCAGCATGTGGCCGTGGTCGCGGTAGGAGGTAACGCGCTTGTCGCCTTCCTCGGCTGCGGCCTCAAGCCCGACAACAACCGCTTCCTGGCCGATGTAGAGGTGGCAGAAGCCGCCGATCAGACCCATGCCATAAAGCTGGCCCGATTTTTCCTCGAATCGGCGGATCAGCAGCATTTCGCGGTAGTGTTTCGTAAGCTCTTCGGCAGAAACGTTTGGTTTCTTTGCGCTTTTCCTAGCGGCCATGGTGGTCGACTCCCCCTGCAGGCTAGATAGTTTAGTGTTAAACCAATTGATACCCGGTTTTGACCCGGCTGAATAGTGTTATTCTGCCGCGGGGTTTCCGCCGCGTAAAAATCCGCCCATGGAACGCAAAAATGCCACGCAGCAAACAGCAAGCGCGGCACAAGCGGGGGCGGACAGGAGGGCGTTTAGCGGATGACAATCTCGTCCGCGCGGACAAGGCCAAGCACCGATCGGGCCTGCTCATCCAGGAGATCAAGGTCGAGATAGTCGTCGGACAGGCGGCGGGTCAGGTTTTCCATGCCGCCGATCCGGGACTGGAGACGGTCGAGATCCAGCCGCAGTTCTTCTGCTTCGGCTTGGATCTCGACCCGTCTGAACAGACCGAAGTCGCCCTGTACCGCCGCAAAGGTGAAATACGCGCTGAGCGCGAAGGCGATGGCAAAAAAGGCGATGGCGCCCAGCGACGGGCGATTGCTTCGGGTCACTTTGGAGGTGCCTGTATGTTACTGCTCAAGTTTTTGTTTTTGCGCCGTTTCCCGGCGTCTGCCCTTGTTATGCCACAACCGAATCGGCTTGTGAATCCTAAAACTGTCCAAAGCGGGGAAAATTTGCGGATGATGCTCGGTGTTAAGGTCGCTGAAACCGCTGCTGCTAGCAAACCCTCAGATGTTCATGTGCAATTTCGCGGAAGTCATCGGTAAAATTCTTGTCCGACGGATCGAGATTGAAAACCGCTTCTCTGATGCGTTCTAGGCCTGCACAATGGTACTGGTCTTCGGCCTGGTAAAGTTCCGTGGCATCACCTGTCTTGTCGATGGAGTGGAATTTGGCTTCCAGCAGCTGGCGCTCTGTGCTGTTGAGGCTGAGGCATGACCAGAGGTCGTATTTCGCCCGGTAGGATGCAAAGGCGTCCGCAAATTCATCCTCTGTGCCGGCGCCGTCCTCGGGCAACGATTTATACAGGGTGAAAAAGGAGCGGATATGGTCTTCCAGCGCAACAGTGGAGGCAATGTGCTTGTTCCAGACCTCAAAGCTCTCGGCGCTTGGGTCATCGGCCGGAACTTCTACCAGGTTGTTTGCGTGACTTGCAGGTGTTTCGTCCAGCCACGCGGCTTTCTCTGAGGTTGTCAGGGCGTGCCACTGCGGCGCGCAATAATGGTCGACGATCCCTATCAGGCGGGTGTTTTCCTCCGGTGTTCGGGATTCTTCAGACAGGACGGCAAGCACAAGCGCTGCTGTGCAAAGAAACAAAAACCCAGCCAAAAGCAGTCTAAAGGTTTTCATCAAAAATCCTCTGGTATTGGCGCATAACTGACAGCGGCATGCGGCGAAAATGCGGGGGTGTTTCAGGGGAGAGCGCAAATGGCGCAAAAGGCAGCTCAACAGAAAACCGCCGCAGAAGGAGGTCTGCGGCGGTCCGGTTCAGCCAACAGGTAGGCAGCTGTGCCGCTTCAGGTGCATTCCAGCGCCGCGACGCCGGGCAGCTCCTTGCCTTCCATCCATTCCAGGAAAGCGCCGCCGGCGGTGGAGATATAGGTGAAGTCGCCTGCCGCGCCGGAGGCGTTCAGCGCTGCAACAGTGTCGCCGCCGCCGGCCACAGAAATCAGCTGGCCCGAGCGGGTCATGGCCGCGGCTTTTAATGCGGCTGCATTGGTGGCGGCGTCAAACGGTTCCAGCTCAAACGCGCCAAGGGGGCCGTTCCAGATCAGGGTCTTGCTGTTTGCAAACACCTCGATGATGCGGGCAACGCTGTCGGGGCCTGCGTCCAGGATCATGCCGTCCTCGGGGCACTGGTCGGCGGGCAGGATTTCATGGGGCGCGTTGGATTCGAACTTCTTGGCGACCACGATGTCGGAGGGCAGGATGATCTCGCAGCCTGCGGCTTCGGCCTTGGCCAGGATTTCGGCTGCGGTGTCCTTCATAATGCGTTCGGCCAGCGAGATGCCGACCGGCAGGCCTTTGGCCACCAGGAAGGTGTTGGCCATGCCGCCGCCGATCACCAGGTGGTCGACCTTTTCAATGAGGTTGCCCAAGAGTTCCAGCTTGGTGGAGACCTTGGCGCCGCCGACCACGGCGGTCACCGGGCGCTGCGGCTGGCCCAGGGCGCTTTCCAGCGCTTCCAGTTCTGCCTGCATCAAGCGGCCGGCGCAGGCGGGCAGCAGGCGGGCGATGGCCTCGGTGGAGGAATGCGCGCGGTGGGCAGCCGAGAAAGCGTCGTTGCAGTAGACCTCGCCCAGGCGCGCCATGCCGGCGGCCAGGTCGGGGTCGTTCTTGGTCTCGGCGGCATGGAAGCGGGTGTTTTCCAGCAGCAGCACTTCACCCGGCTGCAGCGCGTCTGCGGCGGCCTCGGCGCCGGCACCGATGCAGTCGGCAGCAAACAAGACGCGGGTTTCAAAGGCGCGTTCCAGCGTCGGCACCAGCTGGTTCAGCGACAGGTTTTCGCGGCGCTCGCCGCCGGGACGGCCGAAGTGGGCCAGCAGGATCGGCTTGCCGCCCGCGGCCAGAATATCGCGCACCGAAGGGGCAATGCGGCGGATGCGGGTGGAGTCGGTGACAACCCCGTCGACGATCGGCACGTTGATATCCACGCGCACCAGCACGCGCTTGCCGTTCAGATCCATGTCGTCGAGTGTTTTCCAGCCCATCAGCGAGACCCCTTATGGTGAAAATGCAGGTAAATCCGCGGGCTGTTTCGGGGGTTTTTGCGCATCAGTCAATGCTCCCTTGGCATTTCCGGGCGCGGGCCTTAGGTATCTGTGCAAATTTCGACGACAGGAGAGCCAGATGGCCGAGATTAAAGATCCCGAGAACACCGTTATTGTTGAACTGAAAGACGGCAACGTCGTGATTGAGCTGCTGCCCGACGTGGCGCCGAAACACGCCGAGCGGATGAAGGAACTGGCCCGTGCCGGCGAATATGACAACGTCTGTTTTCACCGGGTGATTGACGGCTTCATGGCGCAGACCGGCGACGTGGCCAATGGCGACATGGAAGACGGTTTCAACATCCGCATGGCGGGCACTGGCGGTTCCGACCTGCCGAACCTGCCGGCTGAGTTCTCGAAGCTGCCGCATGACCGCGGAACCCTGGGCGCGGCGCGCTCGGCGAACCCGGATTCGGCAAACTCGCAGTTCTTCATCAACTTCAAGGACAACCACTTCCTGAACGGCCAGTACACCGTTTACGGCCGTGTCATTGAAGGCATGGAGCATGTGGATGCGATCACCAAAGGCGAGCCGCCGGCAAACCCGGACCGGATGATCTCGGTCAAGGTTGCTGCGGATGCTTAAAAGCCTGTCCCTGGTAGCCCTGCTGGCGGCAGGGCCTGCCTTTGCCACCGGCCTGGAGGTTCAGGTCGAGGGCGAGGCCAACGGCACCATCAAGATCGACTTGTTCGAGGATGTGGCACCCGCCCATGTGGCGCAGATCACCGCGCTTGCTGCTGAAGGCCAGTATGACGGTGTGGTGTTCCACCGGGTGATCGAGGGCTTCATGGCGCAGACCGGCGATGTTGAGTTCGGCAAGGCCGGCGGCGACATGAGTGCTGCCGGGCGCGGTGGCTCCGACCGCCCCGATCTGCCGGCCGAGTTTTCGGACCTGCCGTTTGACCGCGGTGTGGTCGGCATGGCCCGGTCGCAAAGCCCCAACAGCGCCAATTCGCAGTTCTTCATCATGTTTGATGCGGGCCACTTCCTGAACGGCCAGTACACGGTTGTCGGCAAGGTGACCGGCGGCATGGATGTGGTTGACGCGATCAAGCTGGGCACAGGCGGAAACGGCGCGGTGATCGGCCAGCCCGACGCCATGACCAAAGTGACCGTCACCGAATAAGCACCTCCGGTTTTCCGGAAAATCCAAGGCCCGTTCCCGGTATCCGGGGGCGGGCCTTTGCCGTTGCAGCCCTGCGCTGTGCCAGGCCACTGACATGATGTCACAAGCCTGTGTTTCCCACTGTTCAGTCCCGGCTTGTCCCGAATACTGGGGGTTCAGCGGGGAGCGTGTGATGCTGGGACGTTTGTTAATGAGTGCGGCTGTGTTTTTGCCCTGGATGGCGCAGGCCAGTCCCGCGGAGTGGAAACGGGAATGGCCGAAAACCGATTTCAGCCGGACGAGTGTCGGGGATTGGGGCCAGATCCGCTCTGGCGGGGTGCCCAAAGACGGCATTCCGGCACTGGATGCGCCGCAGTTCACGGCGGCGGCCAAGGACCGGCGGCTGATGCCGCGAGAGCCGGTGATCGCGCTGGAGATAGAGGGCGCGCCGGCCCGTGCCTATCCGCTGCGCTACCTTACCTGGCATGAGATTGTGAACGACGAGGTGGCCGGGGTGCCGGTGGCGGTGACCTATTGCCCGTTGTGCAATTCCGCGATGACATTCGACCGGCGCACCCGGGCGGGGGTGCTGCGGTTCGGGGTCACCGGCAAGCTGCGCTATTCCGATATGGTGATGTATGACCGCGAAACCCAAAGCTGGTGGCAGCAGGCGATCGGCACCGGCATTGCCGGCGAGATGAGCGGCCAGCGGCTGGCCAGCCTGCCCAGCTGGGTCGAAAGCTGGCAAGAGTTCAAAGCGCGCAACCCTGATGGTCTGGTGATGGCGCAGCCTGGCTATAACCGGCGCTACGGGCAAAACCCTTACCGGGGGTATGACACGTCGGACTGGCCGTTTCTGTATGACGGCACCCCGCCGCCGCATGGGCTGGCGCCGCTGGACCGGGTGGTGCGGGTCGGCAGCCGGGCCTGGCCGCTGGCGCGGCTGGCAAAGACGGGCGAGATCCGTGAGGCAGGCGTGGTGCTCAGCTGGCGGGCCGGGCAGGCCTCGGCGCTGGATGCGGGCACGCTGGCCAAGGGGCGGAACATCGGATCAGTCAGGGTGCGCGATGCAAGTGGGTTCGACGTGGCGCATGATGTGATGTTCGCCTTTGCCTTTCACGCCTTCTGGCCGGACGGACGCTGGATGCTGAAATGACAAAAGGCGCGCCGCCGGGGCGCGCCTTGAGCAGGTCAATGACCGTAGTGGTCAGAACAGAAAGTTGTCCGCGTCCTGCAGCTGCGCCACGGTGATGTCTTCCACCAGAATGGTGACATTGGCAAAGGAGACCAGGACATCGTCGCCTTGGCTTTCAAAATCCAGCTGGCTCAGCCGGGAGGCGCCGCGGCCGATTGCGATGCGGTCCTCACCGGCGGTGAAATCGGTGACAGTGTCGTTACCGTGGCCTTTGTGGAAGACGAAGGTATCCGCCTGGCTGCCGCCGGTCAGCACGTCGTTGCCCTTGTGGCCCAGCAGCATGTCGCGCCCGGACTCGCCCTTCAGTGTATCGCTGCCGCCGCCGCCGACCAGCAGGTCGTTGCCCGAATTGCCGATCAGAACGTCCTTGCCATGGCCGCCCTTCAGCTCATCGGCGCCGCCGCCGCCCAATAGCCTGTCGCCGTGTTTGCCGCCAATCAGCAGATCATCGCCCATGCCGCCAATCAGCATGTCGCGTCCGCTGCCGCCCCAAAGGTCGTCATCGCCATCGCCGCCGTTGAGCGTATCGCGGCCGGCGCCACCCAGCAGGCGGTCATTGCCATCTTCGCCCAGCAACAAGTCGCTGCCGGACAGACCGGATAAGGTGTCATTGCCGGCACCGCCCAAGATCAGGTCGCTGGAAAGCCCGGCGGATTTGTCTCCGGTCAGGGAATTGCCGCTGTAGCTGCCGGCTGTCAGGGCAAAGGTCCGGTTGGAAAACTCCAGCTGTTCGATCGAGGACACAATATCGCGGCCATCGCCCGAGTCGATTGTGACCGTGCTGAAATTTGAGGAGAAAGACGCATTGCCGAATGTGTCGGCAATAATCAGGCGGTCCGTGCCGCTGCCGCCGTACAGCGTGTCGTCGCCGGTTCCAAGCTTGATTGTATCATTGCCGCCATGAGTGAGCCAGCGCTGTCCCTCGGCCATGTTGGAGGTGATTGTATCGCTGCCGGCCAGAATGGATGCTTCCAGACGTGCGCCGCTGGAAGATGCGAACGTGTAGAAGTTCATCGAAAAGCCGGAGAATGAAAGAACTGGAGTTCCGTAGGATGTGATGCTGAGAGACTTAAGCGTCCAGGAATAGGGGGACGCGGAGGAAAAATCCCCGGTCAGGCTGAAGCCAGCCCCGTTGGTGCCGGTAAAGACAATCAGGCTGGAAGTTTGCGTTGTGATGCTTGCGTTGGCAAAATCCGGAGAGTTCAGGTCATTGAGCGACCATGTTCCGCTCGGGTCATTCAAGTTTACTGTCGCCATTTCCTTTAAGTACCCTTCTCGTTGTGCCGCGTGCCGGGCCGCAGCCCTGTATTTTCCGTGTTAACTATCGGTCTCAACTCGTGGCTGCAAGGTAAGGAATGCAAGATACCGTTGCGGGACTGGCAGAATGGAGAGCTGCCCCGATAAAAAAAAGCCGCAGGCGTTGGCCTGCGGCTTTTGAAATGGTCATGCCGGATCCGGCAGTAACGGCGGATCAGCCCTCGGCTTTATGCGCGGCGGTGGCAGCTTTTACCGCTGCTGACGGGGCCGGGGCAGGCGCGGCTGCCGGGGCGGCCGCCGGGGCGGATTTGCGGCCGCCCGGGTTCAGCGGGTCGTCCTGGCGCTGCACGGAGCCTTCGAAGTGGGCGCCGCTTTCAATGGCGATGGTCTTGTGGATGATATCGCCTTCGACGCGGGCGGTGGCGGTCAGGCGCACCTTCAGGCCACGCACGCGGCCAACGATGCGGCCGTTGATGACCACGTCATCGGCGGTGACTTCGCCCTTGATCGTTGCGGTTTCGCCTACCGTCAGCAGATGCGCGCGGATGTCGCCTTCAACCGTGCCTTCGACCTGGATGTCGCCGGTGGTCTTGACGTTGCCGGTGATGTGCAGGTCCGAGCTGAGCAGCGACGCGGCGGGCTTGGCCTTGGGGGCGCTGGACCTGTAGTCGCTGACCGGAGCCGCCGGCGCCGCAGTGGGTGCCGGGGTCGCTTCGGCCTGTTTCGGCCCGGGCTCGTTGATTTTGCTCTTAGAAAACATTTCTCGCAGCCTTGATGTAGATCATGGGGTTTACAGGTTGCCCGTTGACCCTGACCTCGTAATGGAGGTGGGTCCCGGTGGACCGTCCGGTGTTACCCATATCAGCAATGTGATCCCCGCGCGAGACCCTTTGGCCCTTTGTCACGCGGAGTTTCGAGTTATGGGCGTATCTGGTTTCGATGCCGAAGGCGTGGCGGATGGTGACCATCCTGCCGTAGCCCGACTGCCAGCCGGCATGGGTGACGACGCCGTCGGCAGTGGCAAAGATATCGGTGCCGGTGCTGCCGGCAAAATCCGACCCTTTATGCAGGCGGCGGCCGCCGGTCTTGGGGTCGCGGCGGTAGCCGTAGCCCGAGGTCTGGCGCACCTGGCCCAGGTTCACCGGCGTGGCAAACGGCGCCTGCTGGGCGGCCAGGCGGTAAAGGTTCAGCTGATCCAGCTTGGCCAGGATGCTGTTGGCCCGCAGCGCTTCGGCTGTGGGTTCTTCACCGCGGGTCGACATTGCCAAAGGGGCAAGCGGCCCGCCCTGGCCGTTATAGCCGCGGCGGACCTGTTCCAGAATGCGCTCAGGCGGCATGCCGGCGTTGCGGAACATCTTGTCGAGCGGGGTGACAGAGACCGCCACCGCTTCTTCCAGCTGGCGGAAAATCTGGCTGTTGCGCTCGTCCATCAGCTGCAGTTCCAGTTCCAGCTCGTCGCGCTGGCCGATGGCGTCGCGGGCATCGGCCATGATCCGGTCGCGCTCGGCTGCGGTGTCCGACAGCACTCCGGCTAGCAGGTCCATCTGCGCCGAAGCGCTGGCGATGACGGCGTGGGGGGCGTTCTCGTCCTGGGTGTCTGCCTTGAGCTGCGCCAGGGATTTGCGGGCGGTGTCGCGCTGGCGCATGGTGTCGCGCAGGGTGGACTGGATAACCTCGATGCCGGTTTCCAGCTCGCGGCGGCGGGTTTCCGAGGCTAGAAGCTCGGACTGCATCATCGAAATCTGTGTCAGCGCGGCATTGAAACGGTCCTGCGCCGCCAGGGCCTCAACGGCGCGGATGTCGCGTTCATCGGAAATAGCGTTAAGCCGCTCGCGGTAGGTTTGCTGATCGCGTTTGGCCAATTCGCGGAAATTGCCCGACCCGATACTGTCCATCAGCACAATCGCGGTGGCGACAATGGTCCAGGCGGTAAACAGGGTAACGCCAGCGACGGCTGCCAGCTGGGTTTCCGAGCGCAGCCGGATGAAGCGTGTATCGTTGTCGGACTTCAGGAACACCCGCCGCTCGGGAAAGCGGCGTTCAAGGAAGCTGTGGATTCTGATCGCGAGCCGTGTGCGCAAAGTCTGGTCCCTGTCCCGTTCTGCACAGACCCCTCAAGGCGGAGCCGGTGCCTTGGGCGAAGTGAATAGACAGGGCGGGGCAATTGGGCAAGCCTGTTGACCCTTTGGGCAGGGAAGCGGCGGGAGGAGCCGCTTGATAGGCGGAAATTTGCCGAAGAAACCGGGGCTTGCGTCGGGAGAACCCGGCTAAGTTGCCGGGTTCTATCCGGACCTCAATCCGGGGAGCGGCCGATCAGGCGCAGGATAGCCACCAGGACAATCCCGAAAAGCACGTGGCCAGCCAGGGCGACCCAGGCGATTCCGGTGAAGTTCAGGAAGAACGGCAGCCCGGCGATGGCGGTGATGCCGCCGATGGCAAATACCCAAAGGCCAAAGCCATAGAGCGCAGACGGCAGCAACCAATGGGTGCCGCTTGCCACCCGGTTCCAGACGGGAGCAAATAGGAACAGCCAGCCCGCCGGGTAGCCGATCAGGCCGACCAGGTAGAAATGCACAAAATAACCGGCAAAATCGCCGTTTGGCAGGCCCAGGCTGCCCAGAAGGCTGCGGGCCAGCCCGTGCGGCGACAGGCTGGCGAATCCCATGCCAGGGCTGATCACCTGCCCCCAAAGGTCAAAAGCGTTGGTGGCAAAGAAGCCGGAAATGAACATCAGGCCAAGGGTTTGGACATTGAACCCGGGGCAGGCGGGAAGGGCGCGGCGGCCGGCGGACGTCATGGCAGTTGGTCTTCCTGTGTAAGGGTAAGTTGGCGCTTTGCTTCTGCTGAACATCGGGACGGCGGCCGCAACGTCAATTCGTTGCGGCGCGATCTCACTGATTGGTGATCCGGCCCGGGCCTCGTTGCGAGGAGTGTTACAGGACCATTCGGTGCGGCGGCGGCCGCAGGCAGCAGGTCGGGTCAGCTGCCGGGCAGCACCCGGGCCTGATCGGCCAGCGGCCAGTAGAAATCCGGCGGCAGGCCGGCATCGGCGCGTTTTTCCTCGTTGAACGGCGGTTTGAGTGCGCCGTGGAAATATTTGCGCACCAGCGCGTGGAACACTTCCTTGGGATCCAGATTGTCCCGTCCGCAAAGGAAATTGAACCATTTGGAGCCATAGGCGACATGGCTGACTTCCTCGGCATAGATCACTTCCAGGGCGTCTACCGCCTGGGTGATGCCGGCCTTGCGGAAGACCCCGATCATGCCGGGAGTGACGTCCAGCCCGCGCGCCTCCAGCACCATCGGCACCACCGCGAGGCGGCCCATCAGGTCTTGCGCGGTGTCCTCGGCGGCGCGCCACATGCCGGCATGGGCAGGCAGGGCGCCATACTGGCTGCCCAGCGCTTCAAGACAGTCGCACATCAGGTTGAAATGTTTAGATTCCTCATCCGCCGCCTGGACCCAGTCGTCAAAGAACCCCATTGGCATCGGCACATGGGAAAACCGCGCGATGATGTCCCAATGAAGGTCAACGGCATTGAGTTCGATATGGGCCACAGCGTGAAGCAGGGCGATGCGGCCGGCCTCGGATCCCGGTTTGCGTTTGGGCACGTCGCGCGGATGCAGCAGCTCTGGCCGGTCCGGTCGGGCCGGGTGCATGGGCGGCGCGGCGGTGCCGATGGCGATCTCCGGCGCATCGCCTTTGCGGTAAGCGAACCACTCGGCGGCATGGCGGCGGGACAGCTCGGTCTTGGCGCGCCCATCTGCGGTGGTCAGCACCTCGGCGGCACGTTCGGCAAGCGAAAGGGGCTGATGGGTCATGCGGCGTCTCCTCAATCGGCGGGCTGTGCCGGGTTCACCTGATTTGGCCGCCGGAGTCCAGAACAGAAACCGGGGCGCTCCCGCGCCTGCGGGTGATCAGCAGGCTGATCCCCCTGGCAGCCTTGGGCATGGCAGCGCGCGGAATGCGCGCTGCGCGCCGCCCGGATGGGGCGGCGCCGGACCCAACAGTGGCGGTTGCGCCCGGCAGGGCGCGGGCTGAGCTGGCGGGAGTGCACCGTCCGGACGGGCGGTGCGGGATCAGAGCGCCTGGACGGCGGCCAGCACCTCGTCCACGTGGCCATCGACCTTGACCTTGCGCCAGGCGCGGGCGATGCGGCCATCGGCGCCAATCAGAAAGGTGGAACGTTCAATGCCCCAGTGTTTTTTGCCGTACATGCTCTTTTCCTTCCAGACGCCGTAATCCTCGCACACGGTGCCCTCTGCATCCGACAGAAGCGGCGTGGTCAGCCCGTGTTTGGCGGTGAAATTCTCATGCTTCTTCAGGCTGTCCTTGGAAATCCCGAAAACGTGAGCGCCGGCATCGGCGAATGCCTGCAAAGCCTCTGAAAAGCCGATGGATTCTTTGGTGCAGCCGGGGGTATTATCGCGGGGATAGAAAAACAGCACCACGGGCGCGCCCTGGAGGCTGGACAAAGCGACCTCTCCGCCGCCGCCGCGGGGCAGGGTAAAGGAAGGGGCGGGATCTGAAACGTCGAGCATTGGCCTGTCTCCGGTCATTTGCGAACATCATTGCGCGGCAAACATAACCCATGAGCAGCAAAGGGAAAGCTGAGATCAAACCTGCCGGCGAGAATAACCGCGCTGCTGCTGAGGCGTTGCCCGTGAAGGGTCCGGGGCCGGGTGCTGAAGCCGTGCCTGGACGCGGTTCGGAGCCAGGTGCGGAACCGGGCGCGGTGTCAGGTCATGGCGCGGTGCAACGGCCTGCGCGCCGCCGCTGGCGCTGGCGGCTGCTGCGCGGGTGTATCTGGATGCTGGCGCTGCTGAGCTTTCTGGCCGCCGCTGCGGTCTATTTCGGGATCGGCACCCGGCTGGATGCGCCGGATTGGGTGCGGAGCCGGGTGGAAACCCGGATTGAGCGGCATCTGAACGGGCTGCAGATCGAATTCGGCGCCATTCACGTGGTCGTGAACAAGGGCTTGCGGCCGCGGGTCAGCCTGAAGGATGTAGTGCTGCGGCACCCGGATGGCACCCTGTTTGCACAGCTGGCCGATGCCCAGGCCAGCCTGGCGATGCGGCCGCTGCTGCGCGGCAAGCTGCAGCCCAAGCAGATTTCGCTGAACGGCTTGTTTGCGACCCTGCGGCGCAACAAGGACGGTTCTTTTGCGATCAGTTTTGCCAGCGGCGGGCTGCCGTCGCGGCAGGCGGGCAATCTGGCGGAGCTGATCGAGCAATGGGACAGCCAGCTGCAAAAACCGGTGCTGGCTGCGCTTGCCGGCATGGAGACCAGCGCGCTGACGCTGTCCTACACCGACGACCGGCTGGGCCGCGCCTGGACCTTGGACGGCGGCCGGATCGGACTGAAGCGCGACGGCAGCACGGTGTCCCTGTCCGCCGTGTTTTCGGTCCTGAGCGGACGCGGCGGCGTGGGCACGGTGGAGGCGAGCTACACCTCTGAGATCGGCAGCCCCGGTGCCGAGTTCGGGTTTCTGGTGTCGGACATCGCCAGCGAGGATATCGCATTGCAAAGCCCGGCGCTTGGCTGGCTGGGGGTGCTGCGGGCGCCGATTTCCGGTTCCTTGCGCGGCGAGGTGTTCAGCGATGGCGGGATTGCGCCGGTGCAGGCCAGCCTGCGCATCGGCGAAGGTGTGATCCAGCCGGCCGCCCAGACCCGGCCGGTGCCGATTACCGGCGCGCGCAGCTATTTCACTTATTACCCGGCAGAGCAGCTGCTGAAGTTCTCGGAACTCAGCGTGCAAAGCGGCTGGGGGTCCGGGGTGATGCAGGGGCAGGCGAGCCTGGCCGGGGTGCAAAACGGGCAGCTGACCGGGTTGGTGGGGCAGCTGCGGTTTTCCGATCTGGAACTGAACCCGCGCCGTCTGTTTGAAACACCCGTCAAATTCCCCGTCGTTGATGCGGATTTTGACCTGAGCCTTGCCCCGTTCCGGCTGCGCCTGGGCGAGATGCTGGTGCGCGACGGGGACAGCCGCATTCATTTTGACGGCGATATCGGTGCTGGTCCCGAGGGTTGGGATTACGATTTGAACGGCAGCGTTGACCAGGTGTCTGTCCAGCGGGTCAAGGAACTGTGGCCGGAGCCGCTGGCGCCGAACCCGCGTCTTTGGGTGCGGGAAAACCTGCGGGACGGCGAGGTGCGCAATGTCGGGTTCCACATGCGCGGGCGCGGCAGCGGCAAGCCCTTTGTCAGCCTGGACCTGGCCTTTGACGGCGCCGAGGTGGTTTTTCAGAAGTTCATGCCGCCGGTGCGCAAGGCCGCGGGCCAGCTGAGTCTCTACGGCGACCGCTTTGTGGTGACGGCCTCCGGCGGAACGGTGACGGCTGAGAAGGGCGGCGAGGTTGAGGTGGCGGGCACCTCCTTTATTATTCCGGATGTGTCGGCCAAGGACGGCACCCCTGGCATTGCCCGGATCATGGCGCGCGGGACGGCGACGGCGGCGCTGTCGCTGCTGAACCGGGAACCGCTGCAGGTGATGGAAAAGGCCGGCCTGCCGGTGGATCTTGCCGAAGGGCAGGTGGAGGCGGAGGGCACGCTGGCGCTGCCGCTGCAAAAGCAGGTGCCGGTAGAGGATATCCTGTATCATTACCGCGGTACGGTTCGCGCCGTGGAAAGCAGAATACTGGTGCCGGGCCATGTCGCGGCGGCCCCGGTGCTGGACGTGGAAGGCAATCAGAGCCAAGTGCGCCTTAGCGGCGCAGGCAGCCTGTCCGGGGTGCCGCTGACGGCCAGCTGGCAGCAGCGGATCGGCAAGGACGCGCCGCCGGACAGCCGGGTGGAGGGGACTATTGAATTGTCGTCGCAGGCGGTGGAGGCCTTTAATCTTGGCCTGCCGCGCGGGGCAGTCTTTGGCAAAGGCCAGGGGCAATATTCTGTGGATCTGGCCCCAGGGGCGCCGCCGCGTCTGGAACTGCAGTCGGATTTGGCGGGGCTTGGCCTGCGGATCCCCGAGATCAGCTGGCGCAAAGGCGAGGCGGCAAAGGGGGAGCTGTCGGTTTCGGCGCTGCTGGGTGAGACCGCCGCGGTAGAACAGCTGACGTTGCAGGCGCCTGGGCTGGCTGCCACCGGGAGTGTGGCCACGCGCAAAGGCGGCGGGCTGGATCAGGCGGTGTTTTCATCCGCACGGGCAGGGGATTGGTTCCGCGGGTCTGTGACTTTCCGCGGGCGCGGTGCAGCACCGCCCGCCATCGAGGTGACCGGCGGCCGGCTGGATTTGAACCGTTCGCCGTTTTCGGCAACCTCAGCCAGCGGTGGCAGCAGCAGCGGCGGCGGCGGGTCGAGCCCGGTAACCCTGCGGCTGCAGAACCTGCAGGTGACCGACAGTATCGGGCTGCAGAATTTTCAAGGCCGGTTTTCCACCCAGGGCGGCATGAACGGCGAATTCACCGCCCGCCTGAACGGCCAGACCCCGGTGGCGGGCACCGTGGTGCCGCAGAACGGCGGCACCGCGGCGCGGATCCGGGCCAATGATGCAGGGGGCGTGTTCCGCTCGGCCGGGATGTTTGAACATGGCCGCGGCGGCCGTTTTGAGATGACCCTGATCCCGGCGGACAAGCCGGGCGAATACGACGGCAAGGTCAATGTGCGAAACATCCGGATCCGCAATGCGCCGTCAATGGCGGCGATCCTGAATGCGATCAGCCTGATCGGGCTGCTGGATGAGATGACCGGCCAGGGCATCCTGTTCACCAGCATGAACGGGCAGTTCCGGCTGGGCGCCTCGCATCTGATCCTGCATCAAAGCAGCGCGGTCGGCCCATCGATGGGGCTGTCACTGGACGGCAATTTTGACCTGGAAAACAGCCGGCTGAACATGCGCGGCGTGATTTCACCGATTTACCTGGTCAACGCAATCGGCAGGATCCTGGCACCGCGCGACGGCGAGGGGCTGATAGGTTTTACCTTCACCCTGCGCGGCACGGCGGATGATCCTGCGGTCTCGGTCAACCCGCTGGCGGGGCTGGCGCCGGGCTTTCTGCGCGAGATTTTCCGCGGCCCGGCGCCAAAGGTTCCAGGCCAGCAGCGCGCCTTCACGGCGGAAGAAGAAGAAGCGCAAGAAGAGCGCAGGCAGTACCGGACACCGCGGGGCGCCGACAAGTGACCCTGACAAACGGCGAAAAACACCGTAGATTTCCCCTGCAGCACAGCCTATAGCGCGCGACATGAAACTCAGCGATTTCGACTTCGACCTGCCCGACGATCTGATTGCCACCCGGCCTGCCAATCCGCGCAGCGCGGCGCGGCTGCTGGTGGCTGCTGGCGGGGAACTGCATGATGGCCGGGTGACCGATCTGGTGCAATGGCTGCAACCCGGCGACCGGCTGGTGCTGAACGACACCAAGGTGATCCCGGCCCGGCTGAGCGGGCTGCGCCACCGTGACAGCGCGCAAGGCGCCGTGGCGGCCAAAATCGAGGCGACCCTGCTGGAGCCGCGCGCCGATGGCACCTGGGCGGCGCTGCTGAAACCGCTGAAAAAGATCAAGCCGGGTGAGGCGATTGTTTTCTCGGACGATCTGAGCGCAACGCTGGAAGGGATTTCCGAAGGCCAGGGGCATCTTCGTTTCAATCTGAGCGGTACGGATTTCGACACAGCGCTGGCTGAGGCCGGCGCGATGCCGCTGCCGCCCTATATCGCCGCCAAACGCGCCGCGGATGAGCAGGACAAGACAGATTACCAGACCGTCTGGGCCCGCAATACCGGTGCGGTGGCGGCGCCGACCGCCTCTTTGCATTTCGACGCAGCGCTGCTGGATGCGCTGACCGCGCGCGGGGTGGACCTATCCTATGTCACCCTGCACGTGGGCGCGGGCACCTTTCTGCCGGTCAAGGTCGAGGATGTGACCACCCACCGGATGCACGCGGAATGGGGCAAGGTCAGTGAGCAGGCTGCGGCAGAGATCGTTGCGACCAAGACCGCAGGAAAGCGGGTGATCCCGGTCGGCACCACCGCGCTGCGGCTGATCGAAAGTGCCGCCAAGGACGGACAGATCCACGCTTGGGAAGGCGATACGGATATCTTTATCTACCCCGGATTCGATTTCCAGGTGGCGGATGCGCTGATGACCAATTTCCACCTGCCGAAATCGACCCTGCTGATGCTGGTGTCAGCGCTGATGGGGCAGGAGGAGATCCGCCGGATCTATGAACACGCTGTCGGCAACCGCTACCGGTTCTTTTCTTATGGCGACGCGTCGCTTTTGATCCCGGCTAAGGCGGATACACCTCAGAAAAGCGGCGCGAATCCATAGACAAGCGCCGCAACCATGACCCCGTATAGCGCAATCCGGGTCATGAAATTGAAATCTGAATCAGCGATACCGGCCACGCGAGCCTTGATCGCCCGTACATAACATTCAAATGTGATGGCAGCCCGTCCCTTGTGGAGGGCTGCTTTGCTTTCAAAGGAGGCATAAAATGCTGCAGGTGCTGTCGAGCGCATGGGCGCTGCTCTTGGGTATGATGCTGCTGATGGTCGGCAACGGCCTGCAGGGCACCATGCTGGGTGTGCGGGGCGAGCTGGAAGGGTTTTCCACCTTCCAGATGTCGATTGTGATGGCGGCCTATTTCGTCGGCTTCCTGGGCGGCTCGCGGCTGGCGCCGGAGATGATCCGCCGGGTTGGCCATGTGCGGGTGTTTGCGGCCTTGGCCTCATTCATTTCGGCGGTGATGATCCTGTATCCGGTGCTGCCGAATACCGTGGCCTGGGGGCTGGGGCGCGTGATCATCGGGTTTTGCTTTTCCGGCGTGTATGTGACGGCGGAAAGCTGGCTGAACAACTCTGCGGACAATTCCAACCGGGGCAAGGCGCTGTCGCTTTACATGATCGTGCAGATGGTCGGTATCATCGCTGCGCAGGGGCTGATTCAGGTTGGCGATCCAGCCGGTTACGAGGCGTTCATCATCGCCTCGATCCTGGTTTCGATCTCCTTTGCGCCCATTCTGCTGTCGATCTCGCCGACCCCGGCGTTTGACACCACCAAACCGATGACCCTGCGCGAGATCATGCGGATTTCGCCGCTGGGCTGTGTCGGCATGTTCATTCTGGGCGGCGTGTTTTCCGCCCAGTTCGGGATGAGCGCGGTTTACGGCGCCGCTGCGGGGCTGAGCCTGGGCAACCTGTCGCTGTTTATCGCGACCTTCTATATCGGCGCCACCATCCTGCAGTATCCGCTGGGCTGGGTCTCGGACCGGATGGACCGGCGGCTGCTGATCATGGTGGTGGCGGCTGCAGGCGGCTGCGGCGCGGTGCTGGGCTTTTTCTACGGCATGGACTTTAAGATGCTGCTGGTTGCGGCCTTTATCATCGGCGGCCTGTCGAATCCGCTGTATTCGCTGCTGATCGCCTATACCAACGACTACCTTGAGCATGAGGACATGGCGGCGGCATCAGGCGGGCTGGTGTTCATCAACGGGCTGGGCGCCATTGCTGGCCCGATGATCACCGGCTGGCTGATGAGCGACGCGGTGTTTGGCCCGGCTGGCTTCTTTGCGCTGATTGCGGCGCTGATGTTCTTGATGGCCGTCTATGCGGCTTACCGAATGACCCAGCGCGCTGCGACGCCGGTTGACGAGACCGGGAGCTTTGCCGCGATGTATCCCAGCTCGACGCCTGTGGCGGTTGAGTTTGCCCAGGAGTACGCGATTGAGACCGAGCTGGAAGAGCAGGAAACCGCCGGCGAGGAGAATTGATTGCGCTAACCAGCCGGAATTGTGAGGATTATTTCACACAGAGGTCTTGCCTGTCGCAATTTGTGACCCAAGGTTACTTGTAATGGTAATGTAAAATGGCCTGAAGTTAGGGTCAGGAAAAACTTGGAGTTACGACCGATGACTGGTCCCGAAGAGATACTTGCATTCTGGCTCGATAAGGTTGGGGAAAAGGGATGGTATCTGCAGGATGACGCGCTGGATCAGGAGATCCGCACGACGTTTCAAAAGACCTGGGAGGAGGCCTGCGAGGGCAGGTTTTCCTTCTGGCTGACCTACCCCAGCGGCACCCTGGCCTACATCCTCCTGATGGACCAGTTCCCCCGCAACATGTTCCGCGGCGAAGGCAAGGCGTTTGCCTCTGACCGGGCGGCGCTGTCGGCGGCCAAGGTGGCGATCAACAAGAAATGGGACAAGAAGATCGACGAACCGGCGCGCCAGTTCTTCTATCTGCCCCTGATGCATTCCGAAAACCTGTGCGACCAGGAACGCTGCATCCGGCTGATGCTGGAACGGATGCCCCGGACCGGCACCAGCAACCTGCTGCATGCCCGGGCCCACCGCGAGGTGATCCGCCAGTTCGGCCGCTTCCCCTACCGCAACGAGGCGCTGCACCGCGCCAGCACCGCGCCGGAGCTGGATTACGTGATGGCGGGCGGCTACGGCGAGACCGTGCGGCAAGTGCAAGCTGCCGGCTGAACCCGGATCTGAAGCAATAGAAAACGCCGCGCCCTGAAAGGGGCGCGGCGTTTTCCATTGGGGGGCGCCAGCCGCTGTCTTTCCCCGGTGAATGCAAAATTGTGCTGGCAGGATGTTTGCCTGCAGCATAGCCTGTTCAGACGGCGTTGCGCTGTTTCTTGCATGGCCGCTATGCCGCAGTAGAGGATGATTGCAGCGCAGAAAAAAATAGTTTAACGGTAAACTAGTTTTGGAACCTGTTCGAGGGCGAGGGAGCACTATGGCCGCACAATCTTATGACGTGATCGTAATCGGCGCCGGGCCGGGGGGCTATGTCGCGGCCATCCGTGCCGCACAGCTGGGTCTGAAAACCTGCATTGTCGAGCGCGAGCATATGGGCGGTATCTGCCTCAATTGGGGCTGTATCCCGACCAAGGCGCTGCTGCGCTCCTCTGAGGTGTTCCACCTGATGGAGCGGGCCAAGGATTTCGGCCTGAAAGCGGAAAATATCGGCTATGATCTGGACGCGGTGGTGAAACGCTCGCGCGGGGTGGCGAAACAGCTGTCCTCCGGCATCGGCCATCTGATGAAGAAGAACAAGATTGCTGTGGTGATGGGCGAGGCGTCCCTCCCGTCCAAGGGCAAGGTGTCGGTCAAGACCGACAAAGGCACCGAAGAGCTGACCGCCAAGAATATCGTGCTGGCCACCGGTGCACGGGCGCGTGAGCTGCCGGGGTTGGAGGCCGACGGCGATCTGGTCTGGACCTACAAGCACGCGCTGCAACCGCCACGGATGCCAAAGAAGCTGCTGGTCATCGGCTCGGGCGCGATCGGCATTGAATTTGCCAGCTTCTATAACACGCTGGGTGCTGACACCACGGTGGTTGAGGTGATGGACCGGGTGCTGCCGGTGGAAGACGCCGAGATTTCGGCCTTTGCCAAGAAGGCCTTTGTCAAACAGGGCATGAAGATCATGGAGAAAGCCATGGTCAAGCAGTTGGACCGCGGTAAGGGTAAGGTAACGGCCCATATCGAGGTTGGCGGCAAGATCGAGAAACAGGAATTCGACACCGTGATTTCTGCCGTGGGCATCGTTGGCAATGTTGAGGGGTTGGGTCTGGAAGGTCTGGGCGTCAAGGTTGACCGTACCCATGTTGTGACCGACGAATACTGCCGCACCGGAGTTGATGGACTTTACGCCATCGGCGACATCGCCGGCGCACCCTGGCTGGCGCATAAGGCGTCGCATGAAGGCGTCATGGTGGCCGAGCTGATTGCGGGCAAACACGCCCATCCGGTGAAACCCGAAAGCATTGCCGGCTGCACCTATTGCCAGCCGCAAGTGGCCTCGGTCGGTTACACCGAGGCGAAGGCCAAGGAGCTGGGCTATGACATCAAGGTCGGCCGCTTCCCCTTCATCGGCAACGGTAAGGCGATTGCGCTGGGAGAGGCGGAGGGCATGGTGAAGACCGTCTTTGACGCCAAGACCGGTGAGCTGCTGGGTGCCCATATGGTTGGCGCCGAAGTGACTGAGCTGATTCAGGGCTATGTGGTGGGCCGCCAGCTGGAAACCACCGAGGAAGATCTGATGAACACCGTATTCCCGCATCCGACGCTGTCGGAGATGATGCATGAATCGGTGTTGGATGCCTACGGCCGGGTGATCCATATGTAAGCTGCGCATGCAGCGGAGTTAGAAAAGGCGGCCTGTGACGGGCCGCCTTTTTCTTTGGCGGCTGGGCTCTGGTCCCGGCGCCGGGTCCGGGGTAACCAGAGGCTGATCAAGTGATACAACAGGGGCAGCGGCCATGACGGCATCCGGAAATTCGCGCTGGGGGCTGATCCTGGCGGTCTGGGGCGCAGGCCTGGGGGCGGCTGCGCAATACGGCAAGATCAGTGTGATCTTTGGCCGGATGGGGGAGCTGTACCCGGAGGCGGGCAACGCGATCAGCTTTTCCGTGTCGCTGGTCGGGACTTTGGGCATTCTGCTGGGGGCTGTGGCGGGGCTGTATGTGGCGGCCTTTGGCTACCGGCGCACGCTGGTCTGGGCGCTGTGGGCGGGGGCGGCGATGTCTGCTCTGCAAGCGCTGCATCTGCCGTTCGGGGTGTTTCTGGCGTCCCGAGTGGTCGAGGGGCTGTCGCATCTGGGCATTGTGGTTGCCGGGCCGGTGCTGATTGCGCAGCTTAGCTCAGACAGTGGGCGCGGGCTGGCGATGACCCTGTGGAGTACCTTCTTTGCCGTCGCCTTTACCCTGCTGGCCTGGTTCGGCCTGCCGCTGGCGGATGCCTGGGGATTGCTGGCGCTATTCGTTGCACATGCGGGCGTAATGGCGGGACTGGCGCTGCTGCTGGGCTTTTCTTTGCGCGATGTACCCGTGCCGGAGCGGGGGCCGCTGCCGCGTCTGGCGGAATTGCCGGGGCTGCATCTGCCCATTTACCGGTCTCCCTGGATTTCGGCGCCGGCCGCGGGCTGGCTGTTTTACACCTGCTGTTTTGTGGCGGTGCTGACGGTGATCCCGCCTTATATCGCCGAGGACATGCGCGCCTTTGTGCTGGGGATGATGCCGCTGGCCAGCATTGCGGTGTCGATGACTCTGGGGGTGTATCTGCTGCGGTTCCTGCCGGGGGTGCGGCTGGCGCAGCTGGGGTTCCTGGCCTGTGCCGCTGCCGCCCTGTGGCTGTGGGCCATGCCCGGCGCGCCGGCCGCCTGTATCGCCATGGCGGGGGCTATGGGGCTGGTGCAGGGCGGCTCCTTTGCGGCGGTGCCGCAGCTGAGCAGCAGTTCGGCAGCGCGGGCGCAGTCCAGCGGTGCGATGGCGCAGATGGGCAATCTGGGCAATACCATCGGCACGCCGCTGATGGTGCTGGCACTGGCTGGCGGTGGCTTTGGCGGCATGATGGCGGTGCTGCTGGTACTGTTCCTGAGCGGTGCTGCGGTGCATGGTCTGCTGTCAGCGCGGCGGCGCAGCATGGCTTAAGGGGGCCTCTCCCGCCCGTCACCGGCCCCCGTGCCGGGGGCCGTCGCCTGTTGGGCGTGGCGCCGCAAGCGGCGCGCCGGATTCCGGTTGAAATCCGGGCCGGAAAACGCGTGTTTTCCGGTTTGATCCGGGGCCGGCGCAACCTGCTGCCAGCTGCTGTCAGCAAGTTTTGTCTTGTTCGTGATATGTTCTTTTTTGGGGCTTGGCGTTTCCCGGTGCATTCCCTATTTGTATGGCGGGCGTTTGCCGCTGGTTTGGCAGGCGCGGGCACGGGGGCATTATGGCTGAGCTGAAATCCATCGAAGTACGCGGCGCGCGCGAGCATAATCTGAAGAACATCGACGTGGATATTCCGCGCGATGAGCTGGTGGTGATCACCGGCCTTAGCGGTTCGGGCAAGTCCAGCCTGGCGTTTGATACCATCTATGCCGAGGGCCAGCGCCGCTATGTCGAGAGCCTGTCGGCCTATGCCCGCCAGTTCCTGGATATGATGGAAAAGCCGGATGTCGACCACATCAGCGGCTTGTCTCCGGCGATTTCGATTGAGCAGAAGACGACGTCGAAGAACCCGCGCTCAACCGTTGGCACGGTGACCGAGATTTATGACTATTTGCGGCTGCTGTTTGCCCGCGCAGGCACGCCCTATTCCCCCGCCACCGGCAAGCCGATCGAGGCGCAGCAGGTGCAGGACATGGTCGACCGGATCATGGAGATGGAGGACGGCACCCGCGGCTTTCTGCTGGCGCCGATCGTCCGCGACCGCAAGGGCGAGTATAAGAAGGAATTCCTGGAGCTGCGCAAGCAGGGCTTCCAGCGGGTGAAGGTGGACGGCGAATTCTATGAGCTGGACGAGCCGCCGACGCTGGACAAGAAGTTCCGCCATGACATCGACGTTGTGGTCGACCGGCTGGTGGTGCGGGAAGGCATGGAAACGCGGCTGGCGGACAGTTTGCGCACCGCGCTGGATCTGGCGGACGGCATCGCCATTTTGGAAACCGCACCCAAGGAAGGCGATCCGGAGCGGATCACCTTCAGTGAGAATTTCGCCTGCCCGGTCAGCGGCTTCACCATTCCCGAGATCGAGCCGCGGCTGTTCTCCTTCAACGCGCCGTTCGGGGCCTGCCCGGAATGCGACGGGCTGGGGGTTGAGCTGTTTTTTGACGAGCGCCTTGTGGTGCCGGATCAGTCCCTGAAGGTTTATGACGGCGCGCTGGCGCCCTGGCGCAAGGGCAAGTCGCCCTATTTCCTGCAGACGATTGAGGCCATCGCCAAGCATTACCAGTTCAACAAGAACACCGTCTGGAAGGACCTGCCCGAGAAGGTGCAGCAGGTGTTCCTGTATGGCTCCGGCGAGGAAGAGATCATGTTCCGCTATGACGAGGGCGGGCGGGTTTATCAGGTCGAACGCACGTTCGAGGGCGTCATTCCGAATATGGAGCGGCGCTACCGTGAGACCGATTCCAACTGGATCCGCGAGGAGTTCGAACGTTATCAGAACAACCGCCATTGCCACCATTGCGAGGGCTACCGGCTGCGCGCTGAGGCGCTGGCGGTGAAGATTGCCGGCGTGCATGCAGGCCAGGTGGTGCAGCTGTCGATCCGCGAGGCGCTGGCCTGGATCGAGGATGTGCCGAACCATCTGAGCCAGCAGAAACAGGAGATCGCCCGTGCTATTGTCAAGGAAATCCGCGAGCGGCTGGGGTTCCTGAACAATGTCGGGCTGGAATACCTGTCTCTCAGCCGCAATTCCGGCACCCTGTCCGGCGGCGAGAGCCAGCGGATCCGGCTGGCGTCGCAGATCGGCTCAGGCCTGACCGGGGTCCTCTATGTACTGGACGAGCCCTCGATCGGGTTGCACCAGCGCGACAATGACCGGCTGATCGGGACCCTGAAGAACCTGCGCGATCAGGGCAATACGGTGATTGTGGTGGAGCACGACGAGGACATGATCCGCCAGGCGGATTATGTGTTCGACATCGGCCCCGGCGCCGGGGTGCATGGCGGCGAGGTGGTAAGCCACGGCACGCCCGGAGCGGTTGCCTCGGATGTGAATTCGATCACCGGCCAGTATTTGTCGGGCACACGCGAAATCGCGGTGCCGCCCAAGCGCCGCAAGGGCAATAAGAAGAAGATCAAGGTGGTGAAAGCCACTGGCAACAACCTGAAAGAGGTCACAGCCGAGTTCCCGCTGGGCAAGTTTGTCTGTGTGACCGGCGTGTCCGGCGGCGGCAAATCGACACTGACGATTGAGACGCTGTTCAAGACCGCTTCCATGCGCCTCAACGGCGCGCGGCAGACGCCCGCGCCTTGCGAGAGCATCAAGGGGCTGGAGCATCTGGATAAGGTGATCGACATCGACCAGCGCCCGATCGGGCGCACGCCGCGGTCGAACCCGGCGACCTATACCGGCGCCTTTACCCCGATCCGCGACTGGTTTGCCGGCCTGCCGGAGGCCAAGACGCGCGGCTACAAACCCGGGCGGTTCTCCTTCAACGTCAAGGGCGGCCGCTGCGAGGCCTGCCAGGGCGATGGCGTGATCAAGATCGAGATGCATTTCCTGCCCGACGTCTATGTGACCTGCGAAACCTGTAAGGGCGCCCGCTATAACCGCGAGACATTGGAGATCAAGTTCAAAGGCAAGAGCATTGCCGATGTGCTGGATATGACGGTCGAGGACGCGCAGGAGTTTTTTCAGGCAGTGCCGTCGATCCGCGACAAGATGGATGCGCTGATGCGGGTTGGTCTGGGCTATATCAAGGTGGGCCAGCAGGCGACAACGCTGTCCGGCGGCGAGGCGCAGCGGGTGAAGCTGTCGAAGGAACTGTCGAAACGCTCGACCGGACGGACGCTGTATATTCTGGATGAGCCGACCACGGGTCTGCATTTCGAGGATGTGAAGAAGCTGCTGGAAGTGCTGCACGAGCTGGTGGAGCAGGGCAATTCTGTGGTGGTGATTGAGCATAATCTGGATGTGGTCAAGACCTCCGACTGGATCATCGACATCGGCCCCGAAGGCGGCGATGGCGGCGGAGAGATTGTTGCGGCGGGCACGCCCGAAGCCGTGGCAGATGAGCCGCGCAGCCACACCGGGCGGTACCTGAAGGACATTCTGGCGGCACGGAAGGTGGCGGCGGAGTAAGGGCAGGGCACTGTCCCTCACGTTGGATGGAAGAGGGGCGCTGCCCCTCTTGGCCTTTGGCCAATTCACCCCGGAGTATTTCTAGAAAGATGAAAGGGGGCGGTTTCCCCCTCCTTTTTCATGCAGTCTGGGCGGCGGCGGGGCGGGCCAGTAACAGCGGCACCAGGAACAGCAGCAGGAAGGGCGTGTTCATCACCACGTTGAACCAGGCGCCCGCGGCGAGGGAGCCGAGGCTGTCGGGGATGTACCAGGCCAGCAGCGCCGGGATCAGCAAGCGGCGGCCCAGGGCGGGATCGGCGCTGTAGATATGCTCTGTCACCAGATAGATCAGCACGCAAAAGCCGCACATTAGCCCGCCGCTGATGGCGGTCATCAGGGCGGCCGAACCAGGGGTGAGCGCCTGGGCGCCGTCCAGCGGCAGGAAGGCGAGATCAATGAACAGGCTTAGTGCTGTGCCGAGCGGGGTGGCCAGCGCCAGCACCATGGCGAGGCCGAAAGCGGCAGAGAGAATCGAGACGATCTTAAGCATGCGGATTGATGCGGCGTGGGTCATTGGAAGCTCCTGATGATGTCTGCGCGCAGAATGCGGGCAGGCGCGGAAACGAAACAATTACCTTGGAGGTAAGTGAACTTCTGATTGTGGCCGTCTATGCTGCGGCAAAAGGAGTCAGCTCATGGCGGAAGGTTTCGGCGCGGTTCTGAAGAAATGGCGCGGGCTGCGGCGGATGAGCCAGATGGCGCTGGCGCTGGAGGCCGGGGTCTCGGCGCGGCATCTGTCTTTTCTGGAGAGCGGAAGGTCGCGGCCGAGCCGCGGCATGGTGCTGCGCTTGAGCGATGAGCTGCAGGTGCCGGGCGGGGCGCGCAATCAGCTGCTGGCGGCTGCCGGTCTGGCACCTGCCTTTGCCCGGCGGAAACTGAACGATGCGGAATTGGCGCCGCTGAAACAGGCCGCTGAACAAATGATGATCGCGCATGAGCCGTATCCGGCGCTGATGATCGACCGGCATTGGCGGCTTTTGCGCCTGAACCGGCCTGCGGCCCTAATGCTTGAAGGCGTTGGGATCCGTGCGGGCTGCAGCCTGATTGAGGCTCTGCTGGAGAACGCCGGTCTGCGGGAAGCGCTGGAGAACCTGCAGGATATCGAACGGCTGAGCCTGGCCCGGCTTAGAACCGAGCTGGCCCATTTCGGCGAGGATCCGGTGCTGGAACAGGCGGTGGAGCGGCTGCAGCGGATGGTGGCGGCCTCGGGCAGCGCACCGGAGGGGGAACTGCCCGCGGTGATCCCGGCCCGCTACCGGTTGGGCGGGCAGGTGCTGTCGTTCTTTTCCACCATTACCCAGTTCGGCGGCACTGGGGATCTGGCGATGTCAGAGCTGCGGATCGAAATGCTGTTTCCGGCTGATGAGGCCACGCGGGAGGCGATGGCCGCGATGGGCGTCCGCTAGCAGGCAGTGCGACCGGTCTAGTTCTCCAGGTCAGCCTCTGCACCGATCAGGCGCAGCACTTTCTGGGTCTCGCGGTTCACCTGATAAACATAGCCGCCGGCCTGAACATAGCTGCCAAATGGGTCCGGTGCCCATTCGCCGGGAGTCCCGATCCAGATGTACTCATCCAGAATATGGTCGCCGCGGCGGTAGAACTTCTTGGCATGGTCCGGCGGCACGCAATGCGATGAGGTCTTGGCCAGGCCCGCCGGGCAGTGCAAACCTGCCTGGTCTGACTTGCCATGCCCGATGCCATTGCCAGCAGCAAGCGGAATAGCCACTGCACAAGCGGCAGTGAGAACAATGATGGAAACAAAATAACGGCGTACCATTTACGGCGGGTCCTTTCCTGGTCGCCTTTGACATAACGGGCCAGGCGCAAAATCCAAGAGGGCGGTAAAGCCGGCGGCGGCGGCCCGCCTGCAGTTGCTTACGCGGCGGCAAGAACCCGCGCTTCATGGCTGCGCAGGGCCAGCCGCGCCGCATTTCCGTATCCGCGGCCGGTTTCAGCGCAGAGTTCCGGGAACAATTCGCGGATTTCCGCCAGGGTGCCTGCGTCAAATCCTGCCGCTGTTTGCGGGCCGGGCTGGTAGCTTTCGCTGAGGGCGCCATCGGCCCAGAGAATCTGGTGGCGGCCGAACAGCAGGTGGACATACTGCGCTTCCTGCATCTCCAGCGCCGGGCGGATGGTGCTGTCGTTCACCAGGTCCTTTGCCTTGACCAGTACCTCACCCTCGCCGAACAGCAACTCGGCGCGGCTGCCGGAAACCAGCATCCGGTGCTGCGGCGACACATAAAGGTCGCGGATATTGCCGCAGCTGCCTTTGGAAAAGCGGATCGGAGCAGTTCGCGGCGTGCAGGCGATGCGGCGGCTGCCCGCCCATTGCAGCACCTGCGGGCCATGGTCGTAGGTCAGAACCTCCATGCCGGGGCGCAGATCCTCGACCCGCATCTCGCCGCCGGGCACCCGGATCATGGTGCCGCGCAGGAAGCAGGGCACGGTCTGGTTGATCTCGACCAGGCCGGTGTCGGAGTTGCCCAGTCCGTTGTCTGCAGTGTAGTTGAAGTAGACGGTTTCCAGGTCGCCGTCGGTGACGACGGTCAGGGTGCCGTCGGCGTTCAAAGTGATCTGCTGGCCGGTGGCCAGGGTGACGGTATCCCCGGCCGAGACGGCCTGGTCGTTGATATGGGTGATAGTCAGCGTGCCGGCGGCGGCGGTGTCGTTGTCCAGAACATCCACCACACGGGTCTTGTTGATCGCGATGTCTTCCTGATCATCCTGCGCAACCACCGCTGTCTGCACTGAGCCGCCGGCAATCAGCAGGTTGGTGTCATAGCTGCTGTCCACAGTATCGGCGACGCCGATCTTGAGGGTGTTGATCTCCCCTGCATTCACCGGAGCGACAAAGGTCAGGGTGATGGTGAACCCGTCCATTTCGGTGTTGAACTGGTCGCCGGTGTTATCGACATAGACGTTTTCGGTGCCATCGTTGATATTGCCGATCGAGGCGGTGCCGTTGCCGATGGAGACCTGGGCCTCGACCCCGTTCACCCATACGCCGACCACGTCATTGTATTGCGAATTGGCGAACTCGGGGTATTCCTCGGACGACAGCACAAAGTCGATGGTCAGCAAGTCGCCTGCAGGAGTGAAGTCGATCTCCAGAAACGAGGCATCGCGGGTGGCGGCACCGGCCAGAGCGTTGAAATCCGCGTCGTTGTTGGCGCCGGTGGTATTGGTGCTGGTGTTGCCGCGGACGTTGGTGTTGGTGGTGCCGCTGCTGTTGGTAAAGTCGCGGGCGTAACCGGTTGACAGGATCACGCCGGAATCTGCGGGCGCCACGCCAGGTGTGGTTGTATCAGCGCCGGAATAGATGCCCGATGACAGGGCATCGCCGCTGTAGCTGGCGTTTTCAACCGTGACGCCGTCGCCAAAAATTTCCTCCGCCATCTGGGTGGCAGTCGCAGAGGAGTTAATGTTCAGTTCCGTTGCCGTGGCCATAACAGACAGCGCGCCTCCGGGTGTGCGAGAATTTACGATCACTTACCGGAATGCTGGGGAACTGAGACAGAACTGTGGCGGACTGGCGCCGAAATCCTGGAGTTTACTCGAATTTTAGGGATATTTTAAGAAAGCCGGATAGCAAGAGGCGGCCCGGAACAGGCCGCCTGACAGGTCATTTGTTCAAAGCCTGCGGTTGAGGAGGCAGGCCTCAGCCGTTGCGGCTGCGTGTCTCAAACCGGGGCAGCATGGCGGAAAAGTCCATGCCTTTGCCGTCTTCGTCCTCGACGAATTTCTTGTACAGCGCCATGGCCAGTTCACCCATCGGCGTGTCGGCGTCGGCGCTGGCCGCGGCTTGCTGGCTAAGGCCCAGGTCCTTCAGCATCAGCTCAGCCGCAAATCCGGGCTGGTAATTGTTGTCGGCAGGCGATTGCGGGCCGACGCCGGGGGCGGGGCAATAGGCGTTCATGGTCCAGCTATAGCCGGAGGAGGTGGAGACCACATCGAACATCTTCTGCCGGTCCAGACCCAGCTTGTCCGCCAGCGCAAAGGCTTCGCAGGTGGCGATCATGGTGACGCCGAGGATCATGTTGTTGCAGATCTTGGCGGCTTGGCCAGCGCCGGCCTCGCCGCAATGCACAGCCTTCTGGCCCATGATATCAAACAGCGGTTCGGCGGCGGCAAAGGCATCAGCCGAGCCGCCGGCCATGAAGGTGAGCGTGCCGCCGGCCGCACCGCCGATGCCGCCGGAGACCGGGGCGTCCACGGACAAAAGACCTGCGGCGTCGGCCTGTTCGGCCACCGCGCGGG
This sequence comes from Leisingera sp. M658, assembly GCF_025144145.1. NCBI lineage: Bacteria > Pseudomonadati > Pseudomonadota > Alphaproteobacteria > Rhodobacterales > Roseobacteraceae > Leisingera > Leisingera sp. M658. Next base: position 1,816,031 of record NZ_CP083546.1, read on the forward strand.
CCGAGTCCACATCAACGGTGGAGCAGTCGATGAAGGCAGCGCCCTTGGTCATCGCCGGGATGATCTCAGCGGCGACAAGGCGCAGGATGGCGCCGTTGGGCAGCATGGTGATGACGGCCTCTGCACCTGCCGCGGCCTCGGGGCCGGAGGCGGCCATGGTCACGCCTTCGATGCTGACATCGGCCATATCAAAACCGGTGACCTCATGGCCTGCCTTGGCTAGGTTGGCGGCCATCGGCCCGCCCATGTTGCCAAGCCCGATAAATCCGATTTTCATGAGAGTTCCTCCTCGAATGTCAGTGCATCAGCGCCCAAGGGCGCCAGCATGTCTTCAATCGCCTGGGCCGGCACCGGCTGGCCCGCATATTGCCATTTCGGATTGCGGTCCTTGTCAATGATCTGGGCGCGGATGCCCTCCAGGAAATCGCTCTGGTCCATGGCGCGGAAGGTGAAGCGGTATTCCAGATCCAGCGCCCGGCGGATGGCAGGGCCATCAGCACGCAGGCGGCGCAGCATTTCCAGCGTGCAGGCCATCGACAGAGGCGAGTTGCGGCTAAGAGGCTTCAGCGTCGCGGCGGCAAAATCGCTGCCCTCGGCCTGGAGGCTGGCTTGAATGTCTTCCAGTGAGTCCTTGGCGAAATGGCGGGTGATATCCGCCAGTGCCGGGCGCAGCTTTCCTTGCGGAGCGGGCAGGGCGGCGTCCTCCACCAGTTTGGCGCTGCCGGTTTCTTCCAGCGCGGATATCAGTGCGGGCCATTGCTCTTGCGGGATGAAAAAGTCAGCAAAACCAGCCAGGATCGCGTCATCCGCGCCCATCCGGGCCGCGGTCATGCCAAGATATTCACCCAAATGGTCCGGCGCCAGCGCCAGCATCAGCGAACCACCCACATCCGGCACCAGGCCGATGCCGACCTCGGGCATGGCAATCTGACTGGTCTCGTTCACAACCCGGTGGGTGCCATGGCAGCCGATGCCAACACCGCCGCCCATTGTGAAGCCCTGCATGAAGCTGGTCACCGGTTTCTTGTATTCGAAAATCAGCGCGTTCAGCCGGTATTCATCGCGCCAGAAGGTGCGGCCATAGCTGTAGTCGCCCTTGGTGCCGGTATCATACAGCTCGGCAATGTCGCCACCGGCGCAAAAGGCCTTGTCGCCCTCGGCGTCGATCACCACCAGCTTGACAGTGTCATCCTGGGCCCAGCCGCGCATGGCGGCATCAATCGCCATGCACATCTCATAGCTCATCGCGTTCAGCGCCTTGGGGCGGGTAAAGGTGATGCGGCCGGCCTGGCCGGTCTTGCGGATATGGATATCACTCATCCTGGGTGCTCCATCGTGGTGTTGCGCCGGTGTAATTCTGTCGGCTGCAGTTTACTCAGCTATCAGCTGGCGGGCGACGATCAGGCGCATGATCTCGTTGGTGCCTTCCAGGATCTGATGCACCCGCAGGTCGCGGACGATCTTCTCGACACCGTAGTCGGCCAGATAGCCGTAGCCGCCGTGCAGCTGCAGGCAGCCGTTGGCCACATCAAAGGCGGTGTCGGTGACCATCAGCTTGGCCATGGCGCAAAACTTGGAGGCGTCATGCGCGCCGGTATCCAGCTTCCACGCCGCCTGGCGCAGGAAGGTGCGGGCAGCCTGCAGGCGGGTTTCATATTCCGCCAGCCGGAACTGCAGCGCCTGGAACTGGTTGATGGACTTTCCGAAGGCCTTGCGCTCGGACATATACTGCACGGTCTGGTCCAGCGCCGTCTGGGCGCCGCCCAGGGCACCAGCCGAAATGTTCAGCCGCCCGCCGTCGAGGCCTGCCATGGCGTAGGAAAAGCCCTTGCCTTCCTCACCGATCAGGTTGTCCGCCGGGATCGCGCAATCGTCGAATTGCACCTGCGAGGTGGGCTGCGCCTTCCAGCCCATCTTGTCCTCCAGCGCGCCGAACGACAGGCCCTGCGCGCCATCCTCGACCACCACAGTGGAGATGCCCTTGGGGCCATCCTCGCCGGTGCGGCACATCACGACATAGGCGTCGGAGTAGGAGCCGCCGGAGATGAACGCCTTGGTGCCGTTCAGCACATAGCCCTCATTGCTGCGCTCGGCGCGGGTTTTGAGGGCGGCGGCGTCGGAACCGGAACCGGGTTCGGTCAGGCAATAGGAGAAGATCTTCTCCATTGTGCAAAGCGCGGGCAGCCATTTCTGCTTGGTCTCTTCAGAGCCGAACTTGTCGATCATGCCGCCGCACATGTTGTGGATCGACAGGAACGATCCAATGGCGGGGTCCGCCATCGCCAGTGCTTCGAACACCAGAGTGGCATCCAGGCGCGAGAGGCCGGAGCCGCCGTATTCCTCGGACACATACAGCCCGCCAAATCCCAGCTCTGCCAATCGCGGCCACAGGGATTTGGGGATGGTGCCGTCTTTTTCCCACTGCCGGGAATGCGGCGCGATATTTTCCTGGCCGAACGCATGAGCCATATCGAAGATGGCCTGCTGTTCCTCAGTCAGCGCGAAATCCATAAGCAGCTCCTCCCGTCGCTCAGATGAATTGAACAGTTGTTTATTTAATAGCGGGCACGCGGCGCTGAGGCAAGCTGCGCAAATGCAAAGCCACCGTGCAGTTTGTGGCGGTGTAGCGGGACACTTCGCGTTGCAGTGCGGGACACTTCCCGTTGCAGCAACTCATTTTTGCAATTCCCCTGATTTTTAGGCCTGAAACCGGGGTTTAGCCAGCCCGGATCTGCACCGGTTCCGGGTTTTGACGCCGGGATTTTGGGACACTTCGCATTGCAGTACGGGACACTTCCCGTTGCAATACCCGGCAATCCGCCGCCCAAACCGTAAAAAAACGCCGGGCGGCAGAGGGTTTTAAAGGGTGTTTAAAGGGCTGTTGTAGGGGTTGGCGGGACTATCCGGTCATTCGCCGCTGGTGCAGAATGGAAAGTACGGCGCGCCCGGTTTGCGCGCCAAGCGGGCATTGCAAAGACAAATGAACGGTCCAAAAGCAGGGGCGCCAAGGGAAAATGCCGAGGTACTGCAAGGGCGACTGAGGCATTTACCCGGTCTTGGATTGAGCTCTGACTTCAAGGGTGCTGACGGAAGCCTTCAGAATGTCGCAAATTACATTGCAAACAGGCACGCCCGGGTCGGGTCGGCCTGCGTGGCGGGCTCTTCATTGTAGTCCGTGTGCGGACCCCGCCGTCGAGAGAATCAGCTTTGCCAGTTTAGTTGAATAGGTCTTCGTGATGTGGTTCTGGTCAAAGATAACCAGTTTCCCTTCGCCATCGACTGACGGGCAATTCTCTGGCCCGCAAAAGAAGTCAACGGTGCCGACAAAGCTGTCGAACTCGTTGGCCAGCCGGTGCGTCGGGGTGGTCCTGGCTTCCTGCACGGTCCGTGGAATGGATTGCGGTTCAGTCAGATTGCTCCGCAATCGTTGAAGCTCATACGCTGCAACGGGCTCGTCAAAGATCGGGCCTTCCTGGATCAATACTGTCTGCAGACCCGCTTCTTTGAATGTTTCCAAGGCCAGGCGGATTTTCTGACGGACAGCTCCGGGAGACACGCCCTGCCCGTCAATCAGAACATTTCCCGCGGAGGAGGCGACAGACAGGTTTCCAGTGATCAATACAGTCTTGGCATCCGGAAGATTCATGATCCGTTTCATGGCCTCTTCATGGGTTTTGGCCGAGCAGGTTGATACACTGGTGTTGCGAAGTCCCAGCACTGGAGGGCAGGCATCGGAAACAAAGGCCATGCCGGCGATGCCGTTTTCATCAGCAATCAGATCCATCCCGTGCAACAGCGCCCCGGCCAGGCTGTCTCCCCACAATACCAAGGTCACTGGCTGGTCTACGGCACCAAACCGGCAGTATTTCAACCCGACGTTTGCCACAGAATCTGCGCAATCCTGCCAATGGCCGGATTGTCCGCTGTATTCAACAAGGTCAGCCGGCGCGTGGTCCAGCGCCCATTTGTAGGAGGGAATGGCCAGATGATTGTGCCGCACAGTCACCATCAAAGCCGCGGTAGCCCCTGCTGTCAGGACGAAACAGGCTGACATGCAAGCGGTGAATTGTTTCAGAGAGGCTGTGCGGCGGAACGGCTTCTCAACCACCCAGTAGCTGAAAACAGCCAGTAGAAACGTCAGTGTAATCAGCTCAAAAACATGCTGATCGAAAGACGCCGAACCGAAGCGGTGCTTAAAAAATGCGAAGATCGGTTGATGCCACAGATAGGCACTGTATGAGATCAAACCAACTGATATCATCGGCTTGGCGGAAAGCAGCCGGTGAACCAGGCTTCCCGGTGCTGCAAAAAGTATGATCAGTACGGTACCCAACACGGGAGGCAAAGCATAAGCGCCTGGAAACCTGGTTGTTTCCGTGTAGATGAACACCGGAGCCAGGATCATCAGCAGCCCCATCGCTGCAAGCATCCCGGCATGGCTTGCCCCTGGAACAGCGCCATCGCGGCGCAGGAGCATGGCCGCAAATACGCCGGCCAAGAGTTCCCAGCCCCGGGGCGGGAGCAGGAAAAAGGTGGCCGAAGGGTGGTGCGAAAGCCCCCAGTGCGACAGCGCCAGGCTGATGGCAAACAGCAGTGCCAAAGCTCCCGTCACGGCTCGCCCGCCAAGGGGCATCAACAGCATCAGCAGCAGTGGATAGATAACGTAATACTGCTCTTCAACCGCAAGGCTCCAGGTGTGGAGCAGGGGCTTGAGCTCGGCTGCAGTATCAAAATACCCCGCTTCCGACCAGAAGTGGAAATTCGACAAGAAAAACAATACCCCAACCAGGCTTTCCAAAAAATCCTTGAGGTCGCGCGGCATCAGCCAGCTCCAGGCGAAAGGCAGACTTGCCAGCACCACGAAGAACAGAGCCGGCAGAATGCGGCGCGCACGGCGCTGATAGAACCGAAGGACAGAGAATTCCCCGCGCTCAAGCTCGTTAAAGATGATTGAGGAAATCAGGTAACCGCTAATGACAAAAAACACATCAACACCGATGTAGCCGCCCCCAAACGGCGCAATGCCGGCATGGAACAGGATAACGGGTACGACCGCTAAGGTCCGGAGGCCATCAATTTCGCTGCGGTATTTCATTGTACAATCCGGCTTGGTTCCGCGGCGATATACATGTGCAACCCACCTGCCGCGAGCAAAAATTACCGGTCGGCCAGCGCCTCAACACTGTCTTCGACTAAACGAGCATACCAATTGTAGTAGGTACGTGACCGTCCGGTCAGGGCGCTCTGGCGCAATGGTGAGGAACGTTGCTACGCTGCGATGGCAGCGTTTCCCACCCATTAGGTAGGGTTCTCCGGGCGGACATCATTATTGCGCCGCGGCTTGAGTTCATTTTGCGGCGTCCTGAAAATCTGCTTAGCGCCGTACGTGGCGTACTACACATGCGTGGAAATGCTGGGGGGCCAATGACTTCAATGGGCTCAAAATGACAGCCCGCGCCGTTAGCCGCGGCTGCCGCCTTTCCTGGCCCAGCTTGTGTCTGGCAGTTTGGTCATGAATTGGCCTTCTCGTTATCGCGTTCGGCTTGGAAACTTGTCGTCAATGTGCCCGCCAGTGTGTGGGTGACGCTTGTAATCAGCCATTCCCCCTCCAGTTCGGGCTTGATGCCGGTCAGGTTCACTTTGGCCTCGGCCATCAGGTCACCCCAAAAGCCGCCCAGGTTGATATTGACGGTGCCGCTGGCCCGGCCGCTGCGTTCCAGGGCGGCGTCGGCCGCGCGCTGTGCTTCGTTCTGGGACGGGTAGCGGTGGCGCAGCTTCAGCTTCGGGTCTTTGTCTCCGGCTTTGCAGGTCTGCACCTTGGCGGTGCCCAGGTCGGTCCATTCCACAATAACGCAGCCGTATTTGCCGCGTCCGTTGATCTGCCAGTCACCGGAGGCAATCTGGCTGCGGTGGACGTCAAAGACAGGCAGGTCGGAACCGTCAGCGCCTTTGTTCTCGCCGCGTTTGGCAAACACCAGGGCACCGCCTGCGGGCTTGGAAACGGCGTCCAGGTCCTGGGCCAGGCGGGTGAGGAAGTTCAGGTCGCTCTCGCTGGTTTGCGCCAGATAGGCGTAGACGTGGGCCTTCAGGCTGTCGCTGATGACGGCTTTCAGCCCATGCTCCCCAGCGATTTTGCCCACCAGCTCCTCCACGGTGACCTTGTGCCAGGAGCGGGTTTTCTTGGCGCGGATCCCGCCCAGCATATCGGCGGCCTTGGCTCCGATCGTCATGGTGTCCGGTGCCAGTTCGCCGCTGATTTCATCGACGGTGAATTGCCCCAGTTCGACCAGGTCGCCGGTGAAGCCCAGGGCAATGTCCAGCTTGGCGCCGGTCGCGGGTAGGGCGACCGCATAGTCGCGGTCGTCAACCTGGATCTCGGCGCGGTCTGACTTGCTGCCCGCCTCATCGACAATGGTCAGCCCGATAAGCCGGTCGGCAAAGTTGCCGGTGACGTCGGAGCCGTCAGCAATGATCCGGAAGGCAATTTTCATGACTTACCCCCAAAGCCGCACAGGCTTGCGCACGGTTGCGGGCTGCGTGGCGGGCAGGGTGATTTCCAGCCCTTTCGGCAAATCCGGGCCAAGCTGGGCCAGACCCGGATTTGCCTCATAGACAGTCACGGCCATATCTTCGCGGCCGTAGTGATCCTTGCAGATCTCATCGATCATATCGCCTTCACTAGGCATTGTTGCAGAACTCTGACCGCTAAGGATTCACATCACGAATCCATGCGGTTAGACGGGTTAGATGAGCAAGCCCGCACCTGCCCGCTACCGCACGACGAATTGGTCCAGCTACAACGATGCGCTCAGGAAGCGCGGGTCGCTTCTGATCCGGTTGGACAAAGAGATGACCTGGCTCGCGCCGCATGAAGGGCGACCGGGGCGTCCACCAGTCTTCTCGAACTCGGCGATCCAGTTCTGCCTGTCGATCAAGGTTCTGTTCAAGTTGCCACTCCGGCAGACCGCCGGGATGGTCGCCAGCCTTTTGCACCTGTGGACTGGCCCGTTCCCGATTTCTCTACACTGTGCCGCCGGCAGAGTGAGATGGGACCGTGGCCCCAGTGGGGCCGCGTAAGCCCATAGAACGCTGGCCGTCCAGATCCCGTATCGCCGCGCCGATGGTCCGTTGAACCTGCGTCCCCTCTCGGGACATTGCTATGCAATGCCCTGCCGGGCAACGGACAGCACCGGGATCAAGTTCCTTGGCGATGGTGAGTGGCAGGCCCGCAAGCACGGCGTTCAGGGGCGACGCCAATCGCTGCCCGGCAGTTGATTGCAGAGCAATCAATGAGAGGGGCGCAAGGTGCATCTTGCGATGGATGCTGCCACGTCTGACATCCGTGCTGTCCCTTGTCCGGCAGGCGATTTGCAAAGCAAATCTGACGAGAGGGAATTCACCCCCAGCCGCGACGGCCCCTCTCGTGGTTATGCTGCGCAAACCACTGCCGGGCAGTGGACAGCCCGGTCCTGCCGGAACTGCGCGACCAGAGTCCGAAGGACGAAGAGATCGGCAGCGTGACTGCAGACGGGGCCTATGACACGCGCCGTTGCCACTCCGCCATCATCAAGCGTGGGCCGTCCCGATTATCCCTATCCGCAAGAATGGCCAGCCGTGGAAAGAAAACTGCCCGGCGGCACAGGTCAGAAACGAAACCTTGCGCGCCACCCGGCACTACGGCCGGGCCTTCTGGAAACGCTGGACAGGATACCACGCCCGGAGCCGGGTCGAGGCAAAGATGCGCTGCTTGAAGGCATTCGGCGAACGCATCGCCGCAAGAGACCCTGGTAGCCAAACCGCTGAAATCCACATCCGCATCGCCCTCATCAATCGCTTCAATGCACTCGGCACCGCCGAGATCGTCCGCGTCGCCTAAGTTCAGAGGGGAAAGGGGTAGTCAGGCCTCAAGAGGGAGTTTTGCAACAACGCCGCGGCAATGCACGAAGTCATATGACCAGACATGGTTGCGCCGTTGTGGCCGAAGACGCGCACACGATCCATCGTTCAGCCAGAGCCGTCCCTTTTTCGGCTGTTTCATTGGTACTTTCAGCCCCTCTCGCCGCCACAGCCTTTCGACCCGCTTGTCATTCACATGCCAGCCAGCGTCCCTCAGCAAAGCCGCAATCCGACGATAGCCATATCGACCGTATTGTCCCGCCTGCTCGATCATGCCGGCAGCCAATCGTTCTTCATCAGCGCGGCCTACTGGCACTTTGCGCTGCGTGGATCGATGCTGTCTCAGAACCCGGCATGCCCGGCGCTCCGGGCTGTGCAGTTCAGCACGAACGCGATCAATGCAAGCGCGGCGGCGAGCGGGGCTTAGAAGTTTCCCTTCGCAGCTTCCGCCAAAATCAACTTGTCCAGCGTCAAGTCAGACACCGCCTTTCTCAGCCGTTCATTTTCCTTCTGAAGACGCTTCAGTTCTTTCAGCTGGTCCGTGCCCATTCCACCGTACCCTCAGCATCACGCTTGAACCAATGGCGCTGCGATGCTTCGATCTTCCAGCGATAAGACGTCTGTTCAGTCACACCAATCTGACGGATCGCATCCAGACGCGGCATACCTTGCCCAGTCAGAACCTCAACTTGCCGTAACTTCGTGACAATCTCCTCGGGCTTTGGCCGTTTGTTGGCCATGGTATTCCGCCGTTTTCCTAAACATAGCGGAGGACCACTTCAGTGGGGGAAGACCAGCATGGCCGACAAAGAAAACAGTGAAATTGCAGAAATCGCGCGAAAGGACGGGCTGGATATTGCCGTGGATTTGAAGGGGTATACAAAGGACAACCGCCTGAACATCTTTAATGAACGGCTGGCTCCTTTAATGAACGGCTGGCTCCTGTGCATGTTACATATCTGGGGTACCCTGGCACCTGCGGTGTCAAGGAAATGGACTACATGGTTGCTGATCCCGTCACGATACCGACTCAATTGCGAAAGCACTATACCGAAAAAATCCTTTATATGCCCGACTGTTATCAGCCAAATGACGACAAACGCTCCGCATCAGCGAACAATCCATCCCGTTCCGATGTTGGACTGCCGGAGGATGCGTTCGTATTTTGCTCCTTCAATAGTCCGTACAAGGTTTCACCTGAAGAGTTCGATATTTGGATGAAACTCCTGAAGAAGGTACCGGGCAGCGTCCTTTGGTTCTATTGCAATGAAAGTGAAGCTCAGAAAAACATTGTCAAAGAAGCTAAGAAGCGAGGTGTTTCCGCCGACCGGATAGTTTTCGCCGGATTTGCAGATCAAAGTGATCACTTGGCCCGCTTGCCTCTTGCAGATATCTTTTTGGATACTTTTGCAGTGAACGCGCATACCACCGCAAGCGACGCCTTGTGGGCCGGGGTGCCTGTTGTCACCAAAATTGGCAAACAGTTTGCGGCGCGTGTCGCTGCCAGTCTACTCCACAACGTTGGAATGCAGGAACTTGTAGCCAGTTCGCCTCAAAAATACCAGGCTCTTGCACTCAAACTGGCACGGGATCAAAAGCATCTTGCCGATGTGAAAGCAAGGGTCAAACAGGGGATCGCAGAAGGGCCTCTGTATGACACTCAAAAGTTTACTCGTAATTTCGAGGCCTTGATGGAAAAAACCCTTGAGAGGGTCAATGCAGGTCTGAAGCCGGAACACATCAGCTTGACCTGATCTCGGGTCAGCGGAATGCAACGGAGCGTAGTCACGTCTGCGCTCCGCTTGTTTTGAAATTTTGAACCCGGTCTTCTGGCTACAGCAACCGGACCTGGGTGCCGATCTGCACCATTTCAAACAGTTCCTCGGCGTGCTGATTGTATAGGCCGATACAGCCGGAGGAGCTTTGCCGTCCGATCTTGCGGGTGTCGTGGGTTCCGTGCACCAGATAGGCCGGCCAGTCCAGATACATTGCCCGGGTGCCCAGCGGGTTGCCGGGAACGCCGCCCTCGATCCGGACCGGCAGGGTCGGATCACGCTCGCGCATGGAGGCGGTTGGGGTCCAGCTTGGGTTTTCCCGTTTGCGCACCACTTTGGTGTAGCCGCGTTTGGTCAGATCCTCGGTCATCGGCACAGAGGAGGGGAACAGCCGGTAGGTTTCCCCATCCGGCCCCCAGTAATGCAGCGCGCGGGAACTGATATCGGCGAGCAGGCAACCGGCGCCAAGCGTGTCGAAATGATCCTGCCAGTTCTGCTGGGTAAAGGCGGACAGGTTGCGCTGAACCGGCACTTCCTCACGGATTGCGGGTTCGTTTTGCGGAAAGGCGTCGGTGGATTGCGCGCGCAGGATGGCCGGGGTGGCCAAAGAGGCGCCGATGCCAGCCAGGGCGGCGCGGCGGGTGATGCGGAGTTTGGTCATTTTTCCTCTGCCAAGCTGCTCGAAAACTCCGCAGAAAGATAAGCAAGCGGACGGGTTTTCCTAGGGGCGGCATACTGGAATTGCCGCGCCTCACAAGCTTGTGTTGGGAAAAGCGGCGGAAGACCGCCGCCGGGGTCCGGGTTTCCCGCCTGGCTTTAGGCTTGCAGTTGGCGGGCCTGGGCGAAGGACAGCAGGCGTTTGCTGTCTTCATCCCACAGGTGCAGCCGCGCATTGGCCAGGCTTTCGCGGATGGTCATCCGGTTGCCTTCGGACAGTTCCGCATGATCGCGCAGCACTTCGGTCAGGCGGTAGAACGGGATGCGGCTGTAAAGGTGATGCACATGGTGGATGCCGATATTGGCGCTGATCCACTGCAGAACCGGCGGCAGCACATAGTGCGAGCTGCCATGCAGGGCGGCGTCATGCAGCTGCCAGTCTTCTTCCTGTTCCCATTGCGTGGTCTCAAACTGGTGCTGCACATAGAACAGCCACATGCCTGCTGTTGCGGCGACCAGTGTTGCCGGCACAAAGATCAGCAGAAGCGGCATCAGACCGCCAAAGTACCAGATAATGCCGACAGCTGCGAGGATCACCGCATTGGTGCCCATCGCGCTGATCCAGTAGCGGGCCTGGTTCATCAGACCGTAGGGAATGCGGTTTTGCAGGAAGAACAGGTAGCCGGGGCCAAAGCCGAACAGGGTCACAGGGTGGCGGTAGATCCGGTACATCAGCCGGTCCCAGCGTCCCAGTGCCCGGTATTCGGCCACCGTCATCGTGTGGATGTCGCCCATGCCGCGCTTGCCCAGGTTGCCATGGGTGCTGTGATGGATCGAATGCGTGCGGCGCCAAACGTCATACGGGGTGAGGGTCAGAACGCCGATGATGCGGCCGACCCAGTCGCTGACATGGCGGTTGCGGAAAAAGGAACCGTGCCCGCAATCATGCTGAATGGTGAACAAGCGCAGCAGGAAAGCCGCGATCAGAATGGAGATCGCCAGCGTCAGCCAGTAGCTGACCGACAGCGACCACCAGGCCAGAGCCCAGAGCAGGAGAAAGGGGACAACCGTGACCGCCAGTTCAAACGCGCTGCGCCTGTGATCGGGTTCCCGGTACTGCGCGAGGACCTTCACCCAGTCGCGCGCCGTTTTCTCGGCCGCCTGCGGCCTGGTGGGGTCTGGGGAGTTGCTCATACGCCTGCCGTTTTATTTGTCTGATGCAGACCGGATAGACTACCAGACGCGTGGGGCAAGTGAAATTCTGCCGCAGGCCCGCCAAAACAGGGTCAATTCAGCCTAAACCGCAAAATAGTGATCGATTGGCCCCGGATTTTCGAAGTCTGATCAAAAAAATGAGGCCCCGGAAATCCGGAGCCTCTGATTGTTTCCGGCCTGGCCGGAAGGTCAGTCCATCGCTTTGAAGTTGAACTCGCCGCCTTCTTTGATGCCCGAGGGCCAGCGTGAGGTCACGGTCTTGGTGCGGGAGTAGAACTTGAAGCTGTCGGGGCCGTGCTGGTTCAGGTCGCCGAACATGGACTTCTTCCAGCCGCCGAAGGTGTGATAGGCCAGCGGCACCGGGATCGGCACGTTGATGCCGACCATGCCGATGTTGACGCGGCTTGCGAAATCACGCGCGGTGTCGCCGTCACGGGTAAAGATCGCGGTGCCGTTGCCATATTCGTGATCCATCGCCAGCTTCAGCGCGTCCTCGTAAGTTTCCGCGCGGACGGTGGACAGAACCGGGCCAAAGATCTCCTGCTTGTAGATCTCCATGTCCGGGGTCACCCGGTCAAACAGATGGGCGCCGACAAAGAAGCCGTCCTCGTAGCCCTGCAGTTTAAAGTCGCGGTTGTCGACCACCAGTTCCGCGCCCTGATCGACGCCGGACTGGATCAGGCCCAGGATGCGCTCCTTGGAGGCCGCGGTCACAACCGGACCCAGATCCACGTCGTCGCCTGCGGTATAGGGGCCGACTTTCAGTTTTTCGATGCGCGGGATCAGCTTTTCGATCAGCTTGTCGGCGGTTTCCTCACCCACCGGAACCGCAACCGAGATTGCCATGCAGCGTTCGCCTGCTGCACCGAAGCCTGCACCGACCAGCGCGTCTGCTGCCTGGTCCAGATCGGCGTCGGGCATCACGATCATGTGGTTCTTGGCGCCGCCAAAACACTGCGCGCGCTTGCCGTTGGCGGTGGCGCGGGAATAGATGTACTGCGCAATCGGGGTGGAGCCGACAAAGGACACGCCTTGGATGATCTCGCTGTCGAGCAGGGTATCAACCGCTTCTCGGTCGCCGTTCACCACCTGGAACACGCCTGCGGGCAGGCCGGCCTCGACAAAGAGTTCAGCCAGCATCAGCGGCACCGAGGGGTCGCGCTCGGAGGGCTTCAGCACCACCGCGTTGCCGCAGGCCAGGGCCGGGCCGACGTGCCACAGCGGCATCATCGCGGGGAAGTTGAACGGCATGATCGAGGCAACCACGCCCAGCGGCTGACGCATGGAATACATGTCGATGCCGGGGCCTGCGCTGTCGGTGAATTCACCCTTCAGCATCTGAGGTGCGCCAATGCAGTATTCGATCACTTCCAAACCGCGCTGCAGGTCGCCCTTGGCGTCGGGGATGGTTTTGCCGTGCTCGCGGCTCAGCGCTTCGGCCAGCTTGTCCATGTCGCGGTTCATCAGGCCGACCATGGCCATCATCACGCGGGCTCGTTTCTGCGGGTTGGTGGCGCCCCAGGCGGGCTGCGCAGCGGCTGCTTTTTCAATGGCGTCAGTGGTTTCCGCAACGCTGGCCATCGGGCAGAGATACTGCACTTCGCCGGTTGCAGGGTTGAAGATATCGTCAAAGCGGCCCGAGGTGCCGGAGACCAGTGCGCCGTTAATAAAATGGCCGAGTTCTTTCATCGGATCCTCCTCTGTTCATCTTGCCTTAATCCTAGGCTTGCAAAAATCATCGGAAAAGAGGAAAGATTTCAAAGAGGCTTTGCAGGAACGCAAAAGGTTAACAGAACGTTAGCAGCAAGACGGAGGACCCGGGCCAATGGATCCGCAGTGGGATGATATGAAAGTGTTTTTGGCGGTGGCACGGGAGGCGAGCCTGTCGGGCGCCGGCCGTATCCTGAAAATGGACCCTGCCACGGTGGGGCGGCGGGTCGCCCGGTTTGAGGCCGCACTGGAAACGCCGCTGTTTGTGAAATCGCCGCAGGGCTATGCGCTGAGCGCTGCGGGCGACCGTCTGCTGGTCCATGCCGAAGCGGCCGAACAGGCCATGCGGGCCGGGACCGAAGCGCTGAGCGGACCCAGCGACACCATGTCCGGGCAGATTCGCATCGGCGCCCCGGATGGCAGCGCCAATTATCTGTTGCCGCAGGTCTGCGCCCGGATCGCTGAGGAGAACCCGGATCTGGACATCCAGATCGTGGCGCTGCCGCGGGTGATCAATCTCAGCCGCCGCGAAGCGGATATGGCAGTGACCGTCAGCGCGCCGACAGCGGGCAAGCTGCTGGTGCAGAAGATCTGCGACTACCGGCTGCATCTGGTCGCCTCGCGCCATTACCTGAAGAACCATCCGCCGATCAACGGGCTGGCGGATCTGAAGGGCCACAAGATGATCGGCTACATCCCGGATATGATTTTCGACAAGGAACTGGACTACCTCAACGACATCGGCGTCGAGCGGGTGGCGCTGGCGTCGAATTCCGTGTCAGTGCAGATCAAGATGGCAGCGCAGGGCACGGCGATCTGCATCGCCCATGATTTCAGCCTGCCGGCCCACCGGATGCTGCGCAAGATCCTGACCGACAAGGTCAGCCTCAGCCGCAGTTTCCATCTGGTGCGCCACCAGGGCGACCAGCGCAGCGAGCGGTTGAACCGCTTTGCCCAGGCGTTGTCGAAAGGCATCCGCGACGAGGTGGCCCGGCTGGAAGCCTTGACTTAAAGCTGCGTTGCGGCACACTTAATTGAAACGCGCCAATATTATGGAGGTCTGCAACGTGCTCGTTCAGGTCATTTTGAAGTCCAAAGCCACCAACGGTGTGGTCACGATCAAGCCGGATGCCAGCGTGTCGGAAGCAGCAAAGCTTTTGGCCGAGAACAAATTCGGTTCCGTTGTAGTTTCCGCGGATGGAGAAAAACCCGATGGCATTCTGTCTGAGCGCGATATTGTCCGCGAGCTTGCCGCCACCGGGTCCGGCTGCCTGAGCAAACCTGTCAGCGAATACATGACGCGCAAGCTGGTGACCTGCACCAGCCAGTCGAATGTCGGCGGTGTGCTGCAGCAGATGACCGAAGGGCGTTTCCGCCATATGCCGGTTGTCGAAGACGGAAAACTTGTTGGGATCGTAACGCTTGGCGATCTGGTCAAAGCGCAGCTGGCGCAGGTGGCGATGGAGAAAGATGCCCTGCAAGGCATGATCATGGGGCACTAAGCCGCAGCGGCGGCGTCCGTATTTCTGCCCTCTTGCAATGATGGCCGCAAATATGTTTGCCTGTGCAAAAATTCTGACAAGGCAGGAGGCCGCCCATGCGTGTGGGTCTGTATCCCGGCACATTTGACCCGATCACCATCGGGCATATCGACATTATCCGCCGCGCCAGCGCGATGGTGGATAAACTGGTTATCGGCGTGGCAATCAACCGCGACAAGGGGCCGCTGTTTGACCTGGAAGAGCGGGTTGAGATGATCGAGGCGGAATGCGCCAAGCTCAGCACCGAAACCGGTACCGAGATTGTTGCGCATCCGTTTGAAAACCTGCTGATCAACTGCGCCCGCGATGTCGGCGCGCAGATCATCGTGCGCGGTTTGCGGGCGGTTGCCGATTTCGAATATGAGTTTCAGATGGTCGGTATGAACCGGGCGTTGGACAGCTCGATTGAGACCGTGTTCCTGATGGCAGAGGCTCGGCACCAGGCGATTGCATCCAAACTGGTCAAGGAAATCGCCCGGCTGGACGGCGACGTGTCGAAATTCGTCACCCCGCTGGTCAACGACAAGCTGCTGGAACGTCTGGGCAAGACCGCCTGAACCGGCGTGGCGCAATCCCGCTGCACAGAGTGGACCGCAAGCTGACGCGGGAGGGGCGCTGCCCCTCTTGGCCGCAGGCCAATTCACCCCGGGGTATTTTGCACCAGAAAGAAGCAAAACCGGCACGGGCGGCCGCGAAACCTGTGGCAGGCGGCCACAGGCCGGTCAGCGCCAGAAGGCGACCCAGTCGATCAGGGTAAACAGTTTCTTGCCCAGGAAGATCATGTGCTGATCGCCGAACATGGCAATGTCGATCACCGCGGCGGCAATCAGGAACACGCCGAGGGCAATGGCAATCCGGTTAGTCATCGGGGCTCCGCCGCAATAGAAAACGCCCGCCCAGATAACCTGAGCGGGCGTGAAGTCTCAAGGGGTTAGACTGAGATTAGCCCAGTTTGCCCATGGCAACGGCCACATCAGCCATGCGGACCGAGAAACCCCATTCATTGTCGTACCAGGCCAGCACCCGCACCATGCGGCCGTCCAGCACCCGGGTCTGATCCGGCGCAAAGATCGAGCTTTCCGGCGAGTGGTTGAAGTCGCAGGAGACCAGCGGCGCCGGCTCATAGCCCAGAACGCCCTTCATCGGGCCTTCGGCGGCTTCCTTGACGGCGGCGTTGATCTGCTCGGCGGTCACATCGCGGCCTGCACGGAAGGTCAGGTCCACGGCGGAGACATTCGGTGTCGGCACGCGGATGGCGGAACCGTCCAGGCGGCCTTTCAGGTTCGGCAGTACTTCACCAAGCGCTTTGGCGGCGCCGGTTGAGGTCGGGATCATCGACATGGCAGCGGCGCGGGCGCGGTACAGATCGCTGTGGCGGCGGTCCAGGGTCGGCTGGTCGCCGGTATAGGCGTGGATGGTGGTCATGATGCCATGCTCGATGCCAAACGCCTCGTCCAGCACCTTGGCCAGCGGCGCCAGGCAGTTGGTGGTGCAGGAGCCGTTGGAGATCATGGTGTCGGCAGCGGTCAGCTGGTCGTCGTTGACACCGAACACGATGGTCTTGTCGACGTTTTTGCCGGGGGCGGACAGCAGCACTTTCTTGGCGCCGCGCTCAAGGTGCGCCTTGGCTTTTTCACCGTCGTTGAACTTGCCGGTGCATTCCAGAACCACGTCGCAGCCCGACCAGTCCAGCGCGCCCAAGTCGTAGGTGGAGAACATCTGCATGTCGCCGCGGCCCAGGTTCATGGTGCCCTCGCCGATGGTGACCTCGCCGGGGAAACGGCCATGCACGCTATCGTATTTGATCAGGTGGGCTGCGGTCTCCAACGGGCCGGTTGCGTTCACCTTGATCACTTCGATGTCGTCGCGGCCCGAGGCGGCGATATGCGACAGGGTGCAGCGGCCGATGCGGCCAAAACCGTTGATCCCGACTTTGATGGTCATGAGTTACGTCTCCAAGCGAGCAAAAACCTTTGACCGCCATATAGACCGGGGCTGATGTGGTCTAAAGAGGTAAAAGCGTCATTAAATGAAACTGTTAGCGCAAAAAGCGAGCGGTGGCGCTAACGGTTTGCGGCGGTGGCGTTAACGGAAATCTGCGGTTCGGCGGCGGTGGCGCTAACGCTTGTGCTGCGGCGCGGAAGCGGGCAGATTGCCCCCGAACGCGGACAGGATTTGAGGGATTTGGCATGAGCGGTTTGCTGGCACTTCTGGATGATGTTGCAGGGATTGCCAAGGTTGCGGCGGCCTCGGTCGATGATGTGGCGGCGGCGGCGGGCAAGGCCGGCGCCAAGACGGCCGGCGTGATCATTGACGACGCGGCGGTGACGCCCAAGTACCTGCAAGGCTTTGCGCCTGCGCGCGAGCTGCCGATCATCTGGCGCATCACCCGCGGTTCGCTGTTCAACAAGTTGATCCTGTTGATGCCGGTGGCGATGCTGCTGGCCAATTTTGCGCCTTGGGCCATCACGCCCTTGCTGATGCTGGGCGGGAGTTACCTGTGCTTTGAGGGGGCCGAGAAGGTTTTTCACGTGCTGTTCCCACACGCGAGCCACGCCATTGATGAGGATATGAGCGTCAAGGATCCCGGCCATCTGGAGGAGCAGAAAATCAAGGGGGCGATCAAGACCGATTTCATCCTGTCCGCCGAGATCATGACCATTGCCCTGGCCGCTATCGAGGCGCCGAACGTCTGGATGCAGGCGGCCACGCTGGCTGTGGTGGCGATTGGTGTAACGCTGGCGGTCTATGGTTCTGTCGCGCTGATCGTGAAGATGGATGATGTTGGCCTGTATCTGGCGCAAAATGCCCCGACACCCATCGGCCGCGGGCTAGGGCACGGGCTGGTGAAATTCATGCCGGTGCTGATGAAGATCCTGTCGGTGGTCGGCACCGCTGCGATGCTGTGGGTTGGCGGCTCCATCATCATCCACGGGCTGGAGGTGCTGGGCTTTGGTTGGCTGGGCCATCTGATCCATGACTGGGCCTATGCCGTGGGTCATACTGTGCCTGCCGCCTGGACCGGCTTTGCCGAATGGACCGCTAAGGCGGCAATGGACGGGGTGTTTGGCGTCGGGCTGGGACTGTTGCTGATCCCACTGGCGACCAAGGTGATCGGGCCGGTTTGGGGGACGATAAAGACGGAGAAGAAAATGTAGTCGCGAAACTGCCCAGGTTCTAGATACGCATCAAGCCTTCTCTTGGTGGAGCGGAGTCTGGCAGCTTTACGTTCCAAACGAATCCGATGCGTTCAAGTATGGTAATCAGCCAAAAGCCCGGATCGGTTTGACCTTTTTCGATGCCAAGCCGCGCGGAATGCGGAAAAGCATGATGATTGCCGTGCCAGTTTTCCCCAAAGGTGATCAAACCAAGACGGGGCAGGTTAAACCCTTGAACGGGAAGGCCTGCTATCCGCCATCCTTGTTGGCCACGCTTATGTGCGAAATGACCAACCATCCAGTGACCGACCAGAGATACAAAGATCCTGAGCGAACATCCCCAGAAAACCCAAGCTATTCCTCCAAGTCCGAAGAGAGCAAGGGCAAGAGGAACTTGCTGAAGCATCCAAGTTCTCTCCATGACTGAGTACATTCTGCTAAAGTGGACACGGTCCTCCAAGATAAACTGTGGAGGTCTTTCAAGTTTGAATTCACAGCACAGTTGCCACCATGCATCCCTAATAAAATGCGTGTCATGAGAGGGGTGCGGAGGACAATCCTTTTGCCGTTGGTGCCAGTCCCGCATGTCATGGGTTTTTATCATGCCTATCGGGCCAGCCATGCCGACCAAAGTTCCTAGCCATACTAGCAAAAATTCGATTGCTTTAGTGGTTTCGAAGCTGCGGTGTATAAGCAAACGATGCATGCCAACAGAATGTCCGGCGCAAATTGTCACTGCTGTGAGGATTAAGAAAACAGTAAACGCGTCAATTGCGGGGAAGAAGACCATGCCCGTAAGGCCCAAAACACCGTGAAACAATAGCCAGACTGCTTTGCTCGGAACAACGTGGATCTTACCGCAAGTTGCAGACGTGACACTTGAAGACAGATACCGTTCAGTTGAAACCAGCGAGTTCATAGTGCGCAAACTTCTCCATTGCGTGTAAGCCCTGATAACGCTCTCCCTTGGCGTGCTATCGCAGTGCGACCGAAAGCAAAATCGGAAAGAGCTGTTGCCAAAGAAAAAGGGGCGCCCGCAGGCACCCCTCCGTAACGTGAATTTGGGATAGGCTTAGCCCAGCAGCTCTTTTACCTTGGCCACTGTGCCCTCAGCCGTGATGCCGAAGCGTTCGAACAGCTCGCCTGCTGGTGCAGACGCACCGAAGCGGTCCATGCCGACGAAACCGGCTTTCTTCTCCTGGCCGCGCTCGCCCAGCAGCCAGCGGTCCCAGCCGCCGGCGCGCATGGCGGCCTCAATACCCACACGCACCGGGCCTGCGGGCAGGACCTTGCGGCGGTAGGCTTCGTCCTGCTGCGCAAACAGCTCCATGCAGGGCATGGAGACGACGCGGGTGCCGATGCCTTCCGCTTCCAGCTTGGCCTTGGCTTCCATCGCGACGGATACCTCGGAGCCGGTGGCGATCAGGATTACCTGACGCTTACCCTCGGCCTCGGCCAGCACATAGGCGCCTTTTTCGACCATGTTGGTCAGCTTGTGTTCGGTCCGCACGGTCGGCAGGTTCTGACGGGTGAGCGTCATCACCGACGGGGTGTCCTTGGACGTCAGGGCGATTTCCCAGGCCTCGGCGGTTTCCACGGTGTCGGCGGGGCGGAACACATAGGTGTTCGGGGTCGCGCGGCAGATTGCCAAATGCTCCACCGGCTGGTGGGTCGGGCCGTCTTCGCCGACGCCGATCGAGTCGTGGGTCATCACAAACACGGTTGGGATCTTCGACAGAGCGGCCAGACGCATCGCCGGGCGGGCATAGTCGGTGAAGCAGAAGAAGGTGCCGCCGTAAGCCCGCACGCCGCCGTGCAGCACCATGCCGTTCATCGCCGCAGCCATGCCGTGCTCGCGGATGCCCCAATAGACATAGCGGCCCTTGCGGTTGTCGGTGTCAAAGGTGCCGAGATCACCGGTCTTGGTGTTGTTGGAACCGGTGAGGTCAGCCGAGCCGCCCACGGTTTCCGGCATCAAGGGGTTGATGACGGCCAGCGCCATTTCCGAGGACTTGCGGGTGGCAACCGATGGCTGCTCTTCGCTCACCTGCTTTTTCAGCGCCTTGATGGCGGCGGACAGTTTCTTGGGCGCGTCCAGCGCATAGGCGCGGTTGAAACGGTCCTGCTTTTGCGACGACAGCTCAGCAAAACGGGTTTCCCAGGCTTCACGCTCGGATTTGCCGCGCGCACCGATTTCTTCCCACTGGGACTTAATCTCGCTCGGCACCTCAAACGCGCCGCCGGTCCATCCATAGGCGTCTTTTGCCGCCTTCAACTGGTCCGCGTCGGTCAGGGCACCGTGGCCCTTGGAGGTGTCCTGCGCGGCGTGGCCTAAGGCGATATGGGTCTTGCAGGCGATCATCGACGGTTTCTTGGACTTCTTGGCGGCCTCGATGGCCTCGTTGATGGCCTTGGGGTCGTGGCCGTCGATTTCCAGCACCTGCCAGCCCGAGGCCTTGAAGCGCTGCACCTGGTTGGTACGGTCGCTGAGTTCAACAGTGCCGTCGATGGTGATGTTGTTGTTGTCCCAGAACACAATCAGCTTGCCCAACTGGTGGCGGCCGGCAAGGCCGATGGCCTCCTGGCTGATACCTTCCATCAGGCAGCCGTCGCCGGCGATGACATAGGTGTGGTGATCCACGACCTTCTTGCCGTAATGTGCGCGCTGCATTTCTTCTGCCATGGCAAAGCCGACGGCGTTGGAGATGCCTTGGCCCAACGGGCCGGTGGTGGTTTCAACCGCGTCCAGCAGGAAGTTTTCCGGATGGCCCGCAGTCAGCGCGCCGGTCTGGCGGAAATTCTTGATCTGATCCAGGGTCACCTGGCGGTCGCCGGTAAGATACAGCAGCGAATAGATCAGCATCGAGCCGTGGCCCGCCGACAGGATGAACCGGTCGCGGTCCGGCCACTGCGGGTTGGATGCATCGAATTTGAGGTGCTTTTCGAACAGCACGGTCGCTACATCGGCCATGCCGATCGGCATTCCGGTGTGGCCGGAATTGGCGGCGGCGACGGCGTCCAGTGCCAGCGCGCGAATGGCGGCGGCCTTGTTCCAATGGTCGGGATTGGCGGTGCGCAGGGCTGTCAGGTCCACTTGGATCGTCCTTTGGCGTTAACAGGCAATTGCTGCGCTCAATAACAGCGATGCCGCAAAGATCAAGCATGGTTGCGCCTATGTCTGCTATGTTGCGCGAAGTTGGCGCGGCAAGTGGTTGAAAGACAAGGGGGGGTGTTTTATCCCTGAAAGGGAAGAACTGGCCCATGTCGGCGGCAGATGCGCGATTCGCGCGGGCGCCGGAATGAATATGGCACTGATGTGGACGGGTGAGGGACAGGCATGAACCAGATTGAAGAATTGCAAGGCCGCATCCAGGCGGCGCTGGAACGTATCGGCACCGGCACGGCTGCGCTGCAAGAGGCGCGCGAAGCGGATAAGGTCAAGGCCGCAGAGGTTGCTGCCGAGGCCGCTAAGGCGGCGGAAGCGGCTGCTGCCGGGGCTGCGACGGCTGAGATTGAACAGGCGCTGGAAGAAGAAAAGCTCGCCAATGCCCAGCTTGAAGAGCGGGTGAAGGTGCTGCGCGCACGGCTGCAGGAAGCCGGAAACCAGGCTCCCGCCGCAAATGAAGATATTGCGGCGATGGAAGCCGAGCTGCAGTTGTTGCGCAACGAAGCTGGCGATCCGGCGGAAAAGGAAGCCCTGCGCGGTGAAGTTGCGCGCCTTAAGGGCGAGCTGGAGGCCGCGGCAAATACCGCCGCCAGTGACAAGGAAGCGCTGGAAGACCAGCTGTCTGAGGCCCAGGCTGCCAATGACAGCCTGAAGGCCCAGCTGGAGGAGGCGTCGGCTGCTGCGGCAGCACCGGCGGAAGCGGCCCCGGCCCAGGACAGGGGCGCCGAGATTGAACGCCAGAATGACACCCTGCTGCGGCTTGATACCGAACTGCAGCAGTTGCGCCAGGCCAACGAGGAACTGCGGGCCTCCAACACCGCGCTGCGCGATGCAAATGCCCAAAGCCTGGGCGATGCCGGGTTGATCAACACCGCCATGGAAGCCGAGATCGTGGGCTTGCGCGCGGCGCAAGCCAGCGACCAGGCCCAGGTTAACGCGGTGCTGGCCAAGCTGGAACCGCTCTTGGCCAATGCCCGCAACCTGCCGGAAGGGGAGGAAGTCTGATGCCCGAAGTAACGATAATGATCGGCGGCCGCGGCTTTGAGGTGTCCTGCCAGGAGGGTGAGGAAAGCTATCTGCATTCTGCTGCCAAGATGCTGGACGACGAGGCGCAGGTGCTGTCGGACCAGATCGGCCGGATGCCCGAGGCGCGGATGCTGCTGATGGCCGGGTTGATGCTGGCCGACAAAACGGCGGCGGTTGAGGACCGGATCAAGGAAGTCGAGGCCGTCCTGGCTGAGCGTGACCAGGAGCTGGCGGATCTTCGCGCCATGCCTGCACCGGAACCGGAGCGGATCGAAGTCCCGATCGTGCCGCCGCAGGTCGCCGAGAGCCTGGCCGAACTGGCCGCCCGGACCGAAGCGCTGGCACAGGAAATCGAAGAAAAAGCCCAACCGGCAGGCTAAGAGCCCGCAGGCTGGGAACCGGCAGGCCAGGAACTGGCGCGCGCCTGTGCAGAGGCGGAGGAAAGCGGCAAAATATTGTTCGTTTTCCGGCCTTTGCCGGACCCGCCGGAAACACTGTTTTTCATGTAATCAGGCCGCCCGATGCTCGTCTGCGGCGGGTGTTTGCGGTAGCTTCACCGCAGGGGAAGAAGTCCTGACGCAGTGGAGCAGCACAGAATGTACGAAGCATTGATCCTGGGAGTCTTGTTGCTGGCCGGCGCCTCGGCAAGTGCTTATGACTTTGACCTGCCGCTGCCGGAAGAAGAGCAGCCCGATACAGAACCCACGGAAAATTCCGACCGCCTGCAGCTTGGCGATGAGGCGGACAGCATTGATGCCGGCAGCGGCAATGACCAGGTGCGTGCCGGTGGCGGCGATGATACGGTCTCCGGCGGCCTGGGGCTGGACATCCTGCAAGGTGAGGGCGGCGCAGATCTTCTGTCTGGTGGCGAATTCCACGACATTCTGCTGGGCGGTGCGGGCGCGGATGTGCTGGACGGCGAAGGCGGCAAGGATATCCTGTTCGGCGGCACCGGCGACGACACGCTGATCGGCGGGGATTGGGATGATGTGCTGGCAGGCGGGGAAGGTTCGGACGACTTGTCCGGCGGGCGTGGCAACGACAATCTCTTTGGCGTCAGTGTTGACCCGGAGCCGGACGCCGGGACGCTGAAATCCCTGCGCGACGGCAAGGTGCTGGCAGAGAATATTTTTGCCCTGTCCGCGGATGATGAGGCTGACACGCTGGACGGCGGAGATGGCAACGACTTCCTGGCCTTGGGGGCAGGGGATACCGCCATTGGCGGCAGCGGCAAGGATGTGTTTGAGCTGCACCGTGATCCGGATGCAAACGGCGTAATCACGATTAAGGACTTTGAGGCCGGCACCGATACCGTTCGGGTCGCTGGCGGCAATACCGGCGGTTTCAGCATCCAGCGGGAGGAAGACAGCGGCGATGCGCTTGTCCTGGAGAACGGCAAACTGGTTGCAAGGCTGCTGGGGGCCGGCGACAGTTTTGCCTTGGAAAACCTGGGCTTTTTGGGCAATGCATCCGCGAATGCAGGCTGACCCGGCCTGAATAGCCACCGGTTTCGCGGCTGTGATTGCAGACCTGATTTCACTGTTTCTCTATGGGGAACAAACCGTTTACGGCAATTTTTAGGCAAAATAACAACAAAATCTGGACCAATTTGAAGAATTCCCGTAGCTGAGTTGTGATGTATTTCTGCTTTCTACTTTTGGGGGACTAAATGATTGGCGCACTTGTTCTAAGCACATTGGCAGTTGCCGGCCTGGCGATCAGCTTTGATGACGGCGATGATAACGCGCCCGAGCCGGATCCCATTGACGAAAACCCTGAACCTGTTCTGCCGGGGACCCTTCCTACGGATGGGCCGGACGATCTGATCCTGGGGGATGAAGACGATGTTCTGGACGCAGGAACCGGGGCCGACCGGGTGCAGTCCGGGGGCGGCAATGATCAGATCTCGGGCGGCGAGGGCAAAGACACAGTTCTGGCAGGCGACGGCAGCGACACGGTGTCCGGCGGCGCGTTTCATGATCTGATCTACGGTGGCAACGGCAATGACCTCCTGTCCGGCGACGGCGGCCTCGACACGATTTTCGGTGAAGGCGGCAACGATACGCTGGACGGCGGCGACTGGAACGACTCGCTGGTTGGCGGCCTGGGCTATGACAGTCTGACAGGCGGCATCGGAAACGACGTGCTGATTGCCGGCGCCGGAAAAGACGTGGCCTATGGCGGCGAAGGCAATGACACCATCTCCGGCGGCGAATTTCACGACATTGCCTACGGCGGTGCCGGAAATGACTCGATTTCCGGCGATGGCGGCATCGACGTTCTGTTCGGCGACGGCGGCGACGATACGCTGGACGGCGGTACCTGGGATGACGACCTGATCGGCGGCGACGGCGCGGATGTTTTGAATGGCGGCGCCGGCAATGATGCCTTGAGCGGGGTAAACCTGACGCGGGACCTGACACCGGAAGAGATTGCCAGCCTGCGCGACCAGGATGAGGGTGCAACGCTTGAGGGCGTCGGCTTCTCCAACGCGGCAGATGGCGCGGATACGCTGGATGGCGGTGCCGGCAATGACTTCCTGCTGATGGGCGCCGGCGATACCGGAACCGGCGGCGAAGGTCAGGATAACTTCGGCCTGTATATGTCGCAGGACGCAACCGGTGTCATCACCATCACCGATTACACGCCGGGCGAAGACGTGGTCCAGCTGGTTTTTGACAATGGCAGCGAAACCGTGAATGCCGACGACTACAGCGTTGAAAACGATGCGGAAACAGGCGATGCGCTAATCCTGCAGCAGGGCGAGATTGTGGCCCGGTTGCAGGGGGCCGGCGATACCTTTACCGCCGATGACCTGGTGCTGATCGACGCAGCGTAAAACCCCGCATCCGTCACGAAACAAAAAAGGCCTGCCGCAACAGAATGCGGCAGGCCTTTGTGATGAAAAGAGCCTTCAGCTTTTAACCGTTGGCTTCGCGGATCTTGTCGGCAGCATCCTTGTCAAAAGCGATGCTGTTCTGTTCGAACATGCCATCCAGCTCGCCTGACAGGGTCATCTCGGTGATGATGTCGCAACCGCCGACGAATTCGCCCTTGATGTAAAGCTGCGGAATGGTCGGCCAGTCGGAGTATTCCTTGATGCCGGAGCGGATGTCCTCATCCGCCAGCACGTTCACATCGGTGTAGTCAACGCCGATGTAGTTCAGAACCCCAGCCACGCGAGAGGAGAAGCCGCACTGGGGCATTTCCTTGGTGCCCTTCATGAACAGCACCACGTCGCTGGCTTTGACGGTTTCGTCGATGCGGTTTTTTACGTCGGTCATTGGTTCATGTCCTTTTCGTCGTGCCGTCGTGGGTGGACCGGCAGAAAGTCGTTGAGCGCGAGATATGCCACAATTGGCAGCAATAAAAGGGCCGCGGCCGGAGAAACTTGATTTCCCGCAAATTCAAGCAGCCAGCCCAGGCGGATTACTCTGGTGCTTTTGTCGTCAGGGCCAGGGCGTGCAACTCACCATCGGGGCCGTCCATCTTGCCTTTCAGCGCGGCATAGACGGCGCGCTGCTGCTGGACGCGGTTCTTGCCGCGGAAGCTTTCGTCGACGACCATGGCGGACATATGCACCCCGTCGGTGCCGGCCACTTGGATTTCAGCGTCGGGGAAGCTCTCGCGCAGCAGTTCTTCGATTTCATGGGCTTGCATGGGCATCCGGGGAAGTCCTTTGTCTTGTTTGGTAAAAATGTAGGTTGGTGCCGGGGGCTGTGCAAGCGGGATTAACCGCGGTCTTGTGCAAAGGGCGCGATTGTCTCGACGAATTCCGGCACTGCCGCCAGGGCGTCCTGTACGGCCTCTTCCTCAAATTCCCAGATGGAGGAAGCCTCATCCGGGCACATTGCGGCAGTCAGTTCGTTGCAACGGTTGCGCAAGTCCTGGGGCAGCAGCAGCGCAGCGGCCTCCTGCAGCACCAGAAGCGCTTCGTGGATGGGCCGCAGCACCCGCAGGGCGTGGGTCATATGGGTCAGCAGGTCCGGGTCATCCTGCCAGGTTTCGCCGTCAAACAGCACTTGCGTAACCCTCTGGCCGGCCCCGGCGCAAGAATAGGCGACGCAGCCGCCAAAGCCGCAGGCAGCCAGGCTGGAGTGAATGCTGCATCGGAAATCCGGAGCGAGGTTGGGGCAGGGGGTATCTGTCTGTTTCAGCAGGCCAAAGTCCTCATGCGCCTCAAACGGATAGGCCACACAGCACAGACCTGCGCAGCGGCTGCAATCCTCTGTCAGCTCAGGAAGGGTCATGGGCCGGTCCCCGGTTCAAAACAAAGGGCGGGACGGCTGTGCCACCCCACCCTAAGCATCAGTCTGCTGCGGCGCCGGATCAAAGGCGCCGCGTGTTTCCATCAGGCGACAGCAGCGGCAAAGCTGGAGCGGAAGATGTCCTTCAGCTCGGCCAGCGGCGCCTCGGATCCGCCGATCTTGACCATGTCGCCGCCGAACTTGCCGACAGTAACCAATGGCACACCGGCCTGGCCGGCGGCCAGCATCAGCGCCTCGGCCTGATCAAAGTTGCAGGCGATCAGGTAGCGCGCCTGGTCTTCGCCGAAGACAGTCTGGGTGTCGCCCGCGTCAATCTGCACGCCGACGCCGGCTTCCTCGGCCAACTCGAACGCCGCCAGCGCCAAGCCGCCGTCGCCAAGGTCGGTGCAGGCTTTGATGAAATCGCGATTGGCGCGGATGAACTCGCCGTTGCGCTTCTCAGCCTCCAGATCTACCGCCGGGGCGTCGCCGTCCTCGCGGTTAAAGACCTCGGCCAGCAGCGCCGACTGGCCCAGGTGGCCAATGGTTTCCCCCACCAGCAGGGCGACATGGCCGTCGCGCGCTTCGCCGGTGATCGGCTCTTCGCCCGCGGCAATCAGGCCGACGGCGCCGATGGTTGGGGTCGGCAGGATGCCCTTGCCGTCGGTCTCATTGTACAGCGACACGTTGCCGGAGACGATCGGCATATCGAGCGCCGCAACCGCCTCGCCGATGCCTTTGATGGCGCCGACAAACTGGCCCATGATCTCGGGCTTTTCGGGGTTGCCGAAGTTGAGGTTATCCGTTGTTGCCAAGGGCTTGGCGCCCACAGCTGTCAGGTTGCGATAGGCCTCGGCCACCGCCTGTTTGCCGCCCTCATAGGGGTTCGCCATCACGTAGCGCGGGGTCACGTCCGAGGTGAAGGCCAGCTTCTTATCCGTGCCATGCACCCGGACAATGCCGGAACCGGCGCCGGGCCGGCGGGCGGTATCGCCCATCACGGTGGTGTCGTATTGTTCGTAGACCCACTGCTTGCCCGCGTAGTTGGGCGAGTTGAGCAGCGCCTTGAGGCCATCAATCGGGTCAATGGTGGGAACGTCGGCGTCGGCCAGCGGTTCAGCCGCCGGGGTCGGGACCCAGGGGCGGTCGTATTCCGGCGCGGTGGAGGCCAGTTTGGACAGTACCAGATCCGCCTTCACGTCACCGTTGTGCAGGATCAGGAAACGGTCTTCTGCAATGGTCTCGCCGACGATGGCAAAGTCCAGGTCCCATTTCTCGAACACCGCACGCGCTTCGGCTTCCAGCGACGGCTTCAGCACCATCAGCATGCGTTCCTGAGATTCCGACAGCATCATCTCATAGGCTGTCATGTTCTCTTCGCGCTGCGGCACGTCTTCCAGGTTCAGTTTGACGCCCAGCTTGCCCTTGTCGCCCATTTCCACGGCCGAGCAGGTGAGGCCCGCCGCACCCATGTCCTGAATCGAGATCACCGCGCCGGTCTGCATCAGCTCCAGCGTGGCCTCCATCAGGCGCTTTTCAGTGAACGGGTCGCCAACCTGAACGGTAGGGCGTTTTTCCTCGATGGTGTCGTCGAATTCTGCCGAGGCCATGGTGGCACCGCCGACGCCGTCACGGCCGGTCTTGGCGCCCAGGTACACAACCGGCATGCCAACACCCGACGCGGCGGAGTAGAAGATGGCGTCGGTCTTCGCCAGGCCCGCAGCAAAGGCGTTCACCAGGCAGTTGCCGTTATAGGCGGGGTGAAAGCGGACCTCACCGCCCGCGCAAGGCACCCCAAAGCAGTTGCCATAGCCGCCGATGCCCTCAACCACGCCGTTGACCAGCTGACGGGTCTTGTGGTGGGACGGCTCGCCAAAGGACAGCGAGTTCATCGAGGCGATGGGCCGCGCGCCCATGGTGAAGACGTCGCGCAAGATGCCGCCAACCCCGGTTGCCGCGCCCTGATAGGGTTCGATGTAGGAGGGGTGGTTGTGGCTTTCCATCTTGAAAACAACGGCATCGCCGTCGCCGATATCGACGATGCCGGCGTTCTCGCCGGGGCCGCAGATCACTTGCGGGCCGTCGGTCGGCAGGGTGCGCAGCCATTTCTTGGAAGACTTGTAAGAGCAGTGCTCGTTCCACATCGCCGAGAAGATGCCCAGCTCGGTGAACGTCGGCTCGCGCCCGATGATTTCCAGGATCAGATCGTATTCGTCGGGCTTCAGCCCGTGATTGGCAATCAGTTCAGGCGTGATGGCGGGTTCCTGCATCCGTAAACGTCCCCAATGGCTGCGATTGCGCGCCTTTTAGGGCAAGGAGGGGCGCGGGGGAAGCGGAATTAGACGAATTCCGGCCAGATGCCGGCCAAGGCGTCTTTGCGCCGCAGCGGCTGGCCTGCTGAACAGGGTTAAGCTTTAGTCTTTTCAAAGCGGTAGAATTGCGGGCGCGGAGCCGGACGGGCGCTGAAATTACAAGCATGACGAAAGTCCGCACTGGTTGGAAAAAGAAAGGAAAAGACTTTGTTTTTTTCGTGCTGCTATCCAAGGGCATGTCCGGACCCAATGGCGGGCCGCCGCAAGCTGTCAGGATCAGGGCACGCTTATCCAGACCGCCTGTCGATCAATACCCCTTTGGGACCAATGTGTTACGGCCAAAAAAAAGGCCGAGCACTAAGCTCGGCCGAAGTCCAACAGGGAGGTATGAAGGGGGGCGAAGCCGCCGCCTCCATGAGCTTCATTTAGGGCGCCGGGCCTGCCCCTTCAAGGGGATTAATGCCAAAGATGGGTCAATGCTGGTATGCGGAAATTGCATGGCTTGGGGTGCTGCACCGGTTCAAACAATTCAAAACGGGCCACGCCGCTGCATTGCAGCGCGAATTTAGCCCGTTGATGCGCTGGCGCGGTTCAGAGTTTGCCCAGCTCTTTCATGTGTTTCCGGTGCGCCATGATTTCGGATTGCACAAAGTCGCGGAACGCGCCGACCCGCTGCGAATGGCGCAGTTCTTCGGGATAGGCGAGGTAGACCGGAACGCTGTGCTGATCCTCTTCCGGCAGCACCTCGACCAGTTGCGGGAATTCCTCGGTCACATAATCCGGCAGGATACCAACACCCAGATTGTGCAGCACGCCCTGCAGCACGCCGAAGTAATTGTTCACCGTCAGCAGCGATCCCGGGTTATGCGCCATCAGCATTTTGCCCAGCACCGCGGCTGAGCCCACTTGGGCGGACCGCTGGTTCTGGCAGATCAGCCGGTGCTGGGAAATATCTTCAACGGTTTCCAAGGTGCCGCGCTGTTCCAGATAAGACGGCGAGGCATAAAGCCCCATCCGCACCGTCATCAGCCGTTTGCGCACCAGATCTGCCTGGCTCGGCTCCTTCATGCGGATGGCCACATCAGCCTCGCGCATCGGCAGGTCCAGCACACGTTCCTCCAGCATCAGGTCGATCTTCAGATTGGGGTATTGTTCATACAGTTTGGTCAGCCGCGGCGCCAGCCACAGGGTACCGAACCCGACAGTTGTAGTGACACGCAGTTCGCCGAACACTTCCTCCTCGCTGTCGCGGATGCGGGCAGAGGCGGCTTCAAGCCGGGTGGACATGGATTGGGTGGCGTCAAACAGCAGCTCACCCTGTTCGGTAAGAATCAGTCCGCGCGCATGGCGGTGGAAAAGCGTCGCATTCAGGCTTTCCTCCAGTGCCCGGATCTGGCGGCTGACCGCCGATTGCGACAGATTCAGCCTGTCACCGGCATGGGTCAGGCTGCCCGCATCGGCCACCGCGTGAAATATTCTGAGCTTATCCCAATCCATATGCGTTACTTTCTGTGCGTTTGGGGCCGACTGTATGAAATCTTAGTTATGTATCAGTTTCGCTGACGCAAGCGAGCAAAAACGAAAAAAAAGCAGCTATTCAGGTCAGTAATTATGACCTATTCTTGGGGTCAGAAAGTGCAAGCTAATCCCGGTTGAGGAGGCCACGATGAGCACGCCGAAAATCTCACTTAATGACAAATACGACCTGACGAAATCGCCGGTGCTGCTGAATGGCACCCAGGCGCTGGTGCGGCTGATGCTGATGCAAAAGCACCGCGACCAGGCGGCAGGTCTCAATACCGCCGGGCTTGTCACCGGCTACCGCGGTTCGCCCTTGGGGGCGGTCGATTTGCAAATGAGCAAGGCCGAAAAGCATCTGAAGGCAGCGGATGTCACCTTTCAGTACGGGCTGAACGAAGACCTGGCCGTGACCGCCCTGTGGGGTTCGCAGCAGGCCGAGGTCCGCGGCGAAGGCAAATACGACGGTGTCTTTGGCCTGTGGTACGGCAAGGGGCCGGGTGTTGACCGCTCGGGCGATGCGATCCGCCATGCCAATATGGCCGGCTCGTCAAAACACGGCGGCGTGCTGTTGGCGATGGGCGATGACCACACCGGCGAAAGCTCCACCGTGCTGCACCAGTCGGAATGGTCGCTGCTGGACTGCTACCTGCCGATCGTCAGCCCGGCGGGTGTTCAGGAAATCCTGGACTACGGCATCTATGGCTATGCGTTGTCGCGATTCTCGGGCCTGTGGACCGGCCTCAAAACCATGAAAGACACGATTGAGGTCACCTCGGTTGTGGATGCAAACCCGGACCGGATGCAGCTGGTCACGCCGGAATTCGATATGCCGGCCGACGGGCTGAACATCCGCCTGGACGACGACCGCTTCCGCCAGGAAGACCGGATTATCGACTACAAGCGCTTTGCGGCAGAGGCCTTCAGCCACGCCAACAAGATGGACAAGCGCATGTGGGGCAAGCCCGGCGCCAAGATCGGCTTTGTGGCCGCCGGCAAGAACTGGCTTGATCTGGTGCATGCGCTGAAGCTGCTGAACATCGACGAAAACATGGCCGAACGGCTGGGGCTGACCACCTATAAGGTGGGTCAAACCTGGCCGATGGACATGAAGGGTTTCCACGATTGGGCCGAAGGGCTGGATCTGATCGTTGTGGTCGAGGAAAAGCGCAAGCTGATCGAGATCCAGATCAAGGAAGCGATCTTTGACGACCGCCAGGGCCGCCGGGTCTATGGCTGGTACAAGGGCGGCGCCGGCAGCATGCACCGCGAGGAGCTGTTCCCGACCCGCTATGCGCTGGATCCGATCATGATCGCCGAAAAACTGGGCGGCATCCTGATTGAGGAAGGCCGCGAGACCGAGGCCATCCGTGCCGGCCTCGAAAACCTGTCAGAGGCCCGCCGCGCCGACAACGCCGAGGAAATCGCAACCCGCTTGCCCTACTTCTGTTCCGGCTGCCCGCATAACTCGTCAACCAAACTGCCGGACGGTTCCCGCGCCTATGCTGGCATCGGCTGCCACTTTATGGTGCAGTGGATGGACCGCGAGACCACCGGTTTCACCCATATGGGCGGCGAAGGTGTCAACTGGGTGGGCGAGGCGCCGTTCTCCAACCGCAAGCATGTGTTTCAGAACCTGGGCGACGGCACCTATAACCACTCCGGCGTACAGGCGATCCGGGCCGCATTGGCCGAAGGCACCAACATCACCTACAAGATCCTCTATAATGACGCGGTGGCGATGACCGGTGGCCAGCAGGCCGAAGGCGGGCTGACCGCGCAGCAGATCGCGCATGAGCTGACCGCGATGGGCGTCAAGACCATCGCGGTGGTCTATGACGAAAAAGAGGATGTGGACGCGTCCCTGTTCCCGGCGGGCATGCGGATGCATGAACGCGCCGAAATGATGAAGATCCAGCGCGAGTTCGAACAGGTCGAGGGCGTTTCCGCCATCATCTACATCCAGACCTGCGCCGCCGAAAAACGCCGCCGCCGCAAGAAGGGCCAGTTCCCGGACCCGGACCAGCGGGTGTTTATCAACACCGACGTCTGCGAAGGCTGCGGCGATTGCGGGGTGCAGTCGAACTGCGTCTCCATCGTGCCCAAGGACACCGAACTGGGCCGCAAACGGGCGATTGACCAGTCGTCGTGCAACAAGGACTTCTCCTGCGTCAACGGCTTCTGCCCGTCCTTCGTGACAGTCGAGGGCGCTAAGATCCGCAAGGAGGCGACGGCCGACATCGACCTGCCGCATCTGCCAAAGCCGGAACTGCCGGCCATTGACGGCACCCACAACGTGGTAATCACCGGCGTCGGCGGAACTGGCGTTGTGACCATCGGCGCCATTCTGGCGCAAGCCGCACAGATTGACGGCAAGGGTGCCGGGCTGATGGAAATGGCCGGCCTAGCCCAAAAAGGCGGCGCAGTGCATATCCACTGCCGGATTGCCAATTCACCCGATGATATCTCGGCGATCCGCGTCGCCACCGGCGAGGCGCATGCGCTGATCGGCGGTGACCTGGTGGTGAGTGCGGGGGCCAAGACCCTTGGCCTAACCTCTACCGGCCGGACCGGCGCAGTGGTGAACAGCCATGAAATCATCACCGGCGAGTTCACCAAGAACACCGAGTTCAAGGTGCCTTCGGACCGGTTGGAAGTGGCGCTGCAGGCCCGCCTGCGCGACCGGGTCGATTTGTTCGACGCGTCCGAACTGGCCCGCGCCACCATGGGGGATTCGATCTTCTCCAACATGATGGTGTTCGGCGGTGCCTGGCAGCGCGGCCTGGTGCCTGTCAGCCATGAAGCGGTCGAGCAGGCCATCACGCTGAACGGCGCTGCTGTTGAGCGCAACCTGCGCGCCTTTGACATCGGCCGCTGGGCGGTGCTGCACCCTGAAGACGCAGCCCGTCTGAGCCAGCCGGACGCATCAGAAAAGCCGAAAACCCTCGAGGAGAAGATCGCTTTCCGTGCCGATCATCTGGTCGCATATCAGGGCAAAGGTCTGGCCAAGCGTTATGCCAAGCTTCTGGAGGGCGTCAACGATCCCGCGCTGAAAGAGGCGGTGGCAAAGGGCTATCACAAGCTGTTGTCCTATAAGGACGAATACGAAGTCGCCCGCCTGCTGCTCGACAGCCGCGCCAAGGCGGAGGCGGAGTTTGAAGGCGATCTCAAGCTGTCCTATCACCTGGCACCGCCGATGCTGGGCGGCACCGATGCGGACGGGCGTCCGAAAAAGCGCAAGTTCAGTGCAAGCATGGAGCACGGGTTCCGCCTGCTGGCCAAGCTGAGATCCTTGCGCGGCACACCGCTCGACATCTTCGGCTACACCGAGGAACGCAAGATGGAGCGCGCCCTGATCAAGCAATATGAAGCGGACATGATGGAGTGGCTGCCGAAAGCGGCGCCGGACATCATGGAGCCTCTGCTGGCATTGGCTGAATTGCCGCTCTCGATTCGCGGTTTTGGTCCGGTGAAGATGGCAAATGAGCAGAAAGCCGCGAAGCGCCGTGAGGAGCTGCTGGCAGCCCTGCGCCAGGGCGGCGTGCCGCTGAAACAGGCGGCAGAGTAACCAGGGGCAGGGCGGGGACACTCCCGCCCGCTCCGGACCATCCGCAGGATGGTCCTTCCCGGTTGGGCCCGGCGCCGCGCTGACGCGCGGCGTTTGCCGTTCCGCCGCTTCTTTCTGGTCCTGAATACCCCGGGGTCCGGGGCAGCGCCCCGGTCTGGCTTTGCAGCAACGATACTTGCGGCGTTCTGGCGCCAATGGCCAAAGACACAAAAGCACTTATGGATTTCTTTCGCAAAGCGACGTATGAGCTTTCTTCAGTACCGCTCAAATCCTACGGGTACGGGGTTGAGTTCGAAGAGAAACACCACGCGTGAGAAGGCGACATGGCTGTAGGCATCTTTGATTCAGGACTGGGCGGGCTGACCGTCCTTGACGCCGTGCAGAAACGTCTGCCGGATTTGGATTTCCTTTATTACGGCGACAACGCCCGCGCGCCCTACGGTGTGCGCGATGCCGAGGATGTCTATCAGCTGACCAGGGCTGCGGTCGAAGATATGTGGAGCAAAGGCTGCGATCTGGTGATCCTGGCCTGCAACACGGCCTCTGCGGCGGCGCTGCGCCGGATGCAGGAGGGCGGGCTGCCCAAGGGTAAACGGGTGCTGGGGGTTTTTGTCCCTCTCATTGAAGCGCTGACAGAGCGGCAGTGGGGCGACAACTCGCCACCGCGCGAAGTCGAAGTGAAACACGTTGCGCTGTTTGCCACGCCTGCAACTGTCGCCAGCCGCGCCTTCCAGCGGGAATTGGCGTTCCGCGCCATCGGCGTCGATGTCGAGGCCCAGGCCTGCGGTGGTGTGGTGGACGCAATCGAGGACGGCGACATGATCCTCGCCGAGGCCCTGGTGCGCTCCCATGTGGATGCCCTGAAACGTAAAATGCCGCATCCGCAAGCTGCCATTCTGGGCTGCACCCATTACCCGCTGATGGAGCAGACTTTCCAGGCGGCATTGGGGCCGGGGGTCAAAGTGTTCAGCCAGGGCAATCTGGTTGCGGACAGTCTGGCGGATTACCTGGCACGGCATCCCGACATGCACGGTACTGGTGCCGGCGGTTTCTTCACCACCGGAAACCCGGGCCGTGTCAGCGACCGGGCGACCCAGTTTCTCCGACGGGAAATCACCTTTCAGGCCGCCTGAGACCAGACCGTTCGGAACCTTGTTCCAGGTCAAAGTGCACGGGCGCATTTCCACCTAATTCTCTCCGCAGATGGCTGCGGAACGGCATATCACATCGAAAGACGAGGTCTGACATGACCCATAAAGTGGCTATTCTTGGCGCTTCCGGCTACACTGGCGCCGAACTGGTGCGGCTGATCGCCCAGCATCCGAACATCGAAATTGCGGCGCTCTCTGCCGACCGCAAGGCCGGCATGACGATGGCGGAAGTTTTCCCGCATCTGCGCCATTTGAAACTGCCGGTACTGTGCAAGATCGGCGAGATTGACTTCTCCGGCATAGATCTGTGCTTCTGCGCTCTGCCGCATAAGACCAGCCAGGAAGTGATTGCGGCACTGCCCGCAAACCTGAAGATCGTGGATCTGTCGGCTGACTTCCGGCTACGTGATCCAGCGGAGTATGAGAAATGGTACGGTAATCCCCATTCCGCGTTGGAACAGCAGAAAGAGGCTGTCTATGGCCTGACCGAGTTCTACCGGGATGAGATCAAGTCCGCGCGTCTGGTGGCCGGCACCGGCTGCAACGCAGCCACCGGTCAGTTTGCCCTGCGCCCGTTGATTTCGGCTGGGGTCATTGATCTGGACGACATTATTCTGGATCTGAAATGCGCCGTCTCAGGCGCCGGCCGGTCGCTTAAGGAAAATCTGCTGCACGCAGAGCTGAGCGAGGGCTATAACGCCTATGCCATCGGCAGCACCCACCGGCATCTGGGCGAATTCGATCAGGAGTTCAGCAAGATCGCGGGCCGCCCCGTAAAGGTGCAATTCACCCCGCATCTGCTGCCGGTCAACCGGGGCATTCTGGCGACCGTCTATGTAAAAGGTGACGCGCGGACGATCCATGAGACCTTTGCCAAGGCTTACGCAGATGAGCCCTTTATCGAACTGCTGCCCTTTGGCGAGGCCCCCAGCACCCACCATGTGCGCGGCTCCAACTTCTGCCATATCGGTGTGGCACAGGACCGGATCGAAGGCCGGACCATTGTGATCGCCACACTGGATAACCTGACAAAAGGTAGCAGCGGCCAAGCCTTGCAGAACGCAAACCTGATGTTAGGTGAGACTGAGACCGAAGGTCTGATGATGGCGCCGCTGTTCCCCTGATCCGGGGGGCGGCGCAGGCAGGGACCTTGAAATGAGGACACCATGAAGAACCTGAAGAAACAGCGCCGGATCCAGGTCATTGCCGTTGCCGCAGTGGCTTTGGTGGTTGCAACCGCCCTGATCGGCTATGCCATGCGTGACGGGATCAACTATTTCCGCTCGCCCAGCCAGGTGGCCGAGGCGCCGCCGAAACCCTCCGAAGTGTTCCGCATCGGCGGGCTGGTTGAGGAAGGCACGCTGCAGCGCGGCCAGGGTGAAACCGTGCGCTTTGCGGTCACTGATGGCGGCGCGACGGTGCAGGTCGCCTATACCGGTGTGCTGCCGGATCTGTTTGAAGAGAACCAGGGCATGGTCGGCACCGGGCGTTACGTGAATGGCGTCTTTGAAGCCTCTGAGATTCTGGCGAAACATGACGAGACCTATATGCCCAAGGAAGTCATGGATGCGCTGAAGGCGCAGGGGGTCTATCAGGAGCCTGAAACCTGAGACCGGTCTCTGACCAAATGGCTCCCGCCCCAAATGCGCCTCCCTTCGGGGAGGCGTTTTGCGTTGGGCCGGGCGCCGCTCGGTGCGCGGCGCGGCAGCGTTCCTGAGGCGGTGTTGCGCAGTATGCGTACGCCGCTGTCAGGAGTTCTTTTCGTATTTTCACGATGATTGCCTCACCAGAAAAGGGTGAGGTTCGATGCAGAGTGTAAAGGAAATCGCCGCTGAGATTGTGGCGCGGGAAGGCGGCTTTGTGAATGATCCGGATGACCCCGGCGGCGTCACCAAATACGGTGTGACCATTGGAACCCTGCGGCGGCTGGGGCTGGATGTGACCGGCGACGGGGATGTGGACGCCGGGGATGTGAAGGCGCTGACCCGCGCGCAGGCCGTGGCCATTTTCATCCGCCACTATTTCGAAGCGCCCCGTATCGCCAGCCTGCCGGAGTGCCTCCAGGCCACGGTCTTTGATATGTATGTGAATGCCGGCAGCAACGCGGTGCGCATCCTGCAGCGATTGCTGCGCGATATGGGGTACAGGGTTGCGGTGGACGGCACAATCGGACCGCAGACGGCAGGCGCCGCCGCTGATGCTGCCACCGTTGATGCGACGGGCCTGCGCGACGCCTATGGCATCGCGAGGCGCAATTATTATTTCCGTCTAGCGGACCGTCGGCCGGCCAGCCGGAAATATGCCCGCACCCGTGCCGGCGGCAAAGGCGGCTGGATCAAACGGGCCGAGGAATTCATCTCGCCGAACTACCATCTGAACCAGCAGGCCTTTCAGGAAAGGATCGCGGCATGGGGATGATCTCAGACATTCTGGGGCTTGTTTTTGGCAGCCAGCGTAATGTCTTGCGGGAAACTGCCGAAGTCTTTCGCGAAAACGCCGAAGCCGGCGCCGGTCGCGCACATGAGGTGCAGATTGCAGCGCTTGGCCAGTTTGGCACCGAATTTCAGCAGCCCGCGAAAGGCTGGTTTGACCGCCTTATGGATGGGGTGAACCGGTTGCCGCGCCCTCTGCTGGCGCTGGGGACGCTGGCGCTGATGGTGTCTGCGCTGAGCGACCCGGTGTGGTTCGCCGCCCGGATGCAGGGGCTCGCGCTGGTGCCGGAACCGTTGTGGTGGCTGCTGGGCGTTATTGTCTCCTTTTATTTCGGGGCGCGGCATCAGGTGAAGGCACAGGAGTTTCAGC
Organism: Leisingera sp. M658; assembly: GCF_025144145.1. NCBI lineage: Bacteria > Pseudomonadati > Pseudomonadota > Alphaproteobacteria > Rhodobacterales > Roseobacteraceae > Leisingera > Leisingera sp. M658. The sequence continues at coordinate 1,853,773 of NZ_CP083546.1, forward strand.
ACGGTCTGGCGGCCAGCATGGCCCGGGTTCCCCAGGCCGTCGAAAACATCGCCGCGCTGAACAGGCTGCGGGCCGCTTCACCCGCGGCGGCCTCCACCGGAACTGACGCCGCAGCGCGGCTTCAGGCCACGGGCGCAGAGGAGAATCCGGCGCTGGAAGCCTGGAAAGCCCGTCGCGGCTGATCACATTTTAGCGGCTGCGGCGGCATGGCGCGGCGAATGCCATTGGCGCCCGCAACAGACAGGCGTATAGGAAAATACATGATTACAGAGCTTGGCCACTTCGCCCTTATCCTCGCCTTCATGATTGCCATCGTGCAGGCCGTTATCCCCTTGATCGGCGCGCATAAGCGCTGGCCCGGCTGGATGGCCGTGGCGGAACCAGCGGCACAGGCGCAGTTCCTGTTCACCGCCTTTGCCTTTGGGGCGCTGACCTGGGCGTTCATCACCTCTGATTTCTCGCTGAAGCTGGTGACGCTGAACAGCCATTCGGCCAAGCCGATGCTGTACAAGATCTCCGGCACTTGGGGAAACCACGAGGGATCGATGCTGCTGTGGGTGCTGATCGTTGCCCTGTTCGGGGCCATGGCCTCGGTGTTCGGCGGCGGGCTGCCGCCGACGCTGAAGGCGCGGGTTCTGGCGGTGCAGGCAGCGATTGGCGTGGCGTTTTATGCCTTTATCCTGTTCACGTCGAACCCGTTCCTGCGACTGGCGGTGCCGCCGTTTGACGGGCAGGATCTGAACCCGCTGCTGCAGGATCCGGGCCTCGCCTTCCATCCACCGTTTCTCTACCTTGGCTATGTCGGGCTGAGCATGGCGTTTTCCTTTGCCGTGGCCGCCCTGATCGAAGGCCGCATTGATGCCGCCTGGGGCCGCTGGGTGCGGCCCTGGACGCTGGCGGCCTGGATCTTCCTGACCATCGGTATCGGGCTGGGCTCCTGGTGGGCCTATTACGAGCTGGGCTGGGGCGGCTTCTGGTTCTGGGACCCGGTTGAGAATGCCTCGTTCATGCCCTGGCTGCTGGCGGCTGCGCTGCTGCATTCCGCCATCGTGGTGGAGAAACGAGAGGCACTGAAGAGTTGGACCATCCTGCTGGCAATCCTGGCCTTTGGGTTCTCGCTGATCGGGACATTTATCGTGCGCTCGGGTATCATCACCAGCGTGCACGCCTTTGCCAATGACCCGGAACGCGGCGTCTTCATTCTGTTCATCCTGGCCTTTTTCACCGGCGGCGCGCTGACGCTGTTTGCGGCCCGCGCACAGGCGATGGAGGCCAAGGGCGTCTTTGGCATGGTCAGCCGCGAAAGCGCGCTGGTGGCCAATAACATCCTGCTGGCGGTCAGCTGCTTTGTGGTCTTCTTCGGCACTGTCTGGCCGATCCTCGCGGATATGCTGCTGGACCGCAAGCTGAGCGTCGGCCCGCCGTTCTTCAATTCTGCCTTCACCCCCTTCATGATCGCGCTGGGGCTGATCATGCCGGTTGGCGCCATGCTGCCGTGGAAACGCGGCCGGATCGGGCGCACCGCTTCGCAGCTGCGCTATGTTTTTGTTCTTGCGGTGTCGCTGGGCGTGCTGGCCTGGGCGATGCAGACAGGCAAGTCCGCGCTGGGGCCGGTCGGGCTGTTCCTCGGATCCTGGATGGTGTTCGGGGCGCTGGCCGACCTGTGGCTGCGCAGTGGCAAATCGGGCCGACTGCAACGGATGCTGCGGCTGCCGCGCGCCGATTGGGGCAAGGCCGTGGCCCATGGCGGGCTGGGCATTACAATCTTTGCCATCGCCGGCCTGACGGCCTGGGAGCAGGAGGATATCCGCGTGGCCCGCATCGGCGAACCCTTTGACGTCGGTGCCTTTACCCTGATGCTGACGGATGTCAGCCGCGAACAGGGGCCGAACTATTTCACAACCAAAGGCCGGGTCGAGGTGACGCGCAACGGCCAGCCCGAAGCGGTGATGTTCCCGGAAAAGCGCGACTATCCGGTCAGCCGGATGCCAACCACCGAGGCTGCGATTGATTACCGTGTCACCCGTGACCTTTATGTGGTGCTGGGCGATCAGCAGGCCGATGGCAGCTGGACCATGCGCACCTATATCAAACCCCTTGCCAACTGGATCTGGGGCGGCTCGATCCTGATGGCGCTTGGCGGGCTGCTGAGCCTTAGCGACCGGCGCTTCCGCGTCGCCGCCGGTGCGCGCAAATCACCCGGAGCAGGAGTGCCGGCAGAATGATGCTGCGAATAATGATCCTGGCCGTGGCCGCGTTGCTGACCGTCTCGGTGCTTGCACCGGCGCCTGCACTGGCGGTGGAGCCGGATGAGGTCCTGTCAGACCCAGCGCTGGAAAGCCGTGCGCGGGAGCTGTCCAAGGACCTGCGTTGTCTGGTTTGCCGCAATGAAAGCATTGATGAATCCAATGCCGAACTGGCCCGTGATCTGCGTGTCCTTGTACGCGAGCGGCTGGTGGCGGGTGACAGCGACGACGAGGCGATGAGTTTTATCGTCGACCGTTATGGCGAGTATGTGCTGCTGCGCCCCACCACCGGCGGCGCCAACTGGCTGTTGTGGGCTGCTGGCCCGCTGATGCTGCTGGCCGCCCTTGTGATCGCCGTCTTTTATGTGCGGGGACGCGCCCGCGCGCCCAAGGCCGCCGAGCAGGGGCTGAGCGCTGACGAGCAGGAGCGGCTGCGGAAAATCCTGAAGGATTGACGCCGGGTCCGGCTTTCCGGCAGGCGGGCTTTCCGTCACCATACCGGCAAACGGCCAGGCACACGCGTTTCTGGCCCCTGAACGCAAGTTACGTGAGGCACTCCGATGGACTATAAGGAAATCCTGTTTTCTCTGCAGGACGGGTTGGCGGTTGTCACCCTGAACCGCGAAGCGCGCAAGAACGCGCTTAACAGCCGGATGCGGTCAGAGATCACCCATGCGATGCGCATGGCGTCTTCCGAGGCCCGCGCTGTGGTGCTGACCGGGGCAGGCGATGCGTTCTGCTCGGGCCAGGATCTGAGCGACGCAGGCAGCAATGGCGGCCAGTTGGATCTGGAGCGCACGCTGCGCGACGAATACCTGCCGATGCTGCAGGCGATTTATGACTGCCCGGTGCCGGTTGTGGCAGCCGTCAATGGCGCCGCTGCCGGGGCGGGCGCCAATCTGGCGCTGGCCGCGGATGTGGTGATCGCCACTGAAAGCGCGTTTTTCATGCAGGCTTTCAGCAAGATAGGCCTGATCCCCGATGCCGGCGGCACCTGGTTTCTGCCGCGGCAGATCGGCCTGGCAAAATCGATGGGGGCAGCGCTGTTTGCCGACCGCGTCAGCGCCCGGCAGGCCTGCGACTGGGGGATGATCTGGGAAGCGGTGCCGGACGCCGAGTTCGATGCCCATTGGCGCGCCCGCGCGGATTATCTGGCCAGCGGCCCCAGCAAAGCCTTTGCCGCCACCAAATCCGCCCTGCGCGAAAGTTTTGGGCGCACTTTGGCAGAGCAGCTGTCGGAAGAAGCGCATCTGCAGGGCCAATGCGGCAAGACCCGGGATTTCCTGGAAGGGGTGACTGCCTTCATGGAAAAACGCCCCGCGAAATTCGAGGGGCGCTGAAGGGGCTGGGGGACCTGGGGCGTTCGGCCCCGGTCCGCTCCTTACTCGATTATCCGAACCTGGACTGAATTCTCTGAAACCAGCCCGCCAGCACCTTGCAGCCGGGCAAAAACCTCGCCATTGGCCAGCAACAGCGCGTCCTGCGTGTCGCTGGTTTCGTCCTGTTCGGATGCAACGGTGATTTCGGGCGCTGGTCCAACCCCATCGTGATAGTAGACGATCATGTCGTGATCGCGGTCATAGTCGGTCAAAACCACAGGCTCATCCCCGGCTTCGATCCAATCACCCAGGGCCAGATCATCATAACCTTCGCCCAGGGTTACGGTATCGCCTCTGCCTGCGACAACGTTGTCGTCGCCGAACCCAGCCCGGATAACATCGGGGGCCTCGTCTATATCCTGGCTGACGTCGTATTCCAGTATGATGCGGGCGTCCGGGTCGTCGTTGGCGGCCCATTCTCTGCCGGCTTCCAATACATTGTCCGGATCAAAGGCGCTGGTCGACACAATGAAGTCGTTGCCTGCATCCCCAATCAAGGTGTCGCTGCCCTTGCCGTCAATGATCGTGTCATGGTCGGAGCCACCCCGCAGGAAGTCGTCGCCTTCACCGCCAACCAGCAGATCCTGTCCGTCCTGGCCGAATAGCCGGTCATCCCCGCCATTGCCAGCCAGAATGTCGTGACCGTCTTTGGCAAAGATCGTGTCATCCTTGGATGCACCGGAAAGGTCGTCGTTGCCCTTGGTTGCATCTGCGGACGTGTCGGCGGCAGGTTCTGAATCGTCATCCGAGTCCAGAACTGCAAATGTGCCCGCGGCTAGGGACAAGCCAAGCAAAACCAGTAGTTCCATTCCGTGAATCCCGTTTTTCTTTAGCGCGCAGCCTGGAGCATTCCGCTTGCATGCCATTCCGCCAAAGCGTGAAATTTGTTAAAAATAAATATTTAATTGAGGATTATTAGTCAATATTTTCAGGGTATTGTGCGATTTATGCAAAAAATTGGGCAGAATCTCCAGCATTGTCGCCCCTCACGGAAGAATTCTACTGACAAGCAGGCGGTGCCAGGCCGGGATCAAACCTTGTCAGCCGCCAGTTCAGAAACAGTTCAGAAAAAACGCCCCGCAAAATGCGGGGCGTTTGGACGTTCATTGCAACTGGCGGTCAGCGCTTTTCGATGTCAATGTAATCGCGCATGGTCTCGCCCAGGTACAGCTGGCGCGGGCGGCCGATCTTGTTCTGAGGGTCAGCGATCATCTCTTTCCACTGCGAGATCCAGCCGACAGTGCGCGACAGCGCAAAGATCGGGGTGAACATCGACGTCGGGAAGCCCATCGCCTCAAGAATGATACCCGAGTAGAAATCGACGTTGGGGAACAGTTTCTTCTCGATGAAGTAGGGGTCGTTCAGCGCGGTCTGCTCCAGCTCTTTGGCAACCTGCAGCAGCGGGTTGTCCTCGACGCCGAGCAGATCCAGAACCTCGTCCGCGGATTGCTTCAGCACGGTCGCACGCGGGTCGGTGTTCTTATAGACGCGGTGGCCGAAACCCATCAGGCGGAACGGATCGTTCTTGTCCTTGGCGCGTGCGATATATTCAGGGATACGGTCGACCGAGCCGATTTCCTTGAGCATTTCCAGGCAGGCCTGGTTGGCGCCGCCGTGGGCCGGGCCCCAGAGGCAGGCAATGCCGGCCGCGATACAGGCAAACGGGTTTGCGCCCGAGGAAGAGGCCAGACGCACAGTGGAGGTTGAAGCGTTCTGTTCGTGATCCGCGTGCAGGGTCAGGATGCGGTCCATCGCCCGGCTCAGAATCGGGTTCACATGGTATTCCTCAGCCGGAACCGAGAAGCACATGTGCAGGAAGTTGGCTGCGTAATCCAGATCGTTCTTCGGATACACAAACGGCTGGCCGATCGAGTATTTATAGGCCATCGCGGCAATGGTCGGCAGTTTGGCGATCAGACGCACGGCGGCAACTTCGCGCTGCCACGGATCGGTGACGTCCAGTGAGTCGTGGTAGAAGGCCGACATCGCGCCGACCACGCCAACCAGCGTCGCCATCGGATGCGCATCGCGGCGGAAGCCTCGGAAGAAGTTGTGCATCTGCTCATGCACCATGGTGTGACGGGTCACACGGGTCTCGAAATCCTCCAGCTGGGTGACGGTCGGCAGTTCGCCGTAAAGCAGCAGATAGCAAACCTCCAGATAATGGGATTTCGATGCCAGCTGGTCGATCGGGTAGCCGCGGTGCAGCAGTTCGCCCTTGTCGCCGTCAATATAGGTGATGGTGCTGTCGCAGCTGGCGGTCGAGGTGAAGCCCGGGTCATAGGTGAACACACCTGCCTTCGCGTAGAGCTTGCGGATGTCGAGAACATCGGGCCCGGCCGTTGGCGAGAAAATGGGCAGCTCGTAGGTTTCGCCATTCAGGCTGAGCGTGGCAGATTTCTGTGTCTCGGTCATGGATGTCCCTTCCTGTTACAGGCACGAGAGCGGCCGTGCAGGCGTCTTCATGCGGGGCAGCGCCTGCGCGGAGTCGCGCAGGGGTTGTGTTATCAAAACAGGCTTACCCGGGAGTTAAGGACCGGTCTCAGCCTGTTGCGTCTTGGAGCCGGGCAATGGTTTCATCGCGGCCCAGAATCAGCATCATATCGAACACCGAAGGCGTTACCGCCCGGCCCGCCAGTGCTGCCCGCAAAGGGCCTGCCAGCTTGCCGAACTTGGTATCATGGGCTTCTGCAAATGCGTTCAGAAGCGCCTCCAGATCGTCACGGACCCAGCTAGCATTTTGCAGCTGCGGCGTCAATTCACCCAGTATACCATCGGATACAGAAGATAGCGCCTTTTCCGCCTTCGCATCCCGGTCAATTGGCCGTGAGGTAAGGATAAAATGCGCTTTTTCAAGCAGTTCAGGGAAGGTACGCGCCCGGTCCTTGAGGCAATACATCGCAGCCTCCAAACCCTGTGACTGCGCGTCATTCAGGGCAGTTTCTCCGGCTGCGTCCAGATAAGCGCTGATTTCATGCCGCAGTGCGGCGTCGTCGCTAACGGCGATATGCTGACCGCTGAGATTCTCCAGCTTCTTGGTGTCGAACCGGGCCGGGCTTTTGCCGATACCGTCAAAGTTAAACCACGCCTTGGCCTGATAGTCCGTAAAAAATTCGTCATCGCCATGCGACCAGCCCAAACGGGCCAGATAGTTGCGCATGCCGGCCGCCGGATAGCCCATCGCCTGGTATTCCTGCGCGCCCAAGGCACCATGACGTTTGGACAGTTTTTTGCCGTCCGGCCCGTGGATCAGCGGGATATGCGCCCAGACCGGCACGTCCCAGCCCATCGCCTCATAGATCATCATCTGGCGGGCGGCGTTGTTCAGGTGGTCGTCGCCGCGGATCACATGGGTGACGCCCATATCGTGGTCGTCGACTACAACCGCCAGCATGTAAACCGGGGTGCCGTCCGAGCGCAGCAGGATCATGTCATCAAGCTGATCATTCCTGATGGTGACGTCGCCCTGAACCTCATCTTTGATAACGGTAACGCCGCTTTGCGGCGCTTTGATGCGGATCACAAAAGGTGCATCCGGGTGGCTGGACGCATCGGCGTCGCGCCAAGGTGAACGGTAGAGGGTGGATTTGCCTTCGGCCTTGGCTTGTTCACGGAAGGCGGCAATTTCATCCTGGCTGGCAAAACACTTATAGGCTTTGCCTTCGGCCAGCAGCTGTTTCGCCACTTCGGCGTGGCGCGCAGCACCTTCAAACTGGCTGATCACCTCGCCGTCATGGTCCAGGCCCAGCCATTCCATTCCCTGCAGGATGGCGGCGGTTGCCTCGGGGGTGGAGCGTTCGCGGTCGGTATCCTCGATCCGCAGCAGGAACTTGCCGCCGCGGCCGCGGGCATACAGCCAGTTGAACAGCGCAGTGCGGGCGCCGCCAATATGCAGAAAGCCGGTGGGAGACGGCGCGAAACGGGTGACAACCGGTTGGGTCATGAGCAGGATTTACCTTTTGGAAACCATGTGAGGTTTAGAGTTTCAGCCTGTCTACCGGGCCAGAAGGCGGGGGGCAAGCATGCGGCCGACCACAGCCATCGCAGACCTGCTGCAGGCGCAGCGGGGACATCTGTTCCCCTGGACCCCGGTGTTTCTAGGGGCTGGGATCGGAGCCTATTTTTCTTTGAAGTTTGAGCCAGGCGCCGCCGCGTTTGCCGGGCTGGCGATCTGTGCGCTGCTGATGGCAGCCGGTGCTATGTCCCGGCGGCCGCTGGCATTTTTGCTGTGGGCGCCGGCACTTGCAGCGGCGGGGCTGTGCCTGGCCGGGGCACGGGCGCACCGGGTGTCGGCTCCGGTCCTGGATTTCCGCTATTACGGGGCGGTGGAGGGACGTGTCGTGGCTGTCGACCGCTCGCCGACCGACGCCCTGCGGCTGACCCTGGATCAGGTTCGGCTGGACCGGGTGGCGGCGGAAGATACGCCGGCCCGTGTCCGCATATCATTGAAAGCGCTGGAACAGGTGCCGCCGCCCGGCGCCAGGGTCATGACCACCGCGCATTTGCTGCCGCCGCAGGGACCTGCCGAGCCCGGCGGGTTCGATTTCCGCCGCCATGCCTGGTTCAAGCAGCTGGGCGGTTTGGGATACACAAGGGTTCCGGTGCTGCTGGCAAAGGCGCCCGGCCAAGGTCTGCCAGTGGACCGCCTGCGCCGGAATATGGCGCAGGGCTTGCAAGACCGTATAGCAGGAGAGACGGGCGGGTTTGCAGCCGCAATTACCACCGGCGACCGCAGCGGCGTGGGGCAACAGACGCTGACTGCCCTGCGGCAAAGCAACCTGGCGCATCTGCTGGCGATCTCGGGATTGCATATGGGGCTGCTCACCGGATTTGTCTTTGCTGCGCTGAGAGTTGCGTTCAATCTGATACCTGTCCTGGCCCTGCGCTGGCCGGTCAAGAAACTGGCAGCGCTTGCGGCGCTGATTGCCGGCGCGGGGTATCTTGCCTTATCAGGCGGCAATGTGGCGACAGAGCGGGCCTTTGTCATGGTGGCGGTGATGTTCGGGGCTGTGCTGCTGAACCGGCGTGCGATTACCCTGCGCGCGGTGGCGGTTGCCGCATGGATAGTGCTGCTGCGGCGGCCGGAAAGCCTGCTGAGCCCTGGTTTCCAGATGAGTTTTGCCGCGACGGCAGCACTGGTTGCGGTCTTTGCAGTGCTTCGGGACAGGGAAATTCCGCTGGGGCCGCGATGGCTGCGGCCGGTTCTGGCGCTGGTGATTTCCTCTGCGGTGGCCGGCGCGGCAACAGCCCCCTTTGCTGCGGCGCATTTCAACACGGTGCCGCATTACGGGCTGCTGGCGAACCTGTTGTCGGTGCCGGTCATGGGGTCGGTCGTCATACCGGCTGCGGTTCTGGCGCTGTGCCTGGCGCCGTTCGGCCTGGAAATGATCGGGCTGACAGTTATGCGATGGGGGCTGGACTGGATCCTGGCAGTTGCGCAGGCCGTCTCGGAATTTGAAGGGGCGCTGTCGCATGTGCCTGCGCCCAGCCACTGGGTGCTGCCGCTGTTTGCTGCGGGCATGTTGTTTGCGGTGATCTGGCAAGGGCGGCTGAGGCTGGCAGGGCTGCTGCCGGCAGCATGCGCGCTGCTGATGTGGAGCGCGGCAGAGCGTCCTGTTGTCCTGATTGCGGATTCCGGCGGGCTGATTGGCGTGATGGCGCCGCAAGGCCGGGCCTTGTCCCGGGCCAAAGGGCAGGGGTTTACTGCGAAAATCTGGCTGGAGAATGATGGCGACCCGGCAGGACAGATCGCCGCCGCAGCGCGCTGGAGGGGTGAAACAGAGGCTTTGCCGATTTGGCAAGGGCTGGGATTCCGGCTGGTACATGCGCCTGGGAAACGTAAGCTCGCGCAGGCAAATGCCTGTAAAAAGGGAGATATCATCGTTTCCACGGTCACGGTGCAAATGCCGGAAAACTGTCTACTTCTGACACCGGCAGTGATGCGTCAAACAGGCAGCATCGCCGTGACCGCAACAGGCGGCTTACAGACATCCCGCAGTGTGTCGGGACAGCGGCTGTGGACAGGATGGCGGCCGGAGGGGGCTGAAATCAGCCGCCTCCGGAGGATTCTTGGCCAGGAAAACCCTTAATAAGTGCGGATCAGCCCAACCAGCTGGCCCTGGATCTGCACCTGATCTTCCGGGTAGCGCCGGGTTTCATAGGCCGGGTTGGCGGCTTCCAGCGCGATCATGCTGCCCTGGCGCTGGTAGCGTTTCAGCGTGGCCTCGTGCCCCTCGACCAGTGCAACAACGATATCGCCGTTATCTGCAGTACCGGTTTCACGGATCACCACGATGTCGCCGTCATTGATGCCGGCCTCGATCATCGAGTCACCCTTTACCTCCAGCGCGAAATGCTGGCCGTTTGGTGCGATCATGCCGCCCGGAACCGCCACCTGGTGTGACACTTGGCTGATCGCCTCTATTGGCACACCTGCGGCGATGCGGCCCATAACGGGCAATTCCACCGCAGCCAGGCGCATTGGGTCTGCGGCGGCAGGGGCAGGCGCCGCGGGCTGCGCTTGGCCGCCGTCGATCACCTTTGGTGCAAAGCCTTGCGGGTCCGGCCCGCCGCCCAGGCTTTCCGGCAGGCGGATAATCTCAATCGCGCGGGCACGGTGCGGCAGGCGGCGGATGAAGCCGCGTTCTTCCAGTGCAGTGATCAGCCGGTGAATGCCTGATTTCGATCTTAGGTCCAGTTCGACCTTCATTTCATCGAAACTGGGCGGCACACCGTCACGCTGCAGGCGTTTGTGAATGAATTCCAGCAGTTGCAGTTGCTTTTTTGTGAGCATCGCCGCTCCCTCCGCGCCTCGGGTTTTCTTTTGTTCTACGCATGTTCCCGTTTTGTGTCAATATCGCAGTCCCTGGCGTGGTGCAGAAGAGAACGCGCCTGGGGCGCGTGCCTCCGGCGGGAGTATTTTTGCAAAGGTGAAGGGGAGTTAGATCGGCAAGTATTGCACAGTATCGCCTATCCTGCGCGCGCCGTCCTTGGGCGGGCGGACCAGCAGGGCGTTGGCCTCAGCCAGAATGGTGAGCAGGGAGCTGTCCTGGTTGTCAAACGCTTGCAGCTGGCCGTTTTGCACATTTGCGCGCATGTAATGCTCGCGCGGGCCATTGGCCGTCAGGGGGGCGCAAAGGGTGGCCGTCAGCAGCTGTTCCTGCGCCGGTGCAGGCAACCCCAGCATGGATCGCACCATCGGGGCCAGAAACACGTGGCCGCAGACCATGGCCGATACTGGGTTGCCGGGCAGGCCAACCATAGCAGCGCCATTCATCCGGCCGGCCATCAGCGGTTTGCCGGGGCGCATCGCAACCTTGTAGAAACTGCGCTCCATCCCAAGATCCTGCGCCACCTTGCCGACCAGATCATGATCGCCAACCGAGGCGCCGCCGATGGTGACAACCAGATCAGCGCCCTCGGCCAGTTCAAAGGCTGTGCGCAGCGAGCTTTCGGTGTCACGGGCGATGGGCAGGATGCGGGCACGGGCGCCAATGTCTTCGAGCATCGCTTTGAGGCCAAAGGTGTTGGAGGCGATGATCTGGTCCGGTCCAGGCGTGCCGCCGGGCATCACCAATTCGTCGCCAGTGGAGATCAGGGCAATCTCCGGGCGGCGGGTGACGGGTATCGCGGGGATGTTCATAGCGGCCAGCAAAGCAATGTCAGCCGGTGTCAGGCGCTTGGGGGCCGTGACGGTCTGGCCATCGGTGAAATCACCGCCGCGGGGACGGATGTTATGGTTGCTGCCGGGGGCGCCGGTGATGGTGATAAGGTCCCCGTTGCGGGTTGTATCTTCTTGTATAACAACGAAACTTGCGCCTTCAGGCACCGGTGCACCGGTAAAGATACGCACGGCCTGGCCCGCGCCCGCGCGGCCCTGAAATGCGTGACCGGCGGCGGCTTCGCCGATCACCTTGAACATGGCGTGCAGCTCGACCTCAGCGGCGTTCACAGCGTAACCGTCCATTGCGGAGGCGGAGAACGGCGGCTGATCACGGCGCGCTTGCAGATCGGCCGACAGCACCCGGCCTGCAGCCTGTGCCAGCGGCACCTGTTTGGTTTCAAGCTGTTGAACAAGCGATAAAAGATGCGCGCGGGCTTCGCTGACCGGAATCATTTACGCCTCGTACTTACCTGATTTTCCGCCATCTTTCAGCGTCACGCGGATACCGCCGATCTGCATCGCCTTGTCCACGGCCTTGGCCATATCATAGACGGTGAGCGCGGCAGTGGAGACGGCGGTGAGCGCCTCCATCTCAACCCCGGTCTGGCCGGTAGTCTTGACCGTCGCCTCAACCCGCACGCCGGGCAGGTCCGGGTCCAGCGTCAGCTCTACCGCAACCTTGGTGACCGGCAGCGGATGGCAGAGCGGGATCAGATCCGGCGTCTTCTTGGCGCCCATGATGCCCGCCAGGCGGGCCACGGACAGAACATCGCCCTTCTTGGCACGGCCTTCGGCAATGATATCAAAGGTTTCCCGAGCCATGGTAATGTGGCCCTCAGCGGTGGCGATGCGCGAAGTTACCGCCTTGTCCGAAACATCAACCATATGGGCGTCGCCCTTGGTGTCGAAATGGGTGAGGCTCATTGCGGTCCTCCTTTACATCATACCTGGCATCAAGGGATTGGCGAGCAGCGCACGGGTGGCACCGGCGACATCGTCCTGCCGCATCAGGCTTTCGCCGATCAGGAAAGTGCGCGCACCATAACGGGCCATGTCGCTGAGGTCCTCAGGCGAGGACAACCCGCTTTCGCAAACGATGGTGCGGTCGGCTGGCACCATGCGCGACAGTTCCCGGGTGGTGTCCAGCGTGGTCTCGAAGGTCTTGAGGTTGCGGTTGTTGATGCCCATCAGCGGCGATTTCAGGTTGCAGGCGCGTTCCAGCTCCTCGGCGTCATGCACTTCCAGGAGCACATCCATACCCCAGTCAAAGGCGCTTTGCTCCAGTTCCTGCGCTTGCGCGTCCGAGATGGAGGCGAGGATGATCAGGATGCAGTCCGCCCCAAGTGCGCGGGCCTCGGCCACCTGATAGGTGTCGTACATGAAATCCTTGCGCAGCGCGGGCAGCGAACAGGCGGCGCGGGCCTGGGTCAGGAACTCCTTGGCGCCTTGGAAGCTGGGGGTGTCGGTCAGGACGGACAGGCAGGTTGCGCCGCCGTCCTCATAAGCCTTGGCCAGTGCCGCCGGTTCAAAATCAGGGCGGATCAGGCCCTTGGAGGGGCTGGCCTTCTTGATCTCGGCAATCAGACCGTAACCGCTGCGGTTGGCCTGCATCAGGCTGTCGGCAAAGCCGCGCACCGGGGAGGCTTCGCGCGCCTCGGCCTCGACCGCCTCCAGCGGTTTGGCGGCCTTGTCTGCGGCGACTTCCTCAAGCTTGTAGGCCTTGATCTTGTCGAGCACGTTTTTGGTCATGCCAGTTTCACTCATGCCTGGGCCTCCGTTGCTGCGTTCCAGTCTATGGCAGTTTCACCGCGGGCGGCGAGCCAATTGTTTACTTGTGAAAAGGGCCGGGACCCGAAGAAGCCGCGCCGCGCCGACAAGGGCGAGGGATGGGCGGTTTTCAGGATCAGGTGATCGCCCGGTTTGATATGTTTTTCAAGCTTTTGTGCAGCATTTCCCCAGAGAATGTACACGGTCGGGCGCGCGGAGGTCAGTTCCAGCACCTGATGCACCAGATGGTGCCAGCCAAAGTGCTTGTGGCCGTTTGCCTCGCCTGCGGGAACTGACAGTGCTGTGTTCAGCAGCAGCACGCCTTGACGCGCCCAGCCGCGCAGGTCTGCATTCGGACGGGTGACACCAAGATCATCCTCCAATTCCTTGTAGATATTGGACAATGAGCGGGGAAGGGGGCGGACGTCCGGCTCTGCTGAGAAGGCGAGCCCATGGGCGTGGCCCGGCGTCGGATAGGGATCCTGGCCCAAGATCACAACGCGGGTGTTTTCCGGTTGGGTTAGCGCCAGCGCAGCGAACCGCTGGCGAGCGGGCGGCAGGATGGTCCGGGGATCTTCAGAAATTGCGGCTGATATCCCGGGCCATTGGTTGGTGAAAAAGGGCAGGCTGGACCAGGCGCCCAGCCCTGGCGGAAGATCGGTCATGCGGCTGAGGTGATCCGCGCCAGTGCCTCGACCTTGGATTTGGCCGCGCCGCTGTCGATGGACTCGGCCGCGCGCGCGACACCTTCCTTGAGGTCGGCAGCCTTACCCGCGACAACCAGCGCAGCGGCGGCATTCAGCAGTACCGCATCCCGGTAGGCAGAGGGCGTGCCTTGCAGCAGCACCCGGAAGGCCATTGCGTTTTCTTCAGGGCTGCCGCCGATAATCTTGTCAAAACCGTGCACCGGCAGGCCTGCGTCCTCGGGGTGGAGTTCGACATCGCGGATGCTGCCATCCTCCTCCAAAGCGGAGACCCAGCTGACGCCGGTAATTGTCAGCTCATCCGTGCCGTCGGAGCCATGCACCAGCCAGGCGCGCTCGGACCCCAGGGCTTTCAGCGTTTCCGCCATCGGCCGGATCATCGCGCGGCTGAAGGCGCCGGTCAGCTGGCGTTTCACGCCGGCCGGGTTGGTCAGCGGGCCAAGGATGTTAAAGATAGTGCGGGTGCCAAGCTCGGACCGGGTGGGCATGACATGCGCCACCGCCGGGTGATGCATAGGCGCCATCATGAAGCCGATACCGGCCTCATTTATCGCCTTTTCAACCACTTGCGGGCCGACCATCACGTTAATGCCCATCTGGGACTGCATGTCGGCAGTGCCGGATTTGGAGCTGAGGTTGCGGTTACCGTGTTTGGCAACCACCACGCCTGCGCCGGCCGCCACAAAGGCAGTGGCGGTGGAGATGTTGAGAGTGTTCTTGCCGTCACCGCCGGTGCCGACGATGTCCATGGCACCTGCCGGAGCTTTCACCGGATTGCATTTCGAGCGCATCACGGCGGCGGCAGCTGCGTATTCATCCACGCTTTCGCCGCGGGTGCGCATCGCCATCAGCAAGCCGCCGATCTGGCTGGGCGTGGCCTCACCCTCAAACAGCAAGGTGAAAGCGGTTTCAGCCTCATCGCGGGTCAGCGACCGTTCCGCCGCGGCGCCGATAAGCGGTTTCAGGCGGTCGCTCATGCGGACACCTGCATCACGTCGAGAAAGTTTTTCAGCAGCGCGTGGCCGTGCTCAGACGCAATCGATTCCGGGTGGAACTGCACACCGTGAATCGGCAGCTCCTTATGCTGCAGGCCCATGATAGTGCCGTCTTCCAGTTCAGCGGTGATTTCCAGGCAATCCGGCAGGCTGTCGCGCTCAACCACCAGAGAATGGTAGCGGGTTGCGTCAAAAGGCGTTGGCAAGCCTTTGAAAACACCGGTATCCTTGTGGTGCATCTTACCCATCTTACCGTGCACGATCTCGTGGCAGCGGATCACCTTGCCGCCAAACACCTGGCCGATGGTCTGGTGGCCCAGGCAGACACCCAGCAAGGGGGTGCCGGTTTCAGCTGCGGCTTCGGTCAGCGCCAGGCAGATGCCGGCCTGATCCGGGTCGCAGGGACCGGGCGACAGCAGAATGCCTGAGGGCTTCATTGCCATGGCTTCCTGCACGTTGATGGCGTCGTTGCGGCGGACTTCCATTTCCGCGCCCAGCTCACCCAGATAATGGACGAGGTTGTAGGTAAAGGAATCGTAGTTGTCTATCAGCAGCAGCATCGTAGCGGGCTCTTTTAAGGGTGGCGGGCCGGGGCCGCGCCGCAGTATAGTGGTCGAAACATACATGTTCAGGGATACGGGGCAGCGTCAAGGGCAGGATAGGCGAATGCCGGAGTGAACAGAAACAGGGTTCGCTCAGGCACGCTGGTAAGGCACGGCACCGAAAACGGATTGAGAGGCAAAACAGGCATGCGTGGATTTCTGGGCGGCGTGAGTGTTGGGGCATTGCTGGCCGCGGGCGGGCTGGCGATGCTGTCTTTGTCGGTGCCCTTGCCGGACAGCAGTGTTGATACCGCAGCGGTGCCGGCACCTGCCGCACATGATCCTGGCGATGCGCCGCAGATGCCAAACGGCGGCGCGGACGCCGCCACGGACGCCGCCGGAGCGCCCGCCAGCAGCCAGGGACGTGATGCAGATCTTGTTGAGGCACAGCCGGCCGCGCCGGCCGAAACCGGTGGCAGCGATGACCTGAACGCGCTTGCAGGGGCGGATACCGCGCCGGCCGGCAAACCTGAGGTCGGGCAGTCAGCGGCGCTTATCGCTTCCGGCGATCCGGAAACGGCGGCAGCACCCGGTTTGGCAAAGGGGCCAGATGCGCCTCTGCCGCAGGCCGTTCAGCCGGCGGCGCCGCCGGCCCCGGGCGCTGAGGCTGCCGTAATAGCCGCCACTGAACCAGCACCGGAACCCGCGCCCGAGGCGCCCGGCAATGCACAAGAGGATACGGCAGAGTCTGCGCAGCCTGAGGCCAAGGCGGTTCCGGTTGAGACACCGGAGTCCGCTGCTGTTCTGGCGCCGGATATCGGCAGCGCGCCGCAGGCAATCACGCTGCCGGTAATCGGTGCGGCACCGGTTCTGCCAGAGGCTGGCAGCGACAGAGGTGAGAGTATTTCTGACAGCGAAACTGTTCCGGAATCTGCGGTTGCAGGGCAAGAGGCTTTGGCACCAAGCATCGGCACACCTGTTGTTCCGCTGACTGACCGGGACAAGCCGCAGGACGCCGGGTTTACCACTGCGGGGGTATCCGGCCAGCCGCCGTTTACCGCCTATGCCGAACCTTTTGACAATCCGGAAGACCGGCCGCTGATGTCGATTGTACTGATCGACGACGAGGGGGCGGTCGGGGCCGAGGCGTTGGCGGAATTCCCCTATCCGTTGAGTTTTGCCATTGATCCGGAAGACCCGCAGGCTGCATCCAAGATGGCCGCGCGCAGGGCGGCGGGGTTCGAGGTTCTGATGCTGGCGGATCTGCCGCGATCTGCGTCGCCGCAGGACGCGGAGACCGCGCTGGAGGTTTGGCGCGGCAAACTGCCGGAAGCCATGGCGATCCTCGAAGGGATCGGGACCGGGGTGCAGGGCAACCGGGCGCTGGCGGATCAGGTTGCAGCAGTTGCGGCCTCGGCCGGCTATGGGCTGGTGACCCAGGACAGCGGGTTGAACACGGTGCAGAAACTGGCGCTGCGCGACGGCGTGCCGGCCGGTGTTGTGTTCCGCGACTTTGACGGCGCCGGTCAAAACCCGCGGTCGATCCGGCGGTTTCTGGATCAGGCGGCGTTCCGGGCCGGGCAGGAAGGCGCGGTGATCATGCTGGGACGGTTGCGCCCGGATACGATTTCAGCGCTGCTGATCTGGGGCCTGCAGGACCGGGCTGCCCGGATTGCACTGGCGCCGGTCTCGGCCAGTTTGGAAGCAAACCTGCCGGCTAAGTGAAAACGGCGCCCAAGGCGGGCGCCGTGCCTTCGGCGAGGGTATTTTGAACCAGAAAGAAGCCGCAGCGCAGTCCTGCACTGCAAGTCCTAGCGGTTGCCGTTGCCGGTAAAACGGGCAGCGTCCGCTGCCGCGCGGCGGATGGCATTGGATTTATGGACGGTCTCCATGTACTCCGCCTCTGGGTCGCTGTCATAGACCACGCCGCCGCCGGCCTGGATATAGAGGGTCTGATCCTTGACGATGGCGGTACGCAGCGCGATGCACATATCCATGTCGCCGCCTGCCGAGAAATAGCCGACACCGCCGCCGTAGACGCCGCGTTTCTCCGGCTCCAGCTCGTCAATGATTTCCATCGCCCGCACCTTGGGGGCGCCGGAGACGGTGCCTGCGGGCATCCCGGCAAAGAAGGCGTCGAGCGCATCCTTGTCCTCTGCCAGCTCACCCACGACGTTTGAGACGATGTGCATTACATGGCTGTAACGCTCGATGATGAATTTCTCGGTCGGACGCACGGTGCCGATTTTGGCGACCCGGCCGGTGTCATTGCGCCCCAAATCCAGCAGCATCAGATGCTCGGCCAGTTCTTTTTTGTCGGCCAGCAGGTCTGCTTCCAGCGCTTTGTCCTCTTCGGGCGTGGCGCCGCGGGGGCGGGTGCCTGCGATCGGGCGGATGGTGACCTCTTGTCCAAACACGCGGACCAGGATTTCCGGGCTGGCGCCCACCACCTGAAAGCCGCCGAAGTTGAAGTAGAACATGAACGGCGACGGGTTGGTGCGGCGCAGGCTGCGGTAGAGCGCGAAAGGCGGCTGGCGGAAGGCTTGCGTCCAGCGCTGTGCCGGCACCACCTGAAAGATGTCGCCTGCACGGATGTAGTCCTTGGCCTTCTCCACCGCGGCCATGTAGCCGTCCTTGGTGAAGTTCGACACGGGCGGTGCGACCTCATCCGCGTCACCCAGATCGCGGCTTTCGGCAGGCATGGCACGTTCCAGATCGCGCACCGCGTCCATCACCCGCTCGGCGGCTTGGGCATAGGCGGCCTTGGCGGTCTGGCCGTCGCTGGACCAGACCGGCGACACCACGGTGACCTCGCCCTTGACCCCGTCCAGGACGGCAATCACCGAGGGGCGCAGCATCAGCGCGTCGGGCAGGCCGAGCGGGTCGGGGTTCACATCCGGCAGGTGCTCAACCAGGCGGATCATGTCATAGCCAAGGTAGCCGAACAGGCCGGCCGCAGCCTGCGGCAGATCGTCTGGCAGGTCGATCCTGCTTTCGGCAATCAACGCCCGCAGGTTGTCCATCGGGTTGCCGTTCTGCGGGGTGAAGTCATCCGCATCAAACCGGGCCGAACGGTTGAGGCTGGACTGCTCCCCATGGCAGCGCCAGACCAGATCCGGTTTCATGCCGATGATCGAATAGCGCCCGCGCACCTCGCCGCCGGTGACGGATTCCAGCATGAAGGCATCCTTTTGGGCGCCGGTCAGCTTGAGCATCAGCGACACCGGCGTGTCGAGGTCGGCGGCAAGGCGGGTATAGACGACCTGGTTCTTACCGGCCTCATACGCCGTGGAGAATGTGTCGAAATCGGGGGTCAGAGCCATGGGTGCTTGCCTTGATTACTGGAAGTTTGCCTGCGCTGCATTCAGCGCCTGCTGGTCGACACGGGGTTCGGCGCGGGCCTGGACGTCCTGCACAAAGGCCTGGAACAGCTCTTGTGCCAGCGCCTGGTCCAGCTGCGCCTGCAAAGCCTGGGTGAGCAGGTTCATGTCTTCGCTGGCTTCTGGCGGCAGGATACCGTCAAGGCGGACGGCCACGGCTGACTCCGCATCCTGCACCAGGCGGAAGTTTCCGACCTCCATTTCGAACACCTGGGTGACCAGGTCCGCCGGTACTGTGTCGATGTAGGCGGTGCGGGTCAGGCCAGTCTCGGTTTTGACCTCTGCGCCTTCGGCAAAGCTGCCAGCGGTTTTAGCCTGGGCCAGCAGCGCCTCGCCCTGCTCACGCAGCGCGGTGGTCAGGCGGTCGGCCTGCCATGCGGCGAGGACCTTGTCCTTGGCATCGGCAAAGGGTTCCGGACGTTCCGGCAGAACCTCGTCCAGGCGCAGGGCGAACAGGCTGCCATCGTCCAGAAAGTCCACAGCCGGGAAGTCCTCGGCGGTGACGGCGGCGGCGGCGGTGCGGAAGCCTTCATAAGCGGCGATGCCATCGCTGGTATTGTCTGTCCAATGGATCTGAACCAGCTCCAGCCCGCTTTCGGTTGCCAGCTCTTCGAGCGTAGCACCACCGGCCAGAAGGTCGTCGATGTCTTCGGCCTGGGCCTCTACCAGACGGCGGGTGCGGTCTGAGGCCAGTTCCTCGCGCAGCTCCGGCGTCGCCTGTTCAAAGGTGGTGATCTGTGCCTCCAAGCGGCCGTTCACACGGTACAGTGCCGGGCCAAGATCCGAGGGCAGGGGGCCGGCCACATCGCCGACCTGGGCGGCAAACACATCGGTGCCTGCGGCGCCGAGAGCGCCCATGGTCACGTCGCCCATGTCAATGTCCTGCAGGGTCAGGCCGCGAGCATCAACCAGGCTTTCGAACGTCGCACCGCCGGTTTCCAGCTGTGCCTTGGCGCTGGCAGCAGCATCGTCATCGGCAAACACCAGGCGTTCCACCAGACGGCGCTCGGGCACTTGGTACTGGCTGGAGCGGTCATTGAACAGCTGGCGCAGGGCGGCCTCGTCGATCTCCACTTCATCCAGCAGCATCGAGGGGCGCAGCGCGGCGTAGGTGATCACCTTGGTTTCCGGCAGCATGAACTGGTCCTGTGCGGCCTCGTAGAAGGTTTGCAGTTCGGCATCCGCAGGAACCTGGGCGGTCAGGGCAATGTCAGCGGCATTGATCTGCACATAGGAAAAGCTGCGGCGCGCGCCGATGAAACCGGTCAGGGTTTCGGTCAGGATCCCCGGCATTTCAGTGCCGGACAGAACCGCGTTCTGGACGATGGTGCGGGCGGCTTCGCGGCGCAGATCGTCCTCGAATTCCTTTTCAGACAGGCCTGCGTTGCGAAGGGCAAAACTATAGGCTTCGCGGTCGAAGGCACCGTTCACGCCCTGGAAGGCATCAATGGCGCCCAGTTCTTCGATCAGGTTTTCGTCACCGATCGACAGGCCCAGGCCCTTCGCCTCGTGATCGAGCGCGGCCAGCGAGATCAGGCGGCCAAGAACCACCCGGTCCAGACCAAAGGCGCTGAGCTGCGCCATGGAGATGGCCTGGCCGGTTTGCGCCTGCAGGCCGCGCTGCTCGCGCTGCAATTCGCGCACATAGGTGCCGATGCTGACTTCCTCGTCGCCGACACTGGCAACCGAGGAGGCGGAGCTGGTGAAATTTACCGCGCCAAATCCGGCAAGGCCGACGATCAGCATCCCCATCAGGATCCAGACAAAGGTTTTGGATAGCTTTTTCATGCCTGCGGCCATGATGCCCTCTTTATTGTTCTGCCGTGCAAGGGGTCGCCTTGCAGCGGGAAATGCCGCTGACTGAATACGCGGCTGCCCGCAGAGGGGCAAGATGGTTGCGGATCAAACTGCTGCGTGATCAGGGATTAAAGGCGGCCAGCCGGTCAAACAGCGTCTGGATGCTTGTCCGGTCCACATTGGCAAAGGCGATGCGGAACTGGCGCGCGCCGGCCGGATCATCTTCGGGCATGAACATGGAGCCCGGCAGCATAAGAACAGAAGCCTCTGACACCAGCCGTTTGGCGACCTCCCCGGACGGCAGGTCGAACGGATGCGCGACATAAGCAAAATAGGCGCCGCAACCGAGCAGCTTCCAGCCCTTGGCGGCCAGAACCGGAAACCCGTCTTCGATTGCTGCGCGGCGGTCAAGGATTTCCTGCCGCTCTCCGGCCAGCCAGTCCTGCAGGTTTTCAATCCCCCAAAGAGCGCCAGCCTGGCCAAGCTGCGAAGGGCAGATGGTGACGGTGTCTAGAAACTTCTCCATTTCGAACATCTTATCCGGCGAAGCAGCAACAGCGCCGACCCGGTGGCCGGTCAGCCGGTAAGCCTTGGAGAAGGAATAGAGGTGGATCAGGGTCCGGTCCCAGCCGTCCTGCTGGAACAGCCCATGCGGGGCGCCTTCGCGGCTGTCAAAATCGCGGTAGGTTTCGTCCACGATCAGGGCAATGCCCCTGGCGCGGGCCAGATCAAAGAAAGCCTGCACCAGCCCGGAAGGGTACTCCACGCCGCAGGGATTGTTCGGAGTGACCAGCACAATGGCGCGGGTGCGTGGGCTGATCAGCGCCTCAGCCGCGGCAAGCTCTGGCAGCATTCCGCCGCCAACCGGGAGCGGCACGGCAGTGACGCCGGCCATGTCCAGCCACATCTTGTGGTTGAAGTACCAGGGCACGGGGATGATCACCTCATCCCCCTCGCCGCAGAGCGCGGCAATCGCAGCGGCAAAGGCCTGGTTACAGCCGGAGGTGATGCCAACCTGCTCTGCCCGCACGTCTGCCTGGTAGTGGCCGGAGATCTGCCGCGCCAGCGCCCTGCGCAATGGGTCATTGCCCAGAACGGGCCCGTATAAATGCGCCTCAACGTCATTGAGCGCAGCATCCGCGAGTGCCTGGCGCAGACCTTGGGGCGGCGCTTCTGCCGGCGCGGCCTGGCTGACATTCAGCAGCGGGCGCTCTGGCGGGAATTCAACCCCGGCCACCCAGCGGCGCGATTCGACGATGGGCGAGACAAAGGTGGCATGGGTGCGGGGAAGGGGCATGAAAGGCTCCGGGCGGCAGCAGATAATGTCAGGTGCGCCGGACCGGGCGCCGGCACATGTCTGGCACGGCGGCATGGACAGCTCAAGCGGTAACGGCTGGTGCCGCCATGGCCAAAGAAAAAGGCGCGCTGTAACGCGCGCCTTTAAATTCTTTCTGTCCGGGCGGGATCAATCCTTGCCGCGATAGGGCTCCACATATTGCAGCGCCATGTCCCAGGGGAAGAAAATCCAGGTGTCCTGGCTGACTTCGGTGATGAAAGTGTCCACCATCGGCCGCCCCTTGGGCTTGGCATAGACGGTGGCAAAATGCGCCTTGGGGTACAGCTGGCGCACCAGATCCAGGGTTTTGCCGCTGTCGACCAGATCGTCGATGATCAGGATCCCTTCGCCATCGCCCATCAGACCGGCATCCGGGGCCTTCAGCACTTCGGCCTCACCCTGGGACTGGTGATGGTAGGACCGCACCGAGATGGTATCCACGGTGCGGATGTCCAGCTCGCGGCTGACAATCATCGCCGGCGCCATGCCGCCGCGGGTGATCGCCACGACTGCGCGCCATGCGCCTTCATCAGGGCCTTGCCCGTCCAGCCGCCAGGCCAGGGCGCGGCTGTCGCGGTGGATCTGGTCCCAGCTGATGTGAAAGCCCTTTTCGTGCGGCAGACGATCGGTCATGTTATTTGCTCCCCGCAA
This sequence comes from Leisingera sp. M658, assembly GCF_025144145.1. Classification (NCBI taxonomy): domain Bacteria; kingdom Pseudomonadati; phylum Pseudomonadota; class Alphaproteobacteria; order Rhodobacterales; family Roseobacteraceae; genus Leisingera; species Leisingera sp. M658. The sequence continues at coordinate 1,876,233 of NZ_CP083546.1, forward strand.
AGTCGCGTCAGCTTGCCGGAGCCCGGACAGCGGTCCGGGCGTCCATGTTTTCAGTTACTTGGAGATGTCCGGCGCATCCACCGCCTTCATGCCCACCACGTGATAGCCGGCATCCACATGCAGGTTCTCGCCAGTCACGCCCGAGCTGAGGTCGGACAGAAGGTAAAGCGCGGATTTGCCGACGTCATCAGTGGTCACGTTGCGGCGCAGCGGTGAATTGTACTCGTTCCACTTCATAATGTAGCGGAAATCACCGATGCCCGAGGCGGCCAGGGTCTTGATCGGGCCGGCCGAGATTGCATTGACGCGGATGCCGTCCTTGCCCAGATCCTCGGCCAGGTATTTGACCGAAGCCTCCAGCGCCGCCTTGGCTACACCCATCACATTATAGTGCGGCATCACCTGCTCGGCACCGTAATAGGTCAGGGTCAGCAGCGAGCCACCCTCGCTCATCATCTTCTCAGCACGGTTTGCCACCGCGGTGAACGAGAATACCGAGATGTCCATGGTCATCTGGAAATTGCTGCGGCTGGTGTCGACATAGCGGCCGCGCAGCTCGTTCTTGTCGGAAAAGCCGATGGCGTGGACAACAAAGTCCAGCTTGCCCCATTTGGCCTCAAGCCCGGCGAACAAGGCGTCAATGGACGCTTCGTCCGAGACGTCGCACGGCAGCACGATATCGCTGCCCAGCTGCGCCGCCAGCGGGGCGACCCGCTTTTTCAGTGCGTCGCCCTGATATGAAAAGGCAAGCTCGGCGCCGGCATCGGCGCAGGCCTTGGCAATCCCCCAAGCGATGGATTTGTCATTGGCCAGGCCCATGATGAGGCCGCGCTTGCCGGCCATCAGGTGATTAGACATGCAGGTTCTCCGCCTGTGATCTGTGAATTAGAGGGTGTTTAGTATGCCGCGCGGGCCGCTTCAAGGGTGCACGCCCTTGTCGCGGCGCCGGAAGCTGCATAGGTTGCTGCCAAATCCGCAAAGAGGTGCCCGATGACCGACCGTACAGGTATATTTGCAGGTGACGATCCGTTTGCCATCGCCCGGTCCTGGCTGGGAGAGGCGGAACAGGCCGAACCCAACGATCCCAACGCCATTGCCCTCGCCACGGTGGATGAGACCGGGTTGCCGAACAGCCGCATGGTTCTGCTTAAGGAAATCGAAGACGGCGCCTTTGTGTTCTACACCAATTACGAGAGCGCCAAGGCGCAGGAGCTGGATCAGGCCGGCAAGGCTGCCTTTGTGGTGCATTGGAAATCGTTGCGCCGCCAGATCCGGGTGCGCGGCACGATCACCCGCGAAGACGGGCCGCAGGCGGATGAATACTACAAGTCCCGCTCGCTCAAAAGCCGGCTGGGGGCCTGGGCCTCAAAGCAATCACAGCCGCTGGACAGCCGCGGCACGCTGATGGCCGAGGTGGCAAAGGTCACAGCCATGAAGGGTCCGAACCCGGACCGTCCGCCGTTCTGGGGCGGTTTCCGCCTGGTGCCGGTTGAGATAGAATTTTGGGCAGATGGCGCATTCCGGCTGCATGACCGGTTTCGCTGGCGCCGCAAGAATGCAGCTGCAGAATGGGAAATCCTGCGGCTTAATCCATGAGCGGAAATGGCAAAGGCTTACCTAGGGTCAAGAGTAATTTCATGACAATTTCTAGACTTTTTAGCTTGAAATCCAAGGTCAGAATCGCGCATCAGGGCACCATCAAAATAAAAAAAACGCGGTAGGGAAAAGTACGTGGCAGAAGATCTGAGCAGCTTGCAGCAAATCCAGGGGCTGGTGAAGTGGTTCGATCCCGCCAAAGGATACGGATTTGTCGTATCTGACGAGGGCGGCGCGGACATTCTGCTCCACGTGAATGTATTGCGTAATTTCGGCCAAAGCTCTGTCGCGGACGGCGCCAGGATCGAGATTGTCACCCATCAGACCGACCGCGGTGTCCAGGCCGTTGAAGTGATCTCCATTCAGCCGCCCGAACGTGATGATACTCCGGTGCTAAGCGATTTTGCCGAACTGGACATGACCAGCCTGCAGAACGAACCGCTGGAGCCTGCCCGGGTCAAATGGTTCGACAAGGGCAAAGGGTTCGGCTTTGCCAATGTCTTTGGCCGCGGCGAGGATATTTTCCTGCATGTCGAAGTGCTGCGGCAGTCCGGGCTGGCGGATCTGCAGCCGGGGGAAGCCTTGGCAATGCGGGTGATCGACGGCAAACGCGGCCGCATGGCGGTAGAAGTGCTGGCCTGGGAGGCTGCGATGCTCCCCGGCGACGAGGACTGAGATTGTGATGCGGCGCCTGCTTCACTGGAGCTTGGGCGCCTGCATGACTTTTATCGCCGGCACCGCGCTGGCGTCTGACTGCCAGCTTGCACAGGCCGATCTTCGCGGCGACTGGGGGCAGGCGGGATTTACCGTTGAAATTGCCGCTACAGAGGCGGAGCGGGCCCAAGGGCTGATGTTCCGCGAAGACCTGCCGCGCGGGGCAGGGATGCTGTTTGTCTATGACAGCCCGCAGCCTGCGGCGTTCTGGATGAAGAATACTCTGATCCCGCTCGATATCATTTTTCTGAATGAACACGGACTGGTGACCTCGGTTCACGAGAACGCCGTGCCTGGCGATCTGACCCCGATTCCGGGGGGGGACGCTGTCTTTGCAGTGCTGGAAATCAACGGCGGGCTTGCCCGCAAATACGGTATCGCGGCAGGCTCGCAGATGCGCCATGAAATTTTTTCCCTCAGCGGCGCAGTTTGGCCCTGTTAGGGGTTTCCAAATCAGTTTGGCAGAGATAGGAAGGCGCACGGTCCGGGGCGTGGCGCAGTCTGGTAGCGCACCTGTTTTGGGTACAGGGGGTCGTGAGTTCGAATCTCGCCGCCCCGACCATACTTCTTCAATAAGTTGCAGCGAATCTTTGCCGGGTAAAACCCGGGGCAAAGATTCGCTTCCCGTATTTGGTGAACTGAAACTGCGCAGTTCAATCGGGGGTGCTATTGCTTTCTTAACGCACTGTTAAGACACCCTTAACCAATTGCCGCTGAGCCGCATCAAAAAGTTAATCGGAGGCTGGCTGTCCGAAGGCCCGTGGCAGGAAGCCACAAAAAATCGCTTCTAAGCTGTGCACCCTGTTTTCAGCCAGTGCAGCTGCATGGTTTTACACAGCCATCACCTCTGGCCGGTACGGCCGCTGTCCTTCTGCAAGGCAGCAAGTCACTCACCCGTCAAAGGAAATCCGAACAGGCAGCAGCGCAGTCCGAAGACATTGAACGGGACAGGGCCTGTGGATGAATCAACGCCCCGCCGCAGACCCTGCAATCCGCGGAAACCGTCAACAGCAAAGATAGTTGCCAAAGTGTAAATTTGCCGTTGACCCTTAGTGTCCGAATACGCCAAATTGTGGACACCGGTTGCGACGGCACTAGATCTGGTGGGTGACAGAGCCGAAGCAACAACGCTGAAAACAACAGACAGCCCTGTGAGAATGGCCGGCGAGGGCCGCAAGCGCGCTATATGCGGCGTGCGACGGGTGTTTGTGTTTTCCGTGACCGGATCTGACTGGCGCTTGGGGGCGCCGCGGCAAATAGACGACGAATGCTTGAAAAGGGGCTGAGCATGAAGATCGAACGGAAGTTCACCAAACCCGGACAGGATGCCTATGCTGATCTGGCCTTTCTCTCGGCCACATCGGAGATCCGCAATCCGGACGGGACCATTGTTTTCCGGCTCGACAACATCGAAATTCCCGCATCCTGGAGCCAGGTCGCCAGCGACGTCATCGCCCAGAAGTATTTCCGCAAGGCCGGCGTGCCGTCGCGGCTGAAGAAAGTCCGCGAAAAAGGCGTTCCTGAGTTCCTGTGGCGCTCGGTCCCTGCGGACGGCGCAGTGCTGGGCGGGGAAACCTCCTCCAAGCAAGTGTTCGACCGTCTGGCCGGCGCCTGGGCCTATTGGGGCTGGAAGGGCGGCTACTTCTCCTCCGAGGAGGACGCCCGCGCCTTTTACGACGAGATGCGCTATATGCTGGCAACCCAGCGTTCCGCCCCCAATTCCCCCCAATGGTTCAACACCGGCCTGCATTGGGCCTATGGCATCGACGGCCCGGCCCAGGGCCATCACTACGTCGATTACAAGACCGGCAAGCTGACCAAGTCCGACAGCGCCTATGAGCATCCCCAGCCGCACGCCTGTTTCATCCAGTCGGTCTCGGATGATCTGGTCAAGGACGGTGGCATCATGGATCTGTGGGTGCGCGAGGCGCGCCTGTTCAAATACGGTTCCGGCACCGGCACCAATTTCAGCCATCTGCGTGCCGAAGGCGAGCCGCTGTCCGGCGGCGGCAAGTCTTCGGGCCTGATGGGGTTCCTAAAAATCGGCGACCGCGCGGCGGGCGCCATCAAATCAGGCGGCACAACCCGTCGAGCAGCAAAAATGGTGATCGTGGACGCGGATCACCCGGACATCGAGCAGTTCATCGAATGGAAGGTGCTGGAGGAGCAAAAGGTTGCCTCCATCGTCGCCGGGTCCAAGATGCACGAAAAGATGCTGAACGGCATTTTCGAGGCGATCCGCAGCTGGGACGGCGGTGAAGCGGATGCTTATGACCCGGCAGTCAACACCGGGCTGAAGGTCGCGATCCGCGAGGCCAAAAAGGTGGCGATCCCGGAAACCTACGTCAAGCGGGTGCTGGATTACGCCAAGCAGGGCCATACCTCGATCGAGTTCCCGACTTATGACACCGACTGGGACTCCGAGGCCTACAGCTCTGTCTCCGGGCAGAACTCCAACAACTCGATCCGGGTGACAAACGCCTTCCTGCACGCGGTTGAAAAAGACGCCGACTGGCAGCTGATCAACCGCACCGACGGCAAGGTCGCCAAAGTGGTGAAGGCCCGCGAGTTGTGGGAGAAGGTCGGCCATGCGGCCTGGGCCTGCGCCGATCCGGGCATCCAGTTTCACGACACCGTGAATGAGTGGCACACCTGCCCGGAAGACGGTGAGATTCGCGGCTCAAACCCTTGTTCGGAATACATGTTCCTGGACGACACCGCCTGCAACCTGGCGTCACTGAACCTGCTGACCTTCCTGAAGGACGGGCTGTTCCAGGCGGATGACTTCATGCATTCCTGCCGCCTGTGGACGCTGACACTGGAAATCTCGGTGATGATGGCGCAGTTCCCGTCCAAGGAAATCGCGCAGCGCTCCTATGATTTCCGCACGCTGGGTCTGGGCTATGCCAATATCGGCGGCCTTTTGATGAACATGGGCTACAGCTATGACTCGGATGAGGGCAGGGCGCTTTGCGGTGCGTTGACCGCGCTGATGACCGGCGTGTCCTACGCCACCTCGGCCGAGATCGCCGCGGAATTGGGGCCGTTCCCGGGGTATGCAAAAAACACAGACCACATGCTGCGTGTGATCCGCAATCACCGCAACGCTGCAATGGGCAACGCGGACGGCTACGAGGCACTGTCGGTCACCCCGGTGCCGCTGGATATTTCCAACTGCCCGGACGCGCTGCTGGCTGATCTGGCCGCCAGCGCCTGGGACGAGGCGCTGGAGCTGGGCGAAAAGCACGGTTACCGCAACGCCCAGACCACAGTCATTGCACCCACCGGCACGATCGGCCTGGTGATGGATTGCGATACGACGGGCATCGAGCCTGACTTCGCCCTGGTGAAGTTCAAGAAGCTGGCCGGCGGCGGCTACTTCAAAATCATCAACCGTTCGGTTCCTTCTGCACTGGAGGGTTTGGGCTACAGCTCTGCCCAGATTGAAGAAATCGCATCCTACGCAGTTGGCCATGGCTCTATCGGTAACGCGCCGGGCATCAACCACACCTCGCTGGCTGGCCACGGCTTTGGCCCCAATGAGCTGGCCAAGGTGGACGCGGCACTGGAATCGGCCTTTGACATCCGGTTTGTGTTCAACCAGTGGACCTTGGGCGAAGATTTCTGCACCGGTGTGCTGGGCATCCCTGCGCCCAAGCTGAATGATCCGACCTTTGACCTGCTGCGCCACCTGGGCTTTACCAAGGCGGACATTGACGCGGCCAACGACCACGTCTGCGGCACCATGACCCTGGAAGGCGCGCCGCATCTGCAGCAAGAACACTATGCGATCTTTGACTGCGCCAACCCCTGCGGTAAAAAAGGCAAGCGTTTCCTGAACGTTGACAGCCACATCTACATGATGGCAGCCGCCCAAAGCTTTATCTCCGGCGCAATTTCCAAAACCATCAATATGCCGAATTCGGCCACCATCGAGGACTGCCAGAAGGCCTATGAGCTGAGCTGGAGCCTGGGGGTTAAGGCCAATGCGCTTTACCGTGACGGCTCCAAGCTGAGCCAGCCGCTGGCGGCGGCACTGGTTGAGGATGACGACGACGCGGCAGAAGTTCTGGAGAGCGGCGCGCCGCAGGAGAAGGCAGCGGTTCTTGCCGAAAAAATCGTCGAGAAAGTGATCATCAAGGAGGTGCTGAAATCGCACCGCACCAAGATGCCGCAGCGGCGCAAGGGATATACCCAAAAGGCAGTTGTCGGCGGTCACAAGGTTTATCTGCGGACCGGCGAATACGAGGACGGCAACCTGGGCGAGATCTTCATCGACATGCACAAGGAAGGCGCAGGCTTCCGGGCGATGATGAACAATTTCGCCATCGCGGTGTCGGTCGGCCTGCAATACGGCGTGCCGCTGGAGGAGTTTGTCGACGCCTTCACCTTCACCAAGTTTGAGCCCGCCGGCATGGTCCAGGGCAATGACTCGATCAAGAACGCCACCTCGATCCTTGATTACGTGTTCCGCGAACTGGCCGTCAGCTATCTGGACCGTACCGATCTGGCGCATGTGAAGCCCGAGGGCGCAAGCTTTGACGACCTGGGCCGCGGCGAAGAAGAAGGCGTGTCGAACCTGAGCGAGCTGAGTGAAAACGCAGCCTCGCGGTCGCTGGAGGTGCTAAAGCAGATCTCTTCGACCGGCTATTTGCGCAAACGGCTGCCGCAGGAACTGGTGGTCCTGCAAGGCGGCCAGACCGAAGTATCGGCACTGGGAACTGGAACTGATCCGGTTGCCGCGTTGCAATCGCTGGTGCCAGAGACCGGTGATGCGCCTGTGCAGCCCGGCGGCGGAATGGATGCGCGCGTCAAGGCAAAAATGCAGGGCTACGAGGGCGAGGCCTGCGGCGAATGCGGCAACTACACGCTGGTCCGCAACGGCACCTGTATGAAGTGCAACACCTGCGGCGGAACCTCCGGCTGCAGCTGAAGAACACCGTCTGCGTCTCTGATTTTCCCTCGGTGGCGCAGACGGATACTGGAAGCGGTGATACTGCTTCCAGCGCTATCAGGAATGGGTGCGCCCGTTCTGAACACCGGGAAGGCCCAGGTAAGAAAACTTTCGGGCAGTCAATGAAGGAGCCTGACCGGTGATAACTGGCTTCCTCTGTTTTCAGGGGAAGCCATTTTCTTGACTGCGGGCGGGCTGTTTACTGTATCGGTAGACCTCATAATGAGAATTATGTTAAATTGACACTCATCAACAGACCACCGTAGCGTAGATTAAACATATAATTCTCAACCCCTTGCCGGACGCAGTAAACCTTCCTGCGCGACGCTGGCGATTAGCTGGCCGTCTTCCGTGTAAATAGATCCACGATTGAAGCCACGGCCGCTGCCGGTGAACGGTGCATCCATTGTGTAAAGATGCCAGTTCTCGAATTGAACCGGTGCATGAAACCACATTGCATGGTCCAGGCTTGCGGTCATGGCGCCGGGTTTGTGAAACGTCAGCCCATGCGGCCGCATCGACGATCCGAGCAAGCCAAAGTCAGACGCATAAGCCATCAGGATATGCTGCAGCTCAGGACCGGCGCCTTTGGCTGCCTCCATTCTGATCCACATATGATTGATATCAGATGTGTTTTCCGGCTCCAACGGATCCCGCGGCGCAACTTCGCGGATCTCGAATGGCCGCGGCCTAGTGAATTCATCGCGTTTGGCCGGATCCACCCGGAATGCATTGCGCAGGAGGATTTTGTCACGCGGCTCCAGCGCGGCCGGCGTTGGAACATCCGGCATTTGGTGCTGATGCTCCCAGCCATGTTCCGGTGCATGAAAGGATGACGCCAGATTCAGGATTTGCTTGCCGTTCTGCATTGCCACAACCCGCCGGGTGGTGAAACTGCGGCCGTCCCGTGCTGGGTCAACTTCGTAAATGACCGGTCTCGATGGGTCGCCCGGGCGAATGAAATACGCGTGAAGAGAATGACATAAGCGTCCGGAAACAGTTGCATATGCTGCCGTCAGCGCCTGTGCGATCACTTGGCCGCCATAGATGCGGGTCGGTGTTTCGCCGCCGGAACCGGATCCGCGGTAGAGATTTGTATCAAGCTCTTCCAGATCCAGCAGATCAAGGAGAACTTTGGCAGTATCCGGCATGTGCAGCGCTTTCATTGGTCTTTTCTGATGCAGAACGCTTATCTTAGCTGGAACTGCGGCAGTTGGAAATCACTCGGCTATGGCGCCATGGATCAGCGCCTTGAGTTCCGGCCGTGCCGGGTATGAACTGGAAGGCGCCAGCTGGGTCAAAAACACCACCGACACATCAAGCTGCCGGTCCAGCCAAAAGAACGTTGACGCGATGCCGCCCCAGCTGAAGTCGCCAACTGATCCGGGGCACCGCGCCCGTGCCGGGTTCAGAACAACAGCGCCGCCTAGGCCAAAACCCATGCCCTCCATCGGCTGTTCGGCAAAGCTTTGCGGGCCCATTGAGGCAATGTCACCTGTAAGGTGGTTTTGCATCATGAAATCAGCGGTTTGCGAGTTGATGATAATGCCGCTTTGACTGCGGCCGCGGCGCCGGAGCATTTCGGTGAATTTCATGTAATCATCAATTGTGCCGATCAATCCACCGCCGCCGGAGTGCATTTCAGCCTGCCAGAACGGAGAGTGCGGGAAACTATCTGTCAAGCGCAGACTGTCGGCGCCGGTCTCTGCGGAATTCAGCGCCATGGCGTCACCCGCCAACGGCGTATAGAGAGAGGCAAACCGGCTCCCTGCCCCGCTGGGCGGTTGGAACCCGGTCTCAGTCATTTCCAACGGTTCAAAGATTTCTTCTTGCAAGAACCGGCCCAGAGATTTGCCTGAAACAACCTCTGCTACGCGGCCCAGCACATCAGTCGCAACGGAATATTCCCAACGGGTTCCGGGTTGGAAGGCCAACGGCAGCCCGGCAAGCCGGGTCACCATCGGGGCAAGTGATCCGTGGTCGGGCTTGAACAGCAAATCTTCCTTGGCCATGGCTTCCGGCAGAACACCTGGGTTGAACGGGTAACTCAGCCCGCTGGTGTGGGTCAGCAGCTGGTGCAGTGTCGGAGCAGCGCAGGGTTTGGTCTGGCTGATCTGGGTGGCTCCGGGTACTAGCGCCTGCATGTCAATGAATTCCGGAAGGAAATCGCTGACAGGCGCATCCAGATGGAACAGCCCTTGTTCCAGCAGAGACATCACAGCCACAGACGTCACTGGCTTGGTCATCGAATAGAGGCGCACCAGCGTGTCACGGGTGAATGGCAGGTTCTCCTCGATGTTGCGCAGGCCGGCCGCGTGGAAATACTGTTCCTCGCCGCGGCGGCGGATCAAAAGGGCGCTTCCCGGATATTTCCCTTCATCCACATAGCGTTGCTGCCAGCGCCTGATGCGTTCCAGCCGGTCTGATCTCATCGCTGTGCCCTCGTACTGCTCTGCCTCTTCCATCCGGACTGTATACTGCCGTTCTAAAGGAGACGAGCCGGCAGACGTTGCATTTCAGGCATCGGGGCGCAGGTGCCGGAATACAGAAGAATGAAATTCAAAGGCCCCGATGACTGTGCTGACTGGAAATAGAAACGCTCAATTTGGAAATGGGCTGGAATTGAGTGCCGCGCAAACGCTTGCGGCGGCGGGTTCAGTAAATTCCAAAATTCGAATTTTTCCAATTTATACGCGTTTGCGTGTTCGCATTTGCAATAAATTTGTCTTAGAAGTTCAAAGGGAAGGACGAAAAGGAAACGGATCCGATGACGAGCATTCTGGTATTGAACGGCCCCAACCTTAACCTGCTTGGCACCCGGCAGCCGGAGGTCTATGGCTCGGTCACCCTGGCGATGGCCGAGCAGGCCTGCGCCGATCATGGTCAGAAACTCGGGGTCACGGTCAGCTGCTTCCAGTCGAACCATGAAGGGGCGTTGATTGATGCTATTCATGCGGCCAAGGGGCAGCATCAGGGGATCATCCTGAACGCCGGCGCCTATACGCACACGTCTGTTGCCCTGATGGATGCGTTGATTTCCGTAGAGATCCCGGCCGTTGAAGTGCATCTCTCCAATATTCATGCACGCGAGCCGTTCCGGCACACCTCTTATATCGCCAAGGCGGCGCTGGGGCAGATTTGCGGTTTTGGCGTACAGGGATATCTGTTGGCGCTGGATGCGTTGAAGGCACATTTGGAAATGGCTGCAACAGCATGAAGGTAAAGGATTACCTGAATTTCATTTGCGGCGCTCAAAGCCTGGAAGATCTGTGGCACGGGCATGTCCGGCAAATGTCCAGGTTCGGGTTCGACCGGCTGATCTACGGATACACCCGTTACAAGACGGAAACGTCGCTGGGGGATCCGGATGATTTTGTTATCCTGTCCAACCACAACAGTGAGTATTTGAACGGTTTCCTGCATAAGGGGCTGTACTTCCATGCGCCGATGCTTCGCTGGGCCTTGGACAATGAAGGCGCCGGCAGCTGGCGCATTGTGCAGGACATGATTGCCGGCGGGACGCTTGGGCCCGAAGCCCAAAGAGTGCATGAGTTCAATCAGAAGCTCGACATGAATGCCGGTTATACCGTCAGTTTCTACTCTGCTTCTCCCCGCTACAAGGGCGCCATATCGCTGGCTGCAAAGCGGGGCATGTCTCAGGATGCGGTAGATGCGCTGTGGCAGAAGTCGGGCGATGACATCGTGCTTATGAATAATGTCGCCCATCTGAAAATCCTCACCCTGCCCTACATGGCACCTAACCGCAGCCTTACCAAACGGCAGCGGGAGGTTCTGCAATGGGTTGGCGATGGCAAAACCACTCAGGACATTGCACTTCTGATGGAACTTACACCCGCGACGATTGAAAAACACCTGCGCCTTGCCAGGGAATCGCTTTCTGTCGAGACAACCGCCCAGGCTGTTTTGAAGGCGGCGTTGCACAATCAGATGTATGTCATGGATGCCTAGGCAGCCGCTTGACTGCAGATGACCGGGCCGTGCTGCCGCCGCGGTGGCGTCAATTTCAGATTTCGCCCCGCCGTCTTTGATCGCTTGCAAGCGGCGGAAATTCAACCGGTTTTTCAATCCCGCCCGGCCTGAACTAAGCCGTAAGAGGTATGGAATTCTATACTACCGTTATAGGTTGATTTTCTGCATGTTGCCCCTGTTCCGTGAGTGGTGGCTTTAGCCTAGGAACTAATGGGTAACGACCCTTGTGATTTCAAGGCTCTCCTACCTGGTCAGGGACAGACGCGTATTGTTCTGCGTCTGTTCCGGATACAGAGGGGCCTCGCCCATCCCCATCAGTGGGGTCCCTCACATCCCTTTTGCGGTCTCCGTTCCTTCATAAATGCAAAGATCCGGTCAACCGCTGGGCAACGCATTCAGTTTGTGCGGGCCGATGCGCACAAAAAAACCGGCAGGGAAATCCCTGCCGGTTCTTGAATTAAAGCGTAAAACTGAACAGCCCGAATTGGCCCGGATCAGCCCTGTGCGGCTTTGGCGACTTCGGCTGCAAAGTCTTCTTTTTCGACTTCGATGCCTTCACCGACTTCAACGCGGGCAAAACCGGTGATAGTTGCGCCTGCTTCTTTGGCTGCGGCTTCCACGGTCAGGTCCGGGTTCACAACGAACTGCTGGTTCAGCAGGGTCGATTCCGCGACGAATTTCTTCATCCGGCCAACGATCATCTTTTCAATCACCTGCTCCGGCTTGCCGGATTCGCGGGCGATGTCCATCTGAACTTGCTTTTCCTTCTCAACCACAGCGGCGTCCATGTCTGCTTCGGACAGCGCGGCGGGGTTGGCAGCTGCAATGTGCATTGCAATCTGCTTGCCGATCGCGGCGTCGCCGCCGTTCATGGCAACCAGAACACCGATTTTGCCCATGCCTGCGGTGGCGGCGTTGTGCACATAGGACACAACGGTTTCGCCTTCCAGCGCGGCCATGCGGCGGACCGACATGTTTTCGCCAATGGTGGCGATCTTGTCGGTGATGGTGTCAGCAACGGTCTTGCCGCCCATGTCAGCCGCTTTCAGCGCTTCGACGTCCGAAACACCCAGGGCAGCCTTGGCGATACCGCCGACCATTGCCTGGAATTCAGCGTTCTTGCCAACAAAGTCGGTTTCCGAGTTCACTTCGACGGCAACACCTTTGTTGCCTTCGACGATCACGGCAACCAGGCCTTCTGCGGCGGTACGGCCGGATTTCTTGGCAGCCTTGGCCAGGCCTTTGGTGCGCAGCCAGTCAACCGCGGCTTCCATGTCGCCGTTGTTTTCGACCAGGGCTTTCTTCGCGTCCATCATGCCTGCGCCGGTGGATTCGCGCAGTTCTTTCACCATAGCAGCAGTGATTGCCATCTTAGGCTCTCCTCAATTCAAAAACAGATTTGGGGCAGGTGATACCCTGCCCCGCATGTCAGTTCCGTGACGGGACGGATCAGGCGTCAGCAGCAGCGGCTTCTTCAGCCACGGCTTCTTCGGCCGGCGCTTCTTCGAGCGCGCCCAGATCAACGCCTGCGGCACCCAGCTGAGCGGACATGCCGTCAAGTGCTGCGCGGGCAACCAGGTCGCAGTACAGCGAGATGGCGCGCGATGCGTCGTCGTTGCCCGGAATGATGAAGTCCACGCCATCGGGGGAGCAGTTGGTGTCGACAATAGCCACAACCGGAATGCCCAGTTTCTTGGCTTCGGCGATGGCCAGCGCTTCTTTTTTCACGTCGATGACGAACAGCAGGTCCGGCACGCCGCCCATATCACGGATACCGCCCAGAGACGCTTCGAGCTTCTCCTGGTCGCGTTCCATGCCCAGACGCTCTTTCTTGGTCAGGCCTTCGGCGCCGCCCGCCATTTTCTCGTCGATTTCCTTCAGGCGGTTGATCGACTGGGAAACGGTTTTCCAGTTGGTCAGAGTGCCGCCGAGCCAGCGGTGGTTCATGAAGTACTGAGCCGACTTTTCAGCCGCTTCGGCAATCGGGCCGGCTGCCTGGCGCTTAGTGCCGACGAACAGGACGCGGCCGCCTTTGGCAACGGTGTCACGGACAACCTGCAGCGCCTGGTCCAGCATCGGAACAGTCTGGGTCAGGTCCATGATGTGGATGCCGTTGCGCGAACCGTAGATGAACGGTGCCATGCGCGGGTTCCAGCGCTGAGTCTGGTGGCCGAAGTGTACGCCAGCTTCAAGCAGCTGACGCATGGTGAACTCAGGAAGAGCCATGCTATTATATCCTTTCCGGTTTCAATCCTCGGCGGGGGTTCAGAGCAAATGCTCCAACCGGGGGTCCGTCAGGGATGTCTCCCCTGATCAGGCCAAACCCCGCCTGCGGGTTCGTAGGCGCGCTCATAGAGCAGAAATTGTCAGCTGACAATAGCGGATCCGGAAGAAACCGGTTCCCGCCTGATTTTTCAACCCTTCAAAGCGCTCAGGTGGCCGTCTTTTACCAGTTGCCCTGCGGCCGCAGCCAGCGCTTTGCGGTCCACAAAATCCGCAACCTTCAAAGGCTGGTGGTAAATCAGCTCCACCTGGCCCTGCCGCGGCGCTGCCAGGATCTTAAGAAGATGCGGTCCGAAATCCATATCTCCCCACCAGCCATAAAACCGCGCCGGGGCGCCACTGGGCGCGCGGTAGCGCACCGAAACAGGCTGGATATGCAGATCTTTGCGCAGTTTCTCAGAAAAGAACGCAGCAAAGAGCGTTGTTTTAAAGGGCAAAACCCGCAAACCATCGGTAGAGGTGCCTTCGGGAAAAAACAGCAGCTTATGGCCGGCCAGCAGGCGCTGTTCAAACATGTCGGCCTGTTCCCTGGCTTTCTTGGGATTGCGTTCGATAAAGACGGTGCCGGTGGCCCGCGCAAGCCAGCCGATCCCCGGCCAATTGGCAACCTCCGCCTTGGAGACAAAGTAGATCCGCTTGCGCGCATTGAGGGCAAAAATGTCCAGCCAGGAGGCATGATTGGCCACCACGGCCCCATTTTGACGCATCAGCGTTCCGCGGGTTTTGAAGCGGATCCCCAGAATGCGAAAGGCATTGCGGCAGACAAACTGCGTGATGAACGGCGTGGCCGGCCGCTGCAAGCCGAATACCGGCCGTTCAATCAGCCGCAGGGCCAGCAAAACCAGCAGCCCGCCAAAAACCAGCACCGCCAGCGGCAACCCGCGCAGCAGCACCAGAAACCAGCCCAAGGCGCTGATCCGCACCGGATCCGGCGCCTCTTCACTTTGCCAGCTGACGCTCATTTCCGGCCCTTGCCTCCGGCATAAATCCTGCGCTGGCGGTCGTTCATTTGCGCGGTGTCCAGGATCAAGCACACATCGGTGGTGTTGAAGGCCTGATCGACAAAGGCGCCGTCGCCGACATATCCGCCCAGCCGCAGATATGCTTTGATCAGCGCAGGGGTTTCCACCATCGCATGTTTGCGGTTCAGATCACTTGCGGGTACCAAGTTCATGGATTGAAACGCTTTTGACCGCACACGCAGCTCGGGCGGCGCCAGATGATTGTGGTGCAGCATAGCCAGCGGATTGGCCAGCGCAGCGGTATCAGTGCCGTGAAAACTTGCGACCCCGAAAAGAACCTCGATACCATGGGTCTCCACATAGTCTGCCAGCCCGGACCAAAGGTGGAACATCGCCATGCCGCCGCGGTAATCCGCATGCAGGCAAGAGCGTCCCAGCTCCAGCAGCTTGCGGCCGGACGACCGCAGCACGGTCAGGTCATATTCATCCTCGGAATAAAACTGCCCGGCTTTCGCGGCCTGGTCATCGCGCAGCAGCCGGTAGACACCGACGACCATGCCCCTAGTGTCATCTATCACCAGCATGTGGTCAAAGAACGGGTCGAACCTGTCCCGCTCCAGCCCCGCATCATGGTCCACCATCGCGCCGCCACCACCAAGCTCGCGCACAAATACGTCGTACCGCAGGGCCTGCGCGGCGCGCAGCTCTGCGTCTGTTTCTGCAATCTTGACGGAAAATTCCGGCGGGCTGTCTTGCATTCGATCACCTTTGCGTCGATCAGGCTTGAGCGCATCCCTGTATTAAGGCAAAGAACGCGCAGCATTTAAGGCGAATTAGATGGGGTTCGTTAACTCTTCATAAACCGTTATGGATCAAAGACGGGAATAAGGGAGACGCGCGCTCCGTCAATCACAAGCTTGCCTTGGTCGGGGAAATTAACGGTGATCTTGCCGCCCGCGTTCGACTGCACCTGCCCGATGCCCCATTCAGGGTGATCCGGGTGCCGGACGAACATGCCGGGGGCTAAAATTGCGTTGAGGTCATTCATTGGCGGGTGGCCCAGTTCGGAGGAAGTATAAGTTATGGGTGTAGATAACGCCAATCTGGCTGCATTGGTAGGGTCCCGGATCTGCCATGATCTGATCAGCCCTGTCGGTGCCATAAACAACGGTCTGGAACTGCTTGGAATGGCTGGCAGCATGTCCGGCCCCGAGCTGGAGCTGATCTCAGACAGCGTTGCAAATGCCAATGCCCGTATCCGTTTTTTCCGTATCGCCTTTGGCGCTGCCGGCGACCAGCAGATGGGCCGGGCCGAGTTGATTTCGGTGTTGGAGGACATCAGCAAGGGCGGTCGGATCAATTACCAATGGTCGCCGCTGGAGGGCTGCACCCGCAGCGAGGCGCGCCTGTCCCTGTTGGCGGCACTGTGCCTGGAATCCGCCCTGCCCTATGGCGGCACAGTTAAGATTTTCTGCGCCGGCGGCAAATGGACGGTAATGGGCGAAGGCCGCAAGCTGAACGTGGATGACGAGCTGTGGGCGCGGGTCAGCGGCGGCAATTCAAATGCCGAGATCACGCCGGCGCTGGTGCAATTTGCGTTGCTCCCCGAGGCCGCCAAGGAAGCAGACCGCACCGTCCGGCTGGAGCAGAGCCTGGAAAAGATCACGCTGCAGTTCTGATCTGCAGCAACTATCGCAAAGAAACGCCGGGCGGTTGGCCCGGCGTTTTGCATTTGTTACCGATTAGGCCCTGGTGGCTCCGTCGCCGCGCACCAGGTATTTGAAGCTGGTCAGCTGAGTGGCGCCGACCGGACCCCGCGCGTGCATCTTGCCGGTAGCAATCCCGATTTCCGCGCCCATGCCAAACTCTCCGCCGTCGGCAAACTGGGTCGAGGCATTGTGCATCAGGATCGCGCTGTCGAGTTCAGCAAAGAACTTCTGAACCGCAGCCTCATCCTCGGTGATGATGCAGTCGGTGTGCTGGGAATGATGGGTGCGGATGTGCTGGATTGCTTCGTCAATGCCGGCGACCTGTTTGGCTGCAATGATGGAATCCAGATATTCCTTGCCCCAGTCCTCGGAGCTGGCAGCAATCATACCACTCGGACCGGGAAGACCGGCCTCAGCGCGGATTTCCACGCCGGCGGATGCCAGCGCTTCCAACACTGCTTTACCCAGCGTTTCTGCGATGTCCTGATGGACCAGCAGGCATTCCGCGGCGCCGCAGATGCCGGTGCGCCGGGTCTTGGCGTTCAGCACCACATCCAGTGCTTTTTGCGGGTCGGCGGATTTGTCGAGGTAAATATGCACGATGCCTTCAAGATGGGCAAAGACCGGCACCCGGGCCTCGCGCTGGACCAGACCCACCAGGCCCTTGCCGCCGCGGGGTACAATGACGTCGACATAGTCTGTCATCGTCAGCAGTTCCTGCACCGCCGCCCGGTCGCGGGTCGGCACCAGCTGCACGGCGTCTTCGGGCAGGCCGGCGGATTTAAGGCCTTCAGCCAGGCAGGCGTGGATCGCCTGAGAGGAATGAAAGCTTTCCGAACCGCCGCGCAGAATGACCGCATTGCCCGATTTCAGGCACAGCGCGCCGGCATCCGCCGTCACATTCGGGCGGCTTTCATAGATTACCCCGATCACCCCCAGCGGCGTGCGGACGCGCTGGATCTTGAGGCCGGTGGGCTGTTCCCACTCTTCCATCACTTCACCAACCGGATCGCGCTGTTCTGCCACCGCGCGCAGACCGTCCACGATGCCCTGGATGCGGGGCTCGTCCAGCATCAGCCGGTCCATCATCGCGTCGGACAGGCCTTTGTTCCGGCCGAACTCCAGATCCTTGACGTTCTCGGCGATGATCTCAGCCCGGCGGGTCCAAACCGCCGTGGCTGCGCCGATCAAGGCGGCATGTTTGCGCTCGGCACTGGCCGTGGCCAGGATTTGCGCCGCTTGCTTTGCACGTTTGCCAAGCTCCGCCATCACGGCGGGAATGTTTTCATTGTCTTTCATGTGTCTCGCGCCCTTGCCGGTCCTTTTATGGCACATCGGGTGCCTGCCGGCTGGAATAGATTATCAGATGGTCTGCTCAAAGCGCCATATCATCGCGGTGGATCAATGCGGCGCGGCCAGGATAGCCCAGCGTGGCCTCGATCTCTTGCGATTGGCGCCCCTGGATGGCGCGGGCCTCGTCCGCTGTATAGCGTGACAGCCCCTGCCCCAGTTTGCGCCCGTCTGGGCTAAGGATGGCCAGCGGATCGCCGCGGCCAAAGTCACCCTCCACATTACGCACACCTGCGGGCAGCAGGCTGTTACCCGACATCAGCGCGCGTGCAGCACCGTCGTCGATGGTCAGAACTCCGCGCGTTTTCATCGCGCTGATCCAGCGTTTTCGTGCGGTTTGCGGGTCGCCCTGTCCGGTGAACCAAGTACACGATGCGCCATCTTCAAGTGTTTTCAAAGGGTTCAGTGGCGAACCTTCAGTGATTACCATGGCGCAGCCGGCTGCAGTGGCCATCTTAGCCGCCAGCAGTTTGGTGATCATCCCGCCTTTGGACAGGCCAGAGACGCCGTCGCCGGCCATCGCCTCAATCTCCGGTGTGATCTCGTCAATCCGGTCATAGCGTTCCGCCTTGGGATCCAGTGCCGGGTTTGCGCTGTAGAAACCGTCAACATCGGACAGCAGGATCAAGGCGTCGGCGCCAACAGTCACCGCCACCTGTGCCGCCAGCCGGTCATTGTCACCATAGCGGATTTCATCCGTTGCGATGGTGTCGTTCTCGTTGACGATCGGCACCGCGCCCATCCCCAAAAGCGTTTCCAAAGTGGCGCGTGAATTCAGGTAGCGGCGGCGGTTTTCGCTGTCTTCCAGCGTTACCAGCACCTGCGCCGTAGTGATCCGGTGCGGCGCCAGCGCCTCCTCATAAGCGCGGGCCAAACGGATCTGGCCAACCGCCGCCGCGGCCTGCGATTGTTCCAGCGGCAGGTCCGCGCGCGGCAGGCCCAGAACGCCCCGGCCCAGAGCGATGGAGCCGGAAGAGACCAGCACCACATCGGTGCCGCCGGCCTTCAGCCAAGCAACGTCATTGGCCAATGAATGCAGCCAGCCGGCGCGCAGCTCGCCCGTGCTGCGGTCAACCAGCAGCGCCGAGCCGATCTTGACGACAATCCGTTTTGCCGACTTCAGGGCCGCCAAGGCGCTTCCTCCTCGACGGGTTTCATGCGGACGCGGTCATCGTCGATTTCTGCCCGTACCGCGCGCAGCACCTCGTTCAGACCTTCGCGGCTGACGCCGGACATCATCATGACCGGGCCGCCCACAGCCTGTTCCAATGCGGCGCGTTTTTCGTCGCGCTCCTCCGGGTCGATCGCATCCACCTTATTCAGCGCAGTGATCCGGGTTTTGGTGGCCAGAACGCCGCCATAGGCTTCCAGCTCACCAATGATAGTCTTGTAATCCTCAACCACGGTGTCGGAGGTGCCGTCCACCAGATGCAGCAGCACCGCGCAACGTTCCACATGGCCCAGGAAGCGGTCGCCGATCCCTTTGCCTTCGTGCGCGCCTTCGATCAGGCCGGGGATATCGGCCACGACAAATTCGGTATTGTCGATGCCGACCACGCCCAGGTTCGGATGCAATGTGGTAAAGGGGTAATCCGCAATCTTGGGGCGCGCGTTGGAGGTTGCCGACAGGAAGGTCGATTTGCCCGCGTTGGGCAGGCCAAGCAGACCTGCGTCGGCAATCAGCTTGAGGCGCAGCCAGATGGTACGCTCTACGCATTCCTGGCCCGGGTTGGCCCGGCGCGGCGCCTGGTTGGTGGCCGATTTGAAGTGCAGGTTGCCAAAGCCGCCATTGCCGCCCTTGGCCAGCAGCACACGCTGGCCGACTTCGGTGAGATCCGCCAGAACGGTTTCCTGGTCTTCGTCCAGGATCTCGGTCCCCACGGGGACGCGCAGAATAATGTCGTCGCCATCCTTGCCCGTGCGCTGCCGGCCCATGCCGGACTGGCCGTTTTTGGCAAAGAAATGCTGCTGATAACGGAAATCGATCAGGGTGTTCAGCCCGTCGGTCACCTCGGCCCAGACCGAACCGCCCTTGCCGCCATCGCCCCCGTCCGGCCCGCCGTATTCGATATACTTTTCGCGCCGGAAGCTGACACAGCCGTTCCCGCCGGCGCCCGAGCGGATATAGACCTTTGTCAGATCGAGGAATTTCATGACAGCTCCTTAATGCGGCGGGATCCTGTGCCCGCCTGCGCAGTACAAGTGTCCCGCCAAAGCCCCAAGGCCTTGGCGGGAATGTTTCGTTTGCCTTACCGCAAAGCGCGCGCCGCGCCAATCACAGTTTTCGGCTGTAGGTCCAGGTCGGGACAGAGGCATCGCGGGCCACCGAATAGCTTTCGGCGTCGCCAAGGTAATCAAAGCCGCAATGGATCAGCACCCGGGCCGAGGCCGGGTTGTCCTGAAACACCGAAGCAAACATCGCCGCGTTGCTTTGCGGATTTGCATCCACCAATGCCTTTACCGCGGCAGAGGCAAGCCCGGTATTCCAAAACGGCGGCGCCGTCCAATAGGACACTTCCGACTGGTTGCGGTCCATCCGCTTGAGGCCGATCACGCCTTTCAGCTCTGCGTCGCCTTCGGCGGTGCCATCTATCACCCAGACATCCTCGTCCCGCTCTTCGGCCATGGCGCGGGCGACAAAGGCCTCGGCGGCGCCGGGCGGCAGCGGATGCGGGACCGAGCGGGTCATGCGGGCAACGCGCGCATCGCTGACGTAATGTTCAATCAGCCCGGCATCGGATTTTCGCAGCGGCCGCAAAATAAACCGTTCTGTTTCGATGGCCTGCTGACACACGATATGTTCCAAGTTCATGGACGTGCTCCTCCTCTGCCTGTGTACTTCTGGCGGCAATTGTCATTGTTGTTGCGGCGATGCTTTTCAGATGTGTTCGCCCTGCCCCTGGAGCAAGCCCCAAGGTCTTCAATTCGCGCAAAACTACTTGTTGGCCCGGCGTGAACACCGAACTGCAGCGGCACAAAATCGAGGGGGCTGGAAACAGCAAGAAAACTCATCATGAACTCGCAGACGCAAAAAAGAAAAGAGGGACCGGTCTTATAACCGATCCCCCTAAAGATTTCTTTACCCTTCGGGTCGGTTTACTCAGCGGCCTCCGCCACTGGGAGAACCGATACAAAGGTGCGGTTTTTCAGGCCTTTGCGGAAGGTGACAGCACCTTCGGCGGTGGCAAACAAAGTGTGATCCTTGCCAATGCCTACGTTTTCGCCCGGCCAGAACTTGGTGCCGCGCTGACGCACGATGATGTTGCCTGCGATGGCCGCCTGGCCACCGAAAAGTTTCACGCCAAGACGGCGGCCCGCGGAGTCGCGGCCGTTACGTGAGGAACCGCCAGCTTTTTTATGTGCCATTCTCTCTCTCCTTAGCCTTTAGCCAGATCTTTGGCTTGCTCAACCCACTCGGGCTTCACTTTGACCGCTTCGATACCAGCAATGTCGTCTTCGGACAAGGCTGCGATCTGGGCAAAGGTGGTCAGGCCTGCTTCGTTCAGCTTTTTGACGGCAGCAGGGCCAACGCCGGTCAGCTGGGCCAAATCGTCCGACCCAGCAGCAGGTGCAGCTTTGGCAGCGGCTTTCGGGGCAGCTTTGGTTGCGCCCGATGCCAGGATCTCGGTGATCCGGACCAGGGTCAGCTTCTGACGGTGGCCTTTGGTGCGCTTGGAGGAGTGCTTCCGGCGGCGCTTCACGAAGTTGATCAGCTTTTCGCCTTTGATCTGGTCGATCACTTCTGCCTTTACGGCAGCGCCATCTACCAGCGGAGCGCCAACAACAGGTGCGTCGCCGCCAAGCATCAGAATTTCGTCGAACTGGATGGTGTCGCCAGCGTCTGCAGCAAGTTTTTCAATGCGGAGGATATCGCCCGCTTGAACCTTGTACTGCTTGCCGCCGGTCTTGAGGACCGCAAACATGTGCGTCTTTCCTTTTATACCCGCGTCCTACGGCCCCCTTGCGGGTGTTTTCGGCAAATGCCGCCTCGAACAGCGCGCCCGTGTCATGGGCGTATTACAAATGAATCCCGGCGCACGGAGTCCGGGCCGGGATGCGGGCTTATGGTTCGGAACGCATCAGGTGTCAACCGTTTTCCACAACCTGCGCCAACAGCCTGTGCAGGATCAGATATCCTGCCCGGGTTTCAGTTCTGCCATCCGGTGCGCCAGTTCTTCAAAGCGGTTGGCTGTGATCTCATATTGCACAGCGTTGAGCAACTCATAAACCCGTTGCATGGGCGCCTCTTCCAGGGCGATGACATAGGCCTCGACCTCTGCATCGCTGAATTCCTGATAGGTATAGGCCGAGGCGGCCAGGCTGGAGGCCTGCAGGCTGAGGCGCAGCTCGCCCTCCTGCGCCTTCATCAGGGCCCGCAAGCCGTCGGCGTCCAGCTCCAGCTTGATCACCCCGGCCGCGGCGGCGGCCATAAGGAAGCGGAACTGGATCTGCTGCAGCGCCTTTACGCCTGCCTCTGCGGCATCAATTGCGGTTCCCATCCGCTGGTACATTGCGACACGTGTGCTGCCGTCCTTGACCATATCCGCGATAATGCGGTTGCCTGCCAATTGCTTTACCGTGTCATCTTCGACCTTATGCGAGGCGTTTTCCGCCCGCACCAGGCGCTGCCCCAGATCGCTGGCATAAAAGGCCGCCGCGTGATCCAGGGCTTCATCGTCCAGCGTGCTTTCGAGGATCTCCAGCGCCAGGCTGCGCATTTCAGCGGTATCAAAAACGTCCCCGGACAATTCGGTCCATTGGCTGCCAAAGGCGCCTGCATCCAGCCCCAGCATGTCCGGTGCGCTGGAGGCGGACAAGGCAATGCTGTCGAGCGCGACGTCAAAGCCGGTCACTTCC
Organism: Leisingera sp. M658; assembly: GCF_025144145.1. Classification (NCBI taxonomy): domain Bacteria; kingdom Pseudomonadati; phylum Pseudomonadota; class Alphaproteobacteria; order Rhodobacterales; family Roseobacteraceae; genus Leisingera; species Leisingera sp. M658. Next base: position 1,898,648 of record NZ_CP083546.1, read on the forward strand.
AGAAACGCCTCAACCCTCTCACGGTCTGCGGCCAGGCCGGTCTGCGGCACTCCCGCGGCAGCCAAACACAGCAAAGTCAGGATACGTAAAAGCACAGCGGGGGTTTTGAGCGGCATCTGCATAAAGCAAATTTAGGCAAAAACCTTTGGCTGGCAACGGCAAACCGGCTTTTTTTGCCACGGCCGCATTTCCCGCTTGCACGCGCCCGGAATCAACCTTAAACGCTGCCCCACCAGACCCCCGCGGAGAGGTGCCGGAGTGGTCGAACGGGGCGGTCTCGAAAACCGTTGAGCCTTCACGGGTTCCCAGGGTTCGAATCCCTGTCTCTCCGCCATTTTCCCCTTGATACCGATAGATAATTATCCGACCCGCCCGGATGGGATGGCCTCGGTGGTATTGGTCTATCTCGGCATAGTTTAACGACTTTTCGCCCTGTCAGCTGTGCTGGCTATGCCAGGATGCCCTCGCCCATGCAGCCGGAGGCGTCCATTCTGATGTCCCGAAAAGACGAAGCCCCGCCAGACTGGGCGGGGCTCGTGGCCGTGGGTGGCTTTCGCTTCGTCCAACAGTTGAACGCTGCCGGGATCGCGCCAACCAAATGAAGTGCGCGACATAAGCTGTTGGTAAACGAAAAAGGCCGGACACTTCTGCCCGGCCTCTGGTTCAGTCTGACTGCACGGATCAGGCGCGGCGGCGGCGGCCGCCGGCGCGGCCGCCACGGCCACGGCCTTCTTCGCCTTCTTTGGCAGGCTCTTTGTTAAACTTGATCCAGTCGCCGCCATGCGGGTCGTTGTTGGTCAGGAAGTTGGCGGCGCGAATGGCCTCCATTTCCTTGCCGGCGCGCGGCATGGTGGAGCCAAGGCCGAACATCTGCACAAAGGCTTCGTCCTCCATGCCCTCGGGCAGGACGATGCCGGCGGCTTCAACTTCCGCCCTTTTCTCGGCGATCTTCTTCTGCGTGATGGGCAGCGCCACCGGGTTCATAATCGCAGAAGTCATGCCGGCGCCCATTGCCATCGGCAGAAAGGCGTTGTTGATGCCGTGGCGGTTGGGCAGGCCGAACGAGATGTTGGACGCACCGCAAGTGGTGTTCACACCCAGCTCTTCTCGCAGACGGCGAACCAACGCAAACACCTGCAGACCGGCAGTGGCCATTGCGCCAACCGGCATCACCAGCGGGTCAACAACGATGTCGTGGGCAGGAATGCCGAAATCGGCAGCGCGTTCCACGATCTTTTTGGCGACGGCGAAACGCACATCGGGGTCTTCCGAGATGCCGGTGTCGTCGTTGGAGATTGCCACAACCGGCACATTGTATTTTTTGACCAGCGGCAGGATTTGCTCCAGGCGCTCTTCTTCGCCGGTGACCGAGTTCAGCAGCGGACGGCCTTCGCAGATTTCCAGGCCGGCTTCCAGCGCGCCCGGCACCGAAGAGTCGATACACAACGGCACGTCGACCAGCCCCTGCACCAGCTCGACGATCTTCTTCATCAGCGGCGGCTCGGTCTCGTTCGGGTTCGGGTTTGAGTTATAGACCACGCCCGCGTTGATATCGAGCACGGTGGCACCGGCCAGAACCTGCGCCACGGCGTCCTTTTCAACGGTGGAGAAATCGCCGGCTTCCAGCTCGGCCGCCAGTTTCTTGCGGCCGGTCGGGTTGATGCGCTCGCCGATCACACAGAACGGCTCGTCAAAGCCCAGGACCGCGGTTTTTGTTTTTGATTCTACGACTGTACGGGTCATTTTTGATCCTTAGGGTCTTAGGAGTTAACCGGCTTGGCGGAATCGCCGCCGTTGTTGATCGCCCAGGTGGCATTGGTCTTGATGCCGCCCAGCGGGAAGAAGTGGACCTTCTCGATTGCGAAATCGGGGTTGGCTGCCTTATGTGCTGCCAGACCGGCCAGAACCTCGCCCGGCTCATGCGGCAGCAGCAGCTTTGAGACGTCCTTGGCGCGTTTCTGCAGCACTTTGAGCGACGGGCCGACACCGCAGGCGATTGCAAATTTGATCATGGTCTGCAGCTTGGCCGGGCCGGCGATGCCGATATGAACCGGCAGGTTCATGCCGCGTTCGCTCAGCTCGTTCACCCAGTCGATCACCGGCTGCGCCTCAAAGCAGAACTGGGTTGCCAGCGCCATCTCAGCGTCGGTGCGTTTGGAGAATTCCTGTTTCCAGTCCAGCGCCGCATAGGTGTTGGCACGGCCGCCTTTGGGGTCGATGTCCAGATTCGGCTCGGGATGGCCCGCTACGTGCAGATTGGTAAAGCCTGCGTCGTCGAACAGGCCGGTTTCCAGCAGCTGCATCGAGCTGTCGAAATCGCCATGCGGCTTGGCAACGCCGCCGGCCAGGATCAGGCCCTGCTTGACGCCGGCTTCGCCCTGGTAGCGGTTGATCCAGTCGCCCAGGGTGGCCTTGTCCTTGATGATACGCGCCGGGAAGTGCGGCATCACATCATAGCCTTCACCGGCGATGCGCTTGGCGGTGTCGACCATGTCCTCGATCGGGGTGCCTTCGATATGCGCGACATAGACACGGGTGCCGGCGGGCAGCAGATCGCGGAAATCATCGACCTTGGCGGCGGTGCGCGGCATCACTTCGATGGAATAGCCTTTCAGGAAGGCTTCCATTTCGGGGGTGGCAGTCTGGCCAGCACCAGAATCGCGTTTCTTAAAGTTCAGCAAAGCCATCACGGCCTCCCATAGTGGTGTCAGGCTCACGCCCATCCGTCATTTGCAATCAGGGTCTTCAAGCGGTCCTGATCGTATTCTGTTTCCAAGCGGACTGCCTCGGCTTCGGCAACATCGGCCGCTTCGCCTTCGGCGGCATAAGGCGCGGCCTTGCGCCACTCGGCAAGATAGGCATCCGCGTCCTTGGCGTTCACCTTCATGGCCGCGCGGTCGATGGCCTGCTCGAACCGTTCTTCGAGCTGGCGTTTGGCGCCGCGGCGGCCTTTGCCAACGATGACCTGCGCAGGGATATCGCGCCAGTATACGATCGTAACGTCGGGCATGCCTAATTTCCTCCTAGCCTGGATAGACCACGTTCTAGAGCGGCGGCCGCCCGCACGTTGGTCGATTTTCGACAACACGATGGGATTGAGCGACGTTTTGCTGCCGGGACACTAGCTTTGTGCCGTTTCGAATGCCACAGGGGTTTCCCGCCAAAATATTCATGTGGATTATGAGATATCCTCGAAGCTGCGGAAATTGCTTCGCTTCCGCCGTCTGGCGCTTGCGCCGCTGCACCAGCGCCCCTATTGTTGTCGTTAACACGATAATCGGAGGGCGTGAATCATGGCGCCCAGGCGCTCGAAAGGTGCGGGCGCGTTTCCCAAAGCGGTCGAAACCCCTGCACCGGCCCGGCCCGATCCTGATGCGCTTTATGCCGCGCTGGATCTGGGTACAAATAGCTGTCGCATGCTGATCGCCCAGCCCAAGGGCAGCGGCATTCATGTGGTCGACAGTTTCTCCAAGTCGGTGCAGCTCGGCGCCGGGCTGGAGCGGACCGGACGATTGTCGCGGTCCTCGATGGCGCGCACCATCCAGGCACTGCGGATCTGCCAGCAGAAATTGAAACGCAACAGGGTCCGGCGGATGCGGCTGGTGGCAACCGAGGCCTGCCGCCGGGCAAAAAACGCGCGCGAGTTCATCCGCCAGGTGAAGCGGGAAACCGGTCTGACGCTGGAAATCATCCAGCCGGAAGAGGAAGCGCGTCTGGCGGTGATTTCCTGCGCGCCGCTGGTCTCTACCAAAACGGATCAGTTGCTGGTGGTCGATATCGGCGGCGGCTCGACCGAACTGGTGTGGATCGACATCTCATCAGTCCCGCGGCGCGACCGTCCCTCTGCGATCATGCGGCTTCATAACGGGTTCCATACCACCGAAAGCCCGTTTCCCGCGGCCAAGGTGGTGGATTGGATTTCCGTGCCGCTGGGGGTTGCCACATTGCGGGACCAGTTCAACGATGTCGAAGACGACGCGGCACGTTTTGCGCTGATGAGCTGGTTTTTCGAGGAAAACCTGGCTGATTTTGCGCCCTATAAGAACGAACAGACCCGTACCGGGTTTCAGATTGTCGGCACATCGGGCACGGTTACAACTGTGGCAGCGTCGCATTTGGGGCTGAAACGCTATGACCGGACCAAGGTGGACGGGCTGCGGATGACCAGCGATCAGATTGACAAGGTGATCCGGGGGTATCTAGAACTCGGGCCTCTGGGCCGCCGCCGCGATCCCCGCATCGGCGAGGACCGTCAGGCGCTGATCATGTCCGGGTCTGCAATCCTGCAGGCATTGCTGCGCTGCTGGCCGACCGACCGGCTGTCGGTTGCGGATCGCGGCCTGCGCGAAGGGCTGCTTTATGCACAGATGAGCGCGGATGGCGTTCTGGAGGACGGCCCCTACTAGGCGGGGCCGGAAAAAATGGATATATCCGGGCCGGAATTTTTACAGAACTCCGCGCACCGGCGCAAATGGTGACGATGATGGCAAAGACGCCGACAGGTAAGAACACATCCGGACGCGGTCAGCGCGATCTGAAGGTCAAGGTGAAATCCGCGCGCGGGCGCAAGCTCAGCTCGACGCTTTGGTTGCAGCGGCAGTTGAATGACCCCTATGTCAAACGGGCCCAGGCCGAAGGCTATCGCGGGCGCGCAGCCTATAAGATCATGGAAGTGGACGACAAATACCGCTTTCTGGTGCCTGGTGCCCGGATCGTCGATCTGGGCTGTGCGCCCGGCGGCTGGGCGCAGGTGGCGGTGAAGCGCATCAATGCTTTGGGCGAGAAACAGGGCAAGGCAGTGGGCCGCATTATCGGCGTGGACCTGCAGGAAGTTGAATCGCTGGCTGGTGCCGAGTTCCATCAGCTCGATTTCATGGAGGACGGCGCCGACGACAAGGTCAAGGAATGGCTGGGCGGCAAGGCTGACGTGGTGATGTCGGATATGGCCGCCGCCAGTTCCGGCCATAAACAGACAGATCACATGCGGATCATCTCGCTGTGTGAAACCGCCGCTTACTTTGCCTTTGACGTGCTGGAGGAAGGCGGCACCTTTGTGGCCAAGGTTCTGGCAGGTGGCGCCGAAGGCGAGTTGCAGAAGCTGCTGAAGCAGAAGTTCACCAAAGTGGCAAACATGAAGCCGCCCTCCTCCCGGTCGGACAGCTCTGAGAAATTTGTGGTGGCAACCGGGTTCCGGGGTTAAAGCCCCGTCAGACCCGGCGGCTGTGCGGTGCGGTCAGCGACCGCGTCGCCAGATCGCGCAGCAGGATAGCTTCATCACCCTCACCATCGGCCAGCCGGGACACCCGCAGCTTGCGGCTGACATGGCTGGCCATTTCACGCTGGCGCATCAGTTCAAACAGGCGCATGTGGCGCAGTTTGTTTTGCAATTTTGTCATGATGGCCCCTTCTCGATCCGCTTCTTCCTGAAGATCTAAAAGGTGATTGGGCCGCTAGATGGGCTCAAATGAGGCAGGGCTGCCTTATTGTTGAAGAAACGGAAACAGTTGCTGAAAACCCGCAGCTTTCATGACCGGCCCATCCCGTTGGCGATCTCGATCAGCGCGCCGTTGAATTCCGCCCCCAGGATCAGGATAGCTGAATTCAGATAGAGGAAGATCATTGCGGCCATGGCGCCAGCAAGCCCTGCGTATGTGGCCGAGTATTGCGCAAATGAGCCGACGTAAAACGCAAAGCCGCTGCCGCAGGCCAGCCACAGCAGAAGGGTCAGGATTGCTCCCGGCAGGATCCGCCGCAAGCGGTGCACCCGGCCAGGCAGCAGCACATGGAACGCCAGCACCGCGCCAGTGGGAAGAGCCAGCGCCAGAATGCCCCTCAAGCCCTTTTCCCAGCCTTTTGGAACACTTTCGAAGGGCAGCAATTGCGCGATGTGCCTGACATAGAGCGGCAGTAGCACCTCAAACACTGTAACGGCCAGAATACCCGCCCCGCCTAGAACGACCAGCCCGATGCACAGCGCCCTCGACCGCCAAAACGGTCTTGTGTCCGTATCATGATAAGCCTGCACCATGGCGGTGCGGACGGCATCGACGCCATTTGAGGCAAAATAAAGCGCAAACAGGCCGCCCAGAGTGACAAGCTGGGTATTTGATGTCTGCAGCACCGCTTTCAGTTCGGTCAGGATCGGCCGTGCCACCGCGTCCGGCCAAACGCTGAACACTTGTTCCGTCAGGGTTTCCATGGCGACGTCCTGCGACAGCAAACCGGCAACGGTCCCCGCCAGCGCCACAGTAAACAGAACAAACGGAAACAGCGCCAGCATCATCGACATGGCGATATGGCTGCTCATCACCCAGCCGTTTTTCCGGTTGAAGCGGCGGGTGGCGTCTAGCAAGGCTGCAGGCCAGCAGCGTAATGGCGGCAGGATTGGCATAGGCGTAAGGTTCCACAAGCATTAGGAAATTGCCAGCGGCAAAGAACAAACACACTGATTTCCGCTTGCCGCAGCCCGGCCAAGTGTAGCAGGCACCGCCTTTCAGTACTAATTTGAAATCAAACCGCTATCTTAGGATCTCCAGATGTTTTGGATTGTTCTTAGCACCACGGCTATTGCCGCAACCTGGGCCGCTGCCGGGTTTGCAGCCCTTCGTGCAGCCCGCACCGCGCGCACACCTCAAGGGGCGATTGGCTGGGCTGTCTTCTTGCTGGCTGCGCCGATAGCCGCCCTGCCCGCCTACATGATCTTTGGCCACCACCGGTTCAAAGGGTACTGGACGGCTCGCCGTGCTGCAGAACAGGCGGTTGCTGCGACGCGGAACTATACCAGCGCCCAATCAGGAGAGGCGCAGCAACTGCCGGTAAACGCAGCGCCCTTTGAGGCCATTGCCGGCATGAGCGTCTGCCACGGAAACGGATTGGAACTTTTGACTGATGGTGAAAACACATTTAACGCCATCTTCGAAGCGATTGATAACGCGCAGGAATATATACTTTTGCAATACTATATCCTGCGTGCGGACAGTGTCGGCAAACAGCTTCAGGCCAAGTTGATCGAAGCCGCGCAGCGCGGTGTGACGGTTTGGTTCATGACAGACAGTATCGGCAGCCGGAAGCTGCCCCGCAGCTTTGCAGGCGCGCTGGAGGAGGCCGGTGTGAACATGGTTGATCCCGCGGTTCAACGGCCGCCTTGGCACCGGCTTCGGATCAATTTCCGCAACCACCGGAAAACCGTTATTGTGGACGGGCGGACCGGATTTACCGGCGGGCTGAATGCCGGCGAGGAATACATGGGGCTGGATCCTGTAATGGGTCCCTGGCGGGATACCCATGTGCGGCTCACCGGACCGGTTGTTCAGCAGCTGCAGCTTTCTTTTGCCGAGGATTGGCACTGGCGCACACAAGAGCCAGTCCTGGATCTGCTGAACTGGGACGCTGAACCGTCACCGCAAAACCGGCCCGGCTTGATTGTTTCGACCGGCCCCGGCGATAGCATCGGCAACGGGTCCATGCTGTTTTTCTCGGCAATCACCGCTGCACAGGACAAAGTTTGGCTGGCCTCCCCGTATCTGGTTCCGGATCAGGAGGTGCTTGCAGCATTAAAACATGCCGCGTTGCGCGGGCTGGATGTCCGGATCCTTTTGCCGGAATCCATTGATCACCACCTGCCTTGGCTTGCGGGCTTTGCATTTTTTGATGAACTGCGGGAGGCAGGTGTTCATATCCTGCGCTACCGGGGCGGCTTCATGCATCAGAAATGTTTTGTTATCGATGACCGGATATCGGGTGTGGGCACGGCAAACCTCGACTACCGGTCATTCCGGCTGAATTTTGAAACCATGGCCTTGTTTTTCGACCCTCGGTCCGCGCGCGAAATCTCTGAAATGCTGGCCAGGGATTTCCAGCGTTCTACCGCGCTTACACAGCCGCTGGACCGGCAGGCATTGCGCATTCGATTGCTGGCTCCCGTGGCGCGGCTGCTGGCGCCTGTGCTTTAATCCCTTGCCCTATGTGTTTCTCCGTTCAAGGAAAACAGCCGCCCCATTGCGCTAACCAGAAAGGCCGTGCTGATCCCAAAGCCGAATAACCCGGTGACTGCAGCAAAGGCGGCAAAAATCCGCAACGCCGGCCCTAGCACAACGTCGCCGTAGCCAAGCGTGGTATAGGTCGCCAGAGAGAAATAGACTGATGTGTTCCAGTCGCCGATCGCACCGACCAGGACAAAAGCAGCGGACCAGATCCAGACCTGAGCCGTATGACTGCCCAGAATTATGAAAATCGCAACCACCAGCATGAGCCCGATCTGCCAGGGCCTGAAGGGTTTGGCAAAGCCCGCCGACATCCTGTTCAGCACGGCGGAACACAAAACCAAAACGGAGATTTCGAGGATCAGGCAGACACTCAGATAGACTGAGCCCCACAGCAACTGGTTCCATAGCGTCATCTTTGCTCTCCCGTTGGTGTGGGGCTGTGTTGGGGCTTTTCAGCAGCTTAGAAAGGTACTCCGCAACGCTTAACCATAAGAAAGCCGGATGGGCCAGCCTTTGTGCCGCACTGGACTTCTTCCTGGCGGAGGTATTGAGTGCCGTTGCAGGCATTGAAGACCAAAGCGCAGGAGGGTGCCGCAGGATGGTTTTGAAGATCCGCAATGTTACCAAAACCTATCCGGGACAAACGCCGGAAAACGCTGTCTTGCGCGGGGTGTCTTTGGATTTGGCGGCTGGCAGCAGCCTGGCGCTGACGGGTGACAGCGGCTCAGGTAAAAGCACATTGCTGCACTTAGCCGGGGCATTGGATCGTTTTGACAGCGGCGAAATTGAAGTTGCCGGCACCCCGCTGTCAAACCTCAGAGACCGGCAGCGCGCGGCGTTGCGGAGAAATGATGTTTCCCTTGTTTTCCAGCAATTTAATTTAATACCTTCACTCAGTATTTGGCAGAATATCGCGTTGCATGCGCGGTTGGGAAACCGGTGGGACCCTGATTGGGGGCAAGTGCTGGCGGACCGTCTTGGCCTGGCCGGTTTACTCGATCGCTATCCAGAGCAGCTCTCGGGCGGGCAGCAACAGCGGGTTGCCATTGGCCGTGCCCTGGCCTTGCGTCCCAAATTGCTGCTGGCGGATGAGCCGACCGGGAACCTGGATGAAACCGCCAGCGCGGCGGTGATGGACCTGATGCTGGAACTGGTCCGGGAGAGCGGCGCGGCCCTGTTTCTGGTCACGCATTCCGCAGCCATTGCCAGGATGCTGGACCAGCGCCTGCATTTGCAGCTTGGCCAGGCCGCATGATCCGTTCCGCGCTGAGTGCCATCCTGTCGCACTGGCGCCGGCATCCCCTGCAACTGGCAACGCTGATGGCCGGGCTGGCCCTGGCAACGGGGCTTTGGTCTGCAGTTCAGGCAATCAACGGCGAAGCCCGCGCCAGTTACGCACGCGCCGCCGAGCAGCTTGGTACAACAGCCGCGGACCGGCTGGCGCCGGAAGACGGCGCAATCCCGCTGCAGCAATACGCAAGCCTGCGCCGGTCGGGATGGCAGCTGACGCCTGTTCTGGAAGGAACTGTCAGGTTCAAGCGGCAAAGCTTTGATATCATGGGCATTGATCTGTTAAGCCATCCGCTGGTTCCGGCCCTGGCCGAGGCGGCAGAGCAGGACAGCACACCTGCATTGGATGCGCTTTTGCCGCCGGGCCGGTTTTTTGCTCACCCGGAAACCGCGCTTGTGCTTGCAGCCGCGCAAAGTGAGCACCCGGTCACCCAAACGGACAGGTTGCCGCCGGGTGTGCTGATCGCCGACATCAGTTTGGCCAGCCGGCTGCTGCGCCAGCCGGACAGTCTCAGCTACCTGATTATTCTGCCGGATCAATTGTCCGGCCTGACACCCCTGCAGCGACTTGCCCCGGGCCTGACCCGCATTCCAGCCCGGAATGCAGCAGCAGATACGGCGCGGCTTACCGACAGTTTCCACCTCAACCTGACAGCCTTTGGTTTGTTGTCCTTTGCTGTCGGGCTGTTCATTGTTCAAGGAACCATCGGCCTCAGCCTGGAGCAGCGCCGCAGCATGATCCGGACCTTGCGCGGGCTGGGCGTTCCGATGCGGGTACTGGTTGCCCTGTTTGCAGCCGAGCTTGCGGTTGTCGCGCTGATTTCCGGGATCGCGGGGCTGGCCGGAGGCTATCTGGTGGCTGCAGCACTGCTGCCGGATGTTCAGGCCACGCTGTCCGGGCTCTACGGCGCCTCGGTGGACGGCGCCCTCAGCTTGCGCCTTGAGTGGGTATTGTCCGGGCTGGCAATGGCCTGCGGCGGCACGTTCCTGGCCGGAGCGCAGGCGCTTTATGCCTTATGGCGGATGCCCCTGCTGGCCGCACCCGCAACCCAGGCCCGCGGGCAGCAGGCAAGCAAGTCACACCTGGCGGCGGCGATTGCAGGTGCTGTCTGTTTGCTTGCAGGACTTACGGTTATCTTTATCTTTCAAGGGCTTATTGCAGGGTTTATCTTTCTGTCCGGGCTTATGCTAGGGGCTGCACTGATGCTACCGCTGCTGATCTCCGCTGGCCTGCGGATCGGGGCGCGGCTGTGCACACGTCCATTTGCCGAATGGCTGTGGGCCGACACCCGGGCGCAATTGCCGGGGATGTCACTTGCCCTGATGGCGCTGCTTTTGGCGTTGGCGACGAATATTGGCGTCGGAACAATGGTTTCCAGCTTCAGGCTCACCTTTATCGGCTGGCTGGACCAACGCCTGCCGGCTGAAGTTTACGTGACCACGACAAGCGATGAACAAGGAGCGAAGCTGACGCTGTGGCTGGAGGAGCGGGGCATAACCGTGCTGCCGTTCCGGCGCAGTGACATCCGCTACAAGGGGGCGCCGCTGCGGATATACGGCATTGCGGATGATGAGACCTACCGGCAGAATTGGCCGCTGCTGGAGGCGCTGCCTGCGGTCTGGGACCGTGTCGCCGCTGGAGAAGCCCTGCTGGTCAATGAACAATTTGCCCGCCGTCATGACCTTAGCCCCGGGCATTCTTTGGCTCTGGCACCGGATTGGAAGCTGACAATTGCCGGAATCTACTCCGACTATGGCAATCCGAATGGGCAGGTGATCACCTCCCTTGCCGCACTGCTGGCCCGCGCACCGGATATTCCAAACCGGCAGTTCGGGCTGCGGCTGCCTGCTGATGATGTGCCGGAACTGGTCAGCTCCATTCGTGAAGCATTTGAAATACCTCGGGAAAACATCGTTGATCAGGCGGGCATCAAGGCCCGGTCTCTGGGTGTCTTTGACCGGACCTTTACCATCACTTCAGCGCTGAACCTGCTGACGCTGGGAGTGGCCGGATTTGCCATGCTGACCAGCCTGCTGACCTTATGGAGCCAGCGATTGCCGCAGCTTGCCCCGGTTTGGGCGATGGGTCTTAGCCGCCGCCAGTTGGCCGGTGCCGAAGTCCTGCGCAGCCTGCTGCTGGCCGCGATCACCGCGGTTCTGGCCTTGCCGCTGGGCTTGGCTTTGGCCTGGGCGCTGCTTTCCGTCATCAATGTTGAGGCGTTTGGCTGGAAGCTGCCGATGCATCTGTTTCCAGGCGACTGGCTGCGGCTTATCCTGCTGGCCCTGCTGGCCGCGGTGGTGGCAGCCGCCCTGCCCGCGCTCCGTCTCAGCCGCCTGGATCCTGCGGAACTGCTCAAGGTGTTTGCCAATGAACGTTAGACCCATTTTCACGTTCCTCCTGGCTGGCTGGGCCACTGCAGCCCTGCCGCAGGGTTATGCCGGGCTTGGTACTGAGGCCGAGGGGTTTGCGGTACCAGAGCTTGGCCGCCAGCTGTCTTTTCCTCAGGATCACGGCGCCCATCCGGATTTCCGCATTGAGTGGTGGTACTTAACCGCCAACCTGACAGACGCCGGCGGCAAGGACTATGGCATTCAGTGGACCTTGTTCCGGTCCGCCCTGGCTCCGGGAGAGGCTGAAGGCTGGCAAAGTCCGCAAGTCTGGATGGCCCACGCGGCCGTGACAACGCCGGACCAGCACCTGTTCGCCGAACGCCTTGCCCGCGGCGGCGTGGGCCAGGCTGGGGTTTTGGCTGATCCTTTCGACGCCTGGATCGGGAATTGGCAGATGCGCTCCACGGGAGAGGCAATTGAAAAGATGGAGATAACGGCCTCAGGCCAAGAGTTTTCCTATGACTTGCGGCTCAGCGCTGAAGGTCCGCTGGTGCTGCATGGAGAGGATGGTTATTCCGTGAAGTCCGCCAGCGGCCAAGCGAGCTATTATTATTCCCAACCGCATTATCAGGTGTCCGGAACGCTGGACCTGCCCGGCGGTCCGGTTGACGTGGCCGGGCATGGCTGGCTGGACCGGGAATGGTCAAGCCAGCCGCTGGCAGAGGATCAAAGCGGCTGGGACTGGTTCTCGCTCAGCTTTGACAGCGGTGACAAGCTGATGGCGTTTGTTCTGCGTGGCGGGAGCGGTGATTTCACCTCAGGCACATGGATATCCGCAGACGGCAGTGTGGAAACATTGTCGCCTGGTGCCTTTCACGCCGAGGCGCTGGCTGCCAGCGATGTCCACGGCCGGCAGATCCCCACCCGCTGGCGTGCAAACCTGCCAGAAAAAGGCGTTTCCGTTGAGATTCAAGCACTTAATCCGCAAAGCTGGATGGGAACCTCGTTTTCATACTGGGAAGGGCCGGTGTCGGTCAGCGGCAGCCACTCCGGCAAAGGCTACCTTGAGATGACCGGCTACGAGTAAGGGCGCCCGCAAGCGCCCTTAGTGTTTTCAGCGAACCACAAAGACCGAGCAGTCCGAATGCCGGATCACCCGGGCCGCATTGGGCCCGAGCAAATAGTCCTTCAGGTCAGGCTTATGCGCGCCGATCACGATCAGCCCGCTGCCCGCCGTTTCGGCCACCTTAAGGATCTCCTGATAGGCTTTGCCGGTGGCCACCAGATGGCGCACCTTGGCGTTGCCTTCCTCTCCCAGCACCTTGGTGCAAAGATCACGCAGCCGCTGGGTGGTGTCCTTGACCGCTTTTTGATGGTGGTGTTCCTCAAAGAAGCCCGACACCCAGCTTTCGCCAAAGTCCGGCAGGACGTTGACAACATCCAGCTGGGCACCGTCCAGATCCGCCAACCGGGCGGCCTGGGTCAGCACTTTTTCGTCGGACGCCGGATCACTCAGTTCCAATGCACACAGTACGGGTTTGTTCATGCCGCTATTCCTTCCTGTTCACGCGCACGGCCGCGCTGCATTAGTGCGACCAGTGCTACCAGCAGCAATGCCGGGAGGAACATAAGCTCCTTTGGCAGCTGGCTGGCCGGGGCCTGGATCGTTGCAACCCGCACCGGTTCATCGGCGTAGAAATCAAAGCTTTCCAAATTGGGTGCTGCCGGGGTGCCGAACATCGGCTCGTCCAGTTTCACAACCCCGTCTTCTTCCAGCAGCAGCAGGCCATAGGTATCCACCGCTTGCTGGCCGCCAGTGCCATCGGCGGTCAGGATCATGGTGGTGCTTTTGATCTCGGACGTATCAAAATCAGGGCCTTCAACTGTGATCCTGAACTCCGCTCCCGCTTCCGCTTCGTCCAGGGCCTGAACCAGCTGGGCCGGCGGTACTTCGGCATAAGGCGGCATCACCCGGTCCATGAAGAAGTCCGGCCGGAACAGCGCAAAGGCTGCGAAGATCAGCAGGATGCTTTCATAGATCCGGCTGCGGCTGACAAAATAGCCCATGGTGCCGGCAGTAAAGACCAGGATGGCGATGGTCGCTGATATGGCTACGAGTATCCCCTGTATCCAGGTCACATCGATCAGCAGAAGATCGGTGTTGAAGATGAACACAAACGGCAGCGCCACGGTCCGCAAGGAGTAGAAGAAGGCAATGAAACCGGTGCGGATCGCATCGCCGCCCGACACCGCCGCTGCGGCAAAGCTGGCCAGCCCCACAGGCGGGGTCACATCGGCCATGATCCCAAAGTAGAACACAAACAGATGCACAGCGATCAGCGGCACAATCAGACCGGACTGGGCGCCGAGTTCGACCACCACACCGGCCATCAGTGAGCTGACAACGATGTAGTTCGCCGTTGTCGGCAGCCCCATGCCCAGAACCAGCGAGAGGATACCCACCATCACCAGCATCAGGATCAGGTTGCCGCCCGAAACAAACTCAACCAGTTCGGACATCACCTGCCCGACACCGGTCAGCGTAACGGTGCCAACGATCACCCCCGCAGTGGCCGTGGCCAGCGCGATGCCGATCATGTTGCGCGCGCCGTCGATCAGCCCGTTCCACAGGTCGTGGACGCCTTCCATAAAGGAATTGGCCATATTGCTTTGGCCGCGGAAGACCGCCTTGAGCGGTTTCTGGGTCAGCAGGATCACAAACAGCAGTGCGGTCGCCCAGAATGCCGACAGGCCGGGTGACTTCTGTTCGATCATCAGGAAGTAGACCAGAACGATGATCGGCAGCAGGTAATGCAGGCCCGCCTTATAGATCTCACCCACTACTGGCAGTTCGACCTCTTTGGCGTTCGGGTCGTCCGGCACCAGATCGTCAACGCCGGAAGCCAGCCACAACAGGGCCGCATAGGCTGCGAACACAAGGGCTGCCAGTGTCAGCCCGGATGCGCCCGGCATTGCCGAGGTGATCCATTTGACCGGGTATTGAACGCTATAGCAAAGGGCCGCAAAGCCGGCAAAGAACAGAGCCATGCCGCCAATGGTGCGGCCCATGGAAACAACGCGGTTGCCCAGCGTCGGCATGTTCCGCTTCACCGCTTCCAAATGAACGATATAGACCAGCGCGATGTAGGAAATCGCGGCGGGCAGGAAGGCATGGGTGATCACCTCGACATAAGAGATGCCCACATATTCCACCATCAAAAAGGCCGCAGCGCCCATCACCGGCGGCATGATCTGGCCGTTCACTGAGGAGGCAACCTCGACTGAGCCTGCCTGTTCGCTGGTAAAGCCCACCCGCTTCATCAGCGGGATGGTGAAAGTGCCGGTTGTCACCACGTTGGCGATGGAGGAGCCGGAGATCAGACCGGTTGCGGCAGAACCCACCACGGCCGCCTTGGCCGGACCGCCGCGCAGATGGCCAAGCGCGCCAAAGGCCATCTTGATGAAGTAATTGCCGGCCCCGGCCTTATCCAGCAGTGCACCGAACAGCACAAACAGGAAGACAAACTTGGTGGAGACACCCAGGGCAATGCCGAACACGCCCTCAGACGTGATCCACATATGGCTCATCGCCTTTTTCAGGCTGGCGCCCTTCCAGCGGATGACTTCGGGCACCCATTCAGAGGAGCCAAAGAACACATAGGCCAGAAAGATAGTTGCGATGATCGCCATTGCCGGGCCAAGCGCGCGGCGGGCGGCCTCGAACAGCAGGATCAGGCCCGCCAGCGCAAACCATTTATCCATGTCATCGGCAAGCCCGCCGGAATCGACAATTTTCTGATAGAAAATATAGCCGTACATCGCGATGACAGTGCCGGCCAGCGCGAAGACCCAATCCTGAATGGGAATGTAATTCCGCGGGCTGGACTTCAGCGCCGGATATGCGGCATAGGCCAGAAAAATGGCAAAGGCCAAATGGATTTGCCGGGAATTGTTCACCACGCTGCCGGGCAGCAGCAGGTTTGAAACGGGTGAAGCCAGAATGACTTGGAACACCGACCAAATGACTGCGACGATAGCCAGGAACAGCCCCACACTTCCTACCGGATTGCGGGCGCCTGCGTCTGAGGACGCGACAAGTTCCTGAAGCTCTTCTTCGCTGAGCGGCCGATTTCCCTGAGCATCGGATGCCATGGATAATCTCCCCTGTGGCCGCCGTTTTTCCGGGGCCTGAAATTTAAAGCCTGGGCAGCGGCCTCAGGCAAAACGGGGCGCCAAATGCGCCCCGTTCCTTATGTTGGGTGGATTACTCAATCCAGCCTTTTTCTTTGTAATACTTGGCAGCACCGGGATGCAGCGGTGCCGACAGACCGTCTGCAATCATCTCTTCCGGCTTCAGGTTGGCGAAGGCCGGGTGCAGCTTCTGGAAAGCTTCGAAATTCTCGAAGACGGAGCTGACAACGGCATAGACCGCATCGTCGGACACGTCCGCCGAGGTTACAAAGGTTGCGCCCACGCCAAAGGTCTGGGTGTCGTTGTCAGACCCGCGGTACATGCCGCCGGGGATGGTGGCGGTGCGGTAGAAGGAATTGTCGCCAACCAGTTTTTCAACCGCTTCGCCGTCCACGGTCACCAGGACCGAGTCGCAGGCGGTGGAAGCTTCCTGAATAGAACCCGACGGGTGGCCAACGGTATAGATCATCGCGTCGATCTGGTTGTCGCAGAGCGCTGCGGACTGTTCCGCTGCCTTCAGTTCGGTTGCCAGGGCGAAATCTTCCATACCCCAGCCTTTGGCGCCCATCAGCACTTCCATGGTGCCGCGCTGGCCGGAGCCCGGGTTGCCGATGTTGACGCGCTTGCCCTTGAGATCGTCAAAGGTTGAAATGCCGGAATCCGCGCGGGCCACAACGGTGAAAGGTTCCGGATGCACTGAGAATACGGCGCGCAGACCTTCGAACGGGCCTGCTTCCTCGAATTTGGAGGTGCCATTATACGCGTGGTACTGCCAGTCAGACTGGGCCACACCGAACTGCAGCTCGCCTTCGCGGATGGTGTTGATGTTGTAGACCGAGCCGCCGGTGGATTCGACGGCGCATTTGAAGCCGTGCTCCTTGCGGCCCTTGTTCACCAGACGGCAGATGGCGCCGCCAGTCGGGTAATAAACACCGGTCACGCCGCCGGTGCCGATGGTGATGTATTCCTGAGCAAATGCTGCGGGCGCCGCAAAGGACGCCGCCACCAATGCACCGATAGCCAGCTGGGTGTGTTTCATGATCAAGTCTCTCCCACTTGTCTTATGATTTGCAGCCTGGCGCGGAAGGCAGTGAAACCGTGGTTACGGTACCTGCACGGCCACAGAATTCGGCCCGCCAGACCGGGCATGTGCGGATTATTTCGCACGTGCAGAAGGGTTTCACCGGCACCCCGCCAAGTCAAGGGTGCTATCTATTGACGCACCCCGTAAACCCGCATTTTTCTCCTAATTGACGAAGGTTAGGTAATTTTCCCCCTCACGGCCCGGATGCATTCGGCCACCTCTGCACAAAGTTTTTTCTTGCAAGGAAAGTGACCGGTACAGCGATTCTTTCAGCGGGCAGCCGTGCTTCTGCGCCGCCTAACCTTGGCAGCCATTCCGGGCGGATTTTTGCAGCTTTGCGACGGTTTGAAAAACATCCTGGTGACAAATCATCCGGATGACGCTAATACGCACCACATAAAAATTGATCCGCGGTACTAAAAATTAACAAAGCGGACAGCATTAACGGGGAGCTTGCGGCAATGCTGCTGAGCCAAGTGATTACTGACAACCCGTCTTTGACGGATTTCTGGGCGTTGGAACGATGCGTTTCCGCTGAAGCCAGAAAGATACCCAGCGAGGCGAATGCGCCTTTGACCTGTGATGTGGAGCCGGAGTTCCGCTGTACGCCACGGAAATGGGACCTGATCCTGTCGGCGGCCCATGACCGCGGATTGCGGGCGCGCCGCGCCTGATGCCCGGCTGATCGCAGCCAGCCCCGGCGGACCTTCGGTTCTGATGGAAGAGAAAACCCCGCCAGATGCACTGGCGGGGCGGTCTGTTCTATTCTGCCGGTTGGGCTGCCGGTGTGCCTTTGATGCGTTCGCGCATTCCCTGCATCATCACATACAGCACCGGTACCACGATGACGCCAACCACGGTTGCTGCCAGCATGCCGCCAAAGACGGCAATACCGATGGCCCGCTGGCTGGCCGCGCCGGCTCCTGACGCAACCAGCAGTGGCACCACCCCCAGCAGGAAGGACAGCGCTGTCATCATCACGGCGCGGAAACGCTGTTTGGCGGCCTCCTGCGCCGCGTCGCGGATCGAGAGCCCGGCGGCGCGCTGCTCCATCGCGAACTCGACAATCAGAATGGCGTTTTTCGACGCCAGGCCGATCAGCATGATCATCCCGATCTGCGTGTAGAGGTTGATGTCATTGCCGGCGATTGCCACCGCCGCAACCGCTCCGAACAGGGCCACGATCACCGACAGCAGGATGGCCACCGGCATCGTCCAGCTTTCGTATTGCGCGACCAGAAACAAGTAGCCGAACAGCACTGCCATCGCCAGGATCACGGTGACCAGACCTGCCGAGTCCAGCTGCTGCTGCGCCGTACCGGTCCATTCAAAGGCGTAGCCCGGCGGCAGCGCCGTCGCGGCTTCCTCCTGCATCACCCGGATCGCATCGCCGGTGGACAGACCTGCCGCCGGCACAGCGGTAACAGTGGCCGAGCGGAAGATATTGTGCCGCTTCAGCAGCACCGGCCCCAGCACGTTTTCCACATCAATCAGGGTCGACAGCGGCACCATTTCACCCGACTGCGTCCGCACATACAGGCCGCCGATATCCTCGATCTTGTCGCGGTAGCTGCCTTCCGCTTGCAGCATCACCTTGTAGACACGGCCAAACAGGTTGAAGTCGTTGACATAGTAGGACCCCAAGAGTGCCTGCATGGTCTGAAACACCTCGGAAATCGGCACATTCAGCGTCTTGGCCTTTTCGCGGTCCAGATCGACAAACACCTGCGGCACGTTTGCCCGGAAGGTTGTATAGGACTGGGCGATCTCCGGGCGCTGGTTGGCCGAGTAGACCAGCGAGCCGACCGATTGCGCCAGATCCTGCGGGGTGCCGCCTGCGGTTTGCTGGATTGCCATTTCCACACCTGCGGACATGCCCAGGCCCGAAATCGGCGGCGGGTTGAAGGCGACGATGCTGGCGGCGGCTTCCCCGTTGGCAATGCCGTAGATCTGGCCAAGGATGGCATTGGGATGCAGCGCCTCGGTTTGCCGTTCATCCCAAGGGTGAAGGGAGGCGATGATCATGGCACCATTGGCCCCCGCCCCGTTCAGCAGGCTGAAACCATTGACCAGAACCGTGCCCTGGACACCGGGGATCTGCCGGATCTGCTCGTCGATCCGTCCGGTCACTGTCTCCGTCCGTCCCAGCGCCGCTGCGTCGGGCAGCTGCACATCCACAAACAGATAGCCGTTGTCTTCGGCCGGCAGGAAGCCTTTGGACGTAGAGTTGAAAATAGTGCCGGTGCCAAAGGCAACCGCCGCGATGATGGCAAGCCCGATCACCGGCAAACGCAGCAAACGGGTGACGATGCTCAGATATCCGCTGCGGACGCCGCCGATCATGTTCTCGAACAGTGCCAGCAAGCCTTTTGGCGGGCCGGAGCGCGCCTTGAGCACAATGGAACAAAGCGCCGGCGACAGTGTCAGCGCGTTGACCGAGGAGATCACAACCGCAACCGAAATGGTCACCGCAAACTGCGAGTACAGCTTGCCGGTGATCCCGGGCATGAAGGTGACCGGCACAAACACCGCCAGCAGTACCAGGGTTGTGGCAATCACCGGACCGGTGATCTGCCCCATTGCCTTGCGGGTGGCCTCAGCCGGGGGCAGCCCCTCCTCTGCGATGATCCGTTCGACATTCTCCACCACCACGATGGCGTCATCCACCACGATGCCGATCGCCAGCACCAGCGCAAACAGCGAAATGGTGTTAAGCGACATGCCAAGCACCAGCAGGAAGGCAAATGTCCCGATAAGGGACACCGGGATGGCAATCGCCGGAATAATCGTTGCCCGGAAAGAGCCGAGGAAGATGAACACCACCGTGATCACCAGTGCAAAGGTCATCATCAAGGTGGAAATCACGTCATTCAGCGACTGTTCGACAAAATCCGTGGTGTTGAACGGCACCGAATAGGCAACGTCGTCCGGGAAATCCCCCGACAGCCGGTCCATCTCTGCCAGCACTGCCTCGGACACTGCCAGCGCATTGGCGCCGGGAGATTGGTAGACAGCCAGGATCGTCGCCGGCACGCCGTCGAAATAGCCCGAGGAACTGTAATTGGAGGCCCCCAGCTCAACCTTGGAAATGTCCCTGAGCCGGACAGTGCTGCCGCCGTCGCCGGTGCGGATGACGATGTCCTCAAACTCAGCAACCTCGGTCAGGCGGCCCTTGGACTTGATGGTATACTGAAAGACCTGATCGCCCGGAACAGGGGGCGCGCCCACCTGCCCTGCGGAGACTTCGATGTTCTGTTCACGCACTGCGTTGATAACATCGCCCGGCGAGATTCCGAGGCCTGCCATCTTGTTGGGATCCAGCCAGACCCGCATGGCGTATTCGAAATTGGTCAGGATATCTGCTTTGCCGACGCCGTCGACGCGGGCCAGGGCATCCTTGATGTTGATGGCGGCATAGTTTGACAAAAACACGTTGTCATACGAGCTGTTGGGCGATGTCAGGGCCGCAACCAGCAGCATGTTGGAGGAGCTTTTCTGTGTCACCACCCCGTTTGCCGTCACTTCGGCGGGTAGAGCTGCTGTTGCTTGCGCCACCCGGTTCTGCACGTTGACCGAGGCTATATCGGCATCAGTGCCGACTTCGAAGGTTACTGAGAGAGAATAGCTGCCATTGTCAGCCGACGTGGAGGACATATAGAGCATCCCATCCACCCCGTTGACCTGCGCCTCGATCGGCGCGGCGACGCTTTTTTCCACGGTTTCGGCATTGGCGCCGGGATAGCTGGCGGTGACATTCACCACCGGCGGGGTGATTTCCGGGAACTGCGCCACAGGCAGCGCGAAGTAGCCGATCACCCCCATGACCGTCAGCACCAGAGAGATGACGATTGCGAATTTCGGTCTTGAAATGAATATGCTGGAAAACATTGCTTATTCTCCAGCCTGTGCGGCCATGACCGGGTCCACTTCGACACCGGGGCGGATCTTTTGCAGGCCTTCGACCACAACGGTTTCGCCCTTGGTCAGACCGTCCAGCACAATGATGCCGGTGCCCTGAACATCGCCAGTGACGATATAGCGCTGGGCCACCTGATTCTGATCGTCCACTACCAGAACAAACGGCCCCTGCTGATCGCGCTGGATCGCAGCCTGGCTGATGATGATCCGGTCAACTGCCTCCTGAGACTGCAGGCCGACGGTCAGAAAAGCGCCGTCCAGGATCAACCGGTGATCATTTTGAAACTGCGCCCGTACGGTGACGGCGCCGGTGGCTGGATCAACCCGGTTGCCGGCAAAGGCGATCCGGCCTTTTTCCTCCAGCTCGGCACCATTTGGCAAGACGACGAATACTTCCGGCGCGGTTTCAGTGTCAGAGCGTTCAATACCTTCGGCCTGAAGCTCCTGCAAAATCTCGACAAACTGCTTTTCGTTCAACGAAAAGGAAACATAAACCGGTGCTTCACGCACGATATTGACCAAAGCCGCGCCACTGGGGTTGACCACATCGCCGATGCTGACCTCGACCCGGCCGACCCGGCCCGAGAACGGCGCGTGGATTTCGGTATAGCTCAGATCCAATTCCGCCTGCTTGATCGCAGCCGCAGCGGCGCGCACCTGGGCTTCGGCCACCAGCTCATTAGCGCGGGAGGTGTCCCGGTCCGCCTCGGGCACCGAACCGCGTTCGAACAGTTCCTGTTTTCGGGCCAGATCCAACGAGGCGAGCTCCAAATTGGCCTCAGCCTGGGCCAGTTCGGCGCGGCGGCTTTCCAGCACCGCCTCATAAGCGCTGCGTTCGATGCGGAACAGCACGTCGCCCTTTTCCACCTCAGCACCGTCTTTGACCAGCACCTCCTCCAAGTAGCCGTTGACTCGGGCCATGATGTTTGCCTTGTCGATCGCTTCACCGCGGCCGATGAAGGTTGAGGTATCCTTGATCGGTTTAACCACTGCCTGCGACACCGAAACCTTTGGTGCAGCACCCTGCTGCGCAAACGCCGCATCCGCACTTACAAGACCAACCGCTGCAATTGCTGCTAGTCCGGTCCAGCCGGTCAGGCCCCTGTTCCAGAAATTCTTCATCCTTGAGCCTTTCAATTTGACGAAAATAAACCGGGCGGCCGGTTTTCCGGTGCACCCGCTCGTTATAAAACTTAACCCTATTGAACACTGCGCGAGCTGCTGTCTGCAAGGAGCACGCGTGCTGACCGGAAAATTTCACACAGAAACTCCGCGATTATCCAGCGGGCCTTTTCAACGAAACCTTGCGCGCAAGGCGCAATTCAGGGAAACCGGAAACAACTTGCCGGCCAATCCGGCACCGGCAGCTGCGCTGCAACGAAAAAGGGGAAACTCCGATGAAAGTGAATGGCACCCATTACCGCTCCCTTTGGTGGGATTATGATCACGATGCGCTGCAGATCATTGATCAGCGCTGGCTGCCGCATGACTTCCGTGTCCAGCAGGTAAACACGCTGCAGGAGTTTGCCGATGCAATTGTTGAGATGCGGGTGCGCGGCGCGCCGCTGATCGGTGCGACAGCAGCTTATGGCATGGCGCTGGCGATGCGGCTGGATCCGTCAGATGCAGCGATGGATCAGGCCTGGAGCTTTCTCAACGCCACCCGCCCCACCGCTATCAACCTGCGCTGGGCGCTGGATCGTTGCCGCAATCACCTGCGGCCGCTGGCAGCAGGCGAACGCGCCGCCGCCGCGCTGGTGCTGGCGCATGAGATCGCAGACGAGGATGTCGGGATCAACCGCAGCATAGGTGCGCATGGGTTGGAACTGATCAGGAAAATCGCCGCGAATAAGCCTGCGGGCGAGCCGGTCCGCCTGCTGACCCATTGCAACGCCGGCTGGATCGCCACCGTCGATTGGGGCACCGCCACCAGCCCGATGTATCAAGCGCATGATGCGGGCATTCCGATCCACGTCTGGGTGGACGAGACGCGTCCGCGCAATCAGGGTGCCCTGACCTCCTGGGAGCTGGGCAGCCACGGCATCAGCCACAGCTATATTACCGACAATGCCGGCGGCCATTTGATGCAGCACGGTCAGGTGGACCTGGTGATCACCGGCACTGACCGCACCACCCGCCGCGGCGATGTCTGCAACAAGATCGGCACCTATTTGAAAGCGCTGGCAGCCAAGGACAACGGTGTGCCTTTCTACGTCGCCCTGCCCTCGCCGACCATCGACTGGACCGTCTTGGACGGCGTTGCCGAAATTCCGATCGAAGAACGCAGCGAACGTGAAATCACCCATGTTCAAGGCAAGACCGAGGATGGCGCCATTGGCGTGGTTCAGGTCACCCCGGATGGCACGCCTGGCGGCAACCCGGCCTTTGACGTGACCCGGAACCGGCTGGTCACCGGCCTGATCACCGAACGCGGGATCTGCGAAGCCTCCGAAGACGGCCTGGCCAGGCTGTTTCCGGAAATGGCCGCCGCCAGATCCGCTTGAGACCGGAGGATTTTGCGTGAAGCCTCCTTGTCAGGACAGCCCCGGTCTGCGGCAGACAGTGATCGACGCTTGCCTGGAAATGAATGCCATGGGCATCAATCAGGGCACTTCGGGCAATATCTCGGTGCGCGCGGGCGATATGATGCTGATCACGCCTTCCGGTGTGCCCTATGAAAAGATGACGCCCAAGGATCTGGTGAAGATACCGCTGGACGGCAGCCAGTTACCGGACGGCCAGTTGAAACCTTCCACGGAATGGCCTTTTCACCTGGCCATTCTGCAGGCCAAGCCCGCTGTCAGCGCGGTGGTTCACGCGCATCCTGTCTATTGCTGCGCTCTGGCAATGAACCGCCAGGCTATCCCTGCCTGCCACTATATGGTCGCGGCCTTTGGCGGCAACGATGTGCCGGTGGCAGATTATGCGCTGTTCGGCAGCCGGCAGCTGTCGGACAATATCACCCGCTCTTTGCAAAACCGCAGTGCCTGCCTGATGGCAAATCATGGTGCTGTCGCCACCGGAGAAAGCCTGCCGCGTGCACTCTGGCGGATGGGAGAATTGGAAGCGTTGGCAAAAAGTTATGCGACGAGCCTCACAATCGGCAAGCCGCACATCCTGACTGAAGATGAAATGGAGGAAGTTACCGCTGCCTTCGCGGATTATGGCCTGAGGGACAGCCGCTGACGTTGCATCAGTGCAAAGCAAGACCAATACGTGATTGCGGAATCCGCCGATGGAAGTGGGCAAAAAAAGAACAAAGGCCTGCAGCAAGAACGTGCTGCAGGCCTTTGTTCTTATTGGTACCCAAGGCCGGACTCGAACCGGCACGCTGTCACCAGCGGGGGATTTTGAATCCCCTGCGTCTACCATTCCGCCACTTGGGCAACGTCCTTTTCCTAGCCAAGCCCGACGCCAAGGTCCAGAGGCAAAAAGGCACTTTGCAGCCAAAAAATCAGCGCGTGGCAAATTCACCTGGCAGCAAAGGTTGACGGAATGCGGCGCGCATGCCACCTCATCTTGCAAAACCCGTTGAGGATGCAGGGCGCAGGATGCTGAAACCGCTATACAACCGGACGATGGCCCTGGCCGATCATCCCAAGGCGCTTTGGTGTTTGGCCGCTGTCGCCTTTGTCGAAAGCTCCGTGTTTCCGATCCCGCCGGATGTGCTGATGATTCCGATGATCCTGGCCCGCCCGTCCCGCGCCTGGCTGATTGCGCTAGTGGCCTTGGCGGCCTCGGTCGCAGGCGGTGTGCTTGGCTATGCGATTGGTGCGTTCTTTTACGAGGGCATCGGCCAGCCGGTGCTAGAGGCGATGGGCAAAGGCGATGCTATCGCTGAATTCAACACCCGGTTTAACGATTTTGGCTTCTGGGCGGTTCTAGGCGCCGGCGTCACACCGTTCCCCTACAAAGTGATAACCATAATGTCGGGCTGGACCGGCATGCCCATTGGTACCTTCATTGCCACCTCTATCCTCGCACGCGCATTGCGTTTTTTCATCGTCGCCGGGCTTCTCTGGAAATTCGGAACCCCAATCCGCGACTTTATTGAGCGCCGCCTGGGTCTGGTTTTCACGGCCTTCATGCTTGTGCTGTTTGGCGGCTTCCTACTGGTAAGGTTTATCTGATAATGCATCGTTTTTTGATTATCCTTGCGGCCGGCGGCTCTGCGGCGCTGCTGTTGGGCGCGCTGGGGTTCCAATACATTGGCGAAATGCCGCCCTGTAAACTGTGCTATTGGCAGCGCTATCCGCATGCCGCCGCCGCAGGGATCGGCGTATTGGCGCTGATCATTCCGGGCGCGCTGCTGCCTTATCTGGGCGCTCTGGCAGCCCTGGCCACAGCAGGCATAGGCGCCTTTCACACCGGGGTTGAACGAGGCTGGTGGGAAGGTCCGTCCACCTGCACATCCGGCCCGGTTGGCGGCTTGTCTCCGGATCAGTTGCTGGACCAGATCATGGCCGCACCGCTGGTGCAATGCGATCAGGTGCCGTGGGAAATGCTGTCACTGTCCATGGCCAGCTGGAATGCTATTGCGTCCTTTGGTCTGGCATTGCTTTGGGTCGCCGCCGCCAACCATGCCCGCAAGCAGGGTTAACCTTATGGAAAGTTGAGGTGCGGCAGATAACCCATTGATTATCCCGCAGCCTCCCCAGGCATCAGCTGTCCTTTTTGGTGGCCAGCAGCAGATTTGTCTCGCTGCTTACAATCCCTTCAAAGGTGCGGATCTTGGCCAAAGCCGTGTCCAGGGTTTCCAGGGTCTCGGTGCCAAGTTCAACAATCAAATCCCAGCGTCCATTAGTCGTGTGAATGGCCCGCACCTCCGGCAGCCCCTGCAGCTGCCGGGTAATCCGGCTGGTGCCGCGGCCTTCGATTCCGATCAGCATCAGCCCGCGGACCGGATCCCGCAGCACGTCCTCCTTCAGCACCACGGTAAACCCCAGGATGTCGCCCCGCGCCTGCAACCGCTCGATCCGTGCCCGCACTGTGGTGCGTGACAGGTTCAGCTCCAGCGCCAGGTCCGACAGAGACGCCCGTGCGTTGTGCCGCAGGGCCGACACCAGCCGCTCATCCGTTTTGTCCATTTCATGCCTCAAATTGACCAACCACCAACCTTTATGACCAAATTGAGTGCTGGAATCCATCACATATCGGAGGTTCTTAGTATGAAAGCTAAGTTTTTGAGAGGCCAAAATGGTGACATCGCAACATTGCATCCTCATTGGCGCCCCGGTGGACAGTGGAAAACGCCGGGCCGGCTGCCTGATGGGTCCCGACGCCTACCGCACTGCCGGGCTTGCCCCCGCACTGGAAAGCCTTGGCCACACGGTCGAAGACCTTGGCAATCTGGCACCCGAGCCCCATACCCCCGACAGCAATGACGGGCTGGTTTTTGCCCGAAATGAAACAATCGGCTGGACCGCACGTCTGGCACAGGCGGCAGAAGACGCGCTTGAGTGCGGTCTGCCGGTGTTCCTGGGCGGCGATCACTCACTCTCGCTCGGCTCCGTCGCCGGGGCCGCAAACTACGCTGCCAAGGTCGGTCGGCCGCTGTTTGTTCTGTGGCTGGACGCGCATACCGATTTCCACACGCCTGAAACATCGGACAGCGGCAACCTGCATGGAACACCTGTTGGTTATTTCACTGGACGCAAAGGGTTCGAGGGCTTTCCTAATGTCACCAACCCGGTGCCGCAGGAGAATGTCTGCATGATCGGCCTGCGGTCTGTCGACACCCAGGAACGGCTTGCCCTGGAAGGCAGCTCCATCCGCACCCATGACATGCGCCACATCGATGAGAACGGCATTGCGGGTCCGCTGAACCGGTTTCTGGAGCACGTCGCCCAGGCCAATGGCATGCTGCATGTCTCGCTGGACGTGGACTTCTTGGACCCGTCCGTCGCCCCGGCAGTTGGCACCACCGTTCCGGGTGGCGCCACGGTCCGCGAAGCGCATCTGGTTTGTGAAATCCTGCATGACTCTGGGCTGATGACCTCTTTGGATCTCGTGGAATTGAACCCGTTTCTGGATGAACGCGGACGCACTGCGCACTTGATGGTGGATCTCTGCGCTTCGGCCCTAGGCCGCCGCGTCTTTGACCGCCCGACACGGAGCTATCAGTGACCAGCCTGCAAGCCCCCTCTGCCGTAGTCATGATCCGGCCGCATCATTTCCGCTCAAACCCGGAAACAAAGGATGATAACGCCTTCCAAACTCAGGAAAATACTTCGGCTGAAACGACATCTGCCCAGGCACTGGCAGAGTTCGACGGCGCCGTGGAAACCCTGCGCGGCGCTGGTGTTACCGTGCATGTTTTTGACGACACCACCATCAACACACCGGACAGCGTTTTCCCGAACAACTGGTTTTCTACCCATGCCGGCGGCCATGTTGCGGTTTACCCGATGTTCGCTGACAACCGGCGCAAGGAACGGCGCTGGGATGTGATCGAACTGCTGAAGCGGGACTACCGGGTTCAGGATGTGATCGACTACTCCGGTCTGGAACAGGACGGGCTGTCGCTGGAAGGCACCGGAGCCATGGTGCTCGACCACATCGGCCGCATTGCCTACACGGTGAAATCCAATCGCGCCGACCCGATCCTGCTGGAGCGGTTTTGCACCCATTTCAACTTTGAACCTATGGTGTTCGAAGCCAAAGATGAAGCCGGCCGCGACGTCTATCACACCAATGTGCTGATGGGGATCGGCACCGAGTACGCGTTGATTTGCCTCGATATGATCGTTGATCCCGCGCGCCGTTCCGAAGTCGCCGCGCGGCTGGAGGAGACCGGCCGCAGTGTGATTGATCTGACGCAGGATCAGATCGCCAATTTTGCCGGAAACGCGCTGGAACTCACTGGCAAGAAACGCATTCTTGCACTTTCTGCCAAGGCGCTGGACGCATTGCGGCCGGACCAGATTGCAGAAATCGAAAGGAGCGCAGAGCCGCTCCCCCTGACCATTCCGACCATAGAAACCGCAGGCGGGTCGGTGCGCTGCATGCTGGCAGGCATCCACCTCAGCCCCCGTGAAAGGATTTCCGCATGACACAGCCTTCGGAAAAAGCACTGGTGCCTTTTGTCAGCGTCGACAATATGATGCGCCTCGTTCATCACATCGGCGTCGAGCAGATTCTGCGCGATCTTGCGGGCTATGTGGAAGACGATTTCAAACGCTGGGAGCTGTTCGACAAAACCCCTCGTGTCGCCAGCCATTCGGATGTAGGCGTGATAGAGCTGATGCCAACTTCGGACGGCGAGGCCTATGGGTTCAAATATGTAAACGGCCATCCCAAGAATACGTCCGAAGGCCTGCAGACTGTCACCGCCTTTGGGCTGCTGGCAGATGTCTACACCGGCTATCCGGTGCTGCTGACCGAGATGACCATGCTGACCGCCTTGCGCACCGCGGCAACCTCAGCAATGGCTGCCAAGTATCTGGCACCAAAAGGGTCAACCACGATGGCGATGATCGGCAATGGCGCCCAGTCGGAATTCCAGACCCTGGCGATGAAAGCGATAATCGGCCTCAAATCCGTGCGCCTCTATGACAAAGACACCGCAGCAACCGCAAAATGCGCCAGAAATTTGGAAGGGCTAGGGGTTGAGGTTGTGTCCTGTAAAACGCCGGAAGAGGCCATTGAAGGGGCCCAAATCCTTACCACCTGCACCGCGGACAAGCAAAACGCCACCATCCTGACCGACAACATGGTCGGCAGCGGCGTGCATATCAACGCGATTGGCGGCGACTGTCCGGGCAAAACGGAATTGGCAGCCGGCATCCTCAGCCGCTCTGACGTCTTTGTCGAATACCCGCCGCAAACCCGGATCGAAGGCGAAATTCAGCAAATGCCGGAGGATTTTGCCGTCACTGAGCTGTGGGAGGTGATTTCAGGCCAAAAACAGGGCCGCACCGGTGACCGGCAGATCACGCTGTTCGACAGCGTCGGCTTTGCGATCGAGGATTTCTCGGCCTTGCGTTACATTCGCGACCGCATCAAAGGCACGGACTATTTCATCGACCTGGACATGCTCGCAGATCCGGACGATCCGCGCGATTTGTTTGGTATGCTTCAGCGCGCCAAAGGCTGACCCAATGCAAAGGCGGCCCGCTAAACTGAGGCCGCCGGCACCTCCGGCCTTTTCGCCTGATCACCGCACTTTTGGCCCTGCAGGCGACGCTCAAGGGGATCTGAGCAACCGCGCCTAACGTAGGCTGGTACACAGGTAAAAAGGCCGGACACCTTAACTTTCAATATCTTAAAAACTTTTCTTCAGGCGTCCAATTCGGTATCCCAGTAAAGGAAATCCATCCAGCTGTCATGCAGATGGTTCGGCGGAAACTTACGTCCGGTATTGCGCAGCTCCTCTGCGCCTGGACGGCGCGGCGGTTTGCGCAAGGACATACCAGCCCGATGCAGCGATTTCGAACCCTTCTTCAGGTTGCAGGGGCTGCAGGCCGCCACCACGTTTTCCCAGCTGGTCACCCCCCCCGCCGCACGCGGCACCACATGGTCAAAGGTCAGGTCGCCCTTGCTGCCGCAGTACTGGCAGTGGAATTCATCCCTCAAAAACAAATTAAAGCGCGTGAAGGCCACGCGCTTTTGAGGTTTCACATAGTCTTTTAGAACCACCACAGAGGGTATTCGGATCTCGGTGCTGGGACTGTGCACCACCTCGTCATACTCAGCCACAATCGCCACGCGGTCGAGCCAGGCCGCCTTGACCGCGTCCTGCCAGGACCACAAGGACAACGGGTAATAGGATAATGGCCGGTAGTCTGCATTCAGCACCAGCGCCGGGTGCTGCTTCAGCGCCCCTGGAGATCTGACAAACTCTGCTCTGAAATCGCCATCCATTGTGAACGTCTTCCTCGCACTGATCTTCCGTTTTCCGGAACCAGAGCGGGGAAACCGCCCCAGCTTTCATTTGACTATATCTCGTGGTTAGCGCCTGACAAGCCCTGATGATCCACAATATCTCGGGATCTTTCTAAGCTGATTCCGTGACAATGCGGTGAAAGTTATCCACAAGCCTGTTTTGCGTTCCCTCTTGCTCTGCCTGATTGGCCCGCCTATTGCCATGCCATGACCCGCCTGATCCGCTTCAACAAACCTTATGATGTGCTGCCCCAGTTTACCGACCGCGGCAGCCAGGGCAGCCCTCGTGCCACGCTGAGCAATTTCATTGACTGCCCCGGTGTTTATGCTGCAGGCCGTCTTGACCGGGACAGCGAAGGGCTGATGCTGCTGACAGACAACGGCCGGCTGCAGTCCTGGATCACCGACCCGAAACATAAAATGAACAAGACCTATTGGGTCCAGGTCGAGGGCACGCCTGGTGCTGAGGCTCTCAAGTTGCTTGCAGAAGGCATTGAACTTAAAGACGGAATGACGCTGCCAGCCAAAGCCCGGCTGATGGATGAGCCGCCGGGCCTTTGGACCCGCACGCCGCCTGTCCGGATGCGCAAGACCGTCGCCGACAGCTGGATGGAACTTACAATCCGAGAGGGCCGCAACCGGCAGGTAAGGCGGATGACAGCTGCGGCCGGACACCCGACCCTGCGCCTGATCCGCTATAGCATCGGCGCTTGGACGCTAGAGGGGCTGGCCCAGGGAGCGTGGGACGATCTTGAAGCCCCAAGAGTGCCAGGACCGCCCAAACCTTCGCAAAAACCGTCCCGCAGGCCCAAGGCATCTGCGAAACGGAACCCGGCAAGTGACAGGCCGCGGCGGCGCTGATATTCTATCAGCATGCCACCGCAAGCCCCTGCCCCCAAAGCCATTCTGGAAACTGCGCTATATGCCGATGATCTGGACGCGGCGGAAGAATTTTATGGCCGGATCCTGGGACTTGAGCGGATTCAACGGATCGGTGACAGGCACGTCTTCTTTCGCTGCGGAACTTCGGTATTGCTGATTTTCAACGCTCAGGAAACCATAAAGCCGCCCGGCAATCCGCGTTTGCCAGTGCCGCCGCATGGCAGCAGCGGCCCGGGGCACATATGTTTTGCCCAGCCGCGGGCAGACCTGCTTTTGATGCGCGGCCGTCTGGTGGCATCAGGGGTTGCAATAGAAGCTGAGTTCGACTGGCCCAGCGGAGCACGCTCCCTCTACTTCCGCGACCCCGCCGGAAACTCGATTGAAATCGCCGAGCCGCAGCTCTGGGCTTTTTGAGTTGGCTGCAGCGCGCCGGAAAATTTCAATTTTCCGACCAAAATTCTTGGCAAGAATTTTGCGGGACCGCCGGGCCCGGCCCGGAGCGCCTCATCTTTAATGTGGCGGCACCAGGGCGGGAAATCTTTGATCCGGCGTTACAGCCCCAGTTTATCGCGCATAAAGGCCAAGGCGACGCTCAAGCCATCCGGTGCGATGCCATGGCCTGTGCCCTTTTGAATATGGGCAAAGACATCCTGAAAACCGGCCTCCTGCAGAGCTTCCGCCGCTTCCGGCAAGGATTGCACCGGCACCACGTCGTCCTGATCTCCGTGCACCAGCAGAATCGGCATTTTGGACACGGCTTCGTCCTTGAGCAGTTCAGGCGCCAGCAGACGGCCGGAAAAGGCTACAATGCCGGCCACCGCGTCTTCGCGCCGCGGAGCAATCTGCAGGCTCATCATTGTGCCCTGGCTGAACCCGAACAGCACCACCTGTTCCGGCAGCACGTCCTCGTCCACCATCAGCGCATTCAGGAAGGCATTCAGATCTTCCTCGGCCGCCTGCATGCCGCGCATGCTTTCCTCTTCCGAGGAGCCGTCGATCCAGGGGATCGGAAACCACTGATAGCCCATCGGGGCGCCGGCACAGGCCTCAGGCGCGTCAGGCGCGACAAACAGCGTATCCGGCAGATGTTCAGCCAAAGGGTCCGCAAGCCCCAGCAGGTCGGCGCCATTGGCGCCATAGCCATGCAGGAACACCACAATCGAGCGGATATCGCCGGAGAGCGGCTCTTTGCGGCCGGCATTCAGTACACGAGTCATCGGATCCCTTCCCTGTCCTTCGCCACCCGGTAATAGGCCCAGAGAATGCGCGCCGCAACCGATCGCCAGGGCGACCAGTCTTCGGCCATTTGCCGCAGTTCCCGGTCCCTGGGGCGGGCCGGCAGATCAAACAGCATCCTTGCGGCCTCCTGCAAGGCCAGATCACCGTGGGCAAAGACATCGGCCCGACCCAGCGAAAACATTGCATAAATCTCAGCCGTCCAAACACCGATCCCCGGAACCTCGACCAGACGTGCAATCACTTCCGCATCCGGAACGTCCCGCAAAGCTTTGAAATCAATGCGTGCCTCTGCCAGCGCACGGGCATAGCGGATCTTTTGGCGGCTGAGGCCCGCTGCGCGCAGTTCCTCATCCGTGGCCCACAGTATCTTACGCGGCCCGGTGAGCCTGGCGGCCTTCATCCGGTTCCAGATCGCCTTGGCGGAGGCCACACTCACTTGCTGGCTGACAATTGCGCTCAACAGTTCGGCAAACCCGTCCGGCTTGCGGCGCAGCGGCAAAGGGCCGGTCAGTTTCAATGCATCGGCAAACCGGCTGTCCTGCGCGGCCAGCCATTCGGCGCCCTCCCTCACGCAGGCGTCGCATTGGATAATCCGTCCCGCCCCCGGCAGGATTGTCTGTCCATATGACGCCACGTTACCCCCTGATTGGCGGCGGTTGAAAGAAACCGTGATCACAAGGTCCAGCCCGCTGGCTTGCTCCCGCACATATTCACAGCTACGCATCCCACATGACCATGAGCATGACCACCCCCAGCGACGCCGTCGCCAAGAAAAACGTTGCCATCCTGGTGCTGGCCCAGGCGCTCCTCGGCGCCCAGATGCCGATGATCTTCATCGTCGGCGGCCTGGCCGGGCAGTCGCTGGCCTCGAACCCCTGTTTTGCCACCTTGCCGATCTCGCTGATCGTGGCCGGGTCGATGATGGCGGCCACCCCGGTCTCAGCCGTCATGCAGCGCTGGGGCCGCCGGGCCGGCTTTTTCGCAGGGGCGGCCTTTGGCGCCTTGGGCGGGCTGGTCGGGGCTTATGGGTTGTACCTTGGCTCCTTTCCGATCTTTCTGATCGGCAGCCTGCTGACTGGCGTTTATATGAGCGCGCATGGCTTTTACCGCTTTGCAGCAGCCGACACGGCGTCCGAGGCGTTCCGCCCCAAGGCGATCTCCTATGTCATGGCAGGCGGGCTTGCAGCGGCCATTATCGGCCCGCAACTTGTAAAGGCCACCAGCCAAGCCTTTGTTATTCCGTTCTTCGGCACCTACCTGGCGGTGATTGCGGTGAACGTTGTCGGGGCAGCATTGTTTCTGTTCCTCGACATCCCCAAACCGCCAGCCCCCAGCGCTGACAGCCCCAAGGGCCGCAGCCGGATGGAGCTGCTGAAAACTCCGGTTATTGCTGTTGCAGTGATTTGCGCAATGGTTTCTTACGCGTTGATGAACCTGGTGATGACCTCCACGCCGCTGGCGGTGGTCGGCTGCGGTTTTACCGAAGGCAATGCTGCCGACGTGGTCACCTCACATGTTCTGGCGATGTATGTGCCGTCCTTCTTTACCGGCCACTTGATCGCCCGCTTCGGTGTGGAGAAGATTGTGGCGGCAGGCCTGGTGATCCTTGCCGGCGCCGGTGCTGTTGCCCTGCAAGGCGTTGAAATCGAAAACTTCTTCATCGCGCTTGTGCTTTTGGGCGTGGGCTGGAATTTCGGCTTTATCGGCGCCACAACCATGCTGGCCGGCGCACATGAAAGCTATGAGCGCGGCCGGATGCAGGGGCTGAACGACCTTCTGGTCTTTGGCGGGGTTACCATGGCGTCTCTGGCATCAGGCGGGCTGATGAACTGCTCGGGCGGCAACCCGGCCGACGGCTGGAGCGCGGTGAACATGGCGATGGCGCCCTTCCTGGTGCTGGCCGGCGGCGCGCTGGTGTGGCTGGTTATGCGCCCCAAAGAAGCCTGAGATATTCTCCCGCAATAAAAGGAAAGGCGCCCAATCAGGCGCCTTTTTCCTTGGTTTCTATCTACCAGCGGCCAAGGATCGCACGCCGCATCAGGCCGGTTCTTCGCCGGAATTCGCTTTGCCCCAGCGCGCCCTGCGCCACCCGCTCCGGCTGTTGCAGCGCCTGTTTCAGAATGGCCTCTGCCTGCCAGCCCGCCAGCAACGCCCACCCCGCAGGTTTTGAGACCGCGCTGCGGTCTGAGCGGGCTTTAGTCAAATGCTCCAAGCCTTTGCGCGCCAAAGCTTGCACACCTTCCAAGGTGCCATCCAGCAGCGGGATCCGCTTTTGGGCTTCCAGCTCCGGAATGGCGCGCAACCAATTGGCAATGCCCGCGCCATAGGCGAAGCCCCTTACCGCGGCTTCATCCGCCTGACCTAGTGACGCTGCCGCCATCCACATCAGCGAACCGCTGGTGCGGTTAATGTAGCTATCAAATTCAGCTTCATCCCCAAAGGGATCCTTATATATATCCCAACGCCGCGCCTCGGCCATACCGTCGATGCAGGCCGCCAGTTCCGGCTTCAGCAGCCGTCCCAATGGCGTGGCCGCATAGTGGCGGCGGACAGAACCCCCTTCGGCAATCTCGGCGCCTGCATCACGCCACCATTGCACCCGCATTTCGGCAATCATACTCTCCTGGCTGGCCCAGGGTGCCCGCGCCAGTTCGATATTGAAAGCATAGAGCGCAAACAGCAACGGCCGCGCCTGAACCGGCGCAGCCATCGTGGCCAAAAACCGGTCCGGGTCGCTTTTCTGGACCAGCTCGGCGCAGGCCGTCAGATCAGCATCAAACGTCATCCGCCTGCCCGGCCCCGCCATCATGGATCAGCTTCCAGCGGATCGCGTCCAGCAGCGCCTCAAACGACGCATCTATGATGTTCGGGCTGACGCCAACGGTCGACCAGCGGTGGCCCTGGCTGTCTTCGCTGTCGATAATAACCCGCGTCACCGCCTCGGTGCCGCCCTGGGTGATCCGCACCTTGAAATCCACCAGCCGCATATCTTCCAGCTGTGCAGAATAGCGCCCCAGGTCCTTGCTCAGCGCCCGCGCCAGCGCGTTGACCGGACCACGATCGCTGCCGGTGTCATCAAGGGATTCACTTACAGACAGCCGCTTTTCGCCATCGACCTTAACCACCACAACCGCCTCTGACAGGCTGACCATCCGGTTGTACTTGTTTTTGCGCCGTTCGACGGTGACCTTATAGCGTTTGACTTCAAAGAATTCCGGCAGCTGCCCCAGCTCCTTGCGCGCCAGCAGCTCAAACGACGCCTGCGCGGTGTCATAGGAGTACCCCTCCGCCTCCCGCGTCTTGATCCGGTCCAGGATCAGCGCCAGTGCCGGATTGCCTTTGTCCACACTCAGGCCCGCATCGGTCAATCGCTTGCGCAGGTTCGACTGACCGGCCTGGTTCGACATCGGTATAACCCGTGCGTTGCCAACCTTGTCCGGCACAATGTGTTCATAGGTCGAAGGATCCTTGAGGATCGCGCTGGCGTGCAGCCCCGCCTTATGGGCAAAGGCCGAGGCTCCCACATAAGCCGCCTGCCGCACCGGAACGCGGTTCAGGATATCGTCCAGCATCCGGCTGATCCGGGTTAGGCCTTCCAAAGCTTCGTGGGTGACGCCTGTCTCAAACTGGCTGGCATAGGGTTCCTTCAACAGCAGTGTCGGGATCAGCGCAGTCAGGTTGGCATTGCCGCAGCGTTCACCTAAGCCGTTCAGTGTGCCCTGGATCTGGCGCGCGCCGGCCTCCACTGCCGCGAGCGAGCAAGCGACGGCATTTTCCGTGTCGTTATGCGTGTGTATGCCAAGTTTCTCACCTGGAATTCCGGCGGCAACAACCTCTGAAACGATTTGTTTCACTTCCGATGGCAGGGCGCCACCATTGGTGTCGCACAGCACCACCCAGCGCGCCCCGGCCTCCAGTGCAGCCCGGCAAGCATCAAGCGCATAACCGGGGTTATCCTTGTAGCCATCAAAGAAGTGTTCGGCATCAAACAACGCCTCGCGCCCCTGCGCCACGATATGGGCGACCGATGCACGGATGTTTTCCAAGTTCTCGTCCAGAGTGATCCCCAGCGCCTGGGTCACATGGTAGTCATGGCTCTTGCCCACCAGACACACCGCTGGCGTTCCGGCATTCATCACCGCCGCCAGAACATCATCGTTTTCCGCTGACCGTCCTGCCCGTTTGGTCATGCCAAACGCAGTCATCGTGGCGCGTGTATCAGGCGCCTCATTGAAAAACGCACTGTCGGTCGGGTTCGCCCCCGGCCAGCCGCCTTCGATGTAATCAACACCAAGTCCGTCAAGTGCCTGGGCAATCTGCTTTTTTTCTGCGGTTGAGAATTGCACCCCTTGGGTCTGCTGCCCATCCCGCAAGGTGGTGTCGTAGAGATAGAGGCGTTCTTTTGCCATCACAGCCCCTCCAGCTTGGCCGGGTTGAAGCCAGCACCTGGTACCAGCTCGACACCTGCCTTGCTCATCCGCACTTCCAAACCCGCTTCAACAAAGGCTGCCTTCAATCGATCAACTTCAGAAAACTCCTTCGTTTCCATGGCCTTCTGACGCGCTTTGAACAGGCTTTCTTCATAGCCGGAGAGATCCACTGACGGTCCGGCAGCCCACGCACCCATCTCATCTGTCAACAGCCCCAGAAAATTGGCAGATGCCAGCAGACCGGCTGCGTCACCAGCTGCCGCCAGCTTGTGCAGCTCCGCAATGACACCAGCGGTATTCAGGTCATCCGCCAAAGCCGCCAGAACCGCGGCAGCAGCGCTGGACGCGGGCTCGATGCCCGTGGTCAGCGCCCGCCACTTGCGCAGCGTCGCCTCGGCCTCTTTTGCCTTTTTGTCTGTCCAATCCATCGGTTTGCGATAGTGAGTCTGCAAAAACACAAGCCGGATCACCTCACCCGGATAGCCCTGATCCAGCAGGTCACGCACGGTGAAGAAGTTGCCCAGGCTCTTGGACATCTTCTTACCCTCGACCTGCAGCATCTCGTTATGCAGCCAATACCGCGCAAAACTATCGTCGCCATTGGCGCAGCAGCTTTGCGCAATTTCATTCTCGTGATGCGGGAACATCAGATCATTGCCGCCGCCGTGAATGTCAAAGGTCTCGCCCAGAAGCTCATAAGACATCGCCGAGCATTCAATGTGCCAGCCCGGCCGTCCGCGGCCCCAGGGACTGTCCCAGCCGGGCAGATCATCGCTGGAAGGCTTCCACAGCACAAAATCCATCGGGTTCTTTTTGTAGGGCGCCACTTCCACCCGCGCACCAGCAATCATGTCGTCCACCGACCGGCCCGACAGTTTGCCGTACGACTCTTTCCAGCTGTCGACTGCAAACAGCACATGACCTTCAGCCGCATAGGCGTGGCCCTTGGCGATCAGGTCGTCAATCATCGCCACCATCTGCGGGATGTATTCGGTTGCGCGCGGCATGTGGTTAGGCTGCAGCGCGCCAAGTTCACCCATGTCATCCAGGAACCACTGCGTGGTTTCCGCGGTGATCTCTCCGATCGGACGCCCGCTTGCGGCGGCGCGCGCGTTTATCTTGTCGTCTACATCGGTGAAGTTCCGGGCGTAAGTCACTTCTCCCGCTCCATAAACCTCACGAAGCAGACGATAAAGCACATCAAATACCACCACTGGGCGCGCATTGCCCAGATGCGCCCGGTCATAGACCGTGGGACCGCAGACATACATCCGCACATCGCTGGCGTTGATCGGCTCAAAGACCTCCTTCTTGCGGGTCTTCGTATTCTGCAGCTTGATCTCTATGTCCATGGTACCCATGCCCGGTTCCTCTCCCATGCCCAGCCAAAAACGGCCGACATCACCCGTTGCGCGCAGCGCGGGCTTAGCAACTTGTCAGAGAAATGAAAACGACAGAAACCGGCCCGCTGGTA
Source organism: Leisingera sp. M658 (assembly GCF_025144145.1). Lineage (NCBI taxonomy): Bacteria > Pseudomonadati > Pseudomonadota > Alphaproteobacteria > Rhodobacterales > Roseobacteraceae > Leisingera > Leisingera sp. M658. The sequence goes on from NZ_CP083546.1 coordinate 1,936,355, forward strand.
TGTCAGCAGGTAATGCAGCAGTCAATGATGGTGCAATTTTGGTTCATGCAGGATGCTTAGCACGGGACATTCAGCCCGCCAAGCTTTTTGCCTCAAACGGCAACGACCGCCCGGTCCGTCTTGGGCCCGGACCGGGCGGCCAAGGGCGCGGCGGAACAGGAGTGCCGCGCCCGTAATTTTGGCAGGCTTAGAACTTGAAGGACGCGCGCAGCGATACCGAAGTGGCATCCGCCCCCACGCCCGAATTGCCGAACTGGTCGAACTCATGCTCCAGCACTTCGCCGCCGATTTGCCACTGGTCGGTCACCTGATAGGCAATGCCGACACCGTAGAACTCACCGGTTTCGCTGCCCAGCGAGCTGTCAGCTTCGGCCACGCCACCGGTCACATAGGCCAGCACATTGCCAAAGTCATAGCCGGCCTTCACCTTGGCACGGGCAACCGAGTCAACAGTCGCACCGCCGCCCAGATCCAGGTCGGTTGCATCATATTCCAGTTCGCCGCCCAATACGAAACGGCCGAAATCATGGTTGTAGCCGCCGTGGATACCATAAGCGGTATCGTCTCCAGAGGCGCCGTTGCTGGCGTCTGCATCCAGCTGGCCGACCTGGCCACCCAGGTAGAAACCGGTCCAGTCGCCGCCATCGTTGGCCACCGGAACAGGCGCCGGAGCTGGAGCGGGTTCAATTACCGGATCACTTACATTGCCGGCAAAGGCCGCACTGCCCATTACGGCGGCGATGGCTGTCATAGCTACGAAACGAGTCATTCAGACTTCTCCTTTTGCAGTCCCGGCGCAAGCTGTGCGCCGTTGTCAGCTACAAAAGGGTTCTGCACAGGAACTTCCAGAGCCGCGTTGATCACGCCTGCTGAACTGGCAGTGACTGGCCGAAAACCCTCGGACACGTGCGTCTTTCCGCCGGAATCCGCAGGCAGGAAATTGCCAAGCCATTGAAAACCGGTCTCCCCGGTCCTAGTGGCGGCAACGCTGCCGAATGTTCAAAAGACCGGGTCAGAACCGGAAAGCGGCACTCACCGACAAGGTCTCCCCGCGCGGGCTGGCAGTGCCGTCCCTTGGTCCGGCCTCGTGGTGAAGCAATTCTCCGGTCACCTGCAGCGCGCGGTTCAGTGAAACCCGCATGCCCAGGCCAAACAGCGGTCCATGCCGCGATCCGCTGGACGTTTCTGCCTGTACCCTGCCCAGGGTCACAAAACCGGTTGCAGGGCCAAAGTCAAAACCCGCGTGCAACCGCAGCTGACGGGTTTCTTCCGCTTGCACCGCTTGTGTCAGCAGGCCTGACTGCTCCATCGAGACAGTGCCTGCCAGGATCATTCCGCCCAGATGGCGGCCATATGCAAATTGAAAGGAGCGTGTTTCACTTGTTGGCCTGCTGCCAGTTGCAGCAGCGCCCTGACCTGTGAAACCGGAGGGCAACGGCCGCCATTCTTCTGCGGCAGATGTCTGAGAAATCAGAGCCGCCGCCGCAAATACCGCAGCTAGAGAGCACCTGTGTCTGGCCTTTTTAACCATCGGCATGTGGCTGTGCCTTTTTGAAATGCGCTGGATCAGCGCTCCATCCCCAGGATATCCAGTATAGCCATTAATGCTTAATATTTGGTTCCCGAACTCAGTTTGCCAACAATGAACCACTCCGTGAAGCGTTAAAAATCGAGATTACAGCATTAAAAATGATGACATTTTAGGAAAAAGCAGGCGGCTTCTCAGGCCTCATGGCGCTCTCTGCTCAAATGAAAAACATGTCGTTTTTTTCACCAAGGTCGCTATTGTGCTAGAAACGACGCAAATGCGTGCCAATTTGCAGGGAACTGAACAGGAGTCCGCATGCAAGGTGAACGCTGCCATGTCAGCCTTATCTGTCGCACCATCGGTGCGGCACGGGGCCGTGCGGCAAGGGGCCGGCCGCAGTGAGTTGACGTTTCAACACTTCAACTCACCTCTCCTGAAAGGCTCACAGAATGAACGATCAAGCCTCCCCGTCCCGCGCCGCCCGTAGCGGAGGGCGTAATGCCCGCCGTGCAGCCCGTGCTGCTGCATTGCCGGAACACCTGCGCCCGGTCCGCCCCGGCATGGAATCCACTGCGCTGAAGTTGCTCAGCCAGGCAGATATGGAAAAAATCCATGAGGCCGCCCTGACCGCGCTGGAAGAAATCGGTCTTGCCGACGCGCCGCAAAGCGGTATCGATTACCTGACTTCTGCCGGCTGCGTGCTGGGGGATGACGGCCGCATCCGGTTCCCGCGCGCGCTGGTCGAAGACACCATCGCCAAGGCAAACCGCTCCGTCACCCTGTACAGCCGGGATGGCAAGTCTGATCTGCAGCTGTCTGGCGGCCGGGTTCACTATGGCACTGCTGGGGCCGCGGTCAGCGTGGTCGACGTCCACGGCAAGGAATACCGCGATTCAACTGTGCAGGATCTGCACGACGCTGCGCGCATCTGTGATCAGCTGGACAATATCCACTTTGTCCAACGTCCGATGGTATGCCGCGACATCCCCGACAATCTTGAGATGGACCTGAACTCCATTTACGCGACCACTGCAGGCACGACCAAACATGTTGGTGTTTCTTTTAGTGAACCGGATTTCGTGAAGCCGGGACTGGAGCTGCTGCACATGATTGCGGGCGGCGAAGACAAGTGGCGCGAGCGGCCTTTTGTGTCGAACTCAAACTGCTTTGTGGTGCCTCCCATGAAGTTTGCAACCGAATCCTGTGAAGTGATGGAGGAATGCATCAAAGGCGGCATGCCGGTGCTGCTGCTGTCGGCAGGCATGGCCGGGGCAACCGCCCCTTCGTCCATCGCCGGCGCCATCACCCAGGCGGTTGCAGAATGCCTCGCCGGCCTGGTTTATGTTAACGCCGTAAGCCCAGGCGCACCCGCTATTTTCGGCACTTGGCCCTTTGGTCTTGATCTGCGTACCGGTGCAATGTCCGTGGGCTCCGGCGAACAGGCGTTGCTGACTGCAGGCTGTGCTCAGATGCATAAATTTTACAACCTGCCGGGCGGCGCCGCGGCTGGCGCATCGGATTCCAAACTGCCGGATATGCAGGCCGGCTGGGAGCAGATGTGCTCTGCGGTTATGGCGGGGCTTTCCGGCCTCAACATGGCCTATGAAGCTGCCGGAATGCATGCGTCACTGCTGGGGTTTTGCCTTGAGTCGCTGATCTTGGACAACGATCTGCTCGGCCAGGCACAGAGATGCGTTCGCGGCATTGAGGTGAACGATGAAACCCTCGCTCTGGACCAGATGCGCGCCACGTGCATGGGCGGGCCTGGCCACTACCTGGGCACCGATCAAACCCTCAGCCGGATGCAGGTCGATTATGTTTACCCGGATCTGGGCGACCGAACATCTCCCAAGGAATGGGTGGAGCTTGAAAAACCTGACCTGATCCAAAAGGCTATTGCCAAGAAGGAGAAGATCCTGTCCCAGCGCGCATCCGCTCGGTTTGATGCCGCAACCGACATGGCAATCCGCGAGACGTTCAACATCCACCTTCCGGCTTAACCCGACATTCCAGATGCGCTGATACGGGCCGGAATTTTCCGGCCCGTTTTTTGCGACCAGCACAAAAGCAGGACGCCAGGCTCGGGAACTCTGGGCGTATTCCTGCCCCCTCAGCTATCTCAGCCAGTAAGTTAAGAAAATTTTCACAAAGCACTTTTGCCACACCTGAAATTATGATAACCTTTTATTAACAAACAAAATTTTTCAGGTCTCCTCGCCTGAATACGGCGATCAATCTGCAAAAACACACCTGTATTTGAGCAAAATGACTTTGAATAACTGCAAAGGTGTCTGCATTTGACCCGGCGTTTAGCGGGTTGATTTTGCGAAACTGCAAGGTGACTAGGTTTTTAGTCTCATTTGCGTTCGGTTTCACTTCTGCAAGGCAGGGGCAAATGATCACCTGACAATCATTGTAGAATGCCGATATGATTCATTAAGATTAACCATCAGATGAACTTTTTCCGAAATTCTTTAAGGTTCTGGCCCTCTGCCCGCCTGCTCAATCAACACTTTCGGATACAAAACCGCTGGCGCGTTTCGCACTCCACCCCTGCCAGCCTTTGCGGAACTCCCGGTGCGCAGCCATGTTGCGGAAATGCATTTCAAAAATGCAGTAATGCAGCGCAGGGACAATTCCCCGCGCTGCTTGCCATGCTTAGAAGAAAGCCTGCAATCCGGTCTGAGCCCGACCCAGGATCAAGGCATGCACGTCGTGGGTGCCCTCATAAGTGTTCACCGTCTCCAGGTTCACCATGTGGCGGATCACGTTGAACTCCAGGCTGATGCCGTTGCCACCGTGCATATCCCGCGCCATGCGGGCGATATCCAGCGCCTTGCCGCAGTTGTTGCGTTTGATGATCGAGATCATTTCCGGAGCAGCGCTGGCGGCATCCATCAGCCGCCCAACCTGCAGTGACGCCTGCAGACCCAAAGTAATTTCCGTCTGCATGTTCGCCAGTTTCAGCTGAAACAGCTGGGTGTTGGCCAGCGGACGCCCGAATTGCGTGCGATCCAGGCCATATTGCCGGGCGGCGTGCCAGCAAGCCTCAGCCGCGCCCATTGCACCCCAGCTGATGCCATAACGCGCGCGGTTCAAACAGCCGAACGGACCTTTGAGCCCTTGAACATGCGGCAGCAACGCATCCTCGCCGACCTCAACACCGTCCATTACGATCTCACCAGTGACGGACGCGCGCAGGCTGGCCTTGTTTTTTATTTTTGGCGCGCTCAGGCCTTTCAAGCCCTTCTCCAGCACAAAACCGCGGATCTTGCCGCCGTGGGCTTCGGATTTTGCCCAGACAACAAAGACATCGGCGATAGGCGCGTTGGAAATCCACATTTTGGAGCCGGTCAGACGGTAACCGCCTTCGGTCTTTTCAGCCCGGGTTTTCATACCGGCGGGATCAGAACCCGCGTCCGGTTCAGTAAGGCCGAAACAACCGATCCATTCGCCGGTAGCAAGCTTGGGCAGGTATTTCCGGCGCTGTTCTTCGCTTCCGTATGCGTAAATCGGATACATCACCAGCGAACTTTGCACCGACATCATTGAGCGGTAACCGCTGTCGACGCGCTCCACCTCGCGGGCGACCAAGCCGTATGACACATAGCCGCTGCCAAGCCCGCCGTATTCCTCCGGGATGGTGGTGCCCAACAGACCCATCCCGCCCATCTCGCGGAAAATTTCCGGATCAGTTTCCTCGTTTTCATAAGCGCTTAGCACTCGAGGTTGAAGTTTTTCCTGAGCATAGGCGCGGGCCGAGGCGGTGATCATCCGCTCGTCTTCAGTCAGCTGGTCCTCCAACCGCAACGGGTCTTCCCAATTGAAACGGCCCAGGTCCGGGGCATCTTTGGCGCGCAGGGCAGGTTTGTCAGTCATCTTGTCACCTCAGTGGTTCGCGAATTGGGCAAACCCTAACGCGAGGTGAACGGAAAAAACAGCGAGACTTTCGCAACAAACCATGACAAACACTCATACATGACTGTGCCGCGTAAATTCCTGCCCTCGATCTCCTCGCTGCGCGCGCTGGAGGCAGTGGACCGGCTGGGCAGCGCCTCGGCGGCTGCAGATGAATTGGCGTTAACACAAGGGGCCGTCAGCCGCCAGCTGCAGACGCTGGAACGGCAATTGGGGATGGAACTGGTGCAACGGGACCAGAAGCGGCTGGCCTTGACTACAGAGGCCCAGGATTACGCCGCCGAGATCCGCCAGGCATTGAACCAGATTGTGCAATCCACCCTGCGTTTACAGGCCGCGCCGCTGGCCGGGTCGCTCAATCTGGCAATTCTGCCTGCCTTTGGCATGCGCTGGCTGATGCCGCGGCTGCCGGAATTTGCCCGGCTGCACCCGGATGTGACAATCAACATGGCGACCCGGCTGGAACCTTTCAACTTTGCCACTGAACCCTTTGATGCAGCGATACATTTTGGGGATGCGTCCTGGCCGGGCACGCAATCGCTGCTATTGAAGCACGAGCAGCTTTTGCCGGTCTGCGCACCGCTGCTTCTGGAAGGGCGCAGCATTGATGAGGTCAAAGACATCCTGAAGCTGCCGCTGTTGCACATTCAAACCAGAACAAGCGCCTGGACCGATTGGTTTGAGCAGAATGGTATTGAAGCTGGTGCCAGCCTGGGCGGTACGATCTATGATCAATTCGCAACCATCACCCAGGCTGCGCTGCATGGGTTGGGTGTCGCCTTGATGCCGGATTATCTGGTCGAGCAGGATCTGGCGACAGGCCGCCTGGTGGCGCTGCATCCGGAGCCGGTGGAAACCGAAGGCGCCTATTACCTGGTCTGGCCGGAGCGGAAATCCAACGCGCCGGCGCTGATGAAGTTCCGCACCTGGCTGGCCGGGAAAGCCCAACCCGAAGACCCGCTGCCGCGCTAAAATCAGGGGGGCCATGCGTGCCCCCCCTTTACGCCATCCGTGTCCCCTGGTGCCGGTTCAGCCCAGATTTCAGCCTAAGGCGTAGCCAGCGCCGCGCACCGTACGAACGGGATCGTTGCCGCCGTGCTGGGTGAGCGCCTTGCGCAATCGGCCGATGTGGACGTCGACGGTGCGGGTGTCGACGTAGATGTCACGGCCCCAGACGCGATCCAGCAGCTGTTCACGGCTCCACACCCGGCCCGGTTTTTCAATGAAAGTGGAGAGCAGGCGGAATTCGGTCGGTCCCAGCTTGAGCGGATTGCCGCCCCGGCTGACCTTGTGGGTTTCGGCGTCCAGTACGATATCATCATATTCCAGCCGCACACCCACGGTAGAGGGCCGCACCCGGCGCAGCTGGCTGCGCACGCGGGCCATAAGCTCCGCCACTGAATAGGGTTTCACAACGTAATCGTCGGCGCCGGTTTCCAGGCCGCGCACCTTGTCCACTTCTTCGGACCTCGCGGAGAGCATTATCACCGGGATATTGCGGGTTTCCGCGCGGGTCTTGAGGCGGCGGCACACTTCAATGCCGCTGAGGTTGGGCATCATCCAATCGAGGATGATCATATCCGGCATGTCCTCCTCAACCATCAGCAAGGCTTCCTCGCCGTCCTTGGCCCTGAGCACACGAAAACCGTCCGCTTCGAGGTTATAGGCCAGCACTTCCCGTTGTGCCATTTCGTCTTCTACAACCAGAACAGTGGGCTGATCGGCAGCCATTGGTCAGATCTCCTGCGGTGTGGTTGAGGTGGTGTCGAATTTCTTGCGGTCTTCCTCCGGCTTCTCGCCGGTGACCAGATAGATCACCTGTTCTGCAATCGCGGTCACATGGTCGCCCATGCGTTCAGTGTTTTTTGCGATAAAATGCAAGTGCATACAGGCCGAAATGTTGCGCGGATCTTCCATCATGTGGGTCAGAAATTCACGGAACAGGGCGTTGTACATCTGATCCACGTCGCGGTCGCGCTCGATCACGTCGCGGGCCAGTTCAACGTCGCGCTGGATGTAGGAATCAAGCGCGTCCTTCAACATCCGCTCTACCTCGCGCGCCATGCGGCGCAGGGCGGCGGCGCCTTCGCTGGTGTTCGGCCCCTGAGCCAGCACTGTGGTGCGCTTGGCCATGTTTTTCGCATAGTCGCCAATGCGTTCCAGGTTGCCGGCGATCTTCATCACCGAGAGCACCAGGCGCAGGTCGGAGGCCGCAGGCGCGCGCAGCGCGATCAGCCGGGCGGTTTCCTCGTTGATCAATTCTTCCAGCCCGTCGATGGCCTTGTCGCCCTGGCGCACAGTCAGCGCCAGTTCTTCATCGCGGGTTTCAAGCGCCTTGGCGGCTTCGCGGATAGCGTCCTCGACCAGGCCGCCCATTTTCATGATCCGGGCTTGGATTGCCTCCAGGTCACGGTCGAAAGCAGATGCAATATGCTGTGCAGTCATTTGTTTTTCCTAAAGATCAGCCGATCCGGCCGGTAATGTAGCTCTCGGTGCGCGGATCTTCGGGATTGGTGAAGATCTGGCCGGTGGGACCGAATTCCACCAGATTGCCGAGGTGGAAGAAGGCGGTCTTCTGGCTGACGCGCGCGGCCTGCTGCATTGAGTGGGTGACGATCACCACCGAATACTGGCTGCGCAGTTCGTCGATCAGTTCCTCCACTTGCGCAGTCGCGATGGGGTCGAGCGCTGAACAGGGTTCGTCCATCAGCAGTACTTCGGGTTCTGTGGCTACGGCGCGGGCGATGCACAGGCGCTGCTGCTGGCCGCCGGACAGGCCGGTACCAGGGGCATCAAGGCGGTCTTTCACCTCGTCCCAGATGGCTGCGCGGCGCAGGGATTTTTCAACGATCTCATCCAGTTCCGCCTTGTTCTTGGCAAGGCCGTGAATGCGCGGGCCATAGGCCACGTTGTCATAGATCGATTTCGGAAACGGGTTCGGCTTTTGGAACACCATGCCGACCTTGGCGCGCAGCTGTACCGGGTCGACGCGACGGTCATAGATATCCTCGCCATCCAGCAGGATGTCGCCCTTCACGCGGCAGATATCAATGGTATCGTTCATCCGGTTCAAACAGCGCAGGAAGGTCGACTTGCCACAGCCCGAGGGGCCGATAAAGGCGGTGACGGTCTTGTCCTCGATCTCGACATTCACGTCTTTGATCGCGTGGCTGTCGCCGTAGTGGACGTTGACGTCCTTGGCGGCGATTTTGATTTTCTGTGTGTCCACGGTGTTTTCCATCAAGGTCATGTCGTTCATTGCACTATGCCCCCTTACCAGCGGCGTTCAAAGCGGCGGCGCAGGATCACGGCGAAAGTGTTCATGGTCACCAGGAAGATGAGAAGGATGATGATGCCGCCCCAGGCGCGTTCATAGAACGCCGGGTCGGCGCGTTTGGCCCATTCGTAGATCTGCGCGGGCATGGCGGAATTCGGCGCCAGCAGGCCGTCGGCAATCGTTTCCGGCGCGTTGGAGGCGATGAATCCGACCATGCCGATCAGCAGCAGCGGCGCGGTCTCGCCCAGTGCCTGCGCCAGTCCAATAATGGTGCCGGTCAGGATGCCCGGTGCCGCCAGCGGCAGCACGTGGTGAAACACCGCCTGCATTTTGGACGCCCCGACACCCAGCGCGGCGTCGCGGATCGACGGCGGCACCGATTTCAGCGAGGCGCGGGTGGAGATGATGATCGTCGGCAGGGTCATCAGCGTCAGCACCAGCCCGCCCACCAAGGGGGCCGAAGTCGGCAGGTGCATGTAGTTGATGAACACCGCAAGGCCGAGGATGCCGAACACGATGGAGGGCACCGCGGCGAGGTTGGAGATGTTCACCTCGATCATGTCGGTGAGCCAGTTCTGCGGGGCGAATTCCTCAAGATAGATAGAGGCGGCCACACCAATCGGCAGCGCCAGCGCCAGCACCACCAGCATCATGAACAGCGAACCCAGCATTGCAACGCCGATACCGGCGGCCTCGGGGCGGGCATCGGAGGCATCGGCGCCTAGGATGAAGTCGAGGTTGAAGGTTTTTTCCAGCACCCCGGCAGCAGCCAAAGCGTCAACAAGATCAAGCTGCTCGGCCGAGATGTTCTTGTCGTTGACGATGCTGTCGCGGGTGACGCGGCCCTTCAGGTAGCCGTCAACCCGGCCTGAGGCGAGGAAGCGGAATTCAACCGTTTGGCCGATCTGGTCCGGGTTGGCGATGACAAAATCGCGCAGCTGGGCGGCGACGTCCTTGGACAGGATGCCGGCCAGCTCCTTGGATTTGAGGCTGGTCTCAATGCCCAGCTCCGCCACCGCGGTCTCCATCGCGCCCTTGATGATCGGGGCATAACCGAAAGTGGTGACCTTCTTGATATCGGCCAGGTCGCGGTTGCCCTTCTTGTCGAGCTTGGCTTCCAGAAGGTCCACTTTCAGGGTGACAAAGGTCTGCTGGAACGCACCGGTGCCTTTGCCGACGATGGTGGTCACTAGGATCGCCAGCATCAGCAGGCCGACAGCAATGGCAGCAATACCATAAGCCTTGAAGCGGATTTCCGCTGCGTTGCGCTTTTTGGTATGCGGGGTTTGCTCCAGCAGCGAGCCGCCGTGTTTGCGCGGCGCAGAGGGGGATTGGCTGAGATCGGTCATCAGTCGTACTGCTCCCGGTATTTGCGCACGATATAGAGCGCCAGGACGTTCAGGCCGAGGGTCAGGACAAACAGGGTCAGACCCAGGGCAAAGGCAACCAGCGTTTCGGGGCTGGCAAAGTCGGTGTCGCCGGTCAGCTGGCTGACGATGCGGGTGGTGATCGTGGTCATCGACTCCAGCGGGTTGGCAGAGAACTTGGCAATCGCCCCAGCCCCCATGACCACGATCATGGTCTCGCCAATGGCACGCGAGGCGGCCAGCAGCACCGCGCCGACAATGCCCGGCAGCGCTGCCGGTATCACCACCTGGCGCACGGTTTCCGATTTGGTGGCGCCGAGGCCCAGTGAGCCGTCGCGCATTGCCTGCGGCACCGCGTTGATGATGTCATCAGACAGCGAGGAGACAAAGGGGATCAGCATAATACCCATCACCAGCCCGGCAGTCAGCACCGAAGTGGCACCGGCCATCCACTCGACCCCCAAGAGGCCGCCCTTGCCAAATAAGTCCGCCAGTGCCGGACCAACGGTCAGCAGCGCAAACAGGCCGTAAACGATGGTCGGGATACCGGCGAGGATCTCCAGCAGCGGTTTGGCAAAGGCCCGTACAGTGCCGCTGGCGTATTCCGACAGATAGATGGCTGCAAACAGGCCAACCGGCACCGCCACCAAAAGGGCGATAAAGGAGATATAGAGCGTACCCCACAACAGCGGCAGGATCGACAGCTCACTGTCGCCGCGGAAGTTGGGCGCCCAGGTGGAGCCGAAGAAGAAGTCCGTCCAACTGTGCAGGCCAAAGAAGTTTTTGGTTTCAAACAGCATCGACAGAACGATGCCGATGGTAGTCAGGATCGCCAGCGAGGCGGCAAGGATCAGCAGCGCCAGAATGGCCCGCTCCACCACATTCCGGGCACGGAAGTCCTTGTGGCTGCGGCTGTAGGCCCAAGCGAAACCGCCAAAGGCCAGCAGCGCGACAACCACGGTCATGGCGGTCCGACCGGTGTGCGATAGGTTGCGGTAGGTTTGGGCCGCCGTCAGGACTTCGGGCTGCACGTCCGAGCCAAGGGCCACGCCGACCTCACCCAGCAGGGCACGCACGTTCTGTTCGCCACTGCTGATGTCGCGCGCCTGGCGGGCGGTCAACAGCCCCTGTTCTACTACACTGTCCAGCCCCTCGGCGACGCGGCGCACGTCGCTCATCACCAGGCCCAGGGTGGAGTTTTCCGGAACCGCTTCAGCCGGGATTGTGCCGGAGACACGGGTCTCGATGAACATCGGCTGCGCCAGAAGCCAGATGGCCAGCGCCGTGACGGCCGGGACAAAGGCGGCCATCGCAACATGGTAGCCGTAATATGACGGCAGCGAGTGCAGGTCCCTCACATCACCGTTTGCAGTGGCAATCGCGCGGCGGCGGCCGCCGTAAAAGCCAGCGGCAGACAGTGCGAGCAGGAGGGCAACAAGCCAGAAAGTGGGCATGAAAAGCTCCGGTTTGGCGGTGGCGTATTTGCTGCGGCAGCCCTGCCGCGGAAAGAAAGCGCCGGGGCGGATGGCTCCGCCCCGGCGGGGGTCAATCGCACACAGGGCGTCTTAGGAGTTGCCGCCCATCACGGCCTCGTTGGAAACAGATTCCTGAGTGTCCGCCAGTTCCGGGTCGGCAACCAGACCGTATTCGGCCAGCGGGCCGTCTTCGCCGGCAACTTCGTCAGCCACGAAGAATTCAGCATATTCCTTCAGGCCCGGGATCACGCCGATGTGCGCCTTCTTCACGTAGAAGAACAGCGGGCGGGAGACCGGATATTCGCCGGTTGCGATGCTTTCGGTCGAAGGCACGATGCCGGACATGGTGGCAACTTGCAGCTTGTCGGTGTTGTTCTCATAAAACGCCAGGCCAAAGACGCCGATACCGTCCTTGTTGCTTTCAATGCGGGCCAGGGTCTCGGTGTAGTCGCCGTCAATATCGACCGATTTGCCGTCGGTGCGCAGGGCGATACAGGCTTTCTCGGCTGCTTTCTTCTTGGCTTTGTCACTATCCCCTTCGGCGTGGGCCAGAAGGTGCTCAAACGCGCCGGTGGCTTCGCAGCCGGCCAGGATCACCTTATCCTCAAAGACTTCGCGGGTGCCGTGTTTGGTGCCCGGAACAAAGGCCTGGATGTCGACAGCCGGGAAGTTGGCGTTCACGTCGGCCCAGGTTGTGTTCGGGTTGTCGACCAGTTCGCCGTCGACCATGATCTTGTCGGACAGCGCCAGAAACCAGTCGGTAGGGGTGTACTCAAAAGAATTGGCGTTAATGTCCGAGGCAAAAACGATGCCGTCATAGCCGATACGGACTTCGATGATGCCGGTCACGCCGTTTTCGGCGCAGGCGGCGATTTCCTTGTCCTTGATCTTGCGCGACGCATTGGCGACGTCGATGGTGTTCTCGCCCACGCCTTCGCAGAACCGCTTGAGACCAGCGGAGGAGCCGCCGGATTCCACAACCGGGGTCGGGAAATCGAAGTTTTCGCCAAAGGCTTCTGCCACGATCGAAGCATAGGGCAGAACGGTCGACGAACCGGCAACCTGCACCTGGTCGCGGGCAGCTGCTGCGGTGGCGGATACGGCGGCGATAGCCAGGGTGGAAGCGGTCAGTTTCACAAAGGACATTTGTGTCTCCAAGAGTTTCTAAGTTCGATCACCCCGTCGATGATCTAGGCCCCTCGTAGAAGCCGCTGATGAGCCTTTTGTGACGGCAGTGTAACAGCTGCATGACAAACCGCGTTTCGGCGGCAAAAAATGTGACACGAAAGAAGAAAACCGCCGCCGGGTGTCCGGCGGCGGCTTGGATTCCTTGGCAGTATTTTCAGAAAGACGGCCTACTTGGGCAGGATCACTGTGAAAACAGACCCCTGGCCCAGATCGCTTTCCACCCGCAGCCGTCCACGGTGGCGGTTGATGATGTGTTTTACAATGGCCAGCCCCAGCCCGGTTCCGCCCATCTCACGCGAGCGGTGGCTGTCGGCGCGGTAGAACCGTTCTGTCAGGCGCGGCAGATGAACGGGGTCGATGCCCGGCCCGTTGTCGATCACTTGAACACGGGCTGCAGGCACACGCACCGACGGCTCCCGTTCTGTAAAGCTAAGCTCGACGCGGACCCGGTCGCCTCCGTACTTGACTGCGTTTTCAACCAGGTTGATGAACACCTGCTGCAGCTGATCCGGATCGCCAATGACCGTTGCACTGTCCTGCGGCGCCTTCAACTCCATTGAAACGCCGCGCGCCTCGGCGACCGGAGCGAGGGTTTTCAGCGTCGTAGCCAGATGGGCGGCCAGATCGACGCTCTGCTTGGGGCGCACCCGTTCTTCGCTTTCGACCCGGTTCAGCGACAGGAGGTCCCCGACCAGGCGGTTCATCCGGCTGGCTTCGCCCTCCATAATCGTCAGGAAACGGTCCCGGGCAGCGGAATCATCCTTGGCCGGGCCGCGCAGGGTTTCGATAAAGCCGATCAAAGCCGTCAGCGGCGTGCGCAGCTCATGGCTGACATTGGCCACAAAATCGCGGCGCATCTGGCTGGCTTGCTCACGCTCGGTAATGTCATCAAAACAAACCAGGGCCGCGCCGCCGCCAACAGCGCCAATGCCAGGGACATATCGCAGGGTGACCGTGTAAGCAGTGTCTTGGGCGCCGTCGTTGGACAGGTGCCGCGCGGTTCGCGATTCCTTGTCGTTCAGGCAGGCCTCGATGGCTGTGGCAACGCTGGGCTGGCGCAGGATGGTGGCGAAGTGGCGGCCCCTGATCCCCTGCCCCAGCAGCGCCTCGGCGCCGCTGTTCACAGCGATGAAACGTTCGGTCTGGTCCACCATCACGGCAGGCAGCGGGATCGCCGCCAGAAACCCGTCAATCTGATCGGTCGTCATCTGTACTCCGCGGTTACATACCCAGCCTGTCTAGCGCCGCTGTGTAAAGCTGATGTGGCAGCCGGCCCGATTACAGCGGTTTCAGCTCTGCCCGGAAGCGGCGCATGTTGTCCTGATAGAGCTGCGCACTTTGCGTGAGCTTTTCCGCCAACTCGGCGTCCACTTCACGCACCACCTTGCCCGGGCTTCCCATCACCAGCGAGTTGTCGGGGATTTCCTTGTTCTCGGTTATCAATGCCCCTGCCCCGATCAGGCAATTCCTGCCGATCTTTGCGCCGTTCAGGATGGTGGCGCCCATGCCAACCAGGGTATTTTCACCAATAGTGCAGCCGTGCAGCATCGCCTTGTGGCCGATGGTGCAGTTCCTGCCGATGGTCAGCGGATAGCCTGCATCAATATGCATCACCACGTTTTCCTGCACATTGGTGCCTTCGCAGATGCGTATTTCCTCGTGGTCGGCGCGAATGGTGACGCCGAACCAGACCGAAGCGCCCGCCTCCATCACCACCTTGCCGATCAGGTTGGCATCCGGGGCGACCCAGGTGTCTTCGTGAAGCTGCGGCTGGTTATCCCCGAGTGCATACAAGGTCATGACTGTTCCTCGAACTGGGTTTGCAGAGTGCGGACGTGGTCCTGCAGCCGGGGCTGCTGGATGCGGCGCATCCGCTCGGCCTCGACAATGGTTTTCAGCCGGGCCTCGGTCTCGTCCAGATCATCGTTGACCAGCACGTAATCATAATAGCCCCAGTGGCTGATCTCATCCCAGCTTTTCAACATTCGCTTGGAAATCACATCCTCGCTGTCCTGAGCACGGGTTTCCAGACGGCGGCGCAGCTCGGTGATCGAGGGCGGCAGGATAAAGATCGACAGCGCGTGTTTGCCCAGGTCTGAATTGCGGATCTGGATTTCACCCTGCCAATCGACGTCGAACAGCACGTCCTGACCGGATTCTATGGTGTCTTTCACCGGGCCTGCGGGGGAGCCGTAGAAGTTACCGAACACATGGGCGTGTTCCAGCATGCCGCCTTCGGCCACCTTCTGCCGGAAGTCGTCTTCGGAGGTGAAATAATACTCGCGGCCGTGCTCCTCACCCGGACGCGGGGCGCGGGTGGTGGCGGAGACCGAAAATTTGAGGCCCGGGTCCCAAGCCATCAGACGGCGGGCCAAAGTGGATTTACCGGCGCCCGAAGGCGATGAGAGGATGATCAAAAGGCCGCGGCGGTCCGCCATCTGGGCACTCCTTTTCTTATTCTATGTTCTGCACCTGCTCGCGCATCTGGTCGATCACGGTTTTCAGTTCAAGCCCGACCGCCGTCAAGGCGCTGTGCTGCGCTTTTGAACACAGCGTGTTGGCCTCGCGGTTGAACTCCTGCATCAGGAAGTCGAATTTACGGCCCACCGCGCCGCCCTTGGCCAGAAGATCGCGGGCAGCAGTCACATGGGCGCCAAGACGGTCGAGTTCTTCTGTCACATCCGCCTTGACCGCGATCAGGGCCAGCTCCTGGGCCACGCGGTCCGGATCAGCGCCATCGGCATTGTTCATGACGCGCGCCAGGTTGGTCTTAAGCGTCTCCGCCATTTTCAACTTGCGCTCTTCGGCACGCTCCCCGGCCCGGGCCGTCAGCGCGGCGACCTGCTCCAGCTGACTGTTAAGGATTTGGGCAAGTGCGGCCCCCTCGGCTTCGCGCATTTGCACGAATTCCGCCACAAGGGTTTCCAATTCCTTGCTGAGTGCCTTGACCAGCGGTGCCGGATCATCGTCCCCCGCGGACTGTTCCAGCACCCCCTTGAACGTGAGAACCTCGGCGGCTGAAGCCGGGCGGATCTCTACCCGGTTCTGCTTGGCAATGGATTGTGTCTCAGCCAGCGACTTGATCACCGATTGCAGAACGGCACTGTTGATCCGCATCTGCGCGGTGCCGTCTTCGCTGCGCGAAACACGCAGGGTGAGCGAGACATTGCCCCGTGCCAGGGCTTTAGCCAGGGCCGACCGGACATGATTTTCAAGGCCTTCCAGCCAATCCGGCACCCGCAGCCGCAGATCCAGCCCCTTGGCATTGACCGATCGGAGCTCCCAGCTCCAGCTGTGCTGATCAGAGCTGCCCTGCGCCGAGGCAAAGGCGGTCATGCTGCGGATGGTCATGGGGCAGGCCCTCTTTTCGCTGGTGATTGATCAGCTCTACTGTCTCAAAAGTATAGGGTGCAAGCGCAATCGCATAACCGCGGCGCGCCTATCGCGTTAACCATTGCTTAAAGAAGTAGTCCAAATTTGAATTAGATTGTGTCATCTTAACTTCAGGGTAACCAAGCCGGCCCTAAGAGTTAACGCAGCCATCGGTTGCCGCAACCAAAGGGAAGGCCGGGGTTGAAGGGGATGAAGATATGATTTTTGGCAGCCGCAGCGGAACCGAAGTGCCGACAGGTCAAGACAAGGTTGTTTCCATGAACCGCTTCCGCAAGGGCGGCTCGCAATCGCCGCTGCGCCAAGCGGAAGCCTATTGGACCGCGCTGCGCCGCGGCGATGATGTGCCCAGCCGCTCGCAGATTGATCCGCGCGGGCTGGAGAACATCCTGAGCAATACCTTCATTCTGGAACGGATCGCGCCTGGCATTGCCCGCTTCCGCCTTGCCGGAACGCTGGTGAACGAAATGGCAGGTATGGAAGTGCGCGGCATGCCGGTGACGGCGTTCTTTACCACCGAGGCCCGCAAACAGCTAAGCTCGGCCATGGAGCATATGTTCGAAACCCCCGCCATTATTGAGCTGGAGCTGCAAATCGAGGCGCCGCGCCAGCGCACACCGCGTGA
The DNA here is from genome assembly GCF_025144145.1 of Leisingera sp. M658. Taxonomy (NCBI): domain Bacteria; kingdom Pseudomonadati; phylum Pseudomonadota; class Alphaproteobacteria; order Rhodobacterales; family Roseobacteraceae; genus Leisingera; species Leisingera sp. M658. Next base: position 1,953,123 of record NZ_CP083546.1, read on the forward strand.
CGCCCGCATGCTGCTGCTGCCATTGCGCAGCGACCTGGGCGATATCAGCCGGGTTCTGGGGGTTCTGGTCGCGGATGAAGGGGCGGCCGCCACCTCGCAGCGTTTCTCGATCTCGTCGATCGAAATGCGTGCGGTCGGCAAAGCCCCTGGTGCTGCCGGGTTCAAAGCCAAACCGCGGGATTCAGCCGCAGACGAGGGCCGGGACGCAAACCAGCCTAATCCGGGTTTTGCAGAAACCCAGGCGCGGTTCAAACCTGAACGTTCAATTATGGACGAGGCCAAGGCGCTGCTGGAACGCAGCCGCGCAGGTAAACTTGGGGAACCGGCAGATACAACCGCGAAGGCGGCGGACCCGAACGAAGGTAAGCGCAAGCGGGCTTCGCATCTGCGTTTGATTGTGAGCCGCGACTGACATGCAGGCGCCGGAATACGGCCCCGCCGCTTAAGTATTTTCAATTCAAGTCCAAGGTCATAGCACTTGAAGCGACTGCGCCCCGAGGGAGAACCCTGGGGCGCCTTTTTTGCATGTGCAATGTTTCAAAAGGCCACGCGCCGTAACAGCGCACGGCCTGTCCAGGCCTCAGCCAGCCTGGCGGGTGCTTTGAGAGGCCCGCAGGGCAGACAGTTCCTCGGCCACCAGGAAGGCCAGTTCCAGCGACTGGCTGGCGTTGAGGCGCGGATCGCAGGCGGTGTGGTAGCGGTCGCTCAGATCCTCATCCGTCACCGCGCGGACGCCGCCGGTGCATTCGGTCACGTCCTGGCCGGTCATTTCGAAATGCACGCCGCCCGGAATAGTGCCTTCGGCCTTGTGAACACCGAAGAAGTCGCGCACTTCGCGCAGAACACTGTCGAAGGGACGGGTTTTGTAACCGGTGGAGGATTTGATGGTGTTGCCATGCATCGGGTCGCAGACCCAGGTGACATTGGCGCCCTCTTCCTTGACCGCCTTGACCAAGCGCGGCAGATGTTCACCGGCCTTGCCTGCGCCGAAGCGGGCGATCAGGGTCAGCTTGCCCTCTTCGTTCTCCGGGTTCAGGCGCGAAATCAGCACCTTCAGGTCTTCGGCGGTGGTGGTCGGGCCGCATTTCAGGCCGATCGGGTTCAGCACGCCGCGGCAGAACTCGACATGGGCGCCGTCTGGCTGGCGGGTGCGGTCGCCGATCCAGATCATGTGGCCGGAACCGGCCAGCCATTTGCCGGAGGTTGAATCAAGCCGGGTCAGCGCTTCCTCATATTCCAGCAGCAGCCCTTCGTGGCTGGTGTAGAAATCCACGGTCGAGAATTCGTGGGTGGTGTCGGCGGTTATGCCGGCGGCAGCCATGAAATCAATGGTGTCCTGAATACGGTTTGCGATCTCGCTGTATTTCTGGACTTCCTGCTCATCGGTAAAGCCCAGGGTCCAGGAATGCACCCGGCTCATATCGGCAAACCCGCCGGTAGAGAAAGCGCGCAGCAGGTTCAGCGTTGCAGCGGCCTGGGTATAGGCCTGCAGCATCTTCTGCGGGTTGGGAATGCGCGCGGCAGAGGTAAAGTCCAGCTCGTTGATGATGTCGCCGCGGTAGCTGGGCAGCTCAACGCCATCAATGATTTCGGTCGGCGCGCTGCGCGGCTTGGCAAACTGGCCGGCCATACGGCCCACTTTCACCACCGGCACCTTGGCGCCATAGGTCAGCACCATCGCCATCTGCAGCATCACCATAAAGGTGTCGCGGATCGCATCAGCGCTGAACTGGTCAAAGCTTTCGGCGCAATCGCCGCCCTGCAGCAGAAAGGCTTCGCCGCGCCCTGCAGCACCAATATGCTGTTTAAGGCGGCGCGCTTCGCCGGCAAAGACCAGCGGGGGGAATTTGGAAAGCTGAGCCTCGACAGCATTCAGCGCTGCCGCATCGGTATAGTCCGGCATTTGAACCCGCGGCTTGTTGCGCCAGTCCGTTTTTTGCCATTCGCTCATGACTTTATCTCCGCATCAGAGGTCTTTGGATTGTGTTGGGGGCTCTATACAAAATCCGCACCGGGGTGGCCAGTTTAGAATTGCGCCCACTTGACCCCGGGTCCAAGCTGTGAGCACGGTTTCCCGACCTGCCGCGGAGCGTGCTGCCGCGGCCCGAATTGTTTCTTGAAGGACGCTCGCCATGCAGACGCCACGCAAGCCTGCTGATTCTGGAGTTGACGCCGGCCAGCCAAAGCGGTTCGTTTTTGTGCTTCTCGATAAGTTCACGATGCTTTCCTATGCATCGGCTGTCGAATGCCTGCGGATTGCCAACCGGATGCATGGGAAGGACACCTATGCCTGGACGCTGATCGGTGAGGGCGGTGAAACGGTGACCTGTTCGGCCGGCACCACGTTCAATCTGGACGGCGATCTGAGCGACCTGCACCGCGATGATGTGGTCATGCTGTGCTCTGGTATTGATGTGCAGGACTCCACCACCAAAAAGCTCTTGGCCTGGCTGCGCCGCGAAGCCCGCAAGGGGCTGACCATCGGCGGTCTTTGCACCGCTTCTTACACATTGGCCAAGGCCGGTCTGCTGGACGGTAAGCGGGCAACCATCCACTGGGAAAACGCCGACAGCTTTGCCGAGGAGTTCGACGAGGTTGACCTGACCAAATCGGTCTTTGTGATTGATGGCAACCGGCTGTCCACTGCAGGCGGCACCTCGTCCATCGATCTGATGCTCAAGCTGATTGCCAATGACCATGGCGAGGAGCTGGCCAATGCGGTGGCGGACCAGCTGATCTATTCGTCCATCCGGACCGACCAGGATACCCAGCGGCTGTCGATCCCGACCCGCATCGGGGTGCGCCATCCGAAGCTGTCAATGGTGATCCAGATGATGGAAGCCAATATCGAAGAGCCGATCAGCCCGTCGGTTCTGGCGCAGGACGTCGGCATGTCCACCCGCCAGCTGGAGCGTCTGTTCCGCCGCTACCTGAACCGCTCGCCCAAGCGCTACTACATGGAAATCCGGCTGCAAAAGGCGCGCAACCTGCTGATGCAGACGGATATGAGCGTGATCAACGTGGCACTGGCCTGCGGCTTTGCCTCACCGTCGCATTTCTCCAAGTGCTACCGGGCGCATTACGACACCACCCCTTACCGCGAACGCGGCAGCAAGGCGGCAACGTACAAGGTGTGACCAACGCTGCCAGCCCGCTGGTCAGCGCGATAGCCTGTACACCGCGCCCTCGCTTTCCGAAGCAAACCAGATACTGCCGTCGGGCGCCTCCTGCAGGTCACGGATGCGCCCGGTTTCGCCGCTGCGCAGCTGCTCCGCTTCTATAAGGGGCGTTCCCGAAAGGCGGGAAATGTAGTCGAATTTCAGCGAGCCTACAAAGATATCTCCGCGCCACTGCGGCCACATCCGGCCGGAGTAAATCATCAAACCGGACGGTGCGATGGACGGATCCCAGTACCATTCCGGCTGCTCCATTCCTGGTTTCGCGGTGCCTTCGCCGATTTTGCCCCCCGAATAATGGCGCCCGTAAGAAATCACCGGCCAGCCGTAGTTGGCGCCCTTGCGGACCCGGTTCACCTCATCGCCGCCTTTGGCGCCGTGTTCCGCAACCCACAGGTTGCCCTGCAGATCCAGCGCCATGCCCTGCGGATTGCGGTGTCCGTAGGACCAGATTTCCGGCTGTGCACCTTGCGTGCCAGTGAACGGATTGCCGGCAGGAACCGAGCCGTCACGGTTGATCCGCACCACCGATCCCTGATGCAGCCGCAGATTTTGGGCACTGGGCCGGTCGCCGCGCTCGCCCAGCGAAGTGAACAGGCTGCCATCCCTCGCTTCCACCACGCGGGCGCCGAAATGCCGCCCGCCCAATGCACCCGGTGCAGCTTCGAACAGCACCCGGACGTCTGTCAGGCGGGTGTTGTCCGGGCTAAGCCGCCCAACAGCCAGCGCGGTGCCTGCACCGCGGCCCTGACGCCTGGCAAAGGTCAAGAAAACCTCGCGGCTTTGGGTGAAATCCCTTGGCACCATCACATCCAGCAGGCCGCCCTGCCCTTCGGCGGCCACGGGAGGCACCCCTTTGACATGTTGTTTGCGCCCCGCGCGGACATGAAGCAACTGCCCATCGCGTTCAGTTACCAGCAGGCTGCCGTCCGGCAGAAAATCAATTGCCCAAGGCACATCAAAGCCATCGGCCATCATCGTTACACTAAGATCTCCCTGACTGGACGGAAGCTTTTCTGCATAAGAAGCCGTGAAAACCGTCATCAGCGCGGCGGCTACCGTCAAAAGGCGTGAGTACTCCAGCATTGAGGTCTTTTCCTTCTGTTGATTCCCTTGTAAATCCACGCCCGCGCTGCATCCGGGGATCATATGGAGGTGCAGCATAAACCAAGCGGCCTGGGGAAAACTGTTCCGGTTCAATAGGACTTTTCTTTTGGAACCGGCTTGCCTAGGGTCCGATGTGAACATTTTTGTTCCAACAATGGGAGTTTTCAAATGAAGAAACTGCTGATGGCCACTGCGGCCGCTGCGCTGACGGCTGGCACCGCATATGCCGGCGGCCACGCCAAGGAAGTGAAGCTCGGCATCTTGTTCGGATTCACCGGCCCGATTGAATCGCTGACGCCGGCAATGGCCAGCGGCGCGGAACTGGCGATGGAAGAAGTCACCAAATCCGGCAAACTGCTGGACAGCGCGACCGTCAGCTCTGTTCGTGCTGACAACGGCTGTGTCGACAACGGCCTGGCTGTGGCCAACGCCGAGAAAATCATCTCAGAAGGCGTGAACGGCATTGTCGGCGGCGATTGCTCGGGCGTGACCGGTGCAGTTCTGCAAAACGTGGCCATCCCCAACGGCATGGTGATGATTTCCCCGTCCGCCAGCTCGCCCGGGCTGAGCACAATGGAAGACAACGGCCTGTTCTTCCGCACCACGCCTTCGGACGCGCGCCAGGGTGAGATCATGGCAGACGTGCTGAAAGAGCGCGGCGTCTCGTCGATCGCACTGACCTACACCAACAACGACTACGGCAAAGGTCTTGCGGATTCGATCCAATCCGCCTTCGAAGCCTCCGGCGGCGAAGTCACCATCGTTGCGGCCCACGAAGACGGCAAAGGCGATTATTCGGCTGAAGTCGGCGCGCTGGCCTCGGCTGGCGGCGACGTTCTGGTTGTTGCCGGTTACCTGGACCAAGGCGGTCTGGGCATCATCCAAGGCTCGCTGGACAGCGGCGCGTTTGACATGTTCGGCCTGCCCGACGGCATGATCGGCGATTCCCTGCCGCAAAATGTCGGCCCGGATCTCGATGGGTCTTTCGGCCAGATCGCAGGCTCGGACAGCGAAGGCTCCAAGGTTTTTGCTGAAATGGCCAAGGAAGCAGGCTTTGACGGCACGTCGGCTTATGCGCCGGAATCCTATGATGCTGCTGCGCTGTTCCTGCTGGCAATGCAGGCTGCCAATTCGACCAAACCGGCGGACTACATGGGCAAGATCCTTGATGTTGCCAATGGACCGGGCGAGCCGATCAACCCCGGCGAGCTGGGTAAGGCACTGGAAATCCTCGCCGCTGGCGGTGAGATCGATTATCAGGGCGCAACCGGCGTTGAGCTGATCGGCCCGGGTGAAAGCGCGGGTTCTTACCGCGAAGTCGAAGTCAAAGGCGGCAAAATCGAAACCGTCAAGTTCCGCTGATACGACCCTGAAAAGACACAGAAAATGATCAGCCCGGGTTCCGCCCGGGCTGTTCCAAATTTAAAACGCCGCAAAATCGCGGCAGGGGATGAAATGTCATGATCGTCGTCGAGGACTTGCATAAGCACTTCGGCGGGTTCCATGCGGTTGACGGCGCTTCGCTGGAAATCGCTAAGGGGTCCATAACCGGTTTGATCGGCCCGAACGGGGCCGGCAAGACCACTTTGTTCAATGTAATCGCGGGTGTTTTGCCGCCGACCTTTGGCCGTGTCACCATGGACGGTGAGGATATCACCGGCCTGCCCCCGCATGAGCTGTTCCACAAGGGCCTCTTGCGCACCTTCCAGATCGCGCATGAGTTCTCATCCATGACGTGCCGGGAAAACCTGATGATGGTGCCTGGCGCGCAATCAGGCGAAACCCTGTGGAACACATGGTTCGGCCGCAAGCGGATCGCCGACGAGGAACGCGCTCTGCGGGCCAAGGCGGATGAGGTGCTGGAATTCCTCACCATCAGCCATATCGCAGATCTGAAGGCAGGACAGGTATCCGGCGGCCAGAAGAAGCTGCTGGAGCTGGGCCGCACCATGATGGTGGATGCCAAAATCGTCTTTCTGGATGAGGTCGGCGCCGGCGTGAACCGGACCCTGCTGTATACCATTGCTGATGCGATCAAGCGTCTGAACGAGGAGCGCGGCTATACTTTTGTCGTCATTGAGCACGACATGGAATTCATCGGCCGCCTGTGCGATCCGGTGATCTGCATGGCTGAGGGGAAGAAACTGGCCGAAGGTACCTTGGACGAGATCAAAGCGAATGAGCAGGTGATCGAGGCCTATCTGGGCACTGGCCTGAAGAACAAAGACAAGCTGGAAAACACGTGATGGATTGCTTTGCTGCTTATTGGGGCTCTGCCCCCGCCGCTGCGCGGCTCCCCCGGAGTATTTTCAGAAAGATGAAAGGGGCAGCGAATGTCTGAACCATTTCTAATTGGTGATTGCATGACAGGCGGATACGGCAAGGGGCCGGATATCCTGCATGATTGCACCATCGCCGTGAACCCCGGCGAGATCGCCGTCATTGTTGGCCCGAACGGGGCCGGTAAATCCACCGCGATGAAGGCAGTGTTCGGGATGCTGAACGTGCATTCAGGGACTGTGCGGCTGGGCGGCGAGGATATCACCGCGCTGTCGCCGCAGGACCGGGTGGTCAAGGGCATGGGGTTTGTGCCCCAGACCAGCAACATCTTCACCTCGATGACGGTGGAGGAGAACCTGGAAATGGGTGCCTTTATCCGAACTGATGATTTTTCCGGGACCATTGAGCAAATCTATAGCCTGTTCCCGATCCTGCGCGACAAGCGTAGCCAGCCGGCGGGTGAGCTGTCCGGCGGCCAGCGCCAGCAGGTGGCAGTGGGCCGTGCGCTGATGACCAAACCCAAGGTCTTGATGCTGGACGAACCCACAGCGGGCGTGTCCCCCATCGTGATGGATGAGCTGTTCGACCGGATCATCGAGGTTGCCCGCACCGGGCTGCCGGTCCTGATGGTGGAGCAGAACGCCAAGCAAGCGCTTGAGATCGCGGACAAAGGTTATGTTCTGGTGCAGGGGCGCAATGCCTATTCCGGCACCGGCAAGGAGCTGCTGGCCGATCCCGAAGTGCGCAAGTCGTTCTTGGGGGGGTGAGGTATGAAGATCGCTATACCAATATACCTCGCGCTGTCTTCTGGTGTTTCAGCCGAGCCCTGTTTGCTTAAAGAAGTTTGTACAGCCGAAACTGTATGTGCAAACGAGAGCCTCAGCTTGGAATTTTCGGGACAACCGCCGAACAAAGTTGAAACAAATTTTGGAATTTTTGAAGTCGAGCACGTTTCCGAAGCTGGCCAAGTAATGGACAAGATCGACGTGTCTGGAGCCGAATGGACAATCAAGTCCCCGCAGAAAATGCTTACGGCGCGTACTGAAGACGAACACGCCAGCCAATCCCTGTTTTTAACAACAAACGATGAAAACAGATTTTCGGCAACACTGTGGACCCAGCCCCGGAAATACATCGACTACGTGAATGCAAGACGCGTATTCACCGGACCCTGCGAAAAGGTGTTCTAATGGACCTTCTCAACGCCCTCGTGGCGCTTACCAACTTTGTTTTTGTCCCCGGGCTCGCCTATGGCAGCCAGCTGGCGCTTGGCGCGCTAGGTGTAACGCTGATCTACGGGATCCTGCGGTTCTCGAACTTTGCCCATGGCGACACCATGGCGTTCGGTGCGATGGTGACGATCCTGATCACCTGGCTGTTTCAATCGATGGGGATCAGCTTTGGAGTGCTGCCAACCGCGCTGCTGGCCCTGCCTTTTGGCATCCTGGGGACCATTGGCCTCGCGCTTCTGACCGACCGGACCGTTTACCGGTTCTACCGCGAGCAGAAGGCAAAACCGGTGATCTTTGTCATGGTCTCGCTTGGTGTAATGTTCATGATGAACGGTATCGTTCGCTTCATCATCGGCCCTGGCGACCAGCGGTTTGCCGACGGCGAGCGTTTCATTATCAAGGCGCGCGCCTTCAAGCAGATGACCGGCCTGAACGAAGGCCTGGCGATCAAGACCACCCAAGGCATCACCGTGATCACCGCGATCATCGTTGTGGCGGCGCTGTTTTGGTTCCTGAACAAGACCCGCACCGGAAAATCCATGCGCGCCTATTCGGATAACGAGGATCTGGCGCTGCTGTCAGGTATCAACCCGGAGCGCGTGGTGATGTACACCTGGATGATCGTGGCGGCGCTGGCGACCATAGCAGGTGTGCTTTACGGTCTCGACAAGTCGTTCAAGCCCTTCACCTATTTCCAGCTGCTGCTGCCGATCTTTGCCTCGGCCATTGTTGGCGGCCTCGGCAGCCCGCTGGGCGCCATTGCGGGCGGGTTCATCATTGCCTTTTCCGAGGTGACGATCACCTATGCATGGAAAAAGGCTCTGACCTACGGGCTGCCGGACAGCCTGGCGCCTGACGGGCTGGTTCAGCTCCTCAGCACCGATTACAAATTCGCGGTCTCCTTTGCGATCCTGATTGTTGTCCTCCTGTTCAAGCCCACCGGCCTTTTCAAAGGGAAAGCGGTATGACCGACACTATGAAACATACCCTTCTTTTCGTCTTTGTCGGCGTGATGATCCTGGCTGAAGGCATGACCGACTTCCTGTTCTTCTCCGGCTCCTGGAACTCGGCGCTGGTGATCCTGAACATGGGGCTGATTTCAGCCATTATGGCGATCGGCGTGAACATCCAATGGGGCTTTGCAGGGCTGTTCAACGTCGGCATCATGGGTTTCACCGCGCTTGGCGGGCTGGCTGTGGTGCTGACCTCAACCCCAGTGATCCCTGCGGCCTGGTCCTCGGGCGGGGTCAGCATTTTGATGGCGCTGGTCATGGGCGCCATGACCGTGGTTGCCGGTGTGATGATCAGCAAATTCATGGCCCCCGGCAAACTGCGTGCGTTGGTGCTGGCTGGTATGATGATCGCGGGTTTCTTTGTCTACCGTGCGATCTTTGATCCGGCGGTTGGTGCGGTTGAGGCGATCAACCCGGCACTGCAAGGCAACATTGGCGGCTTGGGCCTGCCGGTGCTGCTGGCCTGGCCTGCGGGCGGACTGCTGGCTGCGGGTGCTGCCTGGCTCATTGGCAAGACCGCATTGGGCCTGCGTTCGGACTATCTGGCGATTGCCACGCTGGGCATCGCCGAGATCATCCTTGCCGTACTGAAGAACGAGGACTGGCTGTCGCGTGGCGTAAAAAACGTCGTCGGCCTGCCCCGTCCGCTGCCTTATGAAGTGGATCTGCAGAACGATCCGGGCTTTGTCGAGAGTGCCGCAGGGTTTGGTCTCGACCCAGTTCTGGCCTCGACCATCTACGTCAAGGCAGGCTATGCGCTGATGTTCACCGCGGTGCTGCTGGCGCTGCTGTGGATGGCGCAGATGGCGTTGAAAAGCCCCTGGGGCCGGATGATGCGCGCAATCCGCGACAACGAGACCGCGGCCGAGGCAATGGGCAAGAATGTGACCCGCCGCCATCTGCAGATCTTTGTGCTGGGCTCCGCGATCTGCGGCATTGCCGGTGCGATGATGACCACACTGGACAGCCAGCTGACACCGGGCACCTACAACCCGCTGCGTTTCACCTTCCTGATCTGGGTAATGGTGATTGTCGGCGGTTCCGGCAACAACTTTGGCGCGGTGCTGGGCGGCATGCTGATCTGGTTCTTCTGGATCAAAGTGGAGCCGATGGGCATTCTGCTGATGGAAGCTGTCACCTCCGGCATGGCCGAAGGCAGCGCTCTTAAGGCGCATCTGGTAGAGAGCGCCTCGCACATGCGGCTGTTCACGATGGGCTTGATACTGCTGCTTGTTCTCAGATTCAGCCCGCGCGGGCTGATTCCTGAAAAATAAAACAAGCGCCGCCCTGGAGGTCCGGGCGGCGCTTTTGGCTTCTTTCTGGTGGTAAATACCCCCGCCGGAGGCATGGGTTCGGCGTCAGCCGAACCCATTCTTACTCTCAGCGCCCTTTGAACAGGCTGCCGAGAATGCCGCGGACAATCCGGCGCCCGGTTGTGCCCTTCAGCTCCTTGATCACCGCTTCAGACATTGCCGAGGTGAAGCTGTCTTTCTTGCGGAAAACCTTTGCAGACGAGCGGCTGACCCTTGAACCGGAATACCGGCGGGCGGCGTTGAATTCCCGCGCCATCGGCTGGTGGGCCTCTTCTGCCGCAGCCTCGGATTCTTCCGCTTCCTCTGCCGCCGCCTCCGCTCGCTGTGCCAGGATTTCATAGGCCGACCGCCGGTCCAGCGGATTGTCGTATTTCCCCGCCATGTCCGAATTTTTCAGCATTTCCTCCCGCTCCTGAACCGTAAGCGGTCCAAGCCGGGTACCTGGCGGGCGGATCAGCGTGCGTTCAACCACGCCCGGCACGCCTTTTTTCTGCAGCATTGAGGTGACGGCTTCGCCGACGCCAACCTCACGGATAGCCTCTCCGGTGGAAAAACGCGGGTTCTCGCGGTAGGTTTCCGCCGCCAGTTTCAGGTTTCTGCGGTCCCTGGCGGTAAAAGCACGCAGCGCGTGCTGGATACGGTTGCCAAGCTGGCCGAGGATATCCTCCGGCACATCAGCCGGATTCTGGGTGACAAAATAGATCCCCACCCCTTTGGACCGGATCAGCCGCGCCACTTGTTCGACCTTGTCGACCAGCGCTTTCGGCGCATCCTCAAACAAGAGATGCGCCTCATCGAAAAAGAACACCAGGCGCGGTTTCTCAGGATCGCCCACCTCGGGCAGCTCTTCGAACAGCTCGCTCAGCAGCCACAGCAAAAAGGTTGAATAGAGCCCCGGCGCCGCCATCAGCTTGTCTGCGGCCAGAATGTTGACCACGCCCTTACCAGCGTCATCGCACCGCATCAGATCGCTGAGCGCCAATGCCGGCTCCCCGAACAGGCCGGCACCGCCCTGATTTTCCAGTACTAGCAGACGCCGCTGGATAGCACCGATTGAAGCCGGGGACACGTTGCCGTAGCGCAGGGACAGCTGCGTCCGGTTTTCTCCGATCCAGACCAACAGCGATTGCAGATCTTTCAAGTCCAGCAGCGGCAAGGCGTCTTCATCTGCCAGCCTGAACGCGATGTTTAAAATGCCTTCCTGCGCTTCGCTCAGCTCCAATAGCCGGGACAGCAGCAGCGGGCCCATTTCCGCAACAGTAGTTCGCACAGGATGGCCCTGTACACCGTACAGGTCCCAGAACGTCACCGGGCAGGCATGATAGCAGTAATCAGCAAACCCGATTTTTTCCGCGCGCGAGGTGAAGGCGTCATGCAGTTTGTGGCTTGGTGATCCAGGCTTTGCCAAGCCGGACAGATCCCCCTTCACATCCGCCAAAATCACCGGCACGCCGGCATTGGAAAACCCTTCAGCCAGGATTTGCAGAGTGACAGTCTTGCCTGTGCCGGTTGCCCCGGCGATCAGCCCATGCCGGTTGGCGTATTTCAGTGCCAGCCCCTGCGGCGTGCCATAACCTTCGCCGCCGCCGCCCAGAAAGATACTGTCTGCCATGCCCGTCCCCTGCCTGTCTTTTTCCCTGTGGATAACAATACAACGTTAACTTTTCAGTGCGATAGTCAATCTTGCCCGCCCCCGCAAATGCGGTTGCCGTGGCGGACATTTCCTCCCTGTCAGACTGGCCGTGCCTTGTGCACGGCCTCCTTTTTTCGACGGGACTGCCTGCAAAACAGGCAAATACCGCGGCGATCCGGACAGCCAGGGTTCCATTCCCCCTAAATTGAAGCCTGCGCGACTTTTTTTGAACTTGCATGTTGACCGATGGCCAGCCCTTTCGTAACGTCCTACGCAATAACTAAGTCGGCCAGTCCGACGGGGAGACACAACACGAAAAAGGGGGCCATCCGGTTCCCTTTTTTGTTCCGGTACAGTGACTTCCGGGCTTGAAACATTTTGCGCGGATTTCCCCGCAGATCATTTGTTATTGGCCTGACACCACCCGGCCGGCGTGGTAAACGCAAAACCAGCGTCTTTAGAAAAATGAGGCATTCATGTTGAAGTCCCTGACCCCGATCACGCTTGCCGCAGTGCTGGCCATGTCCGCCCCGCTGGCGGCACAGGAAACAGCCGCGGAAGAGACTGCGGGGGCGGAATCCGCTGAGCAGACAGAACAAACGGAATCAACCGCAGATCAGCTGCTGGACCTGGGCGAACCGGTCAGCGACGGCCCTCAGGCCGGCGAGCGCTACTCCAAGGAAACCCACGGCGATTGGGATCTGGCCTGCATCAAAACTGACAGCGGCACCGACCCCTGCTCGCTGTTGCAGGTGCTGGCAGGCCCACAAGGCAACCCGATTGCCGAAGTGTCGCTGTTCCGTATCGACCAGCAAGGCGGCCAGGCCGTTGCCGGGGCCACCGTCATCGTGCCGCTGGAAACCCTGCTGCCCGCGGCTCTGACGATCTCGATCGATGGCGCCCCGGCCAAACGCTACAACTATTCGTTTTGCAACCAGCTGGGCTGCGTTGCACAGATCGGCCTGACCCAGGGCGACATCGACGCCTTCCGGAAGGGCAAGGAAGCCGTTCTGTCGCTGCGTCCGGCGCCGGCACCGGATCAAGTGGTGCAGATGAAACTGTCGCTGAGCGGTTTCACTGCCGGCTTTGACGTTGTGGACGTGGTCAAGCAATAAGCCCGCTGGCATTGAAAACTGAAAACGCCGCGCGCCGTCGGGCCGCGGCGTTTTTCTTTGCTTGTTTCAGACCTTGCGCAGGGCCAGCACCGCGTTCAGCCCGCCAAAGGCAAAGGCGTTGGACAGGGCCACATCGACCTTGGCCTCGCGGGCCTCATTCGGCACCACATCCAGCGCGCATTCCGGATCGGGGTCTTCATAACCGATAGTCGGAGCGATCACCCCGTCGCGCAGCGCCATGATGCAGGCCAGCAACTCCACCGCACCGGTGCCGCCGATAAGATGGCCATGCATGGATTTGGTGGAGGAGATCATCAGCCTGTCCGCATGGGGGCCGAAAACATCCGCGACGGCAGCGCATTCAGTCTTGTCATTGGCGGCGGTGCCGGTGCCATGAGCGTTGATATATCCCACCTCAGACGCGTTGATACGGGCATCCTGCAATGCGCCAGAAATGGCACGGGCGGCGCCCTGCTTGCTGGGCATCACGATGTCGGAAGCGTCCGAGGACATGGCAAATCCGATGATTTCGCACAGAATTTCTGCATCGCGTGCCCTGGCGTGCTCATATTCTTCGAACACAAATATGCCTGCGCCCTCGCCCTGCACCATACCATTGCGGTTGGCGCTGAACGGGCGGCAGGCGTCCTTGGACATCACCCGCAGCCCTTCCCAGGCCTTGACTCCGCCAAAGCACAGCATGGATTCAGAGCCGCCGGTGATCATTGCCGGGCTCATACCCGAGCGCACCATCTGAAACGCCTGCGCCATCGCGTGATTGGAGGACGCACAGGCCGTGGACACGGTGAAACTGGGCCCCTTGAGGTTGAACTGCATAGACACATGCCCGGCTGCCGCATTGTTCATCAGCTTAGGCACCACAAAGGGGTGCACCCGGTTCTTGCCGTCCTCATAAACGCTGCGGTAGTTCTCATCCAGCGTTTGCATGCCGCCGCCGGAGTTGCCCAGAACCACGCCGGCCTTGGCGGACAGATCGCCATGGAACTCCAGGCCTGATTGCTCGATCGCCTCTTTGGCCGCAGTCAAGGTGAACTGGGTGAACCGGTCATAGAGGCTCATCTGCTGGCGGTTGAACCGCCCTTCTGCCTCAAATCCGCGGACCTGGCCGCCGATGCGGATTGCCAGGCGGTCCACATCGCGAAACTCCAATTCTCCAATGCCGCAACGGCCTTCGCGCATGGCCTCCAGTGTGGCGGGCACGGAATGTCCCAGGGCATTGATGGTTCCAGCCCCGGTGATGACGACGCGCTTCATTGGCTATCTTACGCTTTTTCCAAAATCAGCTTGTCGATGCCTTCGACGATAGCCGCAACATTGGAAATGTTAAAATCACTGTTTTCGGGTTCATTGGCATTGAAGGGAATCGAAACATCAAACTCCTCTTCAATGGCAAAGATGCTTTCCACCAGGCCCAGGCTGTCGATGCCCAGATCCTCCAACGTGCTGTCGAGGGTCACATCCGACGGCTCAAGAACTGCCTGTTCGGCAATAATTGCAATGACCTTGTCCTGCGTGCTCATGTGGAGATCCCCGACGTTGTGGCTGAGGCAGATGTAGTAATTCGGCCGTTACTTGAAAACAGCCTTTTTTAACAATTCGATGTCACGCATCAAACGCGGCAGGCGGCGTTGTGCTTTATACATCTCAGTGTGGGTCTCCATCTTGACGCTGGGATAGCCCATGATCACCCGGCCCGCAGGCACGTTCGACAGGATCTTGGTGCCGCCGCCAGCGATCACCCCGTCGCCGATGAAAATATTGTCGACTACACCGCATTGGCCGCCCAGCACCACGTTGTTGCCGACATCGACAGAACCGGAAATGCCGGTCTGGCCGCATAGCAGGCAATCATTCCCGACCCGGGTGTTGTGGCCCACATGCACCTGATTGTCGAGCTTGCTGCCATTGCCGATCACCGTGTCGCGGATGGTGCCGTTGTCCAAAGTGCAATTGGAGCCGATTTCCACGTCATCACCAATGGTGACGGCTCCCAAAGAGTGGATGCGGACCCAGGCCTGCGCCCTGGCCTCGCCCTGATCGCCCATGGTCTTGCGGGCGTTTTCAGCACCGGAAACTTCGGGGGTGACATAGGAAAATCCGTCGCCGCCGACGCGTGCGCCAGGCTGGGCACGGAAACGGGCGCCGATGGTTGCCCGGGCGCCGATCGAGACCATTTCGCGCAATTGAGCGTCTTCGCCAATCACAACATCTGTTCCGATATAGCAATGCGGACCGATGACCGAGCGGGCACCGATTTCGGCGCCGGCACCGATGACAGCCAGCGGCCCGACTGACACATCCTCACCCAGCTTGGCCGTAGGGTCGATCACTGCAGAGGGGTGAACACCGGCAGCAAACCCCTGCCCCCGGTCCAGAATCGCGGTTACGCCGGACATGGTCAGGCGCGGACGCGGAGCAAAAATAGCGGCCTTCAGACCAAATGACTGCCAGTCCGCCCCCTCCCACAGCACCGCGGCCTGCGCATTGCCAGCTTTAAGACCCTCGGCATATTTCGGCGCCATGGCCATGGCGATCTGATCTGCCTTTGCATCCTGCGGCTCCGCCGCGCCTGCAATTTGCAGGTCCAGGTCGCCCTGGGCTTCAATTCCCAGGGACTCAGCGATCTGGCGGATAGTGAACATGGCAGGCCCTTTCAGAATAATCCTGTGTGGGCCTGCTATTTACCCTTGAACGCCGGGCAGTACCACCCCTGCCCGTTCCAGTGCCGCCCAGATCTTGGCGTCGCGGCCATAGACATCGCGGCGGAACTCTGCGCGGCCTTTGCTGGACACAACGGCGGTCCGGTAGATGATATGCACCGGCACTTTCTGGTCCAGCGCCACCTTGGTTTCCTTGCCGCTGCTCAGGATGCGGTGGAAGAAATCTTTCGGGTTTTCGCTTTGCTTGGCCAGCAGCGCATAGGCGAATTCAAACGGTTGCGCCAGCCGGATACAGCCATGCGAGAATGCGCGCACTTCGCGGGCAAACAGGCTCTTTTGCGGGGTGTCGTGCAGATAGATGTTGTATTTGTTCGGGAACATGAATTTGACCAGCCCCAGCGCGTTGCGGCTGCTGGGGGGCTGCCGCATGGAGAACGGAAAGTTCCGCGCAGTATACTGTGAAAAATCAGCGGACCCTCGGTTCACCACCCGGCCGCGCCGATCGGTGATTTGGATATGGCCGACCGCATTAGGGTTGCTCTGCAGCTTTGGCAGATACTCCTTGGTGATGATCGAGCGCGGCACATACCAGCTCGGGTTTATCACCATATGCTCCATCTCGTCGGAGAATTCCGGGCTGCGGCGGTCATGCGTGTTCTTGCCGATTACCGAACGGGTTTCAAAGGTCACATCACCATTATCAACGATTTTGGCAGTGAAATCCGTCTGGTTGACCAGAATGTGCCGCTCACCCCGGTCCGGTGTCAGCCAGCGTTCACGCTCCATCGCGATGATTATGGACTTCAAACGGTTGGAGACAGGTTTGTTTACCTCGGCGATTGTGCCAGCGCCAGCCACGCCGTCGGTTTCCAATCCATGATCGGATTGGAAGCTTTGCACAGCTTGCTCCAGCGCGGCGTCATAGCTGCGTGCAGCGCTCCGCTGCAAATACCCCATCGCCATCAGACGGTTCCGCAGGGCAATGACAGCCGGGCCCTGATCACCAGGCTCCAGTTTCTTGGCGTTGACACCCGGCCCCCAGCCGCCCGCCGCAAGGATCTGCTCCAGCCGCAGTTTTTCGCGCATCAAACCGCGGTATTGCGGCGATTCCGGCACCAGGCTGCGCATGTAAGCATAAGGCTGCTGATCCCGGATGCCCTCCAGAAAGCCGGTCCCGTCAACCGTATGTTTCTTGCGCACCATGCCATCGTCGATCCGCGACGGCACCAGCAGGCCAGTCTGCAGGTCAGTCGCATAATCCACCAGTGCCTGGCTCAGCGCGGCCTCGATGGTGCCGATATCACGTGTGGTGCGCACGCCGCGCATTTGCTGCAGCAGCGCGCTGACCTCGGCTGAACGGTCCGGCAGCCCATGGGCATTGGTTTCGTTCAACGCCGCTAACAGGGCGGTTCGGCGCTGGCGCGACGCCTCATCCGTGCCTGTCCAAATCGCCTGATATCCGTTTTCTCGGTAGAATTTGGCCACGGCATCGCTGCCGGAGGCGGCTTCAGCCACTGCTTGGCGGAAAGCCGCCGAAATTTCAGCCTGCGCTGAACTGGAAACAGTCCCCGCGGTCAGGCCGCCCAAGGCCAGGGCAAAAAGCCCTGCTTTAATCCCCGGCAAAAAGTTTCCTGCGGATGCGCGCGTCATAATATCCGGTCCTTGAGCCGATTTTTGCTAATCTTAGCGGTGCCTATCTGAAATTCTGGTAAATGCCAGCCGGTGTTGTCCATTCACATTTGCGAAATGTTAACATTGATGCACCTATGCCGCGTCTAAGAAGCCCTGTTGCAACAGTCGCGGGGAAAAGTTCCATCGCCCTCCCCTTTTGCGCAAGAAATTGCCGAAAAACGGGCTATCCGTTCTAGTGCGGCAAACAAATGTTGGAACCAGATTCAGGCTGTGCCATACATGCCGCACGTTAACTAAGACAGTTGGCGAGCCCGTAACATCGGGCGATTAGGCAGGACTAGAAGCGTACGGGACGGCGCAGTGAAAATGGCGAAAACCACGGGCACGGGGATCTCCCGGCGTTCTCTTTTGGGTGTATTTGCTGCAACCGCAGTGGCAGCAGCCCCGACTTTTTCCAATGCAGCAGGCTTCTTGCGAGGCGGCGGTGATATCCGCCGGATCCGCATGTACTCTGGCCGCACTGGCGAACGGTTGGACATGGTCTACTGGATCGACGGCCAGTACATCAAAGACGCGGTCAGGGAAGTCAATCATTTCATGCGCGATTGGCGGACGGATCAGGTCAAGGACATGGACCTTCGCACAATTGATATCATGGCCGCCTCGCACAATCTGCTGGATGTGAATGAGCCCTTTATGCTGCTGTCCGGCTACCGCAGCCCGAAAACCAATGCAATGCTGCGCAGCCGCTCGCGCGGGGTGGCAAAGAACTCCCTGCATATGCGCGGCCAGGCTGCAGATCTGCGGCTGGCATCGCGGTCAGTGTCGCAAATGGCCAAGGCCGCCGAGGCCTGCCATGCCGGCGGCGTCGGTAAGTACCAGCGTTCGAATTTCGTGCATATGGATTGCGGTGTTGTCCGCACCTGGCGCGGCTGACCGCCATACCTTTGCAAGAATGCAAGCCTGCATAGCCTAGTGCGGGCTTTTTAGGTTTCAGAACACACGCCAGCCCGGAACGCCTCCAGCTTTGGCCATGAAATTGTAAACAGCCGGTTTTTCCCGTTGCAGAGGCTGCAAAGCACGGTTATACCCCGCTTTAACGACGCACCTGTAGCTCAGCTGGATAGAGCGCTGCCCTCCGAAGGCAGAGGCCAGAGGTTCGAATCCTCTCAGGTGCGCCAAATCTCCCTGAAATTCCACCTAGACCCGCCCATCCAGGCTGCCAGCACTTGTTTCGAATAATGTGCTGAAATGTTCATCATCCATGCCTCCTGTGCCTTACTCCTGAAAATCGCTAACTGCGCTGGATAGCTCAGCCGCCGCCGCGTAAAACGCGAGGCTGCGAAGATAGCCTGGCGCTTCTTCGCCAAACGCTTTCAACACCTCTTCAGCCGGTTGCATGAAATCCCCGGCAAGTTCCGGCGGAGCTGAAAGAAACCTGCTGGCCCAAGCTTCATCGTCCAGCTCACCCCCAAAGAGCGTTCGGATTTCTTGAACGATATCTTCAAATATCCCCGGTTCGGGTGTGTTCAGCGCCGCGTTGACCAATCTTCTAAGCTCTGTGCCGCGCTGGCCTTGCAGGGAATAATGCACCGCGGCAACTTGGCGCTTGTTCAGATGCAGCGGCAAATATCCCAGGGCGAGGTGTCCCTTTCCAGGCTTTGAAATCACGTTGAAACCGGCGTTTCGCCCATCAGCCGAAACTGTCACGGAATCTATGGGGAGAGCGCTAATGCCCGTAGCGGCTTCAAGAACCGATAAAAGTTCGGACTTTTCAATGGAGCCAGAGACCCCTGCATTTAGAGAGATGCCCGCGACCAGCACTTCCCGGCCTCTGAAAACCCTTGAGATTATCGCCCGCCCACGGAAATCATACGCCAGGACGTCAGCATACGGGCTGCATTCCGGATTGGCTTCAGGATAATACAATACGCTTTCTCCGGCAGACGGATCCATTTGGGTCAAGCGTTCGACGTCGAATTTGGCGAGTTTAGACATCGCAAAACGCCCAGCAGCGTCAATTGTTATGAGCCCCCCTGGCCCGGCGCCGCCTGATCCTCCGACAAGCAGTTCAGCGCTCATTGTCCCCAAGAACCCTGCCTCCTTACTGTCATGGGGACCTTTAATCGAAAGCGCAGGATAACATGTGTTTTTCTTATTGCTGCCGGCCCCCAGAATCCTTGTGCCTCTGTCTACATCAATCAGATCGCCAGGATAAATCGTATGAAGCTCTCTTGCAGGGAATGCCCCCAACGGCAGGAAGTAGAGCGCCTCCAACGCTCGGAACCGTGCTTGAACCTGTGTCACATCGGGAGAGGAATGCCCAAAACCGGGTAAAAATGCTGCGGCAACCAGACTCACCACCGCTGCATATTTTGTTACACGCATTAGAATACCCTCCGCTGTGCCTATAACCGGCAAGAGAGAAACTATGGCGTTGGCCCAGACTTTCTACCGCCAGTTCAGGATTTCTCAAAAATGCCTGCAGCCGTAGGTTATGTTCCAATTCAGCGGCTTTGCTTCCCCGCACGCTGACAACAGTGCCTCAAGCGCCCTCAGATGCCCCGTTGTTTGCACGGGTAAAATTTCACAGCTTTGGTCCCTACCGCCGAAGTGCCTGGCTAAAGGCCTCCAGCAGGGCTCTTTGCCGCGGCGATTTGCCAAGGCTTGGCGGCCAGGTCAGCCAATAGCCTTCAATTATAGCCAGTTCCGGCGCAGGCGCGCATTCCAATTGCCCCGTTTGCAAGAGATTTGCAGCCAAAGCTTTGGATCCCAAAACAACACCCATTCCCAACCGGGCAGCCCGCAAGGCATGCGCCATGGAATCTACAGACACTGGACCGGCATCAGGTTCCGTTTCGCCCGTCACTCTGGCCCACTCCGCCCAGCCCGGCCGTTCTCCGCGCAATTCTATGACCGGTAGCTGCCGCCACCCGGCCGCTTTTCCAGGTGCTGTCATTGGCTGCAGCACTTCATTTGCCAGCAAGACCCCGTCGCGCCCCTGCCAGCCTCCGCGTCCGTAGCGGATATGCAAAGCCCCGTCGGCCGCCTCGAACTCCAGTCGCTTAGGAACGGTTTCCGTAACCAGGCGCAGGTCCGGGTAAGTCTTTGAAAACAAGCTTAGCCGCGGCAGCAAAAGCATCTCCAGATGCGATGGCAATGCCGCAACCCTCAGCTCCCGGGCACTTTGGCCAAAGAGATTTTCGGTGCCTTGTTCCAGAGCGAGCAGAGTATCATGGATCAGCGGCAGGTAACTTTCGCCATCCACTGTCAGCGTCACACCGCGTGCTGAGCGAATAAACAACTGCCGCCCCAGCCAGGATTCCAGGTTTCGGATCCGCTGGCTGACCGCAGCCTGTGTGGCGC
This sequence comes from Leisingera sp. M658, assembly GCF_025144145.1. NCBI lineage: Bacteria > Pseudomonadati > Pseudomonadota > Alphaproteobacteria > Rhodobacterales > Roseobacteraceae > Leisingera > Leisingera sp. M658. The sequence continues at coordinate 1,973,671 of NZ_CP083546.1, forward strand.
CGAATTCCTCCGCCGCAGCTGTGAAACTGCCAAGCCGACCAGCTGCTTCAAACACCTTCAGCCAGTCGAGCGGCGGCAAGCCCTGTTTGGTCGCTTTCTTAGGCATTAGAAAACCTAACCCTCAAACCCCGATTTCCGTCGTTCTCTTGATGTCTCAGCCTCGGTATTAGCGCAAGGGAGAACCAAGCCAACCGGAGAGATCCCATGCCCCGTTCCGTAACCGCTGACACATCCGGCAGTTTTCTGACTTTGACTTTTGAAGACGGCCAACAGAGCCGTTTTCACGCGATCTGGCTGCGCGACAATGCGCTGGATCCTGAAACCCGCGCACCGGGCAACGGCCAGCGCCTGATCACCATCGGCGACATACCCGCGGACACCAGGATCAGCACCGCATTGGTGGAAGACGGCGCCCTGACAGTGACCTTTGCTCCGGAAGGCAAGACTGTGACCTTCCCCGGAACATGGTTGAACTCACACGCCTATGACATTGACAAAGATACTAAGTTTGGCCGCGTTGCGCCGGGCATTCAGACCTGGAACAGCAGCCAGCCGGCGCCCGCCTTTGACTGGAACGACGTGCAGTCTGACCCCAAGGTCAAGCGCGACTGGCTGGATGCGATTGCCCGTCTCGGTTTTGCCAAGCTGGTGAACGGCCCCGTCAAGGAAGGCGCGCTGATTGACTGTGCAGAGATGTTCGGTTTTGTGCGTGAAACCAACTATGGACGCTTCTTTGAAGTCCGCACCGAGGTGAACCCGACCAACCTTGCTTATACCGGCCTGGGGCTGCAGGCGCATACCGATAACCCCTACCGCGATCCGGTGCCAAGCTTGCAGATCCTGTATTGCCTGGAAAATTCTGCTGAAGGCGGCGACAGCATCGTGGTGGACGGGTTCCGTGCGGCGGAACGGCTGCGCGAAGAAGACCCGGCAGGTTTTGCGCTGCTGGCCGGCTACCCGGCCCGGTTCGAATACAAAGGCTCCGACGGCGTGCATCTGCGCTCGTGCCGCCCGATGATTGAACTCGCGCCTGATGGCGAGATGATCGGCATGCGCTTCAACAACCGGTCGTCGGCGCCTTTTGTGGACGTGCCCTTTGAGAAGATGGAGGCCTATTACGCGGCCTACCGGCGGTTGGGCGAATTCATTGACGATCCGGACATGGGGGTATCCTTTAAGCTGGAGCCGGGAGAGAGCTTTATCGTCGACAACACCCGGGTGATGCATGCACGTCTGGGGTATTCCGGTTCCGGTTCGCGCTGGCTGCAGGGCTGCTACGCTGACAAGGATGGGCTGCTGTCGACCCTCAATGTACTGAACGCACAGATCGAGGGCTAAGTCATGAGCAAGCCGGAGTTCTCTATGCTGACCCAGGACAACATTGTCGCCTTCATCGGCGATATCTTTGACCGCCGCGGCGACGAGGAATACCTAGGCGAGCCGGTCACCATGACCGAGCATATGCTGCAAGGCGCCACCATTGCCGAAGCAAACGGTCAGCCGGAAGAGATTATCGTAGGAGCACTTCTCCACGATATCGGCCATTTCACCAGCGAGTTCGGCACTTTCTCCATGGATGACACCGAAGACCGGTTTCACGAAGAGGCCGGCGCCGAGGTGCTGGAACAGTTCTTCCCTTCTGTGATCACCGACTGCGTGCGGTACCATGTGGCGGCAAAGCGCTACCTCTGCGCCACCAAGCCCGAGTATTTCAAGCGTTTATCAGAGGCTTCCGTGCATTCGTTGAACCTGCAAGGCGGGCCGATGAATGCAGAAGAAGTGACCGAGATGGAGAAGAACCCAAACCTCAAGCAGATCATCGCCGTGCGCTATCTGGATGAGGCTGGTAAACGCGCGGACATGGAAACGCCTGATTACTGGCACTTTGCGCCGATGGTACAGCGAATGGTCGACAAACACATGAATGCTTGAACTTTCGCAAAGTGAAGCTGCCGGGACAAGTTGAAAACTCCCGTTTCCAGCTGCCTCAGTTCTGAAACACAAAACGGCGCCCGTAGGGCGCCGTTTTCGTGGGTCAGTGGCAGCTCGTCAGACAAACAACTCGTGTGCCAATTCCAGCGCGTCGATCAGCGTGTCGACTTCTTCCTTGGTGTTGTAAAGGCCAAAAGAGGCACGGCATGTGGCAGACACGCCCAAATGATCCATCAGCGGTCCGGCGCAATGATGGCCCGCACGCACCGCCACACCTTTTTTGTCGAGGATGGTAGAGACATCATGAGGATGTGCGGCACCCTCCATGGTGAAACTGAAAATCGCAGCTTTACCAACAGCTTGCCCCTGCACATTCACCCAATTCAGACCGGTCAGACGTTGCATTGCATAATCGCGCAGCCCGCCCTCGTGCCTGGCGATATTGTCCATGCCGAGATCCATCATGTATTCCAGCGCTACGCCAAAGCCGATGGTCTGAACGATGCCCGGCGTGCCGGCCTCGAACTTCATTGGAGGATCATTGTAGATGATCTGCTCCTTGGAAACTTCCTTGATCATGTCGCCGCCGCCGATGAACGGACGCATCTCAGCCATGCGTTCAGGCTTGATATATATCGCGCCCGAGCCGGAGGGGCCGTACAGCTTGTGACCGGTAATCGCGTAGAAGTCGCAACCGATGTCCTGCACGTCGACCGGCATGTGGACCGCCCCTTGCGAGCCATCAACCAGTACCGGCACACCCTTGGCATGGGCGCCTTTGGTGATGGCCTTCACGTCCACCACAGTGCCCAGCACGTTTGAGCATTGCGTGACTGCAACCAGTTTGGTCTTGGGGGTGATCGCGTCGATCACCTTTTGCGGATCCAGGCTGCCGTCATCTGCCACGTCGACCCATTTCAGCACCACGCCCTGGCGTTCACGCAGGAAGTGCCAGGGCACGATGTTTGCATGATGTTCCATAACCGACAGGATGATTTCATCCCCCGCTTCAAACCGCGGCATGGCCCAGCCATAGGCGACCAGATTGATGCCCTCGGTGGTGCCTGAATTCAGCACGATGGTGTTTTCATCCCCTGCATTCAGGAAGCGGGAGATAATACCGCGTACGGCTTCGTACTTCTCGGTCGCTAGATTAGAAAGGAAGTGCAAGCCTCGGTGAACGTTGGAATATTCCTCGGAATAGGCACGTGTTACCGCGTCAATCACCACCTGCGGCTTCTGGGCGGACGCACCGTTGTCGAGGTAGGTCAGCGGCTTGCCGTTCACCTCCCGCGCAAGGATCGGAAAGTCGGCACGGATTTTTTCCACGTCATACATTTTCGGGAAGTCCCAGATTGGCTGGGCCGATCAGACCCACGATAAACAGAAGGGCAAACACCAGGATCATGCTGGCCATCATGACAACCCCAAGCGACCGCCAGACAGAGCCGAACTTGTGCGCCGCATTGACGAAGTGCAAGAGGATAAAGAACACCATGATGTTCGCCGCTATATTCAGCAGGGCAGCCAGGGCCGGCATAACCAGCAGCATCGCAACAACAGCCGCGTTAAGGCCTGCTTGCAGCAATTGCAGCCAGGTCACCAGTGCAAGCAGCCCCGCCAGGTTTCCCTGACCGCCCAGCCATCGGCCGGTGGTTGCAAGCATGGCGATAAAGCTGATTTGCAGCAGCAGTATAACCGCAAAATAAGCGCCCGGCGCAAACCGCGGTATCAGAACCTCAGGCGGCAGCGGAAACAGCACTTGCTGTAACGTATAGACGCAAGTGTTCAGCACCACTGACAGCAGAAAGCCTGTCCATAGCGCCTCGCGCGGCCACTCCTGAGCCAGGACTTGATGCGCAGCATCCCGCGGCGATTTCACCGTCAGCAGGGCAAAGGCGGCCAGTGCGTTCATTACTTTGCCCAATACCCTTGGATCATGCCGGACACCCAGAACCACAGAAAGACCGCACACCACAGTGCCCCCACCAGGTTCAAGGCGGGACCAGACCCGATGAAACCGGCGACAAGCCCGTTCAGCAGAATCAGCGGGCTGGCTGCCAGAAAAGCCCAGAACAGCGCCAGCCGGGCGCAGTAGGCCTCGCCCTTTCCGCCTGCCGCGCGGGCAATCCAATGCGCGGCCAGGGCCAGCACGTACAGGACCAGCGGCGCGATGAACACGATGCCCAGCAATGACCCGCCCAGCAGCATATTCAGCTCCTGACCCGACAGATGCGCCTCGCGCGCCAGCCTCGGCATCTGCGCCACAAAGGTCAGCACACAGCCGCTGAGCAGGAAAATCAGCAGCCGGTCTTCGCGCACGCCCATGTCCAGAAGCCGCGCAAACACCTTGCGCGGCCCCTTATAGGTCGCCGGGATATCCGTGGTGACGGACATCAGCGGCGCCGGGCCAGCCAGCCTTCGAGGCGGGAAACGATGTCGGCCGCGATCTCCGCGTCCTCGATCTCTTCCACCGCTTCGGCCAGAAAGGCCAGCGTCATCAGATCGGTCGCCTCGGCATGGGGAACCCCGCGCGAGCGCAGGTAGAACAGGCCTTCCTCGTCGATCGCGCCAGAGGTGGAGCCATGCGAGCAGGCGACGTCATCAGCGTAGATTTCCAGTTCCGGCTTAGCCAGGAACTGGCTGTCGCCGTCCAGCAGCAAGGATTGGGAAATCTGATATCCGTCAGTCTTTTGCGCGCCTTCTTTAACCAGGATCTTGCCCTGAAAAACACCAGTGGCCCCGTTGCGCAGCACCTTCTTGAACACTTGACGGCTTTCGCAGTTCACCGCGTCATGGGTGATGAATACGGTGTCATCGTGGTGAAAGTCGCCATCGCCGACACAAGCGCCCGCAATATGCGCAACCGCATCGTCGCCGGTCAGCTCAATCACCGCCTCGTTGCGGGTCAGCACGCCGTTCACGGTCAGGGTGAACGATTTGAACACAGACTCGGTGCCAAGACGGGTGAACAGATGCGTTGCCGCGCGGCGCTCGTGGTCCCGGCCCTGCGCCCGCACCAGATGCAGCTTGCCGCCATCGGCAATGTCGATCTCCATGCATTTGTTAAAGCGCGAGGCCGCCGGGCCGTTTTCCAGGATCGTTACCTCGGCGCCAGTTTCCACGCGAACCACGTGATGCAGGATCGCGTCGGAACTCTCATCCGAGTGCACATAAGTGAAGTTGATCGGTTTGGAGACCTTGCCGGTCACCCGGATCGCCACGCCATCGGTGGCAAAAGCGGTGTTCAGCGCCGCCAGCGGGCGTTCCACCGGGGTTTGGCCACGTGCTTCAAGAACACCGTACAAATCCTTGGCCCAATGGATATCTTTGCAGCAGATATCCTCGATCCGGTCGATGGTCAAACCTTCCAGCGACAAATCATCCGAGGCTTCAGCGTCAAAAACGCCATCGACAAATACAATGTTCAGCCGCTCAAAAGCGCTGAACATCGGTGTTTCCTCCGCAGCGAAAACTGCGGCATTGAGAACCTCAGCCTTCACCAGAGTTTCGGGACGGGTGTATTTCCAGTACTCATCACGGCGGCTGGGCAGGCCCATAGTCTGGACCCGCGACAGCGCTGCCTGCCGGGCCGCCTTCAGGCAGCCGCTTTCCGGCAGGGTCAGCGCGGACAGCCGCGCCTCGGTTGCGCTTTGCTTTACTTCCGGCAGGGCCATTTACACCTCCTCTGCCAGGATGCCGGCATAGCCGTTGTTCTCAACTTCCAGCGCCAGCTCTGGGCCGCCGGTCTTGACGATACGGCCGCTTGCCAGAATGTGCACCACGTCCGGTTTGATGTGGTCCAGCAGGCGCTGATAGTGGGTGATCACCAGGAAGCCGCGGCCCTCGTCACGCAGCGCGTTCACGCCTTCGGCCACCAGCTTCATCGCGTCGACGTCAAGGCCGGAGTCGGTCTCGTCCAGGATGCAAAGCTTCGGCTCCAGCATCGCCATCTGCAGGATCTCGTTGCGCTTCTTCTCACCGCCGGAGAAGCCGACGTTGACCGGGCGCTTCAGCATGTCGGCGTCGATCTTCAGCGTCTTCGCCTTGGCGCGGATGATTTTCAGGAAGTCGGAGGCCGACAGCTCGTCCTCGCCACGGGCTTTGCGCTGTGCGTTCACCGCGGTGCGCAGGAAGGTCATGTTGCCCACACCAGGGATTTCCACCGGGTACTGGAACGCCAGGAACATGCCGGCTGCAGCGCGTTCTTCCGGCTCCATTTCCAGGATGTCTGCGCCTTCCAGCTCGGCAGAACCGTCGGTGACCTCATAACCGTCGCGGCCGGACAGCACATAAGACAGAGTGGATTTGCCCGAACCATTCGGCCCCATGATGGCGTGTACTTTGCCAGCTTCGACTTTCAGGTCGACGCCTTTCAGGATCTGCTTGTCTTCGTCTTCAAGTTTGACGTGCAGGTTTTTGATTTCGAGCATTTTTTCCTCGTCTCACATGTCTTGCGGGCATACAGCCCGCGATATTCCATGGCCCCAGCTGGAGCCGTTGCATTTTTATCCCAGCACCACTGCGGTGCCACTGGCCGAGACCATCAGCATGGATTGCCCGACCACTTCGTAATCCAGATCCACGCCGACAACGGCATTGGCGCCCTTGTCCCGTGCGCGGTCTTCCAGTTCGGCCAGTGCGGTTTCGCGGGCATCCTGCAGCTTGCTTTCATAAGCGCCGGAGCGGCCGCCGACGATGTCGGTGATCGAGGCAAAGACATCGCGCACCACATTGGCGCCCATGATCGCCTCGCCCACCACGATGCCTTTGTATTCGGCGATCTGATAGCCTTCGACGCTTGGTGTGGTTGTGATGATCATCTTGAAACTCCAGTGTTGATCCGCCGACCCGCTCGAATTGCCCCGGTCACAAGGCCAACCATCATGCCCAACGCGCCAAATCCACCATATCCAACGCAAAACATGATCCAAGCAGCGTCTGCGTCTTTTGGCTCAATCAGTGACATGACGCAGAACCCGCCGGAAACCCCAACTAGAAAAGCAAATAGTGCCCCAGTCTTCAGAATTCCTGCGTTACCTTTGTCAACATTGGCCCAGACACCAGGCGCAACATTCAGTCGTTCCATCTGACTTGCGTCGCCCCCGTTCTGCATAATTTACCCTACCGAGCCTTCCAGCGAGATCGCAACCAGCTGCTGTGCTTCCATGGCAAACTCCATCGGCAGCGCCTGCAAAACGTCCTTGCAGAAGCCGTTGACCACCAGGGCCACTGCCTCTTCCTCGTCCATGCCGCGCTGGCGGCAGTAGAACAGCTGATCGTCGTCCACCTTGGAAGTGGTCGCCTCATGCTCCACGCGCGAGGAGTTGTTCTTGACCTCGATATAGGGAACCGTGTGGGCGCCGCAGTTGCCGCCGATCAACAGCGAGTCGCACTGGGTGTAATTGCGGCTGTCCTTGGCTTTGGGGTGCATCGACACCAGGCCGCGATAGGTGTTTTGCGCCTTACCGGCGCTGATCCCCTTGGACACGATACGCGATTTGGTGTTTTTGCCAAGGTGCACCATCTTGGTGCCGGTATCGGCCTGCTGCATGTTGTTGGCGATGGCGATCGAGTAGAACTCGCCCTGGCTTTCATTGCCGCGCAGGATGCAGGAGGGGTATTTCCAGGTCACGGCGGAGCCGGTTTCCACCTGGGTCCACATCACCTTGGCGCGGTCGCCGCGGCAGTCGGCGCGTTTGGTCACAAAGTTGTAGATGCCGCCCTTGCCGTTTTCATCGCCCGGATACCAGTTCTGGACGGTGGAGTATTTCACCTCGGCGTCTTCTTCGATGATGATTTCCACCACCGCGGCGTGCAGCTGGGCGATATCGCGCGCCGGGGCTGTACAGCCTTCCAAGTAGCTGACATAGCTGCCTTTATCGGCGATGATCAGCGTGCGTTCGAACTGGCCGGTGTTTTCCGCATTGATGCGGAAATAGGTCGACAGTTCCATCGGGCAGCGTACGCCCGGCGGCACATAGACAAACGAGCCGTCCGAGAATACCGCCGAGTTCAGCGTGGCATAGAAGTTGTCAGAAACCGGAACCACGGTGCCGAGGTATTTTTTGACCAGCTCAGGATGCTCGCGGATGGCTTCGGAGATCGAGCAGAAGATGACGCCCGCTTCCTTCAGCTCTTTCTGGAAGGTGGTGCCGACGGACACGGAATCGAACACAGCGTCTACGGCGACCTTGCGGCCCTCGGCGGGCGCATTTTCTGCGCCCTCGACGCCGGCCAGAATCATCTGTTCTTTCAGCGGGATACCAAGCTTTTCATAGGTCGCCAGCAGCTTGGGATCGACCTCATCCAGAGACTTGGGCTTCACTTCCATCGACTTGGGGCGGGCATAATAATACTGATCCTGGAAATCGATTTCCGGATAATCCACCATCGCCCAGTCGGGTTCTTCCTTGGTCAGCCAGCGCTCATAGGCTTCCAGCCGCCAGTTCAGCATCCATTCCGGCTCTTCGTTCTTTTCCGAAATCAGCCGGACAATATCCGTGGTCAGCCCCTTGGGAGCGTATTCCATCTCGATATCGGTTTCCCAACCGTATTTGTAAGCACCGCCAACCTCGCGGACTGCGTCCACGGTTTCCTGGTCAACACCATCCTTGACTTGGGTCTGGTCCAAAGCGGCCATTTGTCTTCTCCTCATTCACGCCGCGTGGGCGCGATGTTTCTTTTCTTTTAACAGCCACGCATCGGCAAAGCGCAGCACGTCTTCTTCTGTTGTTTCCGGCCCCAGCGACACGCGGATTGCGCCTTGCGCCGTTGCCTCGTCATATCCCATTGCGGTCAGCACCGCGCTGGCGCGCACCTTGCCGCTGGAACAGGCGCTGCCCGCGCTGATGGCAAATCCCGCCAGATCCATCTGCATGACCTGGGTTTCGCCCTTCCAGCCCGGCGTCGCAAAACACAGGGTGTTCGGCAGCCGCCTCTGATCCTTCCCGACAAAAATAGTATGGCTTGCGCCAGACACAAGCGTCTTTTCTAGAATATTTCTAAGTTCTGCAACCCTGTCCCAGATACCATTTGCCAGATCTTTTGCCGCGGCTTCAGCTGCGGCGCCGAAACCCGCGATTCCAATGACATTTTCGGTGCCAGAGCGGCGTCCCATTTCCTGTCCGCCGCCCTTGATTTGAGCCGGCAGATCGGTGCCGCGCTTCATCACAACCGCGCCAATGCCCTTGGGGCCGCCCAGTTTATGCGCAGAAATCAGCGCCATTTGCGCGCCCAGCCAGTTGAACGCCACCGGCAATTTACCAAAAGCCTGGGTCGCATCAGTCACCGCCAGCCCGTCCGGAAAGTGCTGAACAATGCCAGTTTCGGAATTGGCCAATTGCACTGTGCAGGATGCTGGATCAGTAACCCTGACCGTCCCGTAGGCACTTACCTCAAGATCTTCCACCGTCCAAGCACGCACTGCATCATGTTCCACCGGGGCGCCATGCAGCCCGCGGCCCGCCAATGCCAGCGATGCGCCTTCCGTGGATCCAGAGGTGAACACGATATCCGCCCCATCAGCACCAAAAGCGGTTGCGACCTGCGCCCGTGCCTTCTCAACCAACGCCTTGGCAGCGCGGCCTTCGGCATGCACCGACGACGGGTTGCCGCAAATGTCCATTGCCTCAATCATTGCCGCCCGCGCCTCGGGGCGCAGGAGGGCGGTGGCATTATGGTCAAGATAAACGCGTGTCATAGAGTCATCTTTTTACGGATCGGTGCCGCCTCATACGCGGCCTTGCAGCATTTCGCAAAGCTTTCCCGCGAAATTTGTGCGGTATCCGTGCAGGGTCCGGAGAGACAAAGAAGGTGAAATCTTAGCACCTCATTCATCCACGACAGCAAACAGACTGGGCACCGCCGGGCATGGCGCCAGATCATTCTTGATCACATCCGACAGACGGGTTTGATGCAGAAACACATAGACATGCGCGCTCAACCCCTCCCACAGGCGGTTGGTCAGCGATTGCGCCCGGCTGCCGGACAGCGCGCCCGAGGCGCCTGCCCCTTTGTGCATCGCATCAACAGTTTCATCCACGGCAGACAGCACATCGACCACCCGGATCTCTGATGGCACCATCGCCAGGCGGTAGCCGCCGCCAGGGCCGCGCACCGACTCGACCAGTCCCGCACGGCGCAGCTTGACAAACAGCTGCTCCAGATACGGCAACGAGATATCCTGCCGCTTGGAGATGTCCCCCAGCGGCACCAATTTGCCCTGCGGCTGCAGCGCGATATCCGCCAGCGCGACCATTGCATAGCGCCCTTTGGTGGAAAGCTTCATATTTTATCCCTCAAAACCAGGGCGCGAGTGTGAAAACATTGACCTTCCCCGCGTCTGTGCGTATCTCAGCCTGACGGTGTATGGCGAGGCCAGCGCCCTTGATTAGAACTGTTCTAAGATGCCCGACGGAACCCGTCAAGTTTTCTGCCGGCAGTCGCGAGAACAAGAGTAGGATTTGAACCACCCATGCCCGAGGTCATCTTTCCTGGACCCGAAGGCCGCCTCGAAGGCCGCTATCACCCGCAAAAAGAAAAAGACGCCCCGATCGCCATCGTACTGCACCCGCATCCGCAGTTCGGCGGAACCATGAACAACAAGGTGGTCTACAACCTCCACTACGCGTTCTACAACATGGGCTTTACGGTTCTGCGGTTCAATTTCCGCGGTGTCGGCCGCAGCCAGGGCGAATACGACCAGGGCGTGGGCGAACTGTCGGATGCGGCCTCGGCGCTGGATTACCTGCAGTCTATGAACACCAATTCCAAGCATTGCTGGGTTGCGGGATTCTCGTTCGGCGCCTGGATCGGCATGCAGCTGCTGATGCGCCGCCCGGAGATTACTGGTTTCATCTCTGTTGCACCGCCGGCCAACATGTATGATTTTTCCTTCCTGGCGCCCTGCCCGTCCTCGGGCCTGATCATCAACGGCACATCCGACCGTGTGGCGCCGCCTGCAGATACCGCCAATTTGGTTGGCAAACTGCATGAGCAGAAGGGGATCACCATCACTCATAACGAGATCGAGGGTGCGGATCACTTCTTCCAGGAACCGCATATGGACACGATGATCGGCGATGTGTCGGATTACGTGAAGCGCCGCCTGACCGAGAACAGCCGCTGATGGGCACGATCGAAACGCTGGCGCAGAAACTGGCGGTCGATACGATCAAGGTACAGGAGGCCAGCGGCGAAGACCGGCTGTATGTGGAGGTGGGCCAAGTGCTTGGCGCCGCCTCCCAATCTTTGGAAGAAGCGTTTCTGACCGAAATGCGCGTGCGCCTGGCCGAGCGCAAGGCGCGGGAGTTCCTAAACCAGAAAGTCAGCGCAATTCAGGCGCAGCTTGACGCAAAGGGCGACGCATGAGTGACCGGCTGGACGCGCAGTTCGCATTCTTGCTGGAAGCAGACAAGCTTCGCCGCATTGACCGCCAAAACCTGATCATTGATTGCAGCCGACGCGAAAACTCGGCGGAACACAGCTGGCATCTGGCGCTTTATGCGCTGGTTATGGCGCCGTTTGCCGCGCCGGACGTGGAGATTTCCCGCGCGATCCGGATGCTGCTGCTGCATGATCTGGTCGAGATTGACGCCGGCGATCACCCGATCACGGATAAAGTCGATTGGAACGCAGTCGCACAGGCAGAGCAAGCCGCCGCCAAACGCCTGTTCGGCCTGCTGCCCGCGGACCAGGGCGCTGAATTCCTGGACCTGTGGCAGGAATTTGAGGCCGCGGCCAGCCCCGATGCGCGCTTTGCCAAACGGGTGGACCATTGCCAGCCGATTTTTCAGACGCTCTATGGCAGCAAACCTCTGGATTGGCATGTCGATGTGGTCCGGCAAAACCTGAACGGCGGGCGCGCAGCCGCGCTGCAGCAGGACTTCCCCGAGGCCTATCACCATGCGCAGGCCCTGCTGGATCACGGCACCGGTTTTGACTGCAGCCACCTGACGGCCCGCCTGCCATTTCTGAATGAAGCGGACAAGCTGAAGCTGATCACCCGCGCGTCCAAGCTGGGCGATGGATCACGCCACGAAAACTCGGCCGAGCACAGCTGGCACATCATGCTGTATGCTTGGGTGCTGGCAGAGCACAGCGCCGGCCCGCTTGAGGTCGACCGGGTGCTGCAAATGCTGCTGCTGCACGATCTGGTCGAAATCGATGCAGGCGATGCGCCGATCCACGGCGTGATTGACCCCGCAGCCCTCGCGGCGCTTGCGGCCAAGGAAGAAGCCGCCGCTGACCGCCTGTTTGGCATGCTGCCCCCGGACCAAGGCCTGCCTATGCGGGCTATTTGGGAGGAATTTGAGACAGCAGAAAGCCCTGACGCCGTGTTTGCAAAAGCCATCGACCGGGTACAGCCGGTTCTGCTTAACCTGCTGAACGGCGGCGGCAGCTGGGTTGATTATAACGTGAGCCTGCCACAGTTGGACGCCCGGGTTGGCGAAAAGGTCAACCGTGGTGCGCCCGGCGTCTGGCGTTATGTGCGGGCCAAGATTGAGCCCTGGTTCCGGGACGCTGGACGCCTGTAGCGGTGAACCGGCGGGGCACCAGACCCCGCCAGCCCTGCCTCACGCGAGAAACGGTTGAAACGGCTGCGTTTCAGCCCCGCTCGCAGTAAGCGTCAGGAATTCACCGGGTTGCAGCTCGTTCCATGCGTCACCTGTGTCCTCAAGCGGTTCTGATACAACCGCCCATCCGTTCAAACTGCGGCTCCAGCGGTAGTAGACCGATGGCGCAATACTGTCAGAGGAGTAGCGCGCCGCATAAAGCGTCTCTCCATCCGACATCGCTGCGGACAGGCGCATATGCGGGGTGCTGCCACGGGCGCGCGACAAAGCCTCCATGCAGCCCACCGCCCGCTCCAGCGCCGCTTTCGGATCTGTGTCCAAGCCTTCGCGCAGGGCCAGAAGAAACAGAACTTCGCTGTCAGTAGCCCCTTTGCGGTGCTCATACAGCTCATCAGGAATGCACATATCGGCATGGCGGCGGAAGGTCTCGAAACCGCCGACCTGCCCGTTGTGCATGAAACTCCACCTGCCGACCGCAAAGGGATGGCAATTGTTGCGGCTGGTAGCGGATCCGGTTGATGCCCGCACATGCGCCAGAAAAAGACCGGATTGAACCTGGCTCACCAGCGCACGCAGATTACAGTCCGACCAGGCCGGGTAGACATCCCGGTAGAGCCCCGGCTCGGTCCGCTGCCCGTACCAGGCAATGCCGAACCCGTCACCATTGGTTGCGGTCTTGCATTCAACCGCCTTCTGGCTTTGTGCAATCAGTGAATGCGCCGGGGTGGAAATGATGTCTTCCAAAAAGACCTTGGTACCGGTGTAGGCAGCCCAGCGGCACATATGTCGCTCCTTGTGATGAAGATCCGATCAGGATTTATTTTCCGATCTAATCGCTATAATTGGAATATTCATCTAAAACAGATTAGATTCTTAATACAGCGTATCTGCGCACAGTCATCTGTTCACTGCCGCGGCGGCCGAAAACAAGGCAAACAGTGACGCATTGGGACTTCCTGCACTGCATTGAATACGGTACCGGAGAAAGGAACACTGCTCCGCCGGAGGCCGGGCAAAACGCGTATACGGAGGCAGAGATGCCGGTTCACTATATCTACCTGATTATTGCGGTTGCAGCGGAAACCATTGGCACAACGGCCCTGCAGGCCAGTCAGCAGTTCAGCAAGCTTGGACCGTCGCTGATCGTTCTGGTCGCCTATGCGTTTTCCTTTTACATGATGGGGCTGACGCTCAAGTTCATGCCAGTGGGGATTGTTTATGCGATCTGGTCGGGTCTTGGCATCCTGCTGATAGCGGTTATTGCCTTCATTGTTTTTGGCCAGAAGCTGGATCTGCCAGCCGTGATCGGCATGGTGCTGATCATGTCCGGCATCATTATCATTCACCTGTTTTCCAAGTCTTCCGCCCACTGATCCGCATTTGCGGCTTCTTTGGACGGATTTCCTCTGGCCTTTGTGCGGGGTTCGGGCTATGCGCGGCCCAACTTCCTTACAAAGGCGAACGTCATGGACTTGCGCAACATTGCGATCATTGCTCACGTTGACCACGGCAAAACCACCCTGGTCGACGAGCTGCTGAAACAATCCGGCGCCTTCCGCGAAAATCAGGCTGTGGCGGAACGCGCCATGGACAGCAACGATCTGGAGCGCGAGCGCGGCATTACCATTTTTGCCAAGCCCACCTCGGTCGAGTGGAACGGCACCCGTATCAACATCGTCGACACCCCCGGCCACGCCGATTTCGGTGGCGAGGTTGAGCGGATCCTGTCGATGGTCGACGGCGTGGTGCTGCTGGTGGACGCCGCCGAAGGCCCGATGCCGCAGACCAAATTCGTGACCTCCAAGGCGCTGGCTCTGGGCCTGCGCCCGATTGTGGTTCTGAACAAAGTCGACAAGCCCGACGCCGAGCCCGACCGTGCCCTCGACGAATGCTTTGACCTGTTTGCATCGCTCGACGCCAACGAAGACCAGCTGGACTTCCCGCATATGTATGCCTCTGGCCGTAACGGCTGGGCTGATGCTGAACTGGACGGTCCCCGCAAGGATCTGCACGCGCTGTTCAATCTGATCGTGAACCACGTGCCCGAGCCGAAACAGATCAAACGCCAAGACGAAGATTTCCGGATGCTGGCCACCACATTGGGCAGCGACCCCTTTGTGGGCCGCCTGCTGACCGGCCGCGTCGAATCCGGCAAACTGAAGGTCGGCGCCACCGTGCAGGCCCTCACCCGCATTGGCCAAAAAATCGAACAGTTCCGCGTCACACGCATCCAGGCGTTCCGCGGCCTGGCACAGCAGGACATCGAGGAAGCCCAGGCAGGCGACATCGTTTCCCTCGCGGGTATGGCCAAGGCAACGGTGGCCGATACCATCTGCGCGCTGGCCGTGGATGACCCGCTGGACGCCCAGCCGATTGACCCGCCGACCATCACCGTGACCTTTGGCATCAACGACAGCCCGCTGGCCGGCCGTGACGGCAAGAAAGTCCAGTCGCGCGTCATCCGCGACCGCCTGATGAAAGAAGCCGAGTCCAACGTCGCCATCAAAATCGCCGACACCCCCGGCGGCGAAGCCTTTGAGGTTTCGGGCCGCGGTGAACTGCAGATGGGTGTTCTGATTGAGAACATGCGCCGCGAAGGGTTCGAGCTGTCGATCTCCCGCCCGCAAGTGATCATGAAGGAAGAAGACGGCAAGCGCATGGAGCCGGTCGAAGAAGCCACCATCGACGTGGATGACGAATATTCCGGCGCGGTGATTGAAAAACTGACCGGTGCCCGCAAAGGCGAGCTGGTCGAGATGAAGCCCGCAGGCGCAGGCAAGACCCGCATCATCGCGCATGTTCCCTCGCGCGGGCTGATCGGCTATCACGGCGAATTCCTGACCGACACCCGCGGCACCGGCGTTTTGAACCGTGTGTTCCACGGCTGGACCCAGCACAAAGGCGCGATCCCGGGCCGCCGCGCCGGTGTTCTGATCTCGATGGAGAACGGCACTTCGGTTGCCTTTGCACTGTGGAACCTGGAAGAGCGCGGCAAGATGATGATCGGCGCCCAGGCCGACGTCTACACCGGCATGATCATCGGTGAGCACTCCCGCGAGAACGATCTGGAAGTGAACCCGCTGAAGGGCAAGAAACTGACCAACGTGCGTGCCTCGGGCACCGATGACGCGGTGCGTCTGACCACCCCGGTGACACTGTCGCTGGAAGAGTCGATTGCCTACATCAACGACGACGAGCTGGTCGAGGTGACGCCGAACTCTGTGCGCCTGCGCAAGCGCTATCTTGACCCGCATGAGCGTAAGCGGATGGCCAAGGCCAACGCCTGATAGACATTAAAAAACGGCGGCAGAAATCTCTGCCGCCGTTTTTCATTCTGCCGAAGTCAGAGCTGTGACGCTGTCGCCCAAAGCCACCCTGCCCGGCTCCACCACTTCGGCATACCAGCCGCCATGGCCGCGCATCGCGTTATAGCCGCCGTGGCCCAGCACCTCTTCCATCCGCGAACAGGGCGGACAGGGGCCGGTAACCTGCAAAACAGCACTGCCTATCTGAAGCTTCGCTTTGCGCAATGCCGCAAGATTGATCCCGGAAATGACCAAGTTCCGGCGCAGCAGTTCCGGCTGCAAATTGTCCAGCCCGGCAAGGGCCGCAATCACCGGCAGATGCTCAGCCTGGATTAATGTAACGGCGCGTTTGCATTCTTTGGCATGATCGCCGCAAAGACCCGCTGCAGTTACATCCGCAGTTTCCACTGTCAGAATTTCTTCCCGCCGCGCAGGGCGCAGGCCGATCCACGCCACCCGGCCCTGGCCAGCATGGCGTTTCAGCATCTCCGCAAAAGCGGTGATCATTATTCGGAGGTTTCCACCACCATCAGTTCGCGCTCGGACGCGCCGCGTGCGTGGCTCAGCGCTTCCTGGTACTCCGCACTGTGATAGCACTCGACTGCGGCGTCGACACTTGGAAATTTGGCGACAACATTGCGCGGGCGCTCTTTGCCCTCCAACTGCACGAAACGTCCGCCTCGGGCGACGAAGGTGCCGCCGTGCTTGGCGATGGCCGGCCCCGCCAGTTCGGCATATTTGCCATAGGCATCAGCGTCGGTGACGGTCACATGTGCAATCCAAAGTGCGGGCATCGGAGCCTCCCAAGGTATGATCTTTCCGGCAGATTAGGCGATTTGCCGGAAAGACCAAGCATTTTTTTGACCAAATGGTCAGCCAGCCAGCACAGCCTCGGCTGCCTTGATCGCCTCGTCAGCGCCGGAGAAATCCTTGCCGCCGCCCTGGGCCATATCCGGACGGCCACCGCCGCCTTTGCCGCCCACAGCCGGAACAGCCGCCTTCAGCACGTCCACGGCTGAAATTTCGCCAGTCAGATCGTCGGTCACGCCCGCGGCCACAGCAACTTTGCCATCCTCCTCGGCAATCAGCAGGATCACACCAGAGCCGATGTTCTGCTTGTGCGCATCAATCAGGCCGCGGAGATCCTTGCCGGACACCCCTTTCAGGGCCTGGGCCAGGAATTTCTTGCCGTTGACGTCCTTGGCATCGGCGCCGTTTCCGGACCCGCCACCCATCGCAACCTGCTGCTTGAGATTCGAAATCTCGTTCTGCAACGCCTTGCGTTCGTCCATCATCGCCTTCAGACGGTCCATAACATCGCCAGGCTGCGCTTTCAGCGCAGTTGCAATCTCGGCCATCCGGCCTGTTTCGCGCTCCAGATGCTCAAACGCTGCGGCCCCCGTCAGCGCCTCTATCCGGCGCACACCAGCCGAAGACGCACTGTCGCCCAGGATTACAAAGGTGCCGATGTCGCCGGTCTGTTTCACATGGGTGCCGCCGCACAATTCGATGGAATATGTGTCGCCATCGTGGCCCTTGCCGGTTTCCGCCCGGCCCATGGAGACCACACGGACTTCATCGCCGTATTTCTCGCCGAACAGCGCCTGCGCGCCCAAGTCCCGCGCATCATCCGGGGTCATGATCCGGGTCGACACGGGCGTGTTTTGACGAATGAAATCATTCACTTCCGCGCCGACCTTCGTCAGCTCCACAGCGCTCATCGCCTTGTTGTGGCTGAAATCAAACCGCAGACGGTCCGCAGCATTCAGCGATCCCTTCTGAGCCACATGTTCACCCAGCGCATTGCGCAGCGCCTCATGCAGCAGATGCGTGGCCGAGTGGTTGGCCCGGATCCGGCTGCGGCGCGCGTGGTCGACTTCCATCGCGGCACCAAGGCCGACAGCAATTTCACCTTCGGTCACTTCGGCAATGTGCAGGAACAGCCCTTCCACCTTTTTGGTGTCGGTGATACGGGCCGCGCCGCCTTCGACGGTCAGCACACCGCTGTCGCCAACCTGGCCGCCGCTTTCACCGTAAAACGGCGTCTGGTTCAGGATGATCTGAACCGTTTCACCCTTGCCCGCCGATTGAACCTGCGCGCCATCTTTGACGATAGCGGCAACCTGGCCCTCGGCTTTTTCGGTCTCATAGCCCAGGAATTCGGTCGGTCCTGCAGCATCGAGAATGTCGAAGTAGACTTTCACATCCGCCGCTTCGCCCAGACCGATGCCACCAGCGCGGGATTTCTCCTTTTGCGCCTTCATCGCCGCATCGAAACCGTCAGTATCAACCTCGATCTCCTTGGCACGCAGCGCGTCCTGCGTCAGATCAAGCGGGAAACCGAATGTGTCGTACAATTTGAACGCAGTTTCACCGGGCAGGACATCGCCCTTGCCCAGATCGCCCGAGGCATCATCCAGCAGCTTCAGGCCGCGGTCCAGCGTCCTGAGGAAACGGGTTTCTTCCTGCTCAAAGGTCTCTTCGATCAGCGCCTGGCCCTGGCCAAGTTCCGGATAGGCCGCGCCCATCTTCTGCACCAGTGCCGGCACCAGTTTGTGCATCACCGGATCGGTGGCGCCCAGCAGCGACGCATGGCGCATCGCGCGGCGCATGATGCGGCGGAGAACATAGCCGCGGCCCTCATTCGACGGCAGCACGCCCTCAGCGATCAGGAAAGAACACGAGCGCAGGTGGTCCGCGATCACTCGGTGGTGCACGTTCTGATCCCCGAACGGATCGGAATTCGTGACATTTGCCGAAGCTTCAATCAGAGACTTGAACAGATCGGTTTCATAGTTGTCATGGGTGCCCTGCAGCAGCGCCGCAATCCGCTCCAACCCCATGCCGGTGTCGATCGACTGCATCTCCAGATCGACCATCGAGCCGTCAGCGAACTTCTCGTTCTGCATGAAAACGAGGTTCCAGATCTCAATAAACCGGTCGCCGTCTTCCTCAGGTGAACCCGGAGGACCGCCCCAGATGTGATCGCCGTGGTCATAGAAGATTTCGGTGCAGGGGCCGCAAGGGCCGGTATCGCCCATCTGCCAAAAGTTGTCGGAGGTTGCGATCCGGATGATCCGGTCCTCGGGCACCCCGATCTTTTTCCAGATTTCAAAGGCTTCATCGTCGGTATGATAGACGGTGGTGTAAAGCCGGTCCTTGGGAACGTCGAGCTCCTTGGTGATCAGCTCCCAGGCAAAGGGGATTGCCTCATGCTTGAAATAGTCGCCAAAGGAAAAGTTTCCGAGCATCTCGAAAAACGTGTGGTGGCGCGCGGTATAACCCACATTGTCGAGGTCATTGTGCTTGCCGCCGGCGCGCACGCACTTCTGCGAGGAGGTTGCGCGTTTGTAGTCGCGGGTCTCAACCCCGGTAAAACAGTTCTTGAACTGCACCATGCCTGAGTTGGTGAACATCAGGGTCGGGTCGTTGCGCGGCACCAGCGGGCTGGAGTCCACCACTTCGTGCCCCTGTTTGGCAAAGTAGTTCAGAAAGGTTGAGCGGATATCGTTGAGCGTCGGCATATGCAGGATCTCTTGCGGGCTTAAATAAGCGGTCCGGGCAGGTTTACCCCCCAGCCGGCGCACTGTCTACAGCGCGAAGCGGCGTCTCCCATGAAAAAGGGCGCAGCTTGCGCCACGCCCTCGCATTTCAAATATTTGATCAGATTACCCGGCGCTTAGGCCTCAAGGATATCGTCTGCGCCGCTTACATCCGGACGGTCGAACTCCAGCCCGTGCGAGGCGCGGATCTTGTCTTCGATGTCAAAGGCAATCGCCGCATTGTCCCGCAGGAAGGTTTTGGCGTTTTCACGCCCCTGCCCGATCCGCTCATCCCCATAGGAGAACCAGGCGCCGGATTTATTGACAACACCCGCTGCCACACCAAGGTCCAGCAATTCCCCCATTTTCGAGATGCCTTCGCCATACATGATGTCGAATTCCACCTGCTTGAACGGCGGCGCCACCTTGTTCTTTACCACTTTGACGCGGGTCGAATTGCCGACCACCTCGTCCCGGTCCTTGATCGCACCGATGCGGCGGATGTCCAGGCGGACGGAGGAGTAGAACTTCAGCGCGTTGCCGCCGGTGGTGGTTTCAGGGGAGCCGAACATAACGCCGATCTTCATGCGGATCTGGTTAATGAAGATCACCATGCATTTGGAGCGGCTGATTGAACCTGTCAGCTTGCGCATCGCCTGGCTCATCAGCCGGGCCTGCACGCCGACGCTGCTGTCACCCATATCGCCCTCAAGCTCGGACTTGGGGGTCAGCGCCGCCACCGAGTCGACGACGACCATGTTCACCGCACCGGAGCGTACCAGCGTATCGGTGATTTCAAGCGCCTGTTCACCGGTATCGGGCTGCGAAATCAGCAGCTCGTCCAGGTCGACGCCCAGCTTGGCCGCATATTGCGGATCCAGCGCGTGTTCCGCGTCTACAAAGGCGCAGACACCGCCCTTTTTCTGCTGTTCTGCAATGCAATGCAGCGTCAGTGTTGTCTTGCCCGAGCTTTCCGGGCCGTAGATTTCGATGATCCGCCCCATCGGCAGACCGCCGATCCCCAGCGCGATGTCCAGGCCCAGCGATCCGGTCGAGCTGGCCTCGATCTCCTGCAAGGCCGTGCCATCGCCAAGCTTCATGATAGAGCCCTTGCCGAACTGCCGCTCAATTTGCGCAAGCGCGCTGTCGAGCGCCTTTTGCTTGTCACCGCTTACTTTATTTTTCATGGTCAAAAGATCCGCCATAGTCCCTTGTCCCTTTCTATGTGTCACACACCGGGGCGTGCGGCAATCACTGCTTTGTTCACCTCTTGTTCCTTATGAGATCAAAAAGAGAACATTGCAACAGAAAACTCTGTGTACACACATCAAACCCGGGGTGTTAAAGAAAGATTGATGGTTAATCCGCAGCAAGAAATTTTACCGGGCAGTTAACGGAATGATGATATTTTTCAAAGAACGGCTGGCGCTACTCTCCGTTCCCAAGACCGGCACCACCGCCTTTCAGGCAGCTTTGCGCAACCGGGCAGATCTGGTGGTCTCCGACCCGCCGGAGCTGAAACATGCGCCGCTGTACCGCTACAACCGGTGGATCCGGCCGATGTTTGAGAAGGTCTGCGGTGCCGAACTGGAAGTCGCCGCAGTGATGCGGGAGCCGGTCAGCTGGCTGGGCAGCTGGTACAGGTACCGGCAGCGGCCGGCGCTGGATGGCAATCCGAATTCGACCAAGGATGTCAGCTTTGACGACTTCCTGCACGCCTATTGCAAAGGCAAACCGCCCGCCTTTGCCAATGTCGGCAGCCAAGCGAAATTCCTGGAGGCACAGCCAAATGGCTGCAAGGTCAGCCATCTGTTCCGCTATGAGGATCAGGACGCGTTGAAGCAGTTCCTGGAGCTTCGCCTGGACGTGGAAATCCGGCTGGAGCGCAAAAATGTCAGCCCTCAGGCAAGTCTGACACTAAGCCCGGAAGCCCAGAACCATGTCCGGCGAAAGCGTGCAGCGGAATTTGAACTTTACGATTCTATTCCAGTCCGTTGACCATAAAAAGCCGCCGGAACCGGCGGCTTTCACAGATCTGATTTTCTCAACCTTAATGCAGTTGCGCATGAACCGTTTCGGTCAACTGGTTGAGCGAGAACGGTTTCGGCAGGAACACCGAATTCGGCACATCCGGGTCAGCCTCGCCAAAGGCTCCTTCGGCATAACCTGAAACAAACACCACGCGGGTATCAGGGCGTTCTTTCAGCGCCTGGCGCACCCAGCTGGGCCCGTCCATGCCGGGCATCACCACATCAGTGACAAAGACATCCACGGTCAGGCCGGGATCTTCCAGCGTGCGCAGTGCGTCCTCGGCAGATTCGGCTTCCAGCACCGTATAGCCCCGCATCCGCAGTGCACGCGACGCAAAGGCCCGCACCGGAGCCTCATCCTCGACCAGCAGCACCACGCCCTCGCCGTGCTGGGCGGCAACAGCTTTCTCCGTGGTCTCGGCAGGTTTTTCAGCGGCAAGCTGGTCGGCCTGCTGTTTGTAGACCGGAAAGAACAGGGTGAACTGGGTGCCGTGTCCCTTGACCGAGTCAACAAAGATGTAGCCGCCGGTCTGCTTGATGATGCCATAGGCCGTGGACAGGCCCAAACCGGTTCCCTCGCCCGTGCGTTTGGTGGTGTAGAAGGGTTCAAACACCTTTTGCAGCTTGTCCGGAGCGATCCCTACACCTTCATCGGACACTTTCACGGTGACCCAATCGCCGGCCGGAACTGTGGCGCGGTTCCGCTCCAGCGGTTTATCCAGCGCGATCACTTCCGTCTCGACCCGGATCTCACCGCCCTGCGGCATCGCATCGCGCGCGTTCACCACCAGATTCATCAGCACTTGTTCCAGCTGCCGCTTATCAGCACGGATCGACTTCATCACCGGATCGTGGCTGAGGGTCAGAGTGACCTTTTCACCCACCAGCCGGTTCAGCAGATGGGTCAGGTCCGACAGCGTGTCCCGCACATCCAGGGTTTCCGGCTGCAGGGTCTGTTTGCGCGAAAACGCCAGCAGCTGGCTGACAAGCGAGGCCGCCCGGTTGGCGTTCTCGTGGATCTGGATCAGATCGCCATAGTCCTGGTCGCCCTGATCATGACGCAGCAACAGCAAATCGCAGTGGCCGGAAATCGCGGTCAGCAGATTGTTGAAGTCATGCGCAACGCCGCCCGCCAGCTGACCGATTGCCTGCATCTTCTGGCTTTGCACAAATTGCGCTTCCAGCGTCTTCAACTCGGTCGCATCATTCAGCACTGCGATCAGCATCGGAGTGCCCTCTTCCACCACCCGGGTGAGAGTCACCTGAACAAAGACTTCCTTGTCAGCGCGCGACAGGCGCAGGAATTCAGACTTGTTCGGTGCCAGCCCGTCGGCGGTATCGCGCAGCCAGTCTGACATCGGGCGGCCTAGCCCTTCCATCAGCTGGCCAAGTTTCAGATTGGCACAGCTTTCAACGCCTAGCAGGCGCAGGGCCATGCGGTTGCTGGTCAGAATTTCACCTGTAGGAGCAACCTTGAGGAACGGCACAGGCAGCGCTTCCAACCCGGCTTGGGCAGAGTCGAAACTGCCTTCGTCCACTTCCATCAGAAACAGTTCGCTGCGCCCCTGGGTGCGGTTCTTCTCGCTGACCAGCACCTGGACCGGGCCGGATTTGGTGCTGAGCGTATTGATCTGCCCGGGCATGACCGGCAGCGCAGGGAACAAACGGTCGGTGGATTTCACCCGTTCGCCGATCAGGCTGCGGGCTGCCTCGTTCATGAACAAAACAGCGCCAGTGCGGCCAACCGTGATCATCGGAACCGGCATCGTTTCCGCACCGCGCCCGTTGCCGCCGCGATCCAGGATATCCTCCACCCGCCACAGAAAGCTGCCGCCGTTCATCTGGTGAACCGCCAGCCGCACATGGCCGCGCCGGGTCACGATATCCTCGCGGGCGGCACCATCGACGCGGGCGCGGCTTTGCAACCGGTACAAAACAGCCGAAGGGTTAGCCAGAATCGACCGCAAAGTTCCTGCCAATGTGTCGCGGCTGCCGTCCTCGAACCGTTTTACAGCGGCCCCGTTGCAGGCATGGACCACTCCATCGCCGTCCGTGACAAAACTTGGCGTTGCATCTTTTTCGATAAAGCCGGTCAGCAGCTCCGCCGCCATCGACCGCGCATTCAGGCGCATCCGGGTTTGAATAACCATCAGCACCGCCACAGCCGCCAGTGTCAGCCCCACCATGACAAAACCGCGGCCCATCCAATCGGGCAGCGGCACCAGCCAGGGGCCTGACAGCAGCATCAGGGCCAGCAGCAGTGTCGCGGCCAGCCGGGCATGCTCGGGGGCGTAAACCCGCAGTTCCGGAACGGAAGTTTCTTGGCGACCGGACATTACGGCTCCATGGACAATGCAAAGTGACGCCATAACGCGGCGGTTTTGGTTAAAACCACGTTAAGAAACACAAAGGTTTCCCGGCGGAGACCCTAACAACCGCCCTTTGCGCGCGTCAACACAGCAACAAAGAAACCATCGGTGCCGTTTTGCACCTGCCAGCTTTGCTGCGCCGCCAGCGACCAGCCCTCGTTCTCTTGCAAAAACCTTTGAACTTGCTCAGAGTTTTCGCCATTCAGCACCGAGCAGGTGGCATAGGCCAGGGTCCCGCCAGGCGCTGTCAGGCCTGCCGCTGTGCGCAAGATATCTGCTTGGACCCGATGCAGGTCCTGCAGGTTTTCAGGCGTCAGCCGCCATTTACCTTCCGGTGCCCGCCGCCAGGACCCGGAACCGGAACAGGGGGCATCGCACAGCACCAGGTCAAACGGCCCGCTGCGCTCAAGGTCCGCCGTCAACAGCTGCTGCACCTGCACACCCGCCCGCGCCGCGCGTTCGGGCAGGTCTTTCATGCGTTTGGGATCGGCATCATGGGCAAACAGCCGGAGGTTCGCCTGCGCGGCCATGGCCAATGTTTTACCGCCGCCGCCGGCGCAGTAATCCAGCACCTTCATGCCATCTTGCAATGGCAACAGCGCGGTTACCGCCTGGCTCGCTGCGTCCTGCAATTCAACAAAACCGTCCTGGTACATTTTTGTGTTGCGCAGCTTGCGGGCGCCTTCGGTCACGTCCAGCGCCGTGGCGGCGGCCGGATGCGGCCGGGTGGCGATACCGTCGGCGTTCAGCGCCTCTTGCGCCTGCGCAAGCGTGCCGCGGGCAATGTTCACCCGCAAATGCACCGGCGCACGGCTGCGCAGAGCCAGCGCTGCGGCCTCTGCCTGATCCCCAAGGCTGCTGCTGAATTCAGGCCACAGCCAATCGGGAATATCCAGTGCCTCTGCCCCTTCCGGCGGGGAAGGCAGCTGACGTTCCGCCTCGGTCAAAGGTGCAGGCCCATACCCTTGTCCGCTAAAGACCTCGTCCGGGTCCTGTTCTGCTTCCCGCAGCGCGCCCAAAACCAGCCCCCGGCCGCTGCGCGCGCCGCCAAGGACTGCGTGCGACCGCTGGCATCGCACCGCTGTAAACACATGGTCACGCACCGCGGCCCGGTCTTTTGATCCGGCAAACCGGCTCCGCCGTCCCCAGGAGGTCAAAGCCTTTTCCGCAGGCTCGCCCTCCAGAATCCGGTCAATAACCTCAATGGCCGCCTGCAGGCGGGCGGCGGGGGTCATGCCCCTGCCTTTTGATTGCACGCGGCCTTCATCAGCTTATCCTGCCCGGTAGTTCGGGGCTTCACGGGTGATCTGCACGTCATGCACATGGCTTTCCTTCAACCCGGCGCCGGTGATGCGGACAAAATTGCAGTTCTTGCGCATCTCATCCACGGTCGCACAGCCGGTATAGCCCATTGCCGCACGCAGACCGCCGACCAATTGGTGAACCACCGGCCCGGCGCCGCCTTTGTAGGGGACCTGGCCTTCGATGCCTTCCGGCACCAGCTTGTCGCTGGCCGCGTCCTTCTGGAAATACCGGTCCGCCGAGCCGCGCGCCATCGCACCCATTGAGCCCATGCCGCGGTAGGATTTGAACGATCGGCCCTGATACAGGATCACCTCACCCGGGGATTCATCCGTGCCCGCGATCATCGAACCAACCATGGCGCAGGAAGCACCCGCCGCAATCGCCTTGGCGAAATCGCCCGAGAATTTAATACCGCCATCCGCGATCACCGGGATATCACCAGCAGCGTTTGCGCAATCCATGATCGCAGTCAGCTGCGGCACGCCGACACCGGCCACCATGCGGGTGGTGCAGATCGAGCCTGGACCAATGCCGACCTTGACTGCATCCGCGCCCGCATCAATCAGCGCGCGGGTGGCTTCAGCGGTGGCAACGTTGCCAGCAATCACCTGCACCGTGCCATACTGGGCCTTGATCCGCTTTACCGCGTCGATCACGCCTGCCGAATGGCCGTGGGCCGTATCCACAACAACGATATCAACACCTGCGTCGATCAGCGCCTCGGAGCGGGCAAAGCCGCTGTCGCCGACCGAGCTGGCGGCGGCAACCCGCAGGCGGCCCAGCTCATCCATGCAAGCGGTCGGATGCAGCACGGCCTGTTCGGTGTCTTTGAGGGTCAGCAGCCCGGTCAGCCTGCCATCCTTGTCGGAGACCAGCAGTTTTTCGATCCGGCGCGCCTTCATCAGCGATTTGGCTTCTTCCAGATCGGCCGGCTCCTGCAGCATCGCCAGATTGTCAGAGGTCATCATCACCGACACCGGCGTGCTGTCATCCGAGGCAAAGCGCATGTCGCGGTTGGTGACGATACCGACCACGCGGCCCGAACCATCCACCACCGGGAAGCCGGTCACCCGGTAGCGTTCCTGCAGCGCCTTGGCATCGGCCAGGGTCTGGTCTGCGGTCAGGGTAATGGGGTTATAAACGATTCCCGAAATAAAGCGTTTGACCCGGCGCACTTCGCGGGCCTGCTCTTCCACGTTCAGGTTCTTGTGGATCACCCCCATGCCGCCGGCCTGGGCCATGGCAATCGCCATGCGGGACTCGGTCACCGTGTCCATGGCCGAGCTTAGAAGCGGGATGTTCAGCGATACCGACTGCGTCACCCGGGTGCGCGTGTCAGCGGTATTGGGCAGCACGCTCGACGCGCCTGGCACCAGTAGAACATCATCAAAGGTGAGAGCCTCACGAATCTGCATTGGTCATCCTCATGCATAACCCCGTTTGGCGGTGACCCTATGGCACAGAACCTACTGGGGGGAAAGAGGCAGCAGGCAAGAATTCCTGCACTGCAGCAATCTCTTTCGGGCGGCTCTGATCTGGGTCAATGCGCGCAGGCCTGCTTGGCGTATCAGAAAACCTGCAGAAATGATGCAGGATATTGCCATGCCCGCCCCATTGGAAAACGTCACTGTTCTGGACTTCACCCATGTTCTGGCCGGTCCTTACTGTTCAATGATCCTGTCGGATCTTGGCGCCGATATCATTAAGGTGGAACGTCCCGGAACAGGCGACGACACCCGCACTTTCCCGCCGTTCAAGGAGGGCGAAAGCGCTTACTTCGCCACCATCAACCACGGCAAGAAAAGCATCGCACTGGATCTGAAGGCGCCCGAGGACCGCGTGGTTTTTGAGCGGCTGCTGGCGCAGGCCGACGTGCTTCTGGAGAACTACCGTCCCGGCGTGATGCAGCGGCTGGGCTACGGCTGGGAGGATCTGCACGCCAGATACCCGCGGCTGATCTATGGTGCCGTGTCGGGTTTTGGCCACTCCGGCCCCGATGCCCTGAAGCCTGCCTATGACATGGTGGTGCAGGCCCGCGGCGGGGTGATGTCAATCACCGGCGAAAAGGACCGCGATCCGGTGCGCGTCGGTGCCTCGATCGGCGATATCGTGGCGGGCATGTTTCTGGGGCACGGTGTCCTGGCGGCCCTTTTGGACGTGCAGAAAACCGGTCTGGGCCGGTTCATCGATGTTGCCATGCTGGACAGTCAATTGGCGCTGCTGGAGCACGCCATCGCCATCACATCGGTTACCGGACAAGCCCCGCAGCCCTCTGGCGCCCGGCACCCGTCGATCACTCCGTTCGAAACTTTTCACGCATCAGACGGGCTGTTTGTTATTGCTGCCGGCAATGACACGCTATTTGCCCGGCTCTGTGACGCGTTGGATTTACCGCTTGCCGAAGACCCGCGTTTTGCCACCAATCCGGCCCGGTGCGAAAATGCACGCCTTCTGAAACGCTTGATCGAGGCGGTGACACTAGGGGACACCAAAGACCACTGGATCGGGGTTCTGACCAGGGCCGGCATTCCCACAGGGCCGATCCAGACAGTGGATCAGGTCCTGAAGGACCCGCAGATCCTGGCCCGCAATATGGTCGTCGAGGTTCTAGGCAAAAACGGTCGATCCGCAAAATTGTCAGCAGGCAATCCGATCAAGATGAGCGGCATGCCGGACCCTGAAACCCGCGCCCCTGCCCCGCAGCTGGATGGCGACCGCGCAGAGATTCTGGCGTGGCTGAAAGAGGTTGAGGCACAAGCCGCCCTCTGACTGACGGCCCGCTAAAAACCGCATCCCAAAGTCACCAAATATGGGAAAATGGCGCCAGCAGACGGGAAAATGCCGCCCATTGCCTTTCGCCTGCCGCAAAAGCCCATATGCTCCGCCTAAATTGCGGAATGAGAAGGCTACAGGCATGACTGACGAACCCCTCGTTGTGTTTACCCCATCCGGCAAACGCGGGCGTTTCCCCGCGGGCACGCCGATCCTTACCGCCGCCCGGCAGCTTGGGGTCGACCTCGACTCGGTCTGCGGCGGCCGCGGGATCTGCTCGAAATGCCAGATCACCCCGTCCTACGGCGAGTTTTCCAAGCATGGTGTGACCGCCGAGGAAGGCGCGCTGAGCGAATGGAACAAGGTTGAACAGCGCTACAAGGACAAGCGCGGCCTGATCGACGGCCGCCGTCTGGGCTGTCAGGCCACCGTGCAGGGCGACATCGTGATCGACGTGCCGCCGGAAAGCCAGGTCCACCGCCAGGTGGTGCGCAAACGCGCCGAAGCCCGCGACATCACCATGAACCCCTCCACCCGCCTGTTCTATGTCGAGGTTGAAGAGCCCGACATGCACAAGCCAACAGGCGACATGGAACGGCTGATCGAGGCGCTGGATGCCCAATGGGACCTCAAGGGCGTCAAGACCGATCTGCATATCCTGCATGCGCTGCAGCCTGCCCTGCGCAAGGGTGGCTGGAAGGTGACAGTGGCCGTGCATCTGGGCGACGCAAGCCACCCGCCGAAAATCATGCATATCTGGCCAGGCTTCTACGAAGGCACTGTGTACGGCCTGGCGGTCGATCTCGGCTCCACCACCATTGCCGCGCATCTGTGCGACCTGAAAACCGGCGAGGTTGTCGCCTCCTCCGGCATCATGAATCCGCAGATCCGCTTTGGCGAAGACCTGATGAGCCGGGTCTCCTATTCGATGATGAACAAAGGCGGTGATCAGGAAATGACCCGCGCGGTGCGCGAAGGCATGAACGCGCTGTTCACTCAGATCGCGTCTGAGGCGGAGATTGACAAAGCACTGATTGTGGACGCGGTCTTTGTCTGCAACCCGGTGATGCACCACCTGTTCTTAGGGATAGACCCGTTTGAGCTGGGTCAGGCGCCGTTTGCGCTGGCAACCTCCAACTCCTTGGCCTTGCGCGCGATGGAACTGGATCTGAATATCCACCCCGCCGCCCGCGTCTATCTGCTGCCCTGCATTGCCGGCCACGTCGGTGCTGACGCCGCCGCGGTAGCGCTGTCCGAGGCACCTGACAAATCCGAAGATCTGGTGCTGGTCGTCGATGTCGGCACCAACGCCGAAATCCTGCTGGGTAACAAGGAAAAGGTCCTGGCCTGCTCCTCCCCCACCGGCCCCGCGTTCGAGGGCGCACAGATCTCCAGCGGCCAGCGCGCTGCTCCCGGTGCCATCGAACGCGTCGAGATCAACCCGGAAACCAAGGAACCGCGGTTCCGGGTGATCGGCTCGGAAATCTGGTCGGATGAGGACGGCTTTGCCGAGGCCATTGCCACTACCGGCATCACCGGCATCTGCGGCTCCGGCATTATCGAGGCGATAGCCGAAATGCGCATGGCCGGGGTGCTGGATCCCTCCGGCCTGATTGGCTCGGCAGAACAGACCGGCACGGCCCGCTGCATTCAGGACGGGCGCACCAACGCGTATATGCTTTGGGACAGCTCTGCCGAGGGCGGCCCGACCATTACGGTCACCAACCCGGACATCCGCGCGATCCAGATGGCCAAAGCGGCGCTTTATTCCGGTGCGCGCCTGCTGATGGACAAATTCGGCGTCGAAAATGTTGACCGGGTGGTTCTGGCCGGTGCTTTTGGCGCGCATATCTCAGCCAAACACGCGATGGTGCTGGGCATGATCCCCGACTGTGTGCTGGACAAGGTGACCTCGGCTGGCAACGCCGCCGGTACCGGTGCCCGCATTGCGCTGTTGAACACAGAAGCGCGCGGCGAGATCGAGGAAACCGTTCGCAATATCGAGAAAATCGAAACCGCCGTGGAGCCGCGCTTCCAGGAGCATTTCGTGAACGCATCAGCCATTCCAAACTCGGCCGAACCGTTCCCGATCCTTGGCACCGTGGTGACCCTGCCGCAGGTGAACTTCAACACCGGCGGCGGTGATGGAGAAGGCGCTGGCGGAGGCCGCCGCCGCCGCCGCCGCGGCTGATCTTTCCGCATAAAAATACGCTGCGGTGCCCTTGACCTCACTGGCGCCGCGGCATAATCCTTTGCTCAACGAGCGGGTATGGTGAAATGGTATCATGCGAGCTTCCCAAGCTTAAGGCGCGGGTTCGATTCCCGCTACCCGCTCCAAATCACCCAACACATTTTTCCTGACTTTCAATGTTATAACGGAATCTGCCCCTGCAATTCCGGTTGACGATACTGCATTAAAAGGGAAAATCCGGGCCACAAAGACTGCTTCCGGAGCGTGAGCCCCAGGTAATCCCGAAGTGTATTTCCACTGCCGTGAGGCGCCGCCCCTGCGCCCATCCGGAAACACATGATTGCCAGCATTCCGCCAGAAGCGGCTGCGAGCGGTCCGGTTATTGGCTGCAAGCGTCAGCACACCCAAGGGCAGGCAAATCAAAGGTTTGCAACGAACGCCCCGCCAGTCTTGACCTTCGCAGACGAAAATTCCCCGTAAAAGACGGACTCCTCGCCCTACCCTTAAATGGTCCCTTAACCAACAGGGGCAGCGGCCCGCAGGTATCGAGTGAATGTTTAATCAGCTTGGCGGGCCGCATCTTCAAACCGGCCTCACTTTAAACCGGCATTACTTTGCCACCTGAATACCGCGAGAGGGGTGCTTTCACTGCCATTATTCGTGCGGCGGCGAAGCGTTGAACACTTCCGCAGACAACCGGCATAGCATGCTTTGGAAGCTCAACCGTCAAAGAAACCGGATCATTTGCAAACGTTCAGAAATTTTACGGACAATAATGAACTGTTCCCGCTATTGTTGACAAAAACAACTGCAAGACACTACATTTTTAACGGTATCTCCCGCGTTGGGTGTTGTTGGTTCTTGGGGTAATTGGAGATGGTTCTGGTTTCGGGCTCTGCCTTTTATGGCAGGGCAATGTGTTTCCTGGAGATGCTAATCTACTGAAAACGGCCCTGTCCGGCACTGCATTGCCAGTGGCCGCACAGCAGTCGTCCGCCTGCCAGTTGTGATATCCGTTTCGCCTATCAGCCACGCCTTGCAGCGGCCGGGATGCTTTGACTGTTAGAGACCGCCAAAAAGGGGATCGCAGGACGGCTGCGGAATGCCTGGGGCGGTCCAGTTAACGCGCCGCTTACGGCAGCGCAGGCCAGCAGGGGGCAAAATGGCGACGATCAGCATCACGTCCGCAGACGCAATTGAAAGCATAGGATCCGGGTTCGGCGGCTTGGTAACCTTCACGGTCACGCTGTCCGAGGTTCCGGCCGACACGGTCACTGTCCAATACCGCACCATCGGAGGCAGTGCGGATGAAAGCATCGACTTCCCGAAAACATCCGGCACCATCACCTTTGCTCCGGGCGAAGATACCCAGACGGTCGAATTCCGTGTCAGGCATGATACCCTCAACGAGACTGACGAGGCCTTTGTTCTGGAGCTTTTCAACCCGGCCGGCGCATCCTTTGCGGGGCGGTCAGCCGTGCTGCGGCAAAGCGCTTTTGTACTGGACGATGACGGCGCGGGTCTGGACCGGGCGGTCTTTGTTTCCTCACCGGTTGTGGTGGAGGGAAATGGCGGCACCCAGAAAGCGGATTTCACCATCCGCCTGTCCGAACCGGCCGCCAGCAGCCTCACGCTGGACTACCGAACCAAGAACGGCAGTGCGATCGCAGGCGAGGATTACCTTGCCAAATCCGGCAGTGTCACCTTCCAGGCCGGGCAGATGGAAAAGACGGTCCGGATCGACCTGACTGGAGACACTGCCTTGGAACCGTCAGAGTTTTTTCATCTGATCGTTGGCCCGGATGCCAGCCTTGGCGGAACTGCATCGGGTCTTTCGGGCACGGCCACGATCCTGGACAACGACGGCGGCAGCGGTTTACCGGTCTTGTCGCTGACCTCAGCCAATGCAGTGGAAAGCATCGGTTCGGGGTTTGGCGGCACGGTTGTTTTCACGCTGATGCTGTCGCGGCCCGCCGAAGATGCGGTCGAGGTGAACTACAGGTCAATGGCGGGCGCTGCTGACGAGGATATCGACTACCCTGGGTTTGACGGCACTGTGACCTTTGCCCCCGGAGAGACGCTGAAAACCATCGAGGTCCGGGTTCACCATGACAGTCTCATAGAAACCGATGAGGATTTCGGCATCCAGCTGTTTGATCCAACCGGAGCCGCATTTGCGGGCGGCGCCAAGGTGCTGCACGCCTCGGCCTTCATTCTGGATGATGACGGCACCAATCTGGACCGGGCGCTGACTGTGTCCTCGCCCATAGTTGTAGAGAACAACAGCGGTACACGTTCGGTACTGTTCGAGGTGCAATTGTCGGATCCTGCGGCAACGCAGCTGGTGTTTGACTACGCAACCCGCGATGGCAGCGCGACTGCAGGGGAAGACTATACGGCTGCGTCGGGCAAATTGCGGTTTGCCCCTGGCCAGACCAAAACGGTAGTTGAAGTTGAGCTGACCGGCGATAAGGCAGTGGAACCAAGCGAGTTCTTTCATCTGTCGGTGTCCCCGGGCAACGGGCTCGGCACGTCGGCCAATGGGCTGACCGGCACCGCAACGATCCTGGACAATGATGGCGGCCGCGGCCAGCCGGTCATTTCGCTGGCCGCGGCCGACGCGGTGGAAAGCATCGGAGCCGGCTTTGGCGGAATCGTGGAGTTTACCGTGACCCTGTCCAAAGCCGCCGCTGACACGGTGACCGTCAACTACCGTTCGCGGGCGGGTTCCGCCGACGAGGCTATTGATTATCCGGGCTTTAATGGCACCTTGGATTTTGCGCCTGGCGAGACGTCCAAAACGGTTGAGGTCCGGGTCCGGCATGACAGCATTTCCGAGACCGATGAAAGTTTTGGCATCGAACTGTTTGATCCCGGCGGCGGTGTTTTCACCGGCAACTCCAAGGTGCTGCGCGCGGACGCCTTTATCCTGGATGACGATGGCGTCAATCTCGACCGGGCACTGAT
Source organism: Leisingera sp. M658 (assembly GCF_025144145.1). Classification (NCBI taxonomy): domain Bacteria; kingdom Pseudomonadati; phylum Pseudomonadota; class Alphaproteobacteria; order Rhodobacterales; family Roseobacteraceae; genus Leisingera; species Leisingera sp. M658. The sequence continues at coordinate 2,006,661 of NZ_CP083546.1, forward strand.
GGTCTCCTCTCCTGTCATTGCCGAGGGCAACGGCGGCGCCCGCACAGCCCTGCTCGAGGTGCAAATCTCGGAACCGTCCGTCAACAGGCTGGTCTATGAGTACAAAACCCGCGACGGCAGTGCTGCCGCAGGTGACGATTACGTGGCGCAAAGCGGCAAGCTGCGATTTGCGCCCGGCCAGACCAAAGCGGTCGTCGAGGTGGAACTGACCGGTGACAGGACAATCGAGCCGTCTGAGTTCTTCAGCCTGGTTGTGGAGCCGGCCGGCAGCCTTGGCAGCACCGTTAAGGGGCTGGTGGGCACGGCGGTTATTCTGGACGATGATGGCGGCGGCAAACGCCCGGTGCTATCGGTTTCGGCAACAGATGCCGTCGAAAGCATCGGGGCTGGTTTCGGCGGTACTGTGGTTTTCACCCTGACCTTGTCCAAACCTTCCTCCCAGGCAGTGACAGTGGATTACAATTCGGCAGCCGGATCAGCGACCGAAGGCGTCGACTACCCGGCATTTGCCGACACACTGATCTTTGCCCCTGGTGAAACCTCAAAGACCGTCGGTGTGCGGGTGCGGCATGATAGCGAAATCGAAAGCGACGAGAGTTTCGGCATTGAACTTTCCGGACTTGAGGACGCGGTTTTCGCAGGTGGCAGCCGGGTGCTGCACAGCGATGCCTTTATCCTCGACGATGATGGCGTAAATCTGGACCGCAGCATTCAGGTAACCGCGACCGAGGCTGAGGAGCCCTCTCAAGGCGGCCGGTTTGCAGTCTTTGAAGTGACCCTGTCCGACCCCTTCAGCAGCACTGAGAAAATCCGCTATACCACCAAGGACAACAAGGCCAAAGCCGGGCAAGATTACGTGGAAACCAAAGGGGCGTTAACCTTTGCGCCCGGCCAGACCAAGGCCGCGGTGAACGTGGAGCTGCTGCCAGATTACCTGGCCGAAGGGGCCGAGGCCTTCTCGCTGGTGCTGAAGCAAGGCAGCTTTCCAGCCGGATTGAACGTGACCAGCAGCATCACCGCCGCCAAGGCCCGGATCCTTGACGATGACATCAGGGGCACAGGCAGAAAGGACGAAATCGACGGAACTGGCGGGCCGGAGGGAATTTTTGGCCGCGGCGGATCCGACAAATTGAATGGCCGCGGCGGCGCTGACTGGCTGGACGGCGGCACAGGCAATGACACGCTGACCGGCGGCAGCGGCGGCGATACGCTGCTGGGCAAATCCGGGAACGACAGGTTGCATGGCGGTAAAGGCGGCGACAGTCTGACCGGGGGCAAAGGCGCTGATCATCTTACCGGCGGCAAGGGAGCGGATGTCTTTGTCTTTTACAGCGGAGATTCCGGTACCGGGCCAAACAAACGCGACACGGTCACCGATTTCAGTCGCAAGCAGGGCGATAAGGCCGATCTCAGCGAAATCGACGGCGACCGCGATGCACCCGGTGTTCAGGACCTGATGTGGATTGGCCGGGATGCGGAATTCTCAGGCGCTGGCGAAGTCAGCTTCGATACCGCCCGGTCGCTTTTGGAAATCAATCTGGACGGGGACCCGGCTGCTGAGATGCGAATTGATTTTGATGGCCTGGACGTATTCGGCGCGCGGGATCTGATATTCTGAGTGCGGCCCCATTGCCACCTGCCAGCGCGTGGTTCCGCAAAACTGTGCTAACCTGACGCGGTCCGCCTGTGCAGTGCGGGCGGACCGTTTTGAGAGGGAACCAGTATGAAACGTCATTGTTTAATTTCGGCACTGTTTTACGCCTTCAGCGCGGGCGGCGGAATTGCCGGCACGACCTGGGACCAGGCAGGCACTGGAACGGGTATCTCGACCAGTTCTGTAACTGAAATTGCCGACGGGCATATGGTGATGCAAATCAGCAGTTCTTATGACAATATGGAAATGGCAGATGCGGGCCATCCGATGAACGGTGCGTCAGGGCCGTGTTTCGGCGCGGTTGAGATCGCGTCCGGCAGCGTTGGCGGTGGCGGCATATGCGTCTTTACCAGCAGTACCGGCGATAAGGTTGTGCTGCATTGGACTGCTGAAGCAATGGATCCGTCCGGCGCCCTGACCGGCAGCTGGAAACTGACTGGCGGTACTGGGCACTGGTCTGATGCCGAGGGCGGCGGCGGCTTCTCGTCATTGACAGACCCGGAAACCGGGAAATTCGTCAATACCATCACCAGCAGCGTTACACTGCCCTGAATTAGCGGCGGGGCTTGACCTGCCCCGCCTAGCACTAACGCCTGTCTCAGGCCTTGGATTTGCGCACAAAGTCCATCAAGGCCCGGGTGGAACCGTCCTTGCCCGCGTCATCTTTCTTCCCTGCCAGCAGCGGCATCAGGGAATCTGCCAGTTCCTTGCCCAGTTCCACGCCCCATTGGTCAAAAGAGTTGATGCCTAGGATCACGCCTTCGGCAAACACCCGGTGTTCATAAAGCGCGATGATCTGGCCCAGCACATAGGGTGTCAGCTGCGGATAGATCAGCGTGGTCGAAGGCCGGTTGCCCGGAAAAACCCGGTGGCGGGCCTGGCGCTGCAGCTCGGCGCCTTCATACCCGGCAGCCCGCATCAGCGCGCAGGCCTCCTCCAGGCTGCGTCCGCGCATCAGCGCTTCGGACTGGGCCAGGCAGTTGACCACCAGCAACCGGTGATGCGGCTCCAGTTCCGGCTCATGCCCCTTGGCTGCAACCAGGAATTCTGCAGGCACGACTGACGTGCCCTGATGCAGCAGCTGATAAAATGCATGCTGCCCGTTGGTGCCAGGCTCGCCCCATACGACAGGCCCTGAGGGATACGGCAAAGGCGCGCCATCCATCGCAACAGACTTGCCGTTTGATTCCATCTCCAGCTGCTGCAGATAGGCCGGCAGGCGCCGCAGCCGTTGGTCGTACGGCAGCACGGCGCGGGTCGGATGGCCGCAGACCTGATTGTGCCAAATGCCAGTCAAAGCCAGCATCACCGGCATGTTCTGTTCCCAGGGGGCCGTGCGGAAATGGTCGTCCATCGCCTTGCCGCCAGCCAGGAATTCACGGAAGCGGTCCGGGCCGACCGCCAGCATCAGGCTCAGCCCGATCGGGCCCCACACCGAATAGCGCCCGCCGACCCAATCCTCAAACCCGAACACATGCTCCCGCGGAATGCCAAAGGCCGCGGTTTCCTCTTCGGATGTCGACAGCGCCAGGAATTGGCGCGCAGCTTCACCGCCGCCGGCCTCGACCCATCGCCGCGCGGTCGCGGCGTTGGTCATGGTTTCGACTGTGGTAAAAGTCTTGGAGGCAACGATCACCAAAGTTGTTTTAGGATCAATCCGTTGCAGGATGTCGTGAATATGCGCGCCGTCGACGTTGGACACAAAATGGCACCGCGGCCCGTTGTGATACGGTGCCAGCGCCAGCGCCGCCATAACCGGCCCAAGGTCAGACCCGCCGATGCCAATGTTCACCACATCGGTAAAGGGGCCGCCGGGGCCTGCCAGTTTGCCCGAGCGCACACGCCGTGCCAAACGCTCCATCCGCCCTAGCGTCGCGCGCAAGGGAGCACGGATATCCTCCCCCTCGACGAACAATTCAGGACCGCCGGGATCCCGCAGCGCTGTATGCAGCACCGCGCGCTGCTCGGTTTCATTGATCTCTTTGCCTTCAAACATGGCATCCCGCCGCCCGGCAACATTCTGCTGGCTGCACAATGCCGTCAGCGCCGCGCGCACTTCGGCGGTGATCTGCGTCTTGGAGTAGTCGAACAAAAGCGCTTCAAACCGTACGCTGAACGCGTCAGCGCGGTTCGGATCTTTTTCAAACAACCCGGAAATACTCTCGCCGCATTCCTGGGAACGCAGCAACTTCAAATCCTTGAACATATCAATCTTTCCTGAATTCAAGGCGCCCAATGCACGGTTACCTCGGACATTACGGCTTGGATTGGCGCGGTTTCCGGCGGCAATGCCAGCGCCTGTTCAAGCGCCCGGCGCTTGGCGTCCCCGAAAATCACCAAATGTTTGGCTATGGCGGCATCCAGCACCCGTGCTGTCAGGCTGATGCGCGCTTCGGGCTGGCTGTCAGGCCGCATGACAACAAGCGCAGGCGCATCCGCCGCCAAAGCATCTTCGATCCCATCAGCGCCAGGAAACAGCGAGGCCGTGTGCATGTCCTCGCCCATGCCCAAAAGCAGGACGGACAGCGGCAATTGCGGCACAACCAGGCTTTCCAATTCCGCCAGCACCTCTTCGGGCTGACGCTCCGGCACATGAAACGGCAGCAATTGCGCCGCAGCCGCCCGGTTTTGAAGCAGCCGTGCGCGGATCATGCCGGCATTGGAACGCGGGCTGTCTGCGGGGACCCAGCGTTCATCCGTGGCCATAACCTGCACCCGGTCCCACTCAATGTCGGCTGCGCACAGATCGTCAAAGATCATCCCCGGCGTGGTACCGCCCGCCACTGCAAAAGAAGCCGCATCATGTGTGAGAAGATGGGTTTTCAGATCGCCTGCAATTTCATTGGCGACTTCGATCGCCAGCATGTCCTGATCAGGGTATTCGTTGAATTTCATGGGTTTATCCCTCTCCATTCACGCCCGTCGCGGCGCATCAGTAAATCGGCATCGCCGGGTCCGGTGCTGCCGCTTTCATAGGGTTTAGGCACATCGCCCCGGGACTTCCAGCCCGCAATCAGCGGATCCGTCCAGGCCCAGGCCGCCTCGACCTCGTCGCCTCTCATAAACAACGTCTGGTTGCCGCGCACAACATCCATGATCAGCCGTTCATAGGCATCCGGCGGATCGCCGCCTTCAGGTCCCAGCGCCTCGGCAAAGCTCATGTCCAGCGGCACATCCACCAGCCGCATTCCGCCCTGCCCCGGTTCCTTGATTGTCACGCTCAAAGTGATGCCTTCGTTGGGTTGCAAGCGGATTTTCAGGTGGTTTGCATGGCGCCCGGCCTCCGCCCCGAAGATCGAATGCGGCGCGTCCTTGAACATCACGTTGATGACCGAAGACCGGTTCACCAGCCGCTTGCCGGTACGCAAGTAGAACGGCGTGCCCGCCCACCGCCAGTTGCTGATATGCGCCTTCAAGGCAACATAGCTTTCGGTGCTGCTGCGTGGATTGCTGACCAGCCCTCGGTACGAAGGATGCGGGTCTGACGGGTCCAGGCGCGCCTGATACTGGCCGCGCACGATGTGATGCGGCTCTACCGGGTCCAGCGCGCGGATCACTTTCAGCTTTTCATCACGCACCGCGTCCGGGTCGAATTTGGCCGGCGGCTCCATCGCGATCAGGCACAAGAGCTGCATCAGGTGGTTCTGCATCATGTCGCGCATCGCGCCGGCGCGCTCATAATACTCCTCGCGCCCCTCGACACCTACGGTCTCGGCCACGGTGATCTGGATGTGATCGACATACTGGCTGTTCCACAGCGGCTCAAACAGCATGTTGCCGAACCGGACCGCCATCAGGTTCTGCACCGTTTCCTTGCCCAGGTAATGGTCGATCCGGTAGATCTGGCCTTCATCGAAATGACCGGCGAGCGTCCGGTTCAGCTCCCGCGCCGTTACCAGGTCATGGCCAAAGGGTTTTTCCACCACGATCCGCGTATCCGCATTGGCCAGCCCATGGCTGTGCAGCCGTTCTGCCAGAGGGCCGAACAGACCCGGCCCCACCGAGAAGTAGAACATGCGGACAGGTACCTCATCGGCCGGCCGCAGCTTCAGGCTCAATTCCTGCCAGCCCTCTTCCCCCAGCGCATCCAGCGCAACATAGCTGATCCGCTCCAGAAACGCCTCCAACGCCCCGCCGCCGCAGGCCTTGGGCCCCGCATGCACACGCAGCGCTTCAGCAACGATTGTGCGGTATTCGGCACTGGATAGGCCAGTACGCGCAGCCCCGATGATCCGCTCAGCGCCTGTCAGCTGGCCTGCGCAATGACGACGGAACAACGCCGGCAGGATCTTACGCTGTGCAAGATCGCCAGTGCCGCCAAAAATCACCAGGTCAAACGGGTCGACCGGTATCACACGCGAAACCATTCTTGTTCTTCCTGTTCAAGCCGGTGCAGGCGCAGCACACCGCCGCTCACATCCCTGTCATGTGCCTGCCCGGCTGCTTTCAATTCCTGCACAGTATAAGGTAGCTTCCCGCGAAAGGAACTGCCCCAAAGGACATCCGCATGAAAGACCTGCAAAAACCCGTCGCGAACCTAGGCAAGTTTCAAGACGCCTTTGTGACGGCCAATGGTCAGCAACGCGCATCGGTGCCGCTCAGCAATCCCGAGACCCTTTGGTTCAACACCGGCACGCTGTGCAATATCGAATGCACAAACTGCTATATTCTGAGTTCCCCCGCAAATGACGCACTGGTCTATCTGACCGAGGACGAAGTGCAAAGTTATCTCAGCCAGATCGGGGAACGCAACTGGCCAATCCGCGAAATCGGATTTACCGGCGGCGAACCGTTCATGAATCCTGAGATGATCCCGATGGCCCGCGCAGCGCTAGAACGCGGGTTCGAGGTTCTGATCCTGACCAATGCCATGCGCCCGATGATGCGCAAGACGGTTAAGGCCGGATTGCTGGCCCTGCGGGAGGCGTTCGGAGACAAGATGACACTGCGCATTTCGGTCGATCATCACTGCGCCGCCCTGCACGACAAGGAGCGCGGCGCCGGCAGTTTTGCCAAAACCATCGAGGGCATGGAATGGCTGCGCGATAGCGGCGTTCGGATGGCCGTGGCCGGCCGCACCTTATGGGGTGAAAGCGAGACAGAATCGCGTGACGGATTTGCCGCCCTGTTTGCCGCGCATGGCTTTGCCATTGATGCGTATAACCCGGGTCAGACGGTTTTGTTTCCTGAAATGGACGAGACCGTCGAGGTGCCTGAAATCACCACTGCCTGCTGGGATATTTTGGGGAAATCCCCGGACAGCGTCATGTGCGCCTCGTCCCGCATGGTCATCAAACGCAAAGGCGCCAAGGCACCCGCTGTGCTGGCCTGCACGCTGCTGCCCTACGCGCCGGAATTCGAGATGGGTGAAACCCTGGCCGAGGCGGAACGCCCGGTGCAGCTGAACCACCCGCACTGCGCCAAGTTCTGCGTTCTGGGAGGCGCCAGCTGCTCGGCCTGACGCCTCCTCTCTTGGGCGGGGCTTAGTAATCCCAGTTGCCCACGGTGAAGTTGCCGGCTGTCAATTCGACATCCGATGTGAATTCCACCAGGACGTTGCTGCCGAAATAGAGCTTGTCCGCGCTGTTATCCATGAACAGCCGGTCTTCCTCTGCGGCCTCCCATTCGTCCCGGTCGAACAGGACGTCTGTATCTCTTGGGATCGCCCGGCTGGATTCCTGGCGATCGAACACAAAAACGTCTTTTGCAGCGGAAAAATCTTCAACAACTGCAACGGTCGAATAGGCATCCAATTCCACAAACAAACGGTCCCTGCCGCCGCCTGTCTTGATGGTGTCGGCTGCGTTCGCAAAGCTGCCGGTCAGGACATAGATATCATCGACCCGCCGCCGGCATTCAGACTTTCCGAATGCATGCCTTCCAGAACAACTGTATCAGCACCCCTGCCGGTGCAAACACATTAAAAAGCCAGCCGGTTCAGTGCAGCTGAAACTCTCCGACCACGTTGCGCCATTCTCCCGGACCAATCATCTTGCGGTGATTGAAACGGACAGAATGCAATGGGCCTTCGATTTCCCGCTGCCAGAATTCGATGAATTCGAACAGCCGCGGATGGTCCGGGGCAAGGTCGTACTCCTGCCACACAAAGGTATTCAGAACGTGGATGTAGTCGGGCATACAATAGGTGAACTCCGCCGTGGTCAGCCCGTAACCCTTCAGCATCAGCTCGGTTTCTGTGGTCTCCATTTACAGCCTCCAAAATTTGCCCCCTCATACTGATGCTAGGCTGCTATTGGTTAATTTCCCCAAAAACAGTGTGTTACCGCTGTGTGAACGGCCTGTTTTCCGCTTTCCTGGCTGTTTGCTTGCGCCCCATATACGGTATCTGATAGGGTGCAAACACAATATATAGAGCCAGAAGAAAGAGCGGGCAGCCAACGTGAGCGATACGCCGGAAACTCCTGAAAACATGGACGAAAACCTGCCGGAACGGCCCGCCTATGACGGCCCGACGGTATCCATTGAATCCGAAATGCGCACGTCCTACCTGGACTATGCCATGTCGGTCATCGTCAGCCGTGCCATCCCGGACCTGCGGGACGGGCTGAAACCGGTTCACCGGCGCATTCTCTATGCAATGCACGAATCCGGCAACACACATGACAAGTCTTACCGCAAATCGGCCCGCCCGGTTGGCGACGTGATGGGTAAGTACCACCCGCACGGTGACAGTGCGATTTATGACGCGCTGGTGCGGATGGCGCAGGACTTCTCAATGTCGCTGCCGCTTCTGGACGGCCAGGGCAACTTTGGCTCGATGGACGGCGATAACCCGGCCGCGATGCGTTACACCGAAGTGCGGATGGACAAACCGGCAGCCTTCCTGCTGTCTGACATCGACAAAGAAACCGTCGATTTCCAGGACAACTATGATGGCAAGGACCGCGAACCGACGGTTCTGCCGGCCCGGTTCCCGAATATGCTGGTCAATGGTGCCGGCGGTATTGCGGTCGGCATGGCCACCAACATCCCGCCGCACAACCTCGGCGAAGTGATTGATGCCACCCTGGCGCTGATCGACGATCCCGACCTGACCAGCGAACAGCTGATCGATTACGTGCCCGGCCCGGACTTTCCGACCGGCGGCGTGATGCTGGGCCGCTCCGGTGCCCGCAAGGCTTATCTTGAAGGCCGCGGCAGTGTGGTTATCCGTGCCAAGACCCGCACCGAGGAAATCAGGAAAGACCGCTATGCGATTGTTGTGGATGAGATTCCCTATCAGGTGAACAAGGCGGCAATGATCGAAAAGATCGCCGAGCAGGTGCGCGACAAAAAGATCGAAGGCGTCGCCCATGTGCAGGACGAATCCGATCGCAACGGCGTGCGTGTGGTGGTTGAGCTTAAGCGCGACGCAACTCCCGAAGTGGTGCTGAACCAGCTGTTCCGTTTCACGCCGATGCAGACCTATTTCGGCTGCAACATGCTGGCGCTGAACGGCGGCCGGCCGGAACAGCTGACGCTGCGCCGGTTCCTGACCTCCTTCATCGACTTCCGCGAAGACGTGGTGGCCCGGCGCACCGCGTATCTGCTGCGCAAGGCCCGTGAACGCAGCCACATCCTGTGCGGCCTGGCGGTTGCGGTCACCAATATCGACGAAATCGTCACCACCATCCGCCAGTCTGCTGATGCGGCGGAAGCGCGCGAAAAGCTGATGACCCGCCGTTGGCCGGCCCAGCCGATCCTGGAATACATCGCGCTGATTGATGATCCGACCCATACCGCCAATGACGACGGCACATATAACCTGTCGGAAACCCAGGCCCGCGCGATCCTTGAGCTGCGCCTGCAGCGCCTGACGCAGATCGGCGTGAAAGAGGTCACCGACGAGCTGGAAGAACTGGCCCGTAAGATCAAGGAATACCTTGAGATCCTGTCGTCGCGCGAGCGCATCATGGGCATCATCGCGGATGAGCTGCGCGAAGTGCGTAACAACTTCGCTGTGCCGCGCCGCACCGAAATCGTCGATTGGTCCGGCGACATGGAAGACGAAGACCTGATTGAGCGCGAGGACATGGTGGTGACCGTGACCTCCGGCGGCTATATCAAGCGTACTCCGCTCGCCGATTTCCGGTCGCAAAAGCGCGGCGGTAAAGGTGTATCGGGTATGCAAACCAAGGAAGAGGATGTGATCACCACCCTCTTTGTAGCCAATACCCATACCCAGCTGTTGTTCTTCACCACCGACGGCATGGTCTACAAGCTGAAGACCTGGCGCCTGCCGCAGTCCGGGCGCACCGGCAAGGGCAAGGCCATCGTCAACATCCTGCCGATCCCGACAGGGGTTTCGATTGCCGCCATCATGCCGGTCGATGTGCCGGATGATGAATGGGAAAACCTCCAGGTGGTCTTTGCCACCAGCGGCGGTGATACCCGCCGCAACCGGCTGTCGGATTTCACCAACGTCCGCCGCAACGGCAAGATCGCGATGAAACTGCCCGAGGACGGGTCCGTCCAGCTGGTGAATGTCCGTATCTGTTCGGAAGACGACGACGTGATGCTGTTCACCGACTCGGGCCGGGCGATCCGCTTCCGCTCTACCGATGTGCGGGTGTTCAACTCGCGCGAATCCACCGGGGTGCGCGGTATCCGCCTCAGCGGTGAGGACCGGGTGGTGTCGATGTCGGTAATCCGGCACTCAAAATACACTCCGGAACAGCGCACCGCCTACCTCAAGATGCGCCGCGCCATGGCCGGTTTGACCGACGATGCCGAGGCCTCGGATGAGGATGCGCCCGAGGATCCGAACTTCTCGACCGAGCTTTATGCGGAAATGTCGGCGGCGGAAAACCTGATCCTGACCATCACCACAGGTGGTTCGGGTAAGCTGTCCTCCTCGCATGACTATCCGGTGCGCGGACGCGGCGGCATGGGTGTGACGGCGATGGACAAGGCGATGCGCGGCGGCGAGATCGTGGCCTCCTTCCCAGTGGAAATGGATGACCAGATCATGCTGGCCACCTCCAAGGGCCAGTCGATCCGGGTGCCTGTGGATGGCATCTCCTTCCGGTCCCGCTCGGCCGGCGGTGTCCGGGTGTTCAACACCGGCAAAGGCGAAGAAGTGGTGTCCGTCGCCTGGATTGCCGAGAACGGTGATGAGGAAGACGGCGGCGGCGAAGAATAACCCCGCCGCTCAGCCTGAATGAAACAGCGCCGCCCCGGATTACCTGGGCGGCGCTTTTGTGTTTAACCGCTGCCTAATCTTTCTGTGACAGACTATCGCTTGAGTTGTTTGCACCAAGGGATCGCCCATGAACCTCTATCAATGCTCCATCGATCTGCATCACGAAGCCAAGGCGCTGAGCTTTGCCAGCGCGGTTGACCAATGGATGAGCTACCTGCAGGAACGCGGCGTGATCCTGGGCTGGCGGCTGCTGCGGCGCAAGCTGAACCTGGCCAGCGACAAATGCCGCGATTTCCTGCTGGAGATTGAGTTTAAGGACATGACCCAGCTGGATCAGGCCTTCAGGGTGCTGGGCGAACATGACGAGGAAGTCGAAAAGCTCTACTCCCATGTCACGGCCCTGATCGCCACGTCAGAGACCGGCCTCTACCGTCCCTTCCCGGATCCCGAGCGGGCGGAGCGCATGGCGCTGATCTGACGGTTTGCGATTCAGATCAGGGTTGGCGCCAGCACAAAGCTGGCAAAAATCAGATAGGCTACGGCTGTATGCATCAGTTATATCTCTGCTCTCATCCCCATGAGCATCCGAGAATACACCTAAAATGCGGCATTTCCGGGGCAGCGGATTTTCCGCTGCCCCGGAAATGCCTTAGCCGTGGTGCAAGGCCGATTCAGAGATCATAAAGCAAGCTGAACTTCTCTTCGAGATAGGCCAGCAGCGGTGTGTGGCTGGGCTCCATGCCGGATGCATGCACGATGGTATCGCGCGGGCTGCGCAACCCGCCGTGCTGTTGCAGGGTTTCTTTCAGCCAGCCGGTCGCACCCGTGGTGTCGCCCTCTGCCAACTGCATATCCAGCCCCGGAACATCCCGGCGCAACGCCTGATACAGGCAGCCGGCATAGACGTTGCCCAAGCTGTAGGTCGGAAAATACCCGAACAGGCCCACCGACCAATGCACGTCCTGCAAACAGCCGTTTGACGGCTTGTCGACAGCATAGCCAAAATCCGCCTCGAACCGGTCATTCCAGGCCGCCTCCAGATCCTTCACCGCCAGATCGCCGCTCATCAGTGCGCGCTCCAGGCCGAACCTCAGCATGATATGAAGGTTATATTGCAGCTCATCCGCTTCCGTCCGGATATAGCCCTTATGCACTGCGTTCACCGTGGCATAGAAGCTGTCCGCATCCGCAATACCGAAATCGCCAAACGCCGCTTTCATCTCTTCGAACAGCCAGCCGGTAAACGCCCGGCTGCGGCCGATCTGGTTTTCATAGATCCGGCTTTGGCTTTCATGCACGCCCATCGACACGCCGCTGCCCAGCGGGGTCAGCAGGTAGTCGCGGCTGATGTTCTGCTCATAGGCGCCGTGGCCGACCTCGTGAATGGTCGAATAAAAGCAGTTGAACGGATCGGCCTCACTGGTCCGGGTGGTGATCCGCACATCCAGCCCCGAGCCGGAGCTGAACGGATGCACTGCCTTATCAACCCGCCCGTGCGCCATGTCATAGCCGAAAGCTTTGGCGAGCTTCCGGGTAAGCTTCATCTGCGCCGCTTCGTCAAATGTGCCTGCCAATCCCTTGGGCGCGGGCTTCTCCAGCACCTTGGCGCGAAGTTCCACCAGGCCAGGACGCATAGCGTCAAAGATCTCCGCGATCCCTGCCCCGGTCATGCCGTGCTCATAATCCTCGACCATGGCGTCATAGACATCGCCGCCCGCGGCCAGCGCCAGACCTTCTTCGCGCTTGAGGGCGACCACTTCCTCCAGCACCGGCACAAATGCGGCAACATCCTCATCCGCCCGCGCTGCGGCCCATTTGCCCTGCGCCTCGGATGTCACCTGGGCGATCTTCTTGGCCAGATCAGCAGGCACTTTGACGGTCCGCTCATAGCTGCGGCGGATTTCACGCAGCTGGGCTTCCCCTGCCTCATTCGGCGCAACTGCCTGCTCCAGCCACTCCGCCACGCGCGGGTCGCTGCGGCGGGCATGCAGAACGGCTTCGATCGCGGCCATTTCCTCGCCCCGCTGCGGCGCGGCCCCGCGGGGCATCATGGTTTCCTGATCCCAGCCCAGACGGCCTGCAATCTGCCCCAACGCCTGGGTTTCGCGCTGGAAGGCCATCAGTTCGTCAAATGCGCTCATAATTCAATGATCCTTGATCGAGGTTGCAATGGGATAGGCAGACAGGAAGCGGGCGCGCAGGATCAGCACCCAGAGGCCGATTGCCACCAGCTGGTGGGTGATCGCGGCGTGCAGCGGTGCGGCATAGATCACAGTAATGATCCCCAGCAGCACCTGCACGGACAGCGCTGCAAAGACGGCGTTGAAAGCAAAACGGGTGCGCGTATGGGCAGAGCCACGCCCGCGCAGCCAGGCCACCACGCCAAAGGCAAACAGCAAATACCCCGCCACCCGGTGAATGAACTGCACCAACCCTGGATTTTCAAAGAAATTCTTCCACACGGGTTCAATCATGAAAGGCTGCGGCGGGATCACCTGCCCGCCCATTAGCGGCCAATCGGTATACGAGCGGCCTGCGTCTATTCCCGCCACCAGTGCGCCCAGCAGGATCTGCAGGAAGGCGAAGTGCATCAGACCGGTGGACAGGCTGAACAGCTTGGCCTCCTTGGCGCGGCGCGCCTGCATCAGCTCGCGCTCCTCGCGGCCCAGCATCAGCACGTACCACGTGATGAAGCCAAGGATCACGAACGCCAGCCCCAGATGCACCGCAAGACGGTAGGAGGCGACCGCCGTCATCCCCTCGCCCTGGGTGACGCCAGAGGCCACCATCCACCAGCCGATGGCGCCTTGAACACCGCCGAGAACACCGGGCAGCGCCAGCCGTCCTGCCCAGCCTGCCGGGATCTTGCGCGCGACCAGAAACCCAAGGAAGCCGAGCGCCCAGACCACGCCGATGAAACGGCCCAGCTGGCGGTGGCCCCATTCCCACCAGTAGATCGATTTGAAATCAGACAGTTCCATCCACTGGTTCTGAATGCGCCACTGGTCGATCTGCTGGTAATTGTCGAATTCGGCCTGCCATTCGGCTTCGGACATCGGCGGGATGGCACCGGTCACCGGGCGCCATTCGGTGATCGACAGGCCCGAGTCCGTGAGGCGCGTCAGCCCGCCAACCACGATCATTGCCACCACCAGGGCAAACAGCACCATCAGCCAGGCGCGGATGCCTTTGCGGGCGCCGCCGCGGCCGCGGTCGATCAGCCCCGGCTGCGCTGCGGGGGCGTCCGTCTTTTCGCCCTCAACCTCTTCGAAAATGCTGCGCTTGCTCATGCTTGCCTCTTTGTCTGTGGTGCCAAGCTAGGGGCGGGTTATCTAAAGGTCCAGAGCGGCCTACTCGCCGCCGCGCTCTTTCCAGCGGACCATCTGGCGCATGATGCCGTGCAGCATCTGCACGTCGGAACGGGTCATCCGCATCCGGGACCACAGGTTGCGCAGGTTGGTCTTCATGCTCTCGGCCTTTTCCGGCGGGAAGAAGAAGCCCGCCTGGTCCAGCCGGTCCTCGTAATGCTCCACCAGTTTCTCGACCTCAACACCGCTTGCCCATTCGCCCTTGCGGCCGAGGTCAGTGGTTTCATGCTCCACATCGGCGGACTGGCGCATCCATTCATAGCCAGTCAGCAGCACGCATTGGCCCAGGTTCAGCGAGGCATAAAGCGGGTTCACCGGCACCGAGATGATGGCGTTGGCCTTGGCAATATCCTCGTTCTCGAGACCCGCACGCTCAGGCCCGAACATCACCGCCACTTTTTCGCCCGCTGCGATCTTCTCAGCCGCGATCTGCATCGCGCGTTCGGGGCTGTAGACGGGTTTGGTCAATCCGCGCTGGCGGGCAGTCGTGGCGAATACATAAGTGCAATCGCCCAGCGCCTCGGGCACGTCGGCACAAAGCTGCGCCTCGTCCAGCAGGCGGCCGGCGCCCGAGGACATCGCCACCGCCTTGGGGTTCGGCCAGCCGTCGCGCGGTGCGACGATGCGCATCCGGTCAAGGCCGAAGTTCCACATTGCCCGCGCCGCGGCGCCGATATTCTCGCCCATCTGCGGGCGGACAAGGACAAAGGCGGGCTGGGGCGTATCGGTGGGCATCGTGTTCTCCGGCAAAATCGGCACTGCTGTACTGCCCGCACGGCGGCGGGGCAAGGTCCGGCGCGGTTTTGGACGGCATTTACCCGGGTTTCACTGCCGCAAATCCTTGCGTCCTGCCGGAAATCGGCTAAATACCTCCAATCGCCTGACACAATGGAGCACCGCTATGGGAAGCCCTGCAGAAGCACCTGAGCAGCCGCAGATCTACCTGATCTCCCCGCCGAGTTTCGAGCTGGGCAAGTTTCCCGGACAATTGGCACGGGTGCTGGACGAGGTTGACGTGGCCTGCGTGCGCTTGGATCTGGCCAGCCGCGACGAGGACACGCTGAGCCGTGCCGGTGACGCGCTGCGCGAGGTCACGATGGAACGCGACGTGGCTTTGGTGATCTCGGATCACCAGATCCTGGCCGAACGGCTGGGGCTGGACGGTGTGCATCTGACGGATGCGTCCAAATCGGTTCGTACCGCGCGCAAAGCGCTGGGGGCGGATGCCATTGTCGGCTGTTTCTGCGGAGCGTCCCAGCATGACGGTATGGTGGCGGGCGAGGCAGGCGTGGACTATGTAAGCTTTGGCCCCGTCGGAACTTCCGGTCTGGGCGACGGCGCCAAGGCCGAGGCCGATCTGTTCCAGTGGTGGTCCCAGATGATCGAAGTTCCGGTCGTGGCCGAGGGCGGCTTGACCGAAGACCTGATACGCAGCATTGCCCCCTGTACGGATTTCTTTGGCATTGGCGATGAAATCTGGCACGCAGAGGATCCGCTTGCCCAGATAAAGACCCTGATGCGGGCAATGGGCTGATCCATCAGCGGGCGTTTACAGAAACACCCGCTCGGCAAACCAGTATCCCCCTATCAGCGCGATTGTGACCGATGCCGGAATTGCCACCCGGCCGCGGTATTTCGGATGCCGTCCGAACCACAGGCGCACGCCGATGTAAGCCGCGGCAATCACCGCTAGCTGACCCAGCTCCACGCCGACGTTAAAACCGATCAGGGCGGGCAGGAACTGGCTGGACGGCAGGCCAAACGCGCCCAATACACTGGCAAAGCCCAGCCCGTGCAGCAGCCCGAAGCCAAAGATCACAAAGGTCCGCCAGCTGTGAAGCTTGCGGGCAAAGATGTTCTCGACCGCGACAAAGACAATCGACAGCGCAATCAGCGGCTCGACAATGGCAGCATTGACGCTGACCACCCCCAGCGCGCCCAGCGCCAGGGTGATTGTATGGGCCACGGTAAAGATACTTACTTGCAGCAGCAGCGGCTTTACCCGCGGGCTGAGAAAGAACAGCCCCAGAACAAACAGGATATGGTCCAGCCCTTTGGGCAGGATATGGGTAAAGCCAACGGGAATGTACTCCACAAAGGCCTCGACCGGCGTCTTGGCCGCACCGCCCTGGAGCGGGATGGACGGAGAAGTTTCTCCGCCCTGCAGGTAGCCAGTATAAGGCTCCTCCACCCCGTTCTGACGCAGCACCACCCCGCCGGACCCGGCAGGCCAGGCAATGCGCAGGCTGTCTGCGCCCGAAGGAATTTCACCAGTCAGTTCAAGAAAGGACGCCCGCGGCAGGCTTGCGTCGCCGGCCTCCGGAATGGAAATGCCAGAGACGCGCAGCTCTACCGGGCCGCCGGCCTGCAGGGAAAAGGTCTCTAGCCACTCCTCGGCAAAGAGCTGAACCATCGGTTCCAATTCCTGAGCCTCCAGCGCGCGCAGCTCGTCATAATCGGCAGCCTGTGCGGTCTCATTTGTGTCGGACAGCCCGTCCAGATTGATCCCGGCAACAAAGGCCTCAACGTTCAGACGCAGTTCCAGCGCAACCTGCCCGTCTTTCACCGTGAAATCGGCAATTACCGGCGTGACTTCATGGGCGCGGGCACTTCCAACGCCTATTGCAACCATACTGAACAGCAGCGCAAATAGGATCCGCAGCCAAGTCACACTGCGCCCGACAGCCAAGGACAATTTCATGCAATACCGCCTGTTCTGCTCAATTCTCTGCGCCGGGCTGACTTTGGGGGCCGCCCCGCTGTTATCCCACGAGTTTTGGATCGAGCCGGAAAAATATCAAGTGAATTCCGGTGCAACAGTGGTGGCCAGGCTGCGCAACGGGCAGGAATTCAACGGTGCCGAGCAACCCTATCTGGATCACCGGATCGCCCGGTTCGAGGTCATTAAAGGCGGATCAGCCGCTCCCTATGAGGGCCGGATGGGCGATATGCCTGCATTCTCAGCGGATAAGACCGACGATGGATTAACCGTGATCATCCACCAGACACAGCCGCAGACGCTGACCTATGACACATGGGAAGGTTTTCAGGCCTTCATTGACCACAAGGGGTTTACCGGCATCCCCGGCCAGCATAACGCACGCCGCCTGCCAGACGCGGGCTTTGCCGAGCAATACACCCGCTATGCCAAGGCTTTGGTGGCCATCGGCAGCGGTGAAGGGTCCGATCTGGACACCGGTATGGAGACCGAGATCATAGCCCTCGCCAATCCCTATACCGATGATCTGGCAGCGGGGTTTCCGGTTCAGGTTCTGTACCAGGGCAACCCGCGCCCGCAGGTGCAGGTCGAGGTCTTTGCTAAAGCCCCGGACGGCAGTGTCGCCATCAGCACCCGGCTGACAGATTCACAGGGGAAATCCGTCATCCCGGTGTTACCGGGGCATACCTATCTGCTGGACGCCGTGGTCCTGCGCCCTGCGCCGGAGGACAAAGATCACGTGTGGGAAAGCCTTTGGGCCGCGCTGACCTTTGCCGTGCCGCTACGCTGAAGCCGCTTGCAGAGGGCGGGTAAAGGCGGCAATAGGTCATTATGACACAAGCCTCTCATTCCCGGATACCTGCCATCCTGTGCATCGGATCGGTTCTGTGGGACATCATCGGCCGTTGCAGAACGGAAATGCAGCGCGGCTCGGACATGCCCGGGCGCATCACCCGGCTGCCCGGCGGTGTGGCCATGAACATCGCCATGACCCTGTCGCGTTTCGGGATGCAGCCCGCACTGCTGACGGCCGTGGGCCGCGACCCCGAAGGCGACGAGCTGATCCATGCCTGCAGCCACTTCGGCCTGATCACCGACCACATCTACCGCTCCGAGGATCTGCCCACCGACCGCTACATGGCTGTCGAGGGCGCCAACGGGCTGATCGCCGCCATTGCCGACGCCCACTCATTGGAGGCTGCAGGCGACAAGATTCTGCGCCCGCTGTCCGACGGCGCACTTGGCACCCCGGAGATCCCCTACACAGGTCAGGTTGCGCTGGATGGAAACCTTACATTGTCGCTGCTGGATGACATCGTCGCCAGCCCGGCCTTTGCCAAGGCAGACCTGCGGGTGGCGCCTGCCTCTCCGGGCAAGGCGGAACGGCTGCGCCCCTTCCTGACCCGCACCCGCGGCACGCTCTATGTGAACCTCGAAGAAGCCGGTATCCTGTGCCAGGCCGAATTCACCGACAGCGAAACAGCGGCACAGGCGATGCTGGACCGCGGCGCCGCGCGGGTGCTGGTCACCGATGGCGGCTCCTCTGCCACGGTGGCCGATGCCCAGGGCGCCATCACCCTTGTCCCGCCCCGTGTCACGGTTGCCCGCGTAACCGGCGCAGGAGATACCTTCATGGCCGCCCATATCGTTGCCGAGGCACGGGGCGAAGACCGCAAGACCGCTTTGGCCTCCGCCCTCAAGGCTGCGGCCACCTATGTTTCAGGAGAACCCCCGCTGTGATCGAGATCCGCACTTCCTCCGAAGTTCAGGCCGCCAAGGCCGCAGGACAGGCCATTGTTGCGCTGGAAAGCACTATCATCACCCACGGCATGCCCTACCCGCAAAACGTCGAAGTGGCCGCCCAGGTGGAGCAGGACATCCGTGATGCCGGCGCCGTGCCCGCCACCATGGCCGTTATAAAGGGCGTGCTGCATGTGGGGCTTGAACCCGATCAATTGCAGGCGCTTGGCCAGGCACAGGGTGTCGCCAAGATCTCCCGCGCCGACATGCCTGCTTGCATCGCTACAGGCGGCACCGGCGCCACCACGGTTGCGGCCACCATGATCGCCGCCCGTCTGGCCGGGATCAGTGTCTTTGCAACCGGCGGTATCGGCGGCGTCCACAAAGGCGCAGAATCCACATTCGATATCTCCGCCGACCTGATGGAACTGGCGCAAACCCCGGTGACGGTCGTGGCTGCAGGCGCCAAAGCCATTCTTGACGTGCCGAAAACGCTGGAAGTGCTGGAAACCCAGGGCGTGCCGGTCATCGCCTATGGCCAGGACAGCTTTCCGGCCTTTTGGTCGGCGCAGTCAGATCTGCAAGCACCGCTGCGCATGGATGATCCGGCGCAGATCGCCCGCGCCCATGCCACACGGCAGGCAATGGGGCTGCCCGGCGGCCAGCTGATCGCCAACCCGATCCCGGCAGACGCCGAAATCGCGGCAGAGGAACTGGCTCCGGTCATCACTCAGGCCCAATCGGAGGCGGATGAACAGGGCATCTCGGGCAAGGATGTCACCCCCTTCCTGCTGCGCCGCATCTTTGAGCTGACCGAAGGCCGTTCGCTTACCGCCAATATCGCATTGGTGCGCAACAACGCCCGGCTGGCGGCAAAGATCGCACAGGAACTGAACAAACTGGCACAATGACTTGATTTTCCGGGCGGATGCCATTGCTCCGCCCGCAATCAGTGCCTAGGTTCCACTCGAAATTTCCGCAAAGAAGCCACATGACCACGCCCTTCGACGAAGAACCTCACCGACGCCGCGGATTGTTTGCCAGCCTGCGCGCCTCCTTCTTTACCGGGATCGTCGTCATTGCGCCGGTGGGTCTGACCATCTGGCTCTTGTGGTCGGTGATGGGCTGGATCGACAGCGTGGTGCTGCCGCTGGTACCGCACACAGTCCGGCCCGAACAGTATATCGGGATCAACCTGCGCGGTGTCGGGCTGATCATCTTTCTGCTGTTCACAATCGTCGTCGGCTGGGTCGCCAAGGGCATCCTGGGCCGGTCGCTGATCAGCTTTGCCGAAAGCCTGGTGGAACGCATGCCGGTGGTCCGCACCGTTTATTCGGGCATCAAGCAGATTTCCGAAACCGTCTTTGCCCAGTCGGAACGCAGTTTTGAAAAGGCCTGCCTTGTCCAATACCCGCGCAAGGGAATCTGGGCGATCGGCTTCATTTCAACCAACGCCAAGGGTGAGATCGCCAAGAAGGTTGAAACCAGCGGCGGCCTGGTCAGTGTCTTTTTGCCGACCACACCAAATCCGACATCCGGTTTCCTGCTGTTCGTCCCCGAAGAAGATGTGATCGCGCTGGACATGTCGGTGGAGGATTCTGCCAAGCTGGTAATCTCGGCAGGCCTTGTCTACCCGAACCCGAAAGATCCTTCAAAACCGCTGGAAAACGGCAAGAAACCCGCGCTGAAAGAAAGCGCCTGACCTAGCTGAACATCGCCGGCAGATCCGTTGAAGAGCGCACGCCGATATTCTCACCGTCCTGTGCCAGGAAGTTCTCCGCCGCATCCCGCCCTGCCTGTTTCAGCCGCGCCAGGATCTGCGGCACCGGAAACAGCTTGGTGGTGACTGACAGCTGCGTCATCAGATCATCATCGGCAATCATGTGCACCCGAACCTGCTTCATCCGCCCAGCCTCAAGCGTGCCATCCTCCAGCAGCCGCTGCACAAAATTGATGGCGCGCAGCTCCCGCAGCAATGACGAGTTAAAGCTGATCTCATTCACCCGATTGCGGATCTGCTGCGGCGTTTTCGGAACCTCCTCGCGCTCCAGCGGATTGATGTTCACAATCACCACATCTCCCGGCAACTCTGCACGGAATAACGGAAACAGCGCCGGATTGCCGGTGAAACCGCCGTCCCAATAGGCCTCCATCCGGCCGGTCTCCGGATCCTCGATTTCCACCGCCTGGAACATGTCCGGCAGGCAGGCCGAGGCAAGAATGGCGTCAGTGCTGATCCCGGCGCCCTCAAAGACCCGGATCTTGCCCGTGCGCACACAGGTCGCGCAGACAAACAGGTCCGGCCCGGTTCCGGCGCAGACATCATCGAAACAGAACTGATCAACAACCTCCTGCAGCGGGTTCTTGTAAAAGGGGCCGTAGTGATAGGGAGAGATCATCTGGCTCATGGTTTCCAGCGGCGAGAATGGCATGGCAGCCTCCAATGCACCGGTCCAGGCCACCGCATCAAACCGGGTCAGCCAATGGGCAAAGCGCATGTCGCCCACCGCCCCCATCTGCGCCCACAAATTGTCCAGCGCCGCCTTGGCGCCGGCCCGTCCGCCCTGAACCATGCCGGACTTGAAGGCCGCGCCATTCAACGCCCCGGCCGAGGTGCCGGTGATCCCGGCCACCTCAACCCCTTCATCCTCCAGCAGCCGGTCCATCACACCCCAGGTAAACGCCCCATGCGCACCGCCGCCCTGCAGGGCCAGATTAATGCGTTTCACCAAAATACACCTGCCTATTTCACCTTTGTGAAAATACTCCGGGGGTGAATTGCCCCCTTGGGGCAAGAGGGGGTCGGCCCCCTCCCGCCGCTTCCACGTAACGCCTACAGTGCCGTCCAGCCGCCATCGACACTCAGTGTCGTGCCGGTAATCTGCGCCGCTGCGTCCGAACACAGGAACACCGTGGTGCCGCCCAGCTGTTCCACAGTGGCGAACTCCCGGCTTGGCTGGCGCTCCAGCATCACCTTCTTGATCACCTCTTCCCGGCCCATGCCGTATTTTTCCATAGTGTCGGGGATCTGCGCCTCCACCAGCGGCGTCAACACATAGCCAGGGCAGATTGCATTACAGGTGATCGGCTCCTCCGCGGTTTCCAGCGCCACCGTCTTGGTCATGCCCACCACCCCATGCTTGGCTGCCACATAGGCCGCCTTAAACGGCGAGGCCGTCAGCCCGTGCGCCGAGGCGATATTGACGATCCGCCCCCAGCCCGCCGCGCGCATTCCGGGCAAGGCGGCGGCCATGGTATGAAAGTTCGAATTCATGTTGATCGCAATGATCGCGTCCCACTTGTCCTGCGGGAAGGTATCGATCGGGGCCACATGCTGGATGCCTGCGTTGTTCACCAGAATATCGCAGGCACCGGCCTTCGCAATCAGCGCCCGGCAATCAGCCCCCTTGGACATATCAGCCTGAATGTACTGTGCCTTGACGCTGAATTCACGGGCGAGCTCAGCTGCCAGCGCGTGATCCTCTTCCCGGTCGGTGAACGAATTCAGCACCACATCGGCCCCGGCCCGCGCCAGTTCGCGTGCAACCCCCAGGCCAATACCTGAATTCGATCCGGTGATAACGGCGGTCTTCCCTTGCAAGGACATCGGCAACTTTCCCTCGGCTGAATGAAACTGACGCCACTGTGCCATGCTGCAGATGCAAAAGAAACGCGTAAGACAGCGGATCGCCCCTTGCAACGCAGGGGCATTTCCCGTCAGAGGCAGTGTGGAAACGTCCGAAAAAAAACGCCCGCACAAGGCGGGCGTTAGTTATTGAGGCAGGTTTCATACAGGCAAGAAACCTATCGAGCAGTGACCTCTTTATAAGCAATTTCCGGCTTTCGTCCAAGCTAAAAGTTTGAAAAGACGAAAAAGCGCACTTAGCGTGCAGAAGCAAGAAAATAAGGGCAGAGCGGGATTGTTGTGAAACTGCGAAAAGAAAATTTCCTGAATCCCGGTGCAGCACTGGCCGGAATCACCTTGGCTTTTGCTGCGAATTTTGCGCAGGCAGAATCAGGTCATGGCATAGCTATGTATGGGGCGCCTGCGCTGCCACCCGATTTTGTGTCTTTACCCTATGCCAACCCCGATGCGCCCAAAGGCGGCAAGGTGGTTTTCGGCAATACCGGCGGCTTTGACTCGCTGAACCCGTTCACCCTTAAGGGGACCGCGCCGTGGCAGCTGAGGTTCTGGGGATACGAGAGCCTGATGGGCCGCTCCTGGGATGAGCCGTTCACGCTTTACGGTCTTTTGGCCGAATCGATTGAGGTCCCCGAGGACCGCTCCTGGGTCGAATTCACCCTCCGTGAGGAAGCGCGATTCTCTGATGGCAGCCCGGTGACGGTGGAAGACGTGCTGTGGTCTTATGAAACCCTGGGCACCAAGGGCCACCCGCGCTATCGCGGTTTCTGGACCAAGGTGGAGCGGATTGAACAGACCGGACCGCGCAGCCTGCGCCTGACCTTCAATGCCAAAGACCGCGAGCTGGCGCTGATCGCCGGAATGCGTCCGATCCTAAAGAAGGCGCAATGGCAGGACAGGGAGTTCGGTGCCGATGACCTGCCCGGCGCCCCGATTGGCACCGGCGCTTATGTGGTCAAGAATTTCGAACCCGGCCGTTTCGTTACCCTGTCCAGAAACCCGGACTATTGGGGCAAAGACTTGCCCTTTCGGCGCGGTACCGGGAACTTTGACGAACTGCGGCTGGATTTCTTTGGCGATGCAACCGTGCTGTTTGAGGCCTTCAAGGCAGGCGAGCTGAGCGCGGTGCGCGAATTCAATGCGGACAAATGGGACAGCGTCTATAACTTCCCGGCCGTGACCCGCGGCGATGTGATCAAAAGCGAAATCCCGCATCAGCGCCCCTCCGGCATGACCGGGCTGGTGATGAACAGCCGCCGCGCCCCGCTGGATGACTGGCGGGTGCGCGAGGCGCTGCTGCTGGCGTTCAATTTCGAATACATCAACGGCACCGTGACCGGCGGCGTGCAACCGCGGATCACCTCTTACTTCTCGGGATCCGGGCTTGGCATGCTGCCCGGCGCAGCTGCCGGCCAGGTCCGCACACTGCTTGCCCCGTTTGCAGACACGCTGTTGCCCGGGACGCTGGAAGGCTACGCGCTGCCGCAAGGCGATGGCAGCAAGCGCAACCGCAGAAATCTGCGCAAGGCGATGAAACTGCTGGCCGATGCAGGATGGAGCGTCACAGACGGCGTGCTGCGCAAGAACAATGGTACGCCATTGGAATTCACCGTTCTGATCCGCCAAGGCGACGGCGAGATGAAGACCATCACTGAAATCTATGCGCGCGCACTGGAGCGGTTGGGCATATCCCTAACGGCGGAAACCGTCGATAATGCCCAGTATGTCGAACGCCAGAGCGCTTATGATTTCGATCTCACCCGTTACCGCCGGGAGTTGTCGCTAAGCCCCGGCAACGAACAGCGCTATTACTGGGGCAGCGAGGGCGTCAGCCAGCCCGGCAGCCGCAACCTGATGGGCATGGACAGCCCGGCTGCCGAAGCGATGATCGATGCCATGCTGACAGCAAAGGACCCTGAGGATTTCACCGCCGCCGTGCGGGCGCTGGACCGGGTTCTGACCGCGGGACGCTATGTCATTCCATTCTGGCGGTTCGATGCGGGGCGGATCGCCCATGTCAAGGAAATGCGGTTCCCGGAATACCTGCCGATCTATGGCGACCGGACCGGATTCATGCCGGATGTCTGGTGGTATCAATCAGACTGAGGCGCTGACCAGCGGCTGCCCATAGACGGGGCAGTTGACTTACGGCTTATAATTCCATATTTCCCGAAATATGGAATTAGACATCACAGATAAGCTCAGCGCCCTTGCACATCCGAACCGTCTGGCCCTGTTCCGCCTGTTGATGCGGCGCTATCCGGACGCTGTTCCAGCGGGCGAGATTGCCTCGGCGCTGGACTTCAAGCCCAACACGGCTTCTGCTTACCTGTCAGTCCTGAAACAGGCCGGGCTGATCAGCCAGCACCGGACCGGAACTTCGCTGATGTACACCGCCGATCTGCCTGGCTTGCGCGGTCTGTTTGATGACCTGCTGACAGGCTGCTGCCAGAACCGGCCCGATATCTGCAGCCCTTTCACGAATGAAGAAAGGGCCATGCCGACGGTTGAGCACCCGTTTAACGTTCTGTTCATCTGTACTGGCAATTCCGCCCGGTCGCTGCTTGCCGAGGCCATTTTAAACCAATCCGGCGAAGGCAAGTTTCGCGCCTATTCGGCTGGCACTCTGCCCTCGTCCGGTCCGCGCCCCGAGGTGGCGTCCCTGCTGTTGGCCAAGGGCTATGACACCAGCGCGCTGCATTCCAAGGATCTGGTCGAATTTTCAGCCCCGGATGCACCAAGCATGGATTTCATCTTCACCGTCTGCGACCACGCCGCCAATGAGGAATGCCCGGCCTGGCCCGGCCAGCCGATGAGCGCCCACTGGGGGATGGCAGATCCGGTCAAGGCGACAGGCACCGACGCCGAACGGCACCTGGCCTTTCAGCAGGCCTACGGGTTGCTGCGCAATCGGATCAAAGCCTTTGCGGCGCTGCCCTTTGAAACGCTCGACCGCCTGTCGCTTCAGCATCAGGTTGACGGCATCGGCCGCGTAAATTCTTCCGACTAACCCAATAGAACGGTCAAAACCCATGAACATTCTTGTCCTCTGCACGGGCAACTCCGCCCGCTCCATCCTGCTGGAGTCAATCTTCAACACCCTGGGCTCTGGCCGCATCCGTGCGTTTTCTGCAGGCTCCAACCCCACCGGCGAGGTGCATCCGCAATCGCTGGTACTGCTGGAGGAACTCGGCCACGATACCGCCGGCGCCCGCTCCAAAAGCTCGGACGAGTTTGCCGTTCAGGGCGCACCGGAAATGGACATGGTGATCACCGTCTGCGCCTCAGCCGCGGGCGAAACATGCCCGATCTGGCCCGGCGCGCCGGTCCGCGCCCATTGGGGCGCCGCAGATCCGGCTGCCGCGGACCAGCCCGAATGGGACACCGCCTTTCGCGCGGCTTATGCCACGCTGGAAAAGCGCGCCAAGGCGCTGCTCGATGTGCCGTTTGAAACCATGAACGCAACCGAGCTGACACAGCAGCTTAAGCGGATCGGAGAAATCCAATGACCGGGCAGAAACTTCTGGCCGAGGGGCTGGGCACAGCCATGCTGCTGGTCGGTGTTGTTGGCTCCGGGATCATGGCTGAAAACCTGGCCGGAGGAAACGTGGCCCTAGCCCTGCTGGCCAATGCTGTTGCCACCGGCTGCATGCTTTATGCGACCATCACTACCCTGGGTCCGATTTCAGGCGCCCACTTCAACCCGGCCGTGACCCTTGCCTTCGCCCTGCGCGGCGAACATGAATGGCGTGCGGTGACACCTTACGTTCTGGTGCAGATCGGAGGCGGAATCCTGGGGGTCTGGGCTTGCCACGCAATGTTTGATCTTGCAGTTTTGCAAAGCTCTGAGACTATGCACCGAACAGGAACAGCGCAGTGGTTTTCCGAAATCCTGGCCACGTTCGGCCTGTTGTTCGTGATTTTCGGCGGGCTGCGGTCGCGTCCCGATACAGTGCCTGCTCTGGTCGGAATCTACATCACCGGAGCCTACTGGTTCACCTCTTCGACCAGCTTTGCCAACCCGGCGGTGACTATTGCCCGCGGCTTCAGCGACACTTTTGCAGGCATCTATCCGGGGCATATCCCGATGTTCATTGTGATGCAGCTGATTGCGGTTGGAATCGGCCATCTGGTGCTGCCCCGGCTGTTCGCACCGGCCTAAGCGCTGGCAAAAAACCGCTTAACACGGCGGCCTTGGGCTGATGCCCCGGGGCCGACGTTACGCGACGGCAGAAAAAATGCTAGCATGAGGGTCCAACAACCATAATCAGTTTGTCAGGGAGGCCCCCCCAATGCCTGTACAGACAGCAGCTGCCAGCTGGATTGACAGGATGCCCCGCATCAAACAGCGCTTTCCGCATCTGAAAGCCAGCAACGCGCCGTCACTTGTCGATGACCGGGACAGATTTGTTGCCTATTTGGCCCGCACCCATCATCTCACGCTGAACGAAGCCAGGGAAGAAGTGGACGACTTCCTGTATATCGAAAGCCTGCTGAGAGAGCTGGACGGGCGGACGCACTAGCAGCGCAGCCGCCTTTTGAAGTCCAGGCCTCAAGCCAGCGACGTCACCCAAAGGATCATTGCGTCTTCGGGGCTGACAGATATGACATTATGCCCCATGGCTGCGTCGTAATAGGCGCTGTCACCGCGGCGCATTTCAATCGGCTCGTAGAATTCCGTGTAAAGCTTGACCACCCCGGTCAGCACATACAGAAACTCCTCGCCGTCATGGCGCACCCAGCCGTCAAACTCATCCAGCGACCGCGCCCGTACCCGCGCCCGGTAGGGCAGCATTTGCTTGCGCGACATACCGTCCGCCAGCAGCTCGTGCTCATATGTTGCGGTGGCATGGGCCGAACCGTCACCGGATTTGGTCACCGTCATCCGCCCGTTCACCTGGCCGCGCTGCGGCTGGGTAAACAGCTGCGGCACCGAGATCTGCAGGCCCACGGCCAGCTTCTTAAGCGCCTCGTAAGTCGGTGACATCTGACCGTTTTCGATCTTGGACAAGGTCGAACGCGCCAAACCGGCCTGATTGGCAGCATGTTCCAATGTCCAGTCCCGCGCCTTGCGCAGTTCGCGCACACGCGCACCCAGGTCCAATGGCTCTGCTGCGTCATCTCCGCCGTTTGCACGGGCGATGGTAATCAGGGACTTCGGGTCACGGCTTGTCATAGCCACTCTATAAGCCGCACCTGCGCAGCTTGCAACGCAGGACGGCGCGGGCTAGCCAATTGCCATGCTGTCCGTTTTTGATCAGGGGCCTTTTGCGCCCTGCCCTTCGCCTTTCAACCTCGCGGCCCATGTGCTGCGCCATGCCCATCGGCTGGCGGCCAAGACCGCACTGTCGGTTCTCGCAGGCGATGCCAGCGAAGACTGGAGCTATGCCCGGCTTGAAGCAGCGGTGCGCGGAACCGGAACAGGGCTGCTTAAAGCGGGATTGCAACCTGGAGATATTGTGCTGATGCGGCTGGGGAACACGGTTGAGTTTCCCATTGCCTATCTCGGCGCCATTGCCGCCGGATTGGTGCCGGTGCCGACCTCAGCCCAGCTTACAGCGCCGGAAACCGCCCGGATGATCGCGGATTTGCAACCGGCAGCAGTCCTGCGCGATCCCGAAGTCCCGTGCGCGAGTCACCCGCTTCAGATCAGCACCGCCGACTTGCTGGAAATGCACCGTCTGCCTCCCTGCAGCTACGCCCTTGGAGACCCGGACCGCCTCGCCTATGTGGTCTACACCTCCGGCACCAGCGGAAATCCGCGCGCCGTGGCCCACGCCCACCGGGCTGTTTGGGCGCGGCAGATGATGGTGGATGGCTGGTACGGGCTGACGCAGGATGACCGGCTGATGCATGCCGGTGCTTTCAACTGGACCTTCACGCTGGGCACCGGCCTGCTGGATCCTTGGGCGGCGGGTGCAACGGCGCTGATCCCGCAGCCCGGAACCCCGCCTCAGAACCTGCCCGCGCTGCTGCGCCGCCACCGCGCGACCCTCTTTGCGGCAGCCCCCGGCGTTTACCGGAAACTCCTGCAGTCCGGACCGCTTGAATTGCCGGATTTGCGGCATGGGCTTTGCGCTGGTGAAAAGCTCTCCCAGCATCTGCGCGCGGCCTGGGAGGCGGCAACAGGCCACAGATTGTTTGAGGCTTTCGGCATGTCGGAATGCTCAACCTTCATTTCGTCTTCGCCGTCCTGCCCCGCACAGGATGGGTCACTCGGGAAGCCGCAACCCGGACGCAGAACCGCCATTCTGGGCAGCGGCGGACCCGTTCCCATGGGGGAAGAAGGCACCATCGCCATCCACCGCTCGGACCCGGGGCTGATGATTGGCTATCTGAATGCGCCTGAAGAAACCGCCGCCCGCTATCAGGGGGATTGGTTCCTGACCGGTGATCAGGGCGCAATGTCGAAGGACGGACAGATCCGCTACCTGGGCCGCGCTGACGACATGATGAATGCGGGCGGCTACCGCGTGTCCCCGATCGAGGTTGAAACCGCTTTGGCGTCGCATCCCGGCATCACTCAGGCCGGCGCCGCAGCGGTAGAGGTGAAGCCTGAGACCTTCATCATCGCCGCCTTCTATACCGGTCCCGAAGAGGTGAACGCCGCAGAGCTGCAAGCCTTTGCATCCCAGCGCCTGGCCCGTTACAAGCAGCCCCGCGCTTATGTGTATCTTGACGCCCTGCCCGCAGGTGCCAATGGGAAGCTGCTGCGCCGCGCCCTGCCCGCCCTGTTCAAAGGATGACCCAAATGACCACTGTCAAACTCGACATCCTGTCGGACCCGATCTGCCCCTGGTGCTATATCGGCAAGACCCATCTGGACAAAGCGCTGGCCGAGGTTCCGGATCATCCCTTTGTCATTGAATGGCATCCGTTCCAGCTGAACCCCGACATGCCGCGCGAAGGCATGGACCGGCGCGACTACCTGGAACGCAAGTTCGGCGGCAAGGAGGGCGCGGTGAAAGCCTATGCGCCAGTGGTGGAGCACGCGGAAAAGGCCGGGCTGACCATCAATTTTGAGGCGATGACGCGCACGCCAAACACGCTGGATGCACACCGGCTGATCCATTGGGCCGGAATTGAAGGCAAGCAGACCGAGGTGGTGGATGCTTTGTTCCAAGCCTACTTTGTGGACGCCAAGGACATCGGCGACCACACAGTTCTGGCCGGCGTCGCACGCGAGGCCGGAATGGATGCAGATGTCGCCGCACGCCTGCTGCAAGGCGACAGCGACATTCAGGCCATCCAGGACCGCGACGCCCATTCCCGCAAGATGGGGGTACGTTCGGTGCCGACCTTCATTGTCGCCAGCCAGCACGCCGTGCCCGGTGCCCAGCCGCCGGAACTGTGGAAGCAGGTGATCGAAGACATTCAGCAGCAGCTGAAAGACGCAGAGGCCGAATAACCTCGCGGCAAATTGCTTAGCATCGCAACAATGCACAGTTTGCTGTGCAGCCGGGCGCTGGCCCGGTATGCGGATTCGTGATAGCGGAACCGGACAGCTCCCGGACCGGCCTTGTTCCCCGGAAACATCTGAAGAGCTGTTAGAGGTTTCAAATGTCACAACCCCAGGTTCACTCTCCGGCCCACGGCATGGCCAAGGCCGAATTCATTGCGCTGATCGCGATGATGTTTGCCACCATTGCGTTTTCCATCGACGCGATGCTGCCCGCCCTGCCCGAAATCGGCCAGGCACTTAGCCCGGATGACATTAACCGCGCCCAGCTGGTGCTGACTTCTTTTGTGCTGGGTATGGGCATCGGCACGTTTTTTACTGGCCCGCTGTCTGATGCCTTTGGCCGCAAGACTGTCATTGCCGGCGGTGTTGCGTTGTACATCGCAGCATCTGCCGTCGCCTGGAAGGCGCAATCGCTGGAGCTGCTGCTGGCCTCCCGCATTGTCATGGGGCTGGGTGCCGCCGGGCCGCGGGTTGTCGGCATTGCCATCGTGCGGGATTTGTACTCGGGCCGGGAAATGGCCCGGATGATGTCGATTGCTATGATGATCTTCACCCTGGTTCCCGCCTTTGCACCGATGCTGGGTGCGGGCATCATTGCCTTTTCCAGCTGGCGCAGCATCTTCCTGGCCTTTGCCATTTTCGCCATCCTCATCGTGATGTGGATGGGCCTGCGCTTGCCGGAAACCCTAGCAGTGGAGAACCGCCGCCCCTTCCGTCTGCCGCTGCTTTTGGGCGCGGTGAAGGAAATGTTCGCCCACCCGGCTGTGCGCCTGTCTATTCTGGTGCAGACCCTTTGCCTGGGCATGCTGTTCACCATGCTGACCATGGTGCAGCAGGTCTATGACGTGATCTTTGACCGCGCTGGCAGCTTCCCCTTCTGGTTTGGATTTGTGGCCTTGATGGCGGGTACTGCCAGTCTGCTGAATGCAGCAATCGTGGTCCGCGTTGGTATGCGCCGGATCGTGACATGGTCCTTGGCCGCCCAGGTCTGCATTTCCGCGATTATGCTGGTGCTCAGCGGTCAGGCGCTGCCGGAAACGCTGCTGTTCGGCCTGTTTGTCGCCTGGCAGACCAGCGTGTTCTTTCTGGCCGGCACCACGCTTGGCAATCTCAACGCGATCGCGATGGAGCCGATGGGCCATATTGCCGGCATGGCGGCCTCGGTCATCGGTGCGATCTCCACCGTTCTGGCCGCCGCGATTGCCGCACCTGTGGGCCTGCTGTTTGACGGCTCGCTGCTGCCGCTGGCTGCAGGGCTGCTGACAATGGCCGGCCTTGCGTTCCTGCTGATGCTGCAAATGGCACGGGCTGAGGCGCAATTGCCCGCAGAATAACTATCTTGTCCGGGTCAACACCTCTGCCTAACCTCTCCAAATACTTGGGGAGGTTTTTTCATGGGTTACGATTATGATCTCGGCAGCCATTCCTGTCAGGTAACGGCAGCTTCTCCAGAGGCGCAGATATGGTTCGACCGCGGCTTGATCTGGACCTATGGCTACAACCACGAGGAAGCCGTCAGGTGTTTCAAGCAGGCGCTAGGGTATGATCCCGGCTGCGCCATGGCCCATTGGGGCGTGGCCTATGCAACCGGCCCGAATTACAATCTGCCCTGGAACTTGCGGGACGGCAAAGGCCGTGCCGAAGATCTGGCACAGGTTTATGACGCCGCCCAATCCGCGCTGGCTTGTTTAGAGGGCTGCACCGAGGCCGAGCGGCAGCTGATCCTTGCCCTTCAGGCCCGCTACCCCCAGCGCGAGGCCGCCGGGGACATGCACGCTTGGGACTACGCTTTCGCAGACGCCATGCGCGCGGCCTTTGCCGCCTGCCCGGATCATCTGGACCTGCGCACGGTCTATGCCGAAAGCCTGCTGAACCTGACCCCTTGGAAAATGTGGGACTTGAAAACCGGCCTGCCTGCCGAAGGGGCCGCGACCTTGGAGGCGCAGGAGGTTCTGGAATGGGCAATGGAGAACGACCCCTGCGCGATGAGGCACCCCGGCCTGCTGCATCTATATGTGCATCTGATGGAGATGTCGCCAACGCCGGAAAAAGCCCTGAAGGCCGCAGATGTTTTGCGCACACTGGTGCCGGACGCAGGCCATCTGGTGCATATGCCGACCCATATCGACGTGCTGTGCGGTGACTACCACAACGTCGTGCATTGGAACCAAAAGGCGATTGAGGCCGACCTGAAATACTACCAGCGCGAGGGCGCCTTCAACATCTACACCGGCTACCGCCAACATAACTACCACTTCGTCATCTTCGGCGCGATGTTCCTGGGCCAGATCGAACCTGCGTTGCAGGCCAATCAGGGTATTCTGGACACGACCCCGCCGGAAATGCTGCTGGTAGAAAGCCCGCCTATCGCGGATTTCTTTGAAAGCTACATGGCAATGCACCCCCACATCCTGGTCCGTTTTGGCCGCTGGGATGAGGCCATGGCACTGCAGCTGCCTGAAGACACAGCGCTCTATTGCACCTTGACCGCCAACACCCATTACGCCCGCGCCATCGCATTTGCCGCAACTGGCCGCGTGTCAGAGGCCGAAGCGGAGGAGCAGCTGTTTCTGACTGCCAAGACGAACGTTCCGGAGAGCCGACTGCTGCACAACAACCGTGTGGTGGATCTGCTTGAAATCGCAACTGAAATGCTGCGCGGTGAGATTGAGTACCGCAAAGGGAACTACGACGCGGCTTTTGCCCATTTGCGCCGCTCAGCTGAATTGGACGATAACCTGCCTTACGATGAGCCCTGGGGCTGGATGCAGCCCAGCCGCCATGCGCTTGGGGCGCTGCTGTTTGAGCAGGGCCGCTCGGGAGAAGCCGAGGCGGTCTACCGTGCGGACCTGGGGTTGGATGGTACTCTGCCGCGCGCCTCGGTCCATCCGAACAATATCTGGAGCCTGAAAGGCCTGCATGATTGCCTGAAGGCCCGCGGCGAAACCGTTGAAATCCGGCACATAAAGCAGAAACTCGATATGGCGCTTGCCCGCGCCGACCAGGCGGTGGCTGCGTCCTGTTTCTGCGCACAGGCAGCAACGACGCCGGACAGCTGCTGCAGCTGAGCAAAATGTCTTCAAAGACATTTGCCAAGGAAATTCGAATTTCCTTGGCTCTGCGTGTCAAGCTTTCGCTTTTGCCTTGGCCTTTTTCTTCTCTGCCACGACTTTCTCTGCCAGGTCGCGGGCAATGGCAAAGGCGCCCTTGATCTTGTCGCTGTCTTTCTTCCAGTCCCGGCGCACAACGATTTTGTTGTCCTTGACCTTGGCCAGCCCATTCTGTCCCTGGATGAACTCCACCAGCCCCTGGGGCGAGGCGAATTTGTCATTGTGGAACTGAATTGTGGCGCCCTTCGGCCCGCCGTCCATCTTGGCAATGCCTGCGCGTTTGCACATTCCCTTGATCCGCACCACCAGCATCAGCGTGTTGACCTCTTTCGGCAGCTTGCCGAAACGGTCGATCAGCTCAGCCGCAAAACCTTCCAGCTCCACCTTGGTCGACAGCGACGACAGTCGGCGGTACAGTCCGAGACGCACATCCAGATCCGGCACGTAATCTTCCGGGATCAGCACCGGAACGCCCAGGTTGATCTGCGGCGCCCATTGCGCATCGGCGTCCGAGAGGCCCTCCATCTCACCCGCCTTGATCTTGGCAATCGCCTCCTCCAGCATCGACTGGTACAGTTCATACCCCACATCGCGCATCTGGCCGGATTGCTCATCGCCCAGCAGGTTGCCGGCACCGCGGAGATCAAGGTCTTGCGAGGCCAGGGTAAAGCCGGCGCCCAATGTGTCGAGCGAGCCCAGCACCCGCAGCCGTTTCTCTGCCGCCGGTGTCAGCCGCTGGCGCGGTTTGGTGGTGAGATAGGCATAGGCACGGGTTTTCGAACGCCCCACCCGGCCCCGGATCTGATAGAGCTGCGACAGGCCGAACATGTCGGCGCGGTGCACCACCATCGTGTTGGCGGTCGGAATGTCGAGGCCCGATTCCACAATCGTTGTTGCCAGCAGGACGTCATATTTACCGTCATAAAACGCGTTCATCCGGTCATCAAGTTCGCCCGCTGCCATCTGCCCATGCGCCACCACATAGGTGAGTTCGGGCAGCTGCGCCTGCAGGAACGCCTCGACATCCGGCAGGTCGGTGATCCGTGGCACCACATAGAAGCTTTGCCCGCCGCGGTAATGCTCGCGCAGCAGCGCCTCGCGGATAGTGACGGTGTCGAACTCGCTGACGTAGGTGCGGATTGCCAGACGGTCCACCGGCGGGGTGCCGATGATCGACAGGTCCCGCACACCGGTCAGCGACAGCTGCAGTGTGCGCGGGATCGGTGTGGCCGTCAGCGTCAGCACATGGATGTCACTGCGCAGCTGTTTCAGCCGTTCCTTGTGGCCCACGCCAAAGTGCTGTTCCTCGTCGATGATCAGCAGCCCGAGATTCTGGAACCTGATGTTCTTGGCCAGCACAGCGTGGGTGCCGACAACGATATCGACGGTCCCCTTGGCCAGCCCTTCACGGGTCTGGCTGGCCTCCTTGGTGCTAACAAAACGCGACAGCTGCCTGACCTGCAAAGGAAACCCGCGAAAACGCTCGGCAAAGGACGCCGCGTGCTGGCGCGCCAGCAGTGTGGTCGGTGCCACCACCGCCACCTGCAGGCCCGTCATCGCTGCGACAAAAGCCGCGCGCATTGCCACCTCGGTCTTGCCAAAGCCCACGTCGCCGCAGATCAGCCGGTCCATCGGCTGGCCTGAGTGCAGATCCTCCATCACGTCCTGGATGGCGCGCAGCTGGTCATCGGTCTCCTGATACGGGAAGCGGGCGGAAAATTCCTCCCAGGCATGCGGCGGCGGGTCCATCACCGGTGCCTTGCGCAGGGCGCGTTCGGCTGCAATGCGGATCAGCTTGTCCGCCATCTCGCGGATGCGTTCTTTGAGCTTGGCCTTCTTGGCTTGCCAAGCGCCGCCGCCCAGCCGGTCCAGCAGGCCTTCGTCATGGCCGTATTTGGACAGCAGTTCGATGTTTTCAACCGGCAGGTACAGTTTGGACGCTTCGGCATATTCCAGCAGAATGCATTCATGCGCGGCACCCGCGGCAGTCACCACTTCCAACCCCTTGTAGCGGCCGATGCCGTGGTCCACATGCACCACCAGATCACCAGGGCTGAGCGACTGGGTTTCGGTCAGGAAGTTCTCGGCCTTGCGGCGTTTCTTCGGTGCCCGGATCAGCCGGTCACCCAGCACATCCTGCTCCGAGATCACCGTCATGTCCGGCGCTTGGAACCCGTGTTCCAGCGCCCAGACCGCCAGATGCAGGCCGCTTTTGCCGATCCGCGTGCCATCCATCACCGGGATGGCTTCTGCAAGGCCTTCATCCTCAATCAGCCCGGTCAGGCGTTCGCGTGCGCCTTCGGAGTAAGAGGCAATAAGAACCGGCCCCTCTTGCATCCGCGCCTTAATATGGGATGCCAAAGCCCCGAAAAGACTGATGCTTTCCTGCTGCCGCTCGGGTGCGAAGTTGCGCCCGATCCGCCCGCCGGCGTCCACGGTGCCGGGACCCGAGGCCTGCGGCAGCGGATGCAGTTGCACCACACGATGCTCTGCCGATGCGGCCTCCCAAGCGGCATCATCCAGATACAGCAAACCCGGCGGCGTGGGTTTATAGACTGTATCAATCCGCCCCTTCTGCGCCATCGCGTGTTTGCGGGTTTCAAACTGGTCCTCGATGGTGTCCCAGCGCGCCAACCGTGCTGGTGTCACCTGATCATCCAGTGTCACCGTTGCCTGCGGCAGGTAGTCGAACAGGGTTTCCAGCTTTTCATGGAAGAACGGCAGCCAATGCTCGATCCCCTGATGCTTGCGCCCTGCACTCACTGCCTCGTACAGCGGATCATCCGTACCGGCGGCGCCGAATTCGATCCGGTAGTTCTGACGGAACCGGGTGATTGCCGCCTCGTCCAGGATCACTTCGGACACCGGCGCCAGCTCCACCACCTCCAGCTTCTCGGTGGTGCGCTGCGAGGCCGGATCGAACCGCCGTGCGCCATCCAGCACATCGCCGAACAGATCCAGCCGCACCGGGCCGCTTTCGCCCGGCGGGAAGATATCGATGATCCCGCCGCGCACCGCATAGTCGCCCGGCTCCATCACCGTCGGGCTTTGGGTGAAGCCCATACGCACCAGGAAGCTGCGCAGCGCGCCTTCGTCAATCCGGTGATCGACACGGGCGGTAAAGGCCGCCTCGCGCAGCACATCGCGCGCAGGCAGCCGCTGGCTGGCGGCATTCAATGTGGTCAGCAGCACAAACTGCTTGGGCATCTGATGCACCAGGGCCGCCAGCGTGGCCATCCGCGCAGCCGAGATATCGGCGTTCGGCGACACCCGGTCATAAGGCAGGCAATCCCAGCCCGGAAAGACAAACACCGGCATCTGCGGCGCAAAAAAGGCAAGTGCCGACCGCATTGCCTCCATCCGCTTGTCGTCACGCGCCACATGCAGAACCGGCGCGCCGGATTTCTGCACTTCCTTCAGGATCAGCCGGGCATCAAACCCTTCGGGCGCGCCGCCCATGGTGATTGCACGCTGTGCCATGCCTTATCCTTTCCGGGTGTCCTCAATCGGTCTCAGCCCGCCTGTTAAAATGCCCCGATGGTCAGGTTTTGATACATGCCCCAGAACGCGGTGACCACAATGGAGATGACCCCGACGACCTGCACATAGAGCCGGCAAAACGCCAATCTTTTGCGCAGCTCCCCGCCCGTGGCACCGTCCTGCGAGATCCGGCGCGCGGTTGAAAAGCTGATCAGCCCGACCACAGCCATTGGAAACACCAGCAGGAATACAGCCTGGGCAATCTCCAGCAGGAATACAAAGCCAAGCACAGCCAGCCCGGACATCACGAAACAGGACAGCGCCACCAGCCAGGGGCCTGAAACCTCGGAGATGTACAGCAGGCGGTTCACATTGACCCGGACCATATCCTCCAGATCGCGTTCCGCCTGGCCGCCATTTCGCTGCGCCCGCT
The DNA here is from genome assembly GCF_025144145.1 of Leisingera sp. M658. Lineage (NCBI taxonomy): Bacteria > Pseudomonadati > Pseudomonadota > Alphaproteobacteria > Rhodobacterales > Roseobacteraceae > Leisingera > Leisingera sp. M658. The sequence goes on from NZ_CP083546.1 coordinate 2,043,412, forward strand.
GAACCATGTCATAGGGAACCCCCAGGATCCTATTGCTCGCCGTCGACCAGAGCACCGCCAGCGCAATCCAGTACCACAGGTTGGAGAATGACCGCAGCTCAATCATCTCATAGATAATATGAAGCAGATCCACGCCAGCCCCCCGCTTGTGCCCGCAGATCCTCGGGCTGGAATTTGTCAACCGGCCCTATATCAACCGGGAAGCGCGCACAGGCAAGCCCCGCCTGCTGCACAAGTTTTTTGGCGCGGCGATTGTGCCCCTTGTTCCCGGGGCCGCTTCCATGCCACCCATAGGCAAGCCAAATCGAGAGACCGCCATGAAGCCCACCGTTGCGCCCTTTCCCGCCGCCCGCCTGCGCCGTACCCGTGCCAGCCAGGCCATCCGTGACCTGGTCCGGGAGAACACCCTGACGCCGTCTGATTTCATCTGGCCGGTGTTTGTCCGTGAAGGGGAAGGCATCGAAGAACCGATTGCTTCGATGCCCGGTGTGGTGCGCCGCTCGGTGGACAGGATTGCCGAAGCCGCGGTTGAGGCGCAGGCGCTGGGGATCCCGGCGATCTGCCTTTTTCCCTACACCGATGCCTCGCTCAAGACCGAAGATTGCGCCGAGGCCTGGAACCCCGGAAACCTCACCAACCGCGCAATCCGCGCGATCAAGGATGCGGCGCCGGATATCGCAGTGATGACTGACGTGGCGCTGGACCCCTACAATATCAACGGCCACGACGGTTATGTGGTCGATGGCGAGATCGTCAATGACGCCACCGTCGAGGCGCTGGTCAAAATGACGCTCGCTCAGGCCGATGCCGGCGCCGACATCATCGGACCGTCCGACATGATGGACGGGCGGATCGGCGCGATGCGCAGCGCGCTGGAAAAGGCCGGCCACTACAATGTGGCGATCCTCTCCTATTCGGCCAAATACGCCTCTGGCTACTATGGGCCGTTCCGTGATGCGGTCGGCGCCTCGGGCGCGCTGAAGGGCGACAAGAAAACCTACCAGATGGATCCCGCCAACAGCGACGAAGCGCTGCGGCTGATTGAGCGCGATCTGATGGAGGGCGCCGACATGGTGATGGTCAAACCGGGGATTGCATACCTGGACATCTGCCACCGGGTGAAATCCACCTTTGGAGTGCCGACCTATGCCTATCAGGTCTCAGGCGAATACGCGATGATCCAGGCCGCGGCGCAAAACGGCTGGATCGACGGCGAAACGGTGATGATGGAAAGCCTGATGGCTTTCAAACGGGCGGGCTGCAACGGCATTCTGACCTATTTCGCACCCGCCGCGGCCCGGTTGCTGAACGGCTGACCCCGCCGAACGCGGCGGTTGCGGATCACCTCAGCGGGAAGCCGCCGCTGTCCAGATGGCAACGGATGACAGGCAGCGGTTTTCCGCGTATACATTTGCCCAGAGCCGGAGCATACCGGCCTTGGAGCAAATCATTACAGGCACCTGAGAAATGAGCAGTTTTTCCTCTTCCCGCATGACCCGCCGCGTCTTTGCCCTGACGGCCCTGGCCGGCGCCGGCGTCACCGCCGCATGCGGCAACGGCATAGGCAACAGCAATGGCGCGACCATCGACGCCCGCGTTGATAGCACGCTGAACCAAATGTACAGCCAGTACCCCAACACCCGCACCCTGGCCGATAAGGCAACCGGCATGCTGGTAATGCCGCTGGTCACAGAGGCGGGCTTTGTATTCGGCGGGGCCTATGGGCGCGGCGCCCTGCGGATCAACGGCGTGACCGTCGATTATTACGCCACTTACAAGGGCAATGCGGGTCTGCAGATCGGCGCCCAGCAGTATGCCCACGTGCTGTTCTTCATGACCGAAGGCGCCTTGGCCGGCTTCCGCCGCTCGTCCGGTTGGGCGGCAGGCGCAGATGTGGAATATGTGATCAAGGACGAAGGCAACGCGCTGAGTGCCGACACCAATACGCTGACGTCCCCGGTGCTTGCAGTGGTCTTTGCCCAGGCAGGCCTGCGCGTTGGTGCGACCTTGGAAGGCACCAAATACACCCGTATCATCCCCTAACTGATCCGGGACGCGGCCGTGGCTCACGGCCTTCGCTTCTTTCTGGTTAAAAATACCTCCGCCGGAGGCATGGCCTTTCCCGCTGGAAAGGCCATTTTCCTTACCCTCAGTCCAGTTTGCGCAGCCGTTTGAACAGCGACGAGGTATCCCAGCGCCCGCCGCCCATCTTTTGCACGTCCTTGTAGAACTGATCCACCAGAGCTGTGACCGGCAGGCTGGCGCCGGTTTCATCCGCTGCATCCAGGCAGATACCCAGATCCTTGCGCATCCAATCCACCGCAAAGCCATGCTCGAAATGATCGTCCAGCATGGTCTCGTAACGGTTGGCCATCTGCCAGCTGCCCGCCGCGCCCTGGCTGATCACTTCGACCACCGCGCGCCCGTCCAACCCGGCCTTCTCGGCAAAATGCAGTGCCTCGCTCAAGCCCTGCACCAGACCGGCAATCGCGATCTGGTTGCTCATCTTTGTCAGCTGCCCCGCGCCGGAGCCACCGATCCTGCGGCAGATTTTCGCGTAGGCATCAATCACCGGCTCAACCCGCGCATAGGCGCCTTCATCGCCGCCGCACATTACCGACAGCACCCCGTTTTCCGCCCCTGCCTGACCGCCGGAGATTGGTGCATCCACAAAGAACACGCCTTTCTCTTCAGCCGTGCCATGCAACTCGCGGGTCACGGTTTCCGACACCGTAGTGTGATCAACAAACACCGCGCCTTCGCGCATACCGGCAAAGGCCCCGTCCGCCCCCAGGCAGACCGAGCGCAGATCGTCGTCATTGCCAACACAGGCCATTACAAATTCCGCCCCCGCCGCAGCCGCCCGCGGTGTGGCGCCGAACTGGCCGCCATGCTCGGCGGCCCAGGCCTTTGCCTTGGCTTCGGTCCGGTTGTAGACGGTGACCTCATGGCCCGCAGCCTGCAGGTGCCCGGCCATCGGATAGCCCATGACGCCGAGCCCCAGAAACGCGATTTTTGCCATCTGCTTTTCCCTTGATCTGTCTTCGCTTATGTTGGCGCCAACCCTACCACCGCCGCCGCGGGGCGCAATCTGCCAAGCGGCTGGAAATGACAAAACCCAAGGGAAAACAACCGCTGATGGGACATCTTTTCCGCTGGCTTCTGCGCATAGCTGCCGGCCTGATTCTGCTGAGTGTTCTGGCCGCTGCGCTGGTCTATTACCTGGCTTCGCAGTCACTGCCTGAATACAACAAAGAGCTTTCCCTGCCCGGCCTTTCCTCGCCTGTCGAGATTGTCCGCGACAACGCCAATGTGCCGCATATCTTCGGAAGTTTCGGCGCCAGCGACGAGGATGTCTACTTTGGCCTCGGCTATGCCCATGCCCAGGACCGCCTGTGGCAGATGGCAGTGATGCGGCGCACCGCCAAAGGCCGCCTGTCGGAAATCTTCGGCACCCGAACGGTTGAGACCGACACATATCTGCGGCGTCTGGATATCTACCGTCTGGCGCAGGAGTCTGCGGCCGTGCAGTCGCCCGAGGCGATGACCGCGCTCAAGGCCTATGCCGCCGGCGTCAACGCCCGCCTTCAGGAGATCAATGAAGACGCGCTTGGCCGCGGTGCTCCGGAGATGTTCCTGTTCAACATGCCGGTTGCGCCCTGGCAGCCCGCCGACAGCATCGCAATCATGAAGCTAATGGCGCTGCAGCTGTCCGGCCACATGAAGGAAGAGATCCTGCGCGCCCGGACTTCGCTGGCACTGGATGATGCCGCCAGGATCAAGGACATCCTGCCGGATGCTCCGGGCAAAGGGCTGACTGCCCTGCCTGAATACGCAGCACTGGTTCCCGGTGTCCGGCAATTCGCCACTGCCATGCCCACAGAGGAAGACAGCCTGCTGTCTCCGGTTGCTCCGCGCGGGCTGGCCGGTGCCTCCAACGCCTGGGCCGCCGCCCCCAATCGTTCGGCGGCGGGCGGCACGCTATTGGCCAATGACCCGCACCTGGGCCTCAGCGCACCCGGCGTCTGGTATCTGGCACGGCTTGAACTGGGCACCGGCGGGGTGATCGGCGGCACCATCCCCGGCATCCCGGCGGTAATCACCGGACGCTCAGACGTTCTGGGATGGGGGGTGACCTCGTCTTATCTGGACGACCAGGACTTGTTTATCGAACGCCTCAACCCGGAAAATCCTCAGGAGTATCTGAGCGTTGAAGGGTACAAGGAATTCATCTCCCGCCCGTCGATCATCAAGATCAAGGACCAGGCGCCGGTTACTTTGACCCTGCGCTGGACAGACAACGGCCCGGTGCTGCCCGGTTCGATGTTCAAGCTGGCTGAAATCACGCCGCCCGGTCATGTGGTATCGCTCAGCTGGACTGTGCTCAGCCCCAAAGATACCTCAATGAGTGCTGCCATCGGCCTGATGCGCAGCACCACGGTCCAAGACGCAATCATAGCCGGAGAAGGCTTTGTCGCACCTTCGCAAAACCTGACTCTGGCGGATAAGGACGCAATTGCGCTCAAGACCGTCGGCGCCTTCCCGCTGCGCGACGCCGCACACCAAAGCAAGGGCCGGATGCCAAGCCAGGGCTGGCGCCCGGAGAACCGTTGGCAAGGCCGCGCGCCTTATGCAGAAAATCCTGAGTTCACCAGCCCCGCAGGCGGCATCCTCGGCAATACCAACAACAAGATCCTGGACCGCCCCTTCCCGAACCACGTCTCCTTTGACTGGGGGGATACCCAGCGCATCCACCGCTGGGAAAAACTGATGCAGAACCGCGAAGTGCATACCCGCGACAGCTTTATCGAGGCGCAGCTGGACACGGTCTCCTACACCGCCCGCACCCTTTTGCCGCTGATCGGAGCCGACCTGTGGTTCACCGGCGAAGCCGCCCCCGCCGGCACCCGCGAACGCCAGCGCCAGATTGCCCTGACCCTGCTGTCGGAGTGGAACGGTGAAATGAACGAGCATCTGCCGGAACCGCTGATCTATGCCGCCTGGCTGCGGGCGCTGCAGGCCCGGCTGATCACCGATGAGCTGGGTCCGGTGGCCAAGACCTTCCGCCATGTGGAACCGTTGTTCATTGAACGGGTCTACCGCGATGTGGACGGCGCCGCCGTCTGGTGCGACGTGCGCCAAAGCGCTCCGCAGGAAAGCTGCACCGGCATGGCCCGGCTGGCACTGGATGATGCGCTGATCTGGATCGAAGAACGCTATGGCACCGCGCTGGAATCGCTGCGCTGGGGCGATGCGCATCAAGCCACGCAGGACCACCCGGTGCTGGGCGAAGTGCCGCTGCTGCGTTACTTCGTGAACATCCGCCAATCCACCAGCGGCAGCGGCAACACCCTGCAGCGCGGCAAGAGTTCAGGTAAGGACCCGGATCCGTTCCAGAACACCCATTCTGCCGGCTACCGCGGGGTCTATGATTTTGCCGACCCCGACAGTTCCGTCTTTATCGTATCAACCGGCCAGTCCGGCCATCCGCTGTCGCGCTACTATGACGACATGGCCCAGCTCTGGCGGCGCGGCGAATACATCCCGATGTCATTGGATGAGGATCTGGCCCGCGCCGCAGCTGTCGGCATTACCCGGATCACCCCCCGCCAATAATAACGGGACAAAAAAAAGGGCGCTGCGGCGCCCTTTTTCTTTTACTCTTGACGCAAGGCTTCACAGCCTCTCGTACTTTGCCTTTTGCCGGTCGGTCCACAGCACGGTAATGTCGAAACCGGTTTCGGTCTGTTCTTCGCTTTGAACCAGGTCTTCCTTGAACAGCCAGGCGCGCTGTTTGCCCTCGGCAAACGTGAGATTCAACAGCTCCTCGTGCCGCACGCCCTGCAACTGCTCGGCGATATCTGCCAGCAACCCGTCCAGCCCCTCGCCCGTCAGGGCCGAGATCGCATGAATGCCGTCCTCACGTTCCGCACGCTGACGGCGGGCTTCGGCGTCGTCTTCAGGCAGCTGATCCAGCTTGTTCCAGACTTCGATCCGGGCGCGGTTTTCATCCACCCCCAATGAGGTCAGGATGGCCTCGACGTCTTTGGCCTGCTGTTCGCTTTCATCATGGCTGATGTCGCGCACATGCAGGATCACATCCGCCGCCAGAACCTCTTCCAGCGTCGCCCGGAATGATGCCACCAGTTCGGTCGGCAGATCCGAGATAAAGCCCACGGTGTCGGACAGGATCACCTCCGGCCCATCCGCAATCTGCACCCGGCGCATGGTCGGGTCCAGGGTGGCAAAGAGCATGTCTTTCGCCATCACCTCGGCCCCGGTCAGCCGGTTGAACAGGGTCGACTTGCCGGCGTTGGTATAGCCCACCAGCGCCACAATCGGATAGGGCACCTTGGCCCGCGAGGCGCGGTGCAGGGTCCGGGTCTTCACCACCTTGTCGAGCTGCCGGCGCAGGCGCACCAGCTGATCGTCAATAGCCCGGCGGTCGGCCTCGATCTGGGTTTCGCCGGGTCCGCCGACAAATCCCAATCCGCCGCGCTGGCGCTCCAGGTGGGTCCAGGCCCGCACCAGCCGCGTCCGTTGATAGCTGAGCGCCGCCATCTCGACCTGCAGCACACCTTCGCGGGTGGCGGCCCGGTCCGAGAAGATCTCAAGGATCAGGCCGGTCCGGTCGAGGATCTTGACCTTCCAGGCTTTTTCCAAGTTGCGCTGCTGCACCGGGGACACCGACCCGTCAATCAGGACCAGTTCCACCTCATTTGCTTTCAGGATGCCCGCCAGCTCTTCGATTTTGCCAGAGCCGAACAGCATCCCCGCATGCGCCTTGGGCAGGCGCACAACATTGGAGCCGATCACATCAAGATCGGGAAGGGCCGCTGCGAGCGCAACGGCCTCATCAAGCGCAGGTGCAGCCTGGCGGCGCCTGCTGTCGGATTTGATTTCCGGATGCAGCACCCAGGCACGGGTGCGCGTCCTTTCATGCTCCATCAATTGGAGTCTTCACCCTCATAGAGACTGATCGGCTGGGCCGGCATGATGGTCGAAATCGCGTGTTTGTAGACCAGCTGCGACTGTCCGTCGCGGCGCAGCAGCACGCAGAAATTGTCGAACCAGGTGATCACACCCTGCAGCTTGACCCCGTTGATCAGAAAGATTGTAACCGGAACCTTGGTTTTGCGAACGTGATTCAGGAAGGCATCCTGAAGATTCTGTCTGTCCGAAGCCATTTTTTATTATCTCGCCTTTGTTCTTGCCGCGCGCTGCGGACCAGCACGCACATTAAATTCAGTATGGACGGAGAAAATGTAAGTTTCCACCAGAAAAACACTTTTCACCCTCAAGGGCGGTCAGCTGCGCCAAAGGTTGGGTGACAACAGCGCGATGAAGGCCAGGGTCTCCAGCCGCCCGAGAACCATCGCAATGCACAGGATCAGTTTGGCAGGATCTGTCAGAAGGTTCAGTACAATCGGCGTACTGCTGGCCGTATCAGCCAGCGGGCCGGTTGTTGACAGCGCCGCTACCGCCAGCACCAGCGATTGTTCAAAATCCGTGCCGACTGCGGCAAGCGCAGTGCTGACCACAGCCAGCGACAGGGCGAACAGCATGAAGAACACCCAAGCTACAAACGCTCCGTTCTTCTGCAAGCGCTTGGCGCGATTGCCTTCGCTGCTGACCGAGCTGGGGTGAACCAGCCGCTCCATTTCGCGCAGACCATTCAGGTACAGCGCGTAGACCCGCAACAGCTTGACCCCGCCCGCAGTGGTCGCGACACCGCCGCCGAACACCGCCAGCCCCAGCAGGATCATGCCCGGTGTTTCCAGCCCCGACCAGGCCTGGGCGGCTTCCCAATGCGTACTTTCAAATCCGGTGGTCGACAGGAATGACAGCACCGTAAACAAGGTGCCCCAAAGAGCGTGCAGGGCTTGCGGCAGATCTTCACCGGCATCCACTTCATAGGCGGCCAGCCAGTGGCGCAGGAACAGCAGCAGCGGTACCCCGAAAACGATCAGCAGCCCGGTGCGGAATTCCGGATCCTTGTCCAGCCGCCCCTGCCCCGCGGTGACCGTGTCGCTGGAAAAAGTCAGCCGCGACAGCGCAAAGAACATGAACAGGAACATCACCATCTCGCCCGCCAGGCCGCTGGCGGCATTTTCCACCCCGCCGATGGCCGATATGCCCGAGGTCGCCATCACCGACATCGCATGGCTGAGACCTGCCAAGGCCTGTTCGCCTGTGATCATCAGCAACAGCCATAACACAAGGGTCAGCCCGGCATAAACCGGCGCCAGGGTGCGCGTCACCAGTACCAGCTGGCGGCGCGGGTCCGCCCTCTCCATATGCAGCGGGGCGGCTGTGCCGCCGCCGGGCTCGCCTTTGGCAGTGACCTCAAACCCGCCCAGGGACATCGGCGCCAGCACCGCCGAGGCGGCCACCCACATCAAAAGACCGCCCAGCCAGCCGACAATCGCCCGCCACAGATGCACGCTGGGCGGCAGCCGGCCCGGATCGCCCCAGACATCGGCGCCGGTGGTGGTGATGGCGCTGACCATATCGAAATAGGCATTCAAAAACCGGGTGCTGACCAGCGCATCCTGAACCGGCACCGCCAGGAACAGCGGCAGTACGGTGAACGTCGCCAGCAGTGACAGCAATTGTCCCGGCATCCCGTAGCGCGGCACCCGGTTGCCCATCGACAGGCCGATCAGCACCACCAGTATAAGCCCGGCAACGCCGGCATAGAAAAAACTGCGCGAGGTGTGATGATCGTCCAGCACCAGCGCATGAACGGCCGGCAGCCACATCGCCAGCGAAGCAATGCCCCAGATCAGCAGGAACAGCGGCAGGCGCAGCACGCCAATGGGAGCTTTGACCGGGCGGCGCATCCTAGAAATAGTCGATCGAAACCTGCAGCAGGCGCTCGACCTCAGGCACGTCCGCCGCCATGGCAAACAGCGCGATCACATCGCCCGCCTCGATCCGCATCTGACCGGAGGGGCGCAGCATCTCGCCGTTCTTCAGAACGCCGCCGACCAGAACGCCTTCGGGGAAGTCCGTCTCGCGGATCATCTGGCCGGCAATCGGCGAGGTCGACAAAACCTCAGCCTCGATCATTTCAGCCTCGGCATCACCCAACGAGTAGACCTGCCGCACCCGGCCATAGCGGATGTGGCGCAGGATCGAGCTGACGGTGGTGGAGCGCGGATTGATATAGGCGTCGATGCCCAGATGCGGCAGCAGCGGCACCAGGGTCGGGTCATTGATCAGCGCAATGGCCAGCGGACAGCCCTCGACCTTGGCGCGCACCGCGGCCAGAATGTTGGTCTTGTCGTCATCGGTCACCGCCAGCATCGCATCTGCTTTGTCGATACCCGCCTCGATCATCAGCGCCCGGTCCAGACCGTCGCCGTTCAGCACAATCGTGCGTTCCAGCGTTTCCGCCGCCCGTTCAGCACAAGCACGGTCGCGTTCGATCATCTTGGCCCGGATCCGTGTTGTGCTTGCCTCCAGCGCCTTGGCCACTTCCAGGCCGACGTTGCCGCCGCCGACCACAACCACCCGGTCCTGGCGGGTTTCCTGCTTGCCGAACACTTCGATGGTGCGGGGCACATCATCGGCGTGGCTGAACACATAGCAGCTGTCGCCGACAAACAGCTGGTCGCCCGGTTCCGGCGCAAACAAGCTGCCGTCGCGCCGCACCCCGACCACAATCGCGCGCAACGTCGAAAACAATTCGGTCAGCTGCCGCAACGGCGTATTCACCACCGGGCAATCGGCATCGATCTGGATCCCCAGAAGCTGCGCCTTGCCGCCCATAAAGGTCTCGGTGTCGAACGCTGCCGGCGCCGACAGCCGCTGCATCGCCGCCGCCGCCACCTCGCGCTCGGGGCTGATCACCACGTCGATCGGCAAATGTTCGCGCTGATAAAGGTCGGAATAGATCGCGGTCAAATAGCTTTTGGCCCGCAGGCGGGCAATCTTGCGCTGAACCTTGAAGACCGAATGCGCCACCTGGCAGGTCACCATGTTGACCTCGTCCGAATGGGTGGCCGCGATGATCATGTCGGCATCGCGCGCGCCGGCCCGGTCCAGCACATCCGGATAGGAGGCAAATCCATGGATCCCCTGCACGTCCAGCGTATCGGTTGCCCGCCGCACCAGTTCCGGGTTGCTGTCGACAACCGTCACATCATTGTGCTCGCCGGACAAGTGCCGGGCGATCTGCCAGCCAACCTGGCCCGCGCCGCAGATAATGACCTTCATTTGCGTGTCCCTTGGCGGAATTTCGGGCGGAGTTTCGCCCGACGTGAATGACAGAAGCCGCTTTCACGGTCAATTTAATTGTAACTTGCTCTGATTGCAGCCATTCTTTGCGTATGTGCAAGGATCGAACGATCATGGCGGCCTTGGTCCTGCTGCTTGGCACGGCGGCCTGCGGACCGCTTCCTGTTTACTACAGGCAGGGGGCAGAAGTTTCGCGCCTGCAAAGTGATGAGCTTGGCTGTGCGGCGCAATCGCTGCGGGATGCGCCCGTCGCCAATGAAATCCGCCAGCATCCCCCGGTTTTCCACCCCGGCCGCAAAGTCTGTTCCGGCGGCAGCTGTTACTACCGGCCCGGCTATTGGGTGGACGGCGGCATCTACACGGTGGATGTGAACAAACCCCTGCGCCTGCGGCTGGAGAAATCCTGCATGGCGGCCAAGGGCTACCAGCAGGTCGCGCTGAAACGCTGCACCCGGCGCAACCCGGCCGCAGTAGCCGGACCGCAACTGGCCCCGCTGAGCGAAGCCTCCTGTGCGCAACGCAACAAAGATGGCAGCGTCAGCATCCGCACCGGCGGCTAGGCGCACTCCCTTGCCGAAAATGCGCGGCAGGCTAACTTTGAATTGCGCCACCGGATCAGTTAGGCTGGTGCCGGATTGTTTGTTGATCAGTATTTTTAAGAGAAAGGTACCCGATGCGGATACATTTCCTGTTTGCCGCGCTGCCCCTTGCAGCTGTGACAGCCGCCTGCGAACCAGTGGCCCCGATTGCCCCGCCACCGACGGCGGCCCCAGCGCCGGCACCTGCAACTTACAGCGCGCCGGCAACGCGGCCGGCACCTGCAGCGGCGACCAGGGCCCCGGTGATCCCGGCAGAAGAAGCGCCTGAACCCGCCTATCAAGGCGGCGGCGGAGGTTCCGGCGGCGGCGGTGGTGGAGGAGGCAGTTGGTAATGTCTTTCGTGGCTTTCAGGGGCATTATTCGGGGCATATTCAAGTTATCTGCCCCTCCGGTCTTGGTGTGTGCTGCACTTCTTTCGGGCCAGGCTGCTTTGGCCGCCTACGAAACCCAGGAGAGCGGGACCGCAAGCGAGATCGCCATCGTCATTGGGATCCAGGACTATGACCATGTCTCTGACCTGACCAATACGCGGAACGATGCCGCCGCAGTTGCGGAGATGCTGAAGTCTTTCGGCTATTCGGTGTACGAAGGATATGACCTCGACAAACGCGGGTTCGAAGCCTTGCTGCGCCAGGCGGCTCTGAACATCCGTGAAGGCAGCCAGGTCTTCTTCTATTATGCAGGCCATGGCATTCAGCTGGGGCGGCGCAACTACCTGCTGACCAGCGACGCAGAGCTGAGCGGCATTAATGACCTGCCATTCCAATCTGTTACACTGGACCAGGTCTCTGCCATTCTGGGCGGCAAGGCCAGCAGCCAGATCCTGATGCTGGACTCCTGCCGGGACAACCCGGTTCCCCAGGCCAAACTCAACGCAGAAGTCGGGGCGCAGCTTTATGAGGCCCGTTCAGGGTTTGACGTCTTCAGGCCGCCACTCAATACCCTGGTGGCATTTTCGACCTCGCCAGGGGCAACTGCCCTGGACGGTGATCCAGGCGGCAACAGTCCGTACACAGCCTCTGTCATTCAGCATTTTCCCGCCCGCCCCGATGATGACGCGATGACGGTTCTCGCGGCGATCCGGGGCGACGTCTATGCCTCTACCGGCAATCAGCAGGTGCCTTGGGAAAGTTCAACTCTGATGCAGAAAATTTATCTGCGGCCGCCGGAACGGTCCATGAATGTAGCCGGAACGGAACCCGCCGCCATGCTGTCCAGCCTTGACCAGCTGCCAGCTGAGCTGTCGGTGAAAATCCCGCTGGGCCGGTCCCTGGAACTGGCGTCGGAAATCCAACCTTATATCGGCACGGGGACCACGGTGTCGATTGTTGAAACATCTTCGGCCGGTGTGACCTCGCTGCAGACCGGGACGGGATCCGGCCTTAGCCTCAATTACGCACCGCAACTGACCGAGCTCGCCGCCCGCAAGGATGGCGGTCAGGTGCGCAAAGACCGGATGGTGCTGCGCCTGGCCCAAGGCGAAGCGGTGCGCGACGTCACCCTGAACCTGGAAATGATTGCGCGGCAATGCGACCTGGAGGCCGGGGATCTTCTCGATCTTCAAGGCGTAGGTCTGTACCGTTATCCGAATGAGATCAACCTGGAAGCCGCGGAAACCGCCTGCCGGCAAGCCGCTGAGACGGCGCCGGAAATCGGCCGTTTCCATTACCAGCTGGGCCGTGCCGTTCTGGCTCAGGGCAGCCTGACCGGCGCGTTCTCCAATTTTCAGAAAGCTGCTGATCTGGGGCATGTCCGCGCCTACCACGCTCTGGCAAAGCTCTACACCAGCCCGAACATTGACCGCCAGGCAATCGCCATCCCCCTGGACCCGGAAAAGGCTGCCAGCCTTTGGGAAAAGGGCATCGCTGCGGGCGATCCTTTCGCCATGCATTCCCACGGCAAGCGGCTGTTGCACAGCACCCAGAACCCGCAAGACCGGGAGCGCGGCTTTGACCTGCTGAGCCGGGCAGTGGAGCTGGGGCATACCTATTCGATGAACGAACTGGGGGTCTTCTTTCTCTGGAGCGGCGCTGAACTGGCGCAGCCGGAGCGCGGTTTTTCCTACCTGCAGGCCTCTGCCGGGCGCGGCGATATCTATGGCACCGCCAACCTTGGCTATGTCTACCGCGATGGCGGCGCGGGTCAGGTGGTGGACAAAGAAAAAGCACGCGCGCTGTTTGCCGAGGCCGCACAGCTGGGCCATCCCCATGCCCCGGCTGAAATCGGCCGGATGATCATGGGCGGCGACCTGCCAGGCAGCGACGCAGCCGAAGCGCTGGAATGGTATGACATGGGGCTGTCGCGCGGCGACGCCTGGGGCGGCGCCAACGGTGCGTGGGTAGCCCTTAACAGGCTGCCGGACCGGATCCCCGCCCATGCTGCTGCTGCGCGGGCAGGCAAGGCGATGGCGCTGAATGATCCCGATGCTCGCGCCGCAGCGCGGGAATTGCTGACCGGGATGGCCGAAACAGACGTTGCCGCAGGCACCCAGTACATCCTGCGCCAGCTGGGGGCCGGGATTGCCATCGACGGCCAATTCGGCCCGTCCTCCCGCAAGCAACTGGGCAATTGGGCGCGCCAGGCAGGTTTGCCCGCAACCGTTCCCGGCGATGCCATCAGCCAGCTGCGACTGGCCGCGCAGGTCCATTTTGCGCTGAACCCGATCCGCCAGGACCTGTTCTGACCCTATGATGCAGCACCGCCCGCGCCCGGTGGTGCCGGGCGCAAAGGCGGCCTGATCAGGCCTGTTCTTCCTCAGCCTCCACATGCGCCACCCGGGCGCCTGCCTTGTTGGAGGTCACAACCCCCAGCGACTTCAGCTTGCGGTGCAGCGCAGACCGCTCCATGCCGACAAACGATGCCGTGCGGCTGATGTTGCCGCCAAAGCGATTGATCTGGGTCAGCAGGTATTCGCGCTCAAACGCCTCCCGCGCCTCACGCAGCGGCAATGTCGCCAGCGCGCCGGACAGGACCACCCGGCCCTCCTCCTGCGGCTTGTCTTCTTCGCGCGGCAAATCCTTAGCCTCGATCGGGCCGCTGCCATCACCTAGGATCAGCACCCGCTCCACCAGATTCTTAAGCTGGCGCACATTGCCCGGCCACAGCATGGTTTGCATCAGCGCCACCGCCTCTTCGGTCAGCACCCGCAGCGGCAGCCCCTGGGCTTCGTTGAACTGGGCAATGAAGTGGCCGGCCAGCAGCGGAATATCCTCGCGCCGGTCCGCCAGCGACGGCACCGCAACCGGCACCACATTCAGCCGGTGATACAGCTCTTGCCGGAAACCGCCTGCTTCGATTTCTGCATCCAGGTCCTTGTTGGTGGCGGAAACCACCCGCAGATCGACACGGATTTTGTCCGAACCGCCAACCCGCTGGAACTGCTGATCCACCAGCACACGCAGGATCTTGGATTGGGTGCCCAGCGGCATATCGGCAACTTCATCAAAGAACACCACACCGCCATGCGCCTGCTCCAGCAGGCCGGGTTCCACCCCGCGCTCCGAGGATTCGCGGCCGAACAGAACCTCTTCCATCCGGTCAGGTTCGATGCTGGCACAGTTCACCGTGATGAAGGGCGCGGAGGCCCGGTTTGAATTGGCATGGATATAACGCGCGGCAATCTCCTTGCCGCTGCCGGCCGGTCCGGTCAGCATTACCCTGCCGTTCGACTTGGTCACCTTGTCCAACTGGCTGATCAGCGTCCGGAACGACGCAGAGGTGCCGATCATTTCCGCAGGGCCTGTATCCCTGCGCTTGAGATCTGAATTTTCCCGGCGCAGGCGCGAGGTTTCCATGGCGCGGCGGATCACCACCATCAGCTGGTCGATGTTGAAGGGCTTCTCGATGAAATCATAGGCCCCCTGCTTGATCGCTGCGACAGCAATTTCGATGTTGCCGTGTCCGGAAATGATCACCACCGGAACTTCCGGATTGTCGCGCTTAACCGCCTTCAGGATATCGATACCGTCCATCTGGCTGTCCTTCAGCCAGATATCCAGAATCATCAGCGCCGGTTCGGCGTCTTCCAGACGGGCCATGCATTCGTCGGAATTGGCAGCCTTTCGGGTGGCATAGCCTTCATCCTCCAGAATGTCCGAGACCAGTTCCCGGATGTCGCGCTCGTCATCTACAATCAGAATGTCACTCATGTCAGACCTGCTTTCACTGTGCTCTTGTTTGGCGCCGCTGCCCGGTTTGCGGCGGGCAGACGGATTACCGCCATCGCGCCGTAATGCGCGTGTCCCTCGAATACCGGGGCATCTTCCAGCGTCAGCGTGCCCCCGTGCTCTTCGATGATTTTCTTAACGATCGGCAGCCCCAGCCCGGTGCCCGCATCCCGCGTGGTCACATAAGGCTCAAACAGCCGTGCCCGGTCTTCGGGCAAGCCGATGCCGTTGTCGGCAATACGGACTTCATAGAAATTGCCTGCCTTGACCGCCGCCACCCGGATCTCTGGCACCAGCCCCTGCGGGTTTTCCTTTATCTGCAGGCTTTCAATGGCTTCGCCTGCGTTTTTGATCAGATTGGTCAAGGCCTGGCCAATCATTGTAGCATCCAGATCCGAGGGCATGGCTGTCTCAGACAGCTCCGCCTTGATCCGGACACCGGGCTGGCCCTGCTGCTGCAGGATAACCGCATCCCGCAGCAGTTTGACCAGATCCTCTTCGCGCCGCTCCGGTTCCGGCATGCGGGCGAATTTCGAGAATTCATCGACGATCCTGCGCAGATCATTGGTCTGGCGCACAATCACATCGGTCATGGATTGCAGCTGATCGCTGTTCTCTTCGCCCAGTTTGGGCGCGAATTTGCGTTTGATCCGTTCCGCGCTCAGCTGGATCGGGGTCAGCGGGTTCTTGATCTCATGGGCAATCCGGCGCGCCACATCGCCCCAGGCCGCCATCCGCTGGGCGCTGACAAGGTCGGTCACATCATCAAACGCCACCACATAGCCTTCCAGCCGGCCCTGTTCCGACCGGCGCGGCGACATCCGCACCAGCAGGTTTTCCAGCCGGCCCTGACGCGTGACTTTGATTTCCTCCTGCACCACCTCGGCACTGGTTTCGATCAATTCCACAAACAGCGGCCCGAACTCCGGCACTGCAACGGATAAGGCCAGGGATTGCTGATCCTCCTGCCAGTCCAACAGCCGCTCAGCCGAGCGGTTCACAAATGTGACACGCCCGTCGGCATCCAGCCCGGCAACCCCGGACGTTACCGATGACAGCACCGAATCAAACAGGCGGCGGCGGCGTTCAATCTGGCGGGTATTGTCCAGAAGCCGCCCGTGCTGCACCTTAAGTTCGCGCGTCATCTGATTGAAATACTGACCCAATTGGGAAATTTCATCGCCGCCGTCGTCAATCGGCACCTGCACGTCCAAATTGCCAGAGCCAACCCGTTGCGCCGCTACCGTCAGCCGTCCGACCGGACGCGACAACCGCTCGGCAAACCACATCCCCAACCACATCGCCGCCAGGATCAGAATCACTGCAAAACCGATATAAAGCAGCGCAAATTCAAACAGCACCCTGCCGCGCTCGCTTTCCAGCTGCTGATACAGATGGGCTGTTTCCTGGGTGTCATCCAGAAGGTTCAGAAGCTCGCCGTCCACATCGCGGCTGATGTACAGGAACCGGTCGACAAACGCCTCCAGCCGCACCAGCGCGCGGAATTCACTGTTGCTCCAGTCCTCGATCAGCAGGAAACCGTCCGCACGGGCGGCACCGATCTGGCGGTTGTTCGGCTTCTCAAAATCGAATTCGTAAGACCGCTCGCCGCGCGCCCGGATCAGGCCGGCACTGTCGACAATATAAGCCTCGCGCAGCCCGCGCTGGATTTGCAGCTGGCCTTGCGACAGCACCAGACGAAGCTCTGCGTCATTGATGAAAAAACTACGGGAACGGCTGTTGTCCAGGTAACGCGCCAGTGCCCGGGCATCTTCGGTCAGGTCATTTTTCTGCTGTGTCTGATACGCGTCCGCCGCAGCCAGCGAGCTGCCGATCACCTGCCGCACCCGCTGGGAAAACCAGCCCTCCAGCCCGACATTCACCGTCAGCACAGCAAATACAGCCACGATGACTGTGGGGATCAGCGCCAGAAATCCAAAAGCGCCAATCAATCGCAGATGCAGGCGGGATCCAGCTGATTTAGAGCGCCGCGCCGCAAACAGCCGCACGATCTGCGCCATAACCAGCGCCGCGATGGCAAGGATATACACCAGGTCGGCCAGCAGAATCAGCCGCAGCGATCCGGACGACGCGCCCTGCCCCAACGGACCGATTATAAGGAATGTCGCCAGTGCCAGAACCGGCCCCAGCACCACCAGCCCGATGGTGCCGATATTGCGGGCCCGGCGGGTTCTCCGCCACCGGTCCAAGGCCGCAAAAGGCCCGTATGCTGCCCTCAGATGTGACTTATGCGCCACTGACTGCCCTCATCCTGATGTGCGACTCTTTGCAAGTCACCGCCATATCTCGTGGCCCTGCCTAGGAAATTCACAACAAGGCCACATTTCTGTGGCGATATTACATCAGTTTGCGGCGGCGTGTCACCTCAATATCCAGATCGGTGATCTTCTTTCGCAAAGTATTCCGGTTGATCCCCAGCAATTCGGCGCATTTCGCCTGGTTTCCGCCGGTTGCCGTCAGCGCGATTTCGATCAGCGGCGTCTCTACTTCACGCAGCAGCCGCATATAGAGACCCGGCGGCGGCAGCAAGTCGCCATGCAAATCGAAATAGCGCTGCAGATGGCGGGCCACGGACTCAGATAGCTTTTCATTGGCCAGACCTGCCACCGCAGGCTCCGGCCCGCTCTGCGGCCCCAGCACAGCGGCCGCATCGGACTCGCTGATTTCCTCATTGCGGGCCGTCAGTGCCAGCCGACGGACGGTGTTTTCCAGCTGGCGGACGTTGCCGGGCCAACCGAAATGGCGCAGCGCTTCGCGGGCGCCCTCGCTCAGCTCGCGGTGCGGCGCGCCTTCGTTCTCAGCCCGGATCAGGAAATGCTCGGCCAGCAGCGGAATATCCTCCACCCGTTCCCGCAGCGCCGGCACTTGCAGCGCGGTGCCGCAGATCCGGTAGTAGAGATCCTGGCGCAGCTCCCCGGCCTCCATCGCCGCGGCCAGGTCTTTCTGACTGGACGCGATGAAGCGCGGGGCATGGTCGCCCGGTGTGTCCATCATCCGCACCAGCCGGGCCTGCGCTTCTTCCGGCAGGTCCGCCAATTCATCAACCACCAGCGAGCCGCCCTTGGCCTGGGCCAGCAGCCGCGCCGGGCCTTCCAGGTCGATCAATGCCGCGGCATCAGCGTGGATAAAGGGCAAAGTCCGCCGGTCTGAAAAGTCATGAATAGCCTGCGCAATCAGGGATTTACCCGTGCCGCTTTCGCCAGTGATCAACAACGGCAGTTCCGTGTTCATCACTCTGGCGATCAGCCGGTACAGTGCCTGCATCACCTCGCTGCGGCCAATCAGCGGCAGCTCTTCCGGATGATCTGGCGCTTCGGTCTTTGCGGTGGCAGGCGCCACCCGCTTGGTCGCCAATGCTTTGGCCGTGCGCTTCATCAGCTCGGGCAGGTCAAAAGGTTTCGGCAGATAGTCGTAGGCTTCTGCTTCCTCCGCCTTGATTGCAGTCATGATGGTGTTCTGCGCCGAGATCACGATCACCGGCAGCCCGGGCCGGTCGGCCTGGATTTTGGGCAGCATCTCCAGCCCGTTCCCGTCCGGCATCATCACGTCTGAAATTACGGCATCGCCTTTCCCTTCGGCCACCCAGCGCATCAGCGTGGTCAGCGAAGAGGTCGCATGCACTTTGCAGCCCGCGCGCGTCAGCGCCTGGGTCAGTACGGTGCGGATGGTGCGGTCGTCATCTGCGACCAGAACGGTGCCGTCCATGGATCAGCTCTCCTGCGGTTTTGCGTCACGCGGCACGCGTGACAGCGACAGCCGGAACAGCGTGCGCCCGGGAACCGAGCTTACAGATATCCAGCCATTATGCTCCGAGAGGATCTTGCTCACCAACGCAAGCCCCAGCCCGGTGCCATTCTCCCGGCCCGATACAAACGGGTCGAATATGTCATCCTTGATCTTCTCCGGCAGCCCCGGCCCGTCGTCGCAGATTTCAATTTGCAGCGGCAGAAGCTTGCCTGTTCCATCACTGCGGCGCAGCCGGAAGGAATGCTCATAGAAAGTACGGATGGAAATATTTCCACCCTTATTATCAGCCGCTTCCGAGGCATTCTTAAGAAGGTTCAACACCACCTGCAGCAGCTGATCCGCATCCCCCCAGGCCATCGGCAGCGAGGGATCGTAGTTTTCCGTTATGGTCATGCGGGCACCAAACCCCAGAAGCGCCGACCGCCGCGCCCGGTCCAGCACATCATGCAGGTTCACCGGCTTGAAGGCCGGCCCGGTCAGGTTTCCGAACTGCTCCACCTGATCCAGAAGCTTCACGATCCGGCGGCTTTCGCTGACGATCAGGTCAGTCAGCTCCAAGTCTTCGGAACTCAGGTTCATACTCAATAGCTGGGCTGCGCCAGTGATCCCCGCCAGCGGGTTCTTGATCTCATGTGCCAGCATCTCCGCCATGCCGATGGCCGAGGCAGCGGCGGATTTGGCGGAATGGGTCTGTGTCATCCGCCCGGCAAGTTCGCGCGGGGTGACCATCAGCAGCATCACCCCGTCCTGCCCTTGCAAGGGCGCGATCTGCACCCCGCATTGCAGCGGCGCCCGGCTGCCCGAACCGACATCGATGTCATTCACGAACAGCGGCGTGCCCTGAACACGGGCGCGGGCAAAGGCTTCTTCAATCGGCGCGTCAATGGCCAGCGTGTCCCAAACGGGCTGCCCTGCCAGCGCCTTGCGTGAGGTATTCAGAAATCCCTCAGCCGCCGCATTCACATCGGCAATCCTGTCCCGGGAATCGATCAGGAACGCGGGCACTGGCAGCGAGGCCCAGAGGGCGGCACTGTCCATCATGCGGCGGCCTCCGGCTGTTGCACGCTCAGCGCCTCAGGCAGCAAGGCCAATACGTCCTGCGGGTTTTTCCCGGTCAGCACAGCGCGGCGCATGGCTGGTCCGGATCCAGCCTCATCCATGTACCAGCCCAGATGCTTGCGGGCGACACGCACCCCCAGATCCAGCCCGTAAAACTCCAGCATCGCCTTGTAATGCTCTGAAACCATATGGATCAACGCATCACCTTCCGGCACATCCGGTGCCGGCGCACCCCATAGCTCATGGGCCACCTGAGCAAGCAGCCAGGGCTTGCCTTCGGCGCCGCGCCCGATCATCACGCCGTCAGCACCGGACAATTCCAGCGCCCGGCGTGCGGTTGCAGTGTCCAAAATGTCGCCATTGGCCAGCAGCGGCACGCTGACTGCGTCCTTCACCGTCCGGATCGCCCTCCAATCCGCCGACCCCTTGTAGAACTGGCAGCGGGTGCGGCCATGAATCGTAATCATCTGCACGCCGGCTTCGCAGGCCCGCCGCCCCACATCCGGCGCGTTCAGGCAGTTGTCGTCCCAGCCCAGCCGGGTCTTCAGTGTGACCGGCACATCGACAGCCTCCACCACCGCCTCGATCAGTTTCAGCGCGTGATCCGGCGTTTTCAGCAGGGCTGAGCCTGAATAGCCATTGGTCACCTTCTTGGCCGGGCAGCCCATGTTGATGTCGATGATCCGCGCGCCCTGCCCGGCTACGTGTTTCGCGGCCTCGGAAATCCAGTATTCATCCCGTCCGGCCAGCTGCACTGCAGTATTTTCCACATCTGCGCTCAGCTCCGCCCGTTCGCGCACGCCGGGCTTGGCCTGTACCATCTCCTGGCTTGCCACCATCTCACTCACCATCAGCCCCGCTCCGAAAGAGCGGACCAGATCCCGGAACGGACGGTCGGTGATTCCAGCCATCGGCGCCAATGCAATCGGCGGAGACATGGAGGTGGTTCCAAGCGTGAAGGACAACTGCCTAATCCTTGTGCAACTGAGATGTTTTTATCCGAAGCCTTTGCTATGCAGCAATGAAACTGCGCTTTGCAAGGCACAGCAAATCACCACTTGCCTATTTTTCAGGCACATTCCGTGGGGTGATTGCCTATCCCTGCGCCACCTCATAAACAAATGCCGAACTTATCATGAGGCCCGCATGACCACCGCAGCCCTGATCGTCGCCGCCGGCCGCGGCACCCGTGCAGGCGGCGGCACGCCGAAACAATGGCGTCCGCTGAAAACCCGCCGGGTGATTGACTGGACCCTCGAAGCCTTTGAAAAAGCAGGCGTGGATCTCACGGTGCTTGTGCTGTCGCCCGATGACACCGCCGCTTGGGGCGAATTCTCCGGGCACCCCAGCTTGATCCTGGCCGAGGGTGGTGCCGAACGCGCAACCTCTGTCCTGAACGGGTTGAAGGCCCTGGAGACGCATGGCGTGGAGAAAGTGCTGATCCACGACGCCGCCCGGCCCTGTGTCAGCAGTGATCTGATCCAAAGCATTCTCGATGCCTTGGACGAGATCCCTGCAGCAGCCCCGGCTCTTGCTGTGACCGACGCGCTGTGGACTGGCGCCGAGAACACCGTCACGGGCACTCAGGACCGCAACGGCCTCTACGCCGCTCAAACCCCCCAGGGCTTCCGGTTTCAGAACATACTGGCCGCACATCTGTCCCATCCCGGCGGCGCGGCGGATGACGTTGAGGTTGCGCGCGCCGCAGGTCTTGACGTTGCAATCATTCCGGGCGAGCCGGACAATATCAAAATCACCCGCCCCGCGGATTTCACCAGGGCGGAACGCATTCTGGGAGCTGACATGGATATCAGGCTTGGCAATGGCTACGACGTGCACCGGTTCGGCCCCGGTGACAGCGTGATCCTCTGCGGTGTGGAAATCCCGCATGAGAAAACCCTGCAAGGCCACTCCGACGCCGATGTCGGGATGCACGCCGTCACCGATGCGATCTATGGCGCACTGGCGCGCGGCGACATCGGCCAGCATTTCCCGCCCTCCGATCCGCAGTGGAAGGGTGCTGCCAGCGAGATCTTCCTGCGCCATGCCGCCGATCTGGCGCGCGAGATGGGTTTCACCCTGTCGAACGTCGATTGCACCCTGGTCTGCGAATACCCCAAAGTCGGCCCCCACGCGGCCCGCATGCGTGAAGTCATGGCCCAAATCCTGGGTATCGAGGCTGACAGGGTTTCGATCAAAGCCACAACGTCCGAACGTCTCGGCTTTACCGGGCGCGGTGAGGGCATCGCCGCCATCGCCACCGCTGCGCTGGTGAAGGCATGACCCCAGCGCAAGCAATCGGCACCGTCTGCGGCGTTGGCTACATCCGCCCGGCCCCCGGCACCTGGGGATCGCTGGCCGCCCTGCCCTTGGCTTACGGCTTGCATCAGCTGGGCGGTTTCCCCCTGCTGGCCCTGGCGACCCTTGCCTGCATCCCGGCTGGCATCTGGGCGACCAAGATCATGACCGCCGGCAGCGACAACCACGACCCCTCGGAAATTGTGGTGGATGAGGTCGCAGGCCAGTGGATCGCGCTTTGGGCCATCTCCTATCCGGCCTGGGCGCATGGCATTCCTATCACCGCACTTTGGCCCGGCTGGATCAGCGCGTTCCTGCTGTTCCGCCTGTTCGACATCTGGAAACCGGGCCCCGTCGGCTGGGCAGATCGCCAGGAGGGCCCGTTTGGTGTTATGATGGATGATGTCATCGCCGGCATCATGGCCGCCATCGGCGTTGCCCTGCTGGCCGGCTTCTCGCACGGGGTACTGGGATTATGAGTGTGGATGTGGCAAAGCTGATCACCCAGGCAAAGGCGGCAGGTCTCACCATTGCCACCGCCGAAAGCTGCACCGGCGGCATGATTGCGGCGGCGCTTACGGATATTCCCGGCTCCTCCGCCGTGGTCGATCGCGGCTTTGTCACCTATTCCAACGACGCCAAGATGCAGATGCTGGGCGTAAAGACGGAAACTCTGGACGCCAAAGGGGCGGTCAGCGAGGACGTTGCGGCTGAGATGGCCGCAGGTGCGGTGACACAGGCAGGTGTTTCGCTCGCGGTCTCCGTCACTGGCATCGCCGGTCCCGGCGGATCAGAGTTCAAACCCGAGGGCCGCGTCTGTTTCGGCCTAGCCCGTGCCGGTCATCCTGCGGTCACTGAAACCGTGGACTTCGGCGCCATTGGCCGCGCCAATGTCCGAACCGCCGCCCGCGACCATGCACTGTCTTTGCTGATGCAGGCGGTTTCGTAAACCGGGTGCATTCCGGGCAGCGCCTGCAAAAGCCTGCCCAAAAAACCGGCACTTGCAAAAAAGCCGCCGAATTGTGCGGCTTGCGAACCTCTGCCGCTTTTTTTCGCGCAGGTTTTCCGCTTTCTCCTGACCTCACCGGTTTTTCAAGGGGAAGGAACACTCGGATGAACGGAGCGGATACCGCATGGATCATTGTGGCCACGGCCCTGGTCCTCTTCATGACATTGCCAGGGCTGGCCCTGTTTTATGGCGGCCTGGTACGTGCCCGCAATGTGCTCAGCGTCTTTATGCATTGCTACGCCATTGCCTGTTTGATGAGCGTTCTGTGGCTGGCATTCGGCTACACAATTGCCTTTGGCAGCAGCACCAGCGGCCTGTGGGGCGGGCTGGACAAAATTTTCCTGAACGGTGTCACCGCCGACAGCCTCTCCGGCACATTGCCCGAGGTTCTGTTTTTTGCCTTTCAGATGACATTTGCCATCATCACGCCCGCGCTGATCGTCGGCGCCTATGTGGAGCGGGTGGGCTTTGGCTTCGTCCTCGTATTCTCGGGACTTTGGATGCTTCTGTGCTATGCGCCGGTGGTGCATTGGATCTGGGGCGGCGGTTTCCTGGCCGATGGCGGTATCTTCGGCGTGACCGGCGTCAAGGACTTTGCCGGCGGCATCGTGGTGCATGAAACCGCAGGTATCGCAGCGCTGATCATCGCCTTCTACCTTGGCCCGCGTAAAAACCGCAGCATCCCGCCGCACAACCCCGGCTATGTAATGATTGGCGCTGCAATGCTGTGGGTCGGCTGGTTCGGCTTCAACGGCGGCTCGCAGCTGGCCGCTGACGGCGGGGCCGCAATGGCGCTGACCGTAACCCATCTTTCAGCCGCCACCGCCTCGCTCAGCTGGGCATTGTGGGAAAAGATCAAATACGGCAAGGCGTCGCTGGTAGGCCTGGTCACCGGTACCATTGCCGGGCTTGCCTCAATCACGCCGGCCTCCGGCTTTGTCGGCCCGGTGGAAGCGCTGATCATCGGGGCCGTTGCAGGTGTCCTGTGTCAGGAAATGGTCAATCTGGTACGCAACAAGATGCAGATCGACGACACGCTGGATGTGTTTGCCGTGCATGGCGTCGGCGGTATCTTTGGCACTATCATGATCGCCGTCTTCGGCGCCGGCACCTGGGCCGCACAGCTGGGCGGGCTGGCAATTGTCGGCGCCTTTACCGTGGTTGTGACCATCGTGCTGGTTAAAATCTCCGCTTTCATCACGTCTTTGCGCGTGGATCTTGAAAGCGAGACCAACGGCCTCGATCTTTCAGTTCATGGTGAGCGTGCGTACGACATGAACAGCTGACCCCGGCTATGACGCATGCCGCCACTCACGGCAGACGGTGCAATTTCCGCACCGGGCGGGTCCCTTCGGGGGCCCGTCTTGCGTTCTAAACCAGCGGTTTCAGCAGCCAGGCCTGTTCCAGCGCGTTGCAGCGTTCACCGATGCGGCCGTCAGCGGCACGTTCCTCAATCAGGGTGATCGCATGCCTCTCCCGATACAATGCTTGCACGGTTTCACCCGGCACCGAAAACGGCGGGCCTTCCATCAAGGGCTGATCATAGTCAAATCCGACCAGAAACTGCTGCGCACAGCCAGTGATGCGGTTGAGTTGCACAGCATATGCCTTGCGGTCCTCAGGCTTAACCGCAACCAGCGCCGCCCGGTCGTAAACCGCATCCACTGTGCCCAGATACTCTGCCGTCAGCGCAAAGAAGTCTCCCGCAAAAAGGGTCAGACCGCCCGCCTGGAAACGTATAAGGTCCCCTTGCCGGATCACCTCAGGCTCCAGACCCTGGCGGGCAAAAACCTCCTCAACAGCGCCCTGATTGAACTCAATCCCGGATACCTGCAGCCCTTGGCCGCACAGCCAGTCCAGGTCCAGTGCCTTACCGCAAAGCGGCACAAAAACCGACTGGCCCGCGTGCAAGCCCAGCTTTGGAAAATGCTGCTTCAGCAGGGTGTTGGGCGCGTCTTCGTGAAAGCCGATCCGGTTCTCGCGCCAGCGCGCCTGCCAAAAGTCCTGTTCCATCCCGGCGCAACCCTTCCTGATTGATATTGAGACCAGCCCCGATACAACTTCAAGCCCGCCTCAAGTCAATTCAGAAATGCCGGTCAAAGTTCGTGTCAGTTGTACAGCTCCGCCGCCCGGCGTTCAAAAGCGCGCACAATGCGCTGCATCGCTTCGTTGAAGACCACGCCGATGATGCCCTGCAGCACCGCGTTCTTGAATTCGAAATCAACAAAGAAAGACACATCGCAAGTGCCGTCCTCGCGCGGGGCAAAGGCCCAGTGGGACTTCATGTAGCGAAATGGGCCGTCCAGATATTCGGTATCGATCTTACGCTCACCCGGATACAGCGTCACCCGGCTGCCAAAGCGTTCACGGAACACCTTGAAGGAGATCACCAGATCCGCCTCTAACACCTCGGCCTCGCCGATCGGTGCGCGGCTGCGGATGCGGGCGGCGGAGCACCAAGGCAGGAATTTCGGGTATTGCGCAACGTCGGCAACCAGATTGTACATCTGCTGCGCCGAATAGGGCATCTGGCGGGTTTCCGAGTGTGTGGGCATCGGCCTGCTGATTTTCTGCTACAATTGTGCCGCGTCATGTCCTATGAACGCGCGGGAAATTCAAGGGGGCAGCCATGTCACAGCGTCCATATGTCATTGATGTGATGATCTCGGCCAAGGCCATTGCAGCACGGATCGAAGAGCTTTGTTCAGAAATTCATAGTGAATTCGCAGGCACCGACAAGCTGGTCGTGGTTGGCCTGTTGCGCGGCAGTTTCGTGTTCATCGCCGATCTGGTACGCGAGCTGGACCTGCCGATCGAGGTCGATTTCCTGGAGGCGTCCTCTTACGGCGACGCAATGGAAAGCAGCCGGGAAGTGCGCATTCTCAAAGACTTGCGCGGCGCCATTGAAGGGCGCGACGTGCTGGTCGTTGAAGACATCGTCGACACTGGCCACACGCTGAACCATGTCACCCACCTGCTGCAAAGCCGCAATCCGGCGCGGCTGAAATCCATTGCGCTATTGGACAAACCATCCCGCCGCGAGGTGGATTTCCGCTCGGATTGGGTGGGGTTTGAGATCCCGGACGAATTTGTCGTGGGCTATGGGATCGACTACGCGCAACGCAACCGGAACCTGCCGCATATTGGCAAAGTGCGGTTCACGGACGAGGGCTGATCCGCTTCCGGCCCGCCGCACCCCAAGAGTTTTGCATTCCTGCGGCCTGCAGGTTCATGGCGCCCGCATATGCAGCAAAGCCACAATCCGCAGAAAAACGCACCCGGCCAAGCTGCGCAAAGAAACCGGCGCCGGACCGCCGGTTTCCGCCCGCTTTCGGCGCTTTCCGGCGCAGCGGATTTGCCTTTTCCGTCAGCCTTGATCATCTGTGAGCCCAAAGCAGTGATCACAGGAAACCCGCAATGCAAAAGACCGCGATAGTGGCCGCAATTGCAGCAGCAAACCTCGCCCTTGCCCCCGCCGCGACCCTTGCCGGACCGAAAAAACAGGCGCCGGGCCACAACAACAGTGCCGCCTATCATGCGCCCGGCCAGGTGAAAAAACGCCAGGCAAGGCAAGGCCATATCCAGGGCGGCGACTGGATTTATGTAAAAGACTATGATCGCTGGGGCCTGAAACCGCCGCGCGACGGTCACCGGTACGTGCGTCAGAACGGCAAAATCTATGAGGTCGTGAAAGACACCCTTGCCATTATCGGCGCGGTTGCTGTTGTCGACGCGTTGCTGAAGTAACGCTCAGCCCAGCAGGTTTCTGACCGCCTGCAGGAGAATCCCGGCCCCGGCCGGGATCGCCGCATCCGTGAAATCGTAATCCGGATTGTGCAGCTGCGGCTGATCCGTGCCGGAGCCGAGCCAGAACATCGCCGCTTTCGCCTGTTTGCCGAACTGGCCGAAATCCTCGGACCAGCGCTGGGGCACGTCCTGCATCTGTGCCGGGCACCCCGCCGCTGCGGCAGCCGCACGCAGAACGGCAACCGCCTCGGGATGGTTGGTGCAAGCGTCAAAGACGTCATCAAATTCGATTGAAAATGTCAGCCCTTCCGCGGCGCAGGCCTGTTCCACATGCGCCGTTGCAGCAGCAATCAACTGCTCCATGCGGGCATCGGTGACGGTGCGCAGCGTGGCCCAAACCTCGCCATAGCCAGGCGCAATGCCAAAAGCGGCCTCGCCCAGCCGCGCGTGAGTCAGGGTGACCAGGGCAAACTCCGGCCCCAGTTCAGCGCCGCTGCCCAAATCCGCCAAGCCCGGCAGCAGCTGCGCTATGGCACCGGCGGGTGACACCCCGTCCTGCGGCGCGGCAGCGTGGGAGGTCTTGCCGGCCAGCTTGATCCGCATCCCGCGCGACGCGCAGTTGGCGGCACCGGAACACAAGGCAACCTGCCCCACCGGCAGGCCCGGCAGGTTGTGCAGCGAGAAAGCATAGTCCGGTGCAATCTGAGCGAAAGCCGGGTCGGCAATCATCGCCGCGGCGCCCTTGCCGGTTTCCTCGGCGGGCTGGAACAGCAGCACAACCCGGCCCCGTGCAGGGCGCTGTTCTGCCAGGTCCTCTGCCAGGGCGGCAACCATCGTCATATGGCCGTCATGGCCGCAGAGATGGCCGCGGCCCTGATGGGTGGAACGGTAGGGCTGATCCGAGAGTTCTTCGATCGGCAGGCCGTCAAGCTCGCAGCGGATCAGAACGGTGGGGCCGTCGGAAATGCCGTCAAAAACCGCGGCAACCCCGTGGCCGCCCAGCCCGGTCAGCAGCTGATCCGGTTCAAAATGGCGCAGGTAATCCGCCACCATGGCGGCGGTCTTTTCCTCGGCGCCCGACACTTCGGGGATTTGATGCAGTGCATGGCGTAAGGCGCGGAGCTGCGCCAGACGCTCGGGCGTCATGCAAGCCCCAGCTTTTTGTTGCGTGCTTCGCGCAGGCGGGCAAAATCATCACCGGCATGGTAGGATGAGCGCGTCAGCGGCGTTGCCGAGACCATCAGGAAGCCCTTGCCATAGGCGGCTTTCTCATAAGATTTGAATTCTTCCGGCGTCACGAAACGGTCCACCGCGTGGTGCTTGGGCGTCGGTTGCAGATACTGGCCGATGGTCAGGAAGTCGATGTCTGCAGCGCGCATGTCGTCCATCACCTGTTTCACCGCCTGTGCATCCTCGCCCAGGCCAACCATGATGCCGGATTTGGTGAACATCGACGGGTCCAGTTCCTTGACCCGCTGCAACAGCCGCAGCGAGTGGAAATAGCGGGCACCGGCGCGGACCTCCGGGTACAGGCCCGGCACGGTTTCCAGATTGTGGTTGAACACGTCCGGGCGGGCTTCCACGACTTTTTCCAGCACCGAGGGGTCGCATTTCAGGAAGTCAGGGGTGAGGATTTCGATGGTTGTATTCGGCGAGCGGTGGCGCACCGCCCGGATGGTCTGGGCAAAATGCTCGGCTCCGCCGTCCTCGATATCGTCGCGGTCCACCGAAGTGATGACAACGTGGTTCAGCCCCAGCTTTTGCACCGCATCCGCCACCCGGCCCGGTTCGAACACGTCCAGCGCCTCGGGCGGCTTGCCGGTCGCAATGTTGCAAAAAGAACAGGCCCGGGTGCAGACCTCGCCCATGATCATCATGGTGGCGTGGCCCTGGCTCCAGCATTCGCCGACGTTGGGGCAGCCGGCTTCTTCGCACACCGTGGTCAGCTTGTTGTCGCGCATGATTTTATGCGTTTCCGCATAGCCCTTGCCGCCCGGCGCCTTGACCCGGATCCAGCTTGGCTTTTTGGGCTGAGCGTTGTCGGGACGATGCGCCTTTTCAGGGTGGCGCTGCTCCGGGATCTTTAGGTCTCTCACGTGGGTTTCCCTTCCGGCCTTTGGCGTTCTGCGCAGGTTTAACATAGCTGAATTGGCTTGGCACGGGCATATCGTCAACCCTGCCCTGCAGCCTTATCATGGCTCAAACTTCGCAAATGCGCCGTTTTCCTTTGCCAAAGTGACGCTGGGGAACACATAATTCACGCGAAGCAAGAAGATTTCGCCGCAAATCATTCAGGGAGGGACGCATGGCCAAGGAGCTGGAAAAGTTCAAAGCAGAGCATAAAAAGCTGGCTGCAGGCACCAAGACATACACCACTGCTGAGGGCGACAAGCTCAAGAAACGGGTTGGGATTTCACTGGGCAATGCCTGGGAGGGCGAGGATTATTTCCGCGAAAGCCTGGCCAAAGCGCGCAAGGACGGGGTCGAGTCCAAGAAAATGGCGGACCTGCAGAAGAACAAGAATTTCAAGGACGGGCTGACCACCTGGAACAAGGCGGTGGATATCCATCAGGAAGAGCTGGATGCCATGCTGGGCTTTTGCGGCGACGCCAAGGCGCATCTGGCGAAGCTGGACAAGCTGCTGGCCGAGATCACCAAGGATCTGAAAAAGCGGTCCAAGACGTCAGCCTCGAAAAAAGACATCGAGGCGCTGCAGGGTGTGCTGACCAAGGAAGCTGCCGAAGTGAAGAAAGCGGTGCAGTATGAGGGCAAGCTGAACGCGGCCCAGAAATTCTATGCGGCGAATTTCCAGAAGAACGTGGCCAAGATTCTGAAGGAAAGCGACGACTCTCAGGACAAGAAGCTGGATGCAACCGAGCTGCCGCAGCTGCTGGTGGACCGGAACCTGAAGAAATACACCAACCGGGTCGGGGCGCTGGTAAAGGCAATCAATGCGCATTGCGTATCGGCCATCGAAAAGGCCGGGCAAGACCTGAAAGCAGCAGCGCCGGATCTGAAGGCCGCGGCGGCGAAATACAAAGACCTGAAGAAAATCAACGACCAGTACCAGACGGTGAAAAAGAAGTTTCCCGGCATAATCAACGATTCCAAGGACAAGAAGAAACTGCTGGCCACATTGAAGAAATTCAATGACCTTACCACAGCGGCCGAGCGTAAGCTGCGCGGCACCACAGTGACAATAAAGAAGGCAGCGGCCTGACCGGCAGCACCTCTCCTGATGGCATCAAAACCCGCGCCCGGTGTGCCGCCTTTTGGCTCCCGGATGGCGCATCTGCGGCGTCTTGTCCGGAACCTTCACAACTTGCTCACGGACTTGTTGATACCGGCTTAGAATCGTTTTAAGCCTGCCCGCCGAACGAACACCCACCTTCAGGAGCATTCCGAAATGAAAGCTGGCGTTAAGCTGCCCGACGTGACCTTCCACACCCGCGTCCGTGACGAAGCGGTCGAAGGCCCGAACCCCTTCCGCTGGGAAGACAAAACCACCGCTGATTATTTTGCAGGCAAGCGCGTTGTGCTGTTCTCGCTGCCCGGCGCCTTTACCCCCACCTGCTCGACCTACCAGCTGCCGGGCTTTGAAAACGGCTTTGCCGATTTCCAGGCCGAAGGCATCGACGCGATCTACTGCATGTCGGTGAACGACAGCTTTGTGATGAACAAATGGGCCGAAGCGCAGAACCTGGCAAACGTGGACGTGATCCCGGACGGCTCCGGCGAATTCACCCGCAAGATGGGCATGCTGGTCGCCAAGGACAACCTGGGCTTTGGCAACCGCTCCTGGCGCTATGCCGCTATCATCGACAACGGTGTTGTTGAAGCATGGTTCGAAGAGCCGGGCCTGTCCGACAACCACGGCGATGACCCCTATGGTGTCTCCTCGCCCGAGACCGTGCTGAAGCACCTGAAAGAAGCCAAGGCAGAAGTCGCCGCCTAAGGCGTTGCCAATTCAGGCAGTTTAACGGGTCCGCCAAATGCGGGCCCGTTTTCGTTTGCCGTGCTTGCGCGGTCAGCCGATCAGCTCAGCCTCCTGCGCGCTGGTCTCGCCGTAGTAATCTGCCAAATGCTGCAGGGCGATGCGCAGCACCACCTTGCCCGACCGGGCCGGCCAGCCCAGATTGCGTTCTGCTGTTTCCAGCCCTTCCAGATGGCAGCAACAGCGCAGAGCGATGTCGCTCAGCCCCATCCCCAGCGTCTGCAGCGCCTCTGTCATGCGCTTGCGCGCCGCAGCCCCGGCTTCCTGGCTGCTGCTGCGCAGCGCTTGGCTGCCGTTCGTAAAATACAGCTTCTCCTGCATCAGATGGCCGCTGATCTGGGCCAGCTCGAAATCCTCCCGCAGACGCTTGCCGGCGCTGATCATGCCCGGGGTCAAAAAGGAATTGCCATCTTTGTCCGACAGCCGGGCCAGCATCTCCAGCGGCGTTTCGGATCCGCCGTAGCGTGGCTTGCGGCCATAACTGGATTTGCCGTTGTCTTCGGGTGCCAGAAACGGCGTTTGGGCTTCGGCAAAGCCGCCCTCCAGACGGGCCCGCGCCCGGTTCTCCTGGTCGGCAATAATCCGGTTCAAGGCGCTGCGCCCTGATGGGGTGATGGCATACCGGCTGATCCGGCTCCGGCGGGCACAGGAAATCCAGCCAGTCAAAGCCAAAGCACCGGCCAGCGGGCGCGAAACGGCCACTTTCTGCCCGTCTGACTCGGCGCCTTCGCGCACGACCACCGCCATTTCCATGCCCTCAGCCGCAGCCAGAACCGCACCGCCGCGGCTCAGCAGGGTCAGGACACTGGCGGCCTCCTGCTCGAACCCGGCAGTCAATCCGCGCCCGGCCGGTTTGCCCGGGCTGGTGCCGGACTTGCTGGGTTTTCCGGACTGACCGGAAGATGTTTGGTAACGCCCGGCAAGGTAGGTCAGAACTTCGTCGATCAGCGGATCATCCCGCAGGGTCTCCACCCGCCTGACCTGCCGCAGGATGGTGGAAGGATGACACCCGGCCTTGCGGGCCAATTGCCGGATCGGGCGGCCTGCCTCTGTGTGCTGAAGGTAACGGCATGTCTCAAGCGGCACCCAGCCAGGCAGGGACGCGTGCGGTATGTTTTGCATATATCAAGCCCCGGTCGTCAGCCAGGCCAGCCTGTCAGCCGCAATCAATAGCGTCTGAGGCTTTTCCACGTACGCCTGACTGTAGTTGAACAAATGCGCGGATCAGGCCCCATTGTTTCCAGAGAAAACATAATCATCACAAAACGTACCGTTCGCCGGTAGCCCCCTCGCCGCAACACCACAATAGGTTGTGATATAGCAGATCCGGTACAGAGAATTGAAAGGAGAGGACCATGCAGGACGTATACACCCGGCTTACATTGCTCCGGCGCCCTCGGATTCTGGCAAGGGCTGCCCGGCTGGGGGCGCAGAACTATAGCCGGCAGCGGGATCTGCGCCGGATTCTAGGGTACGGGACCCTGCCCAAGCCGGCCGCGGCCGTAATGCAGCTCCTGGAGCTGGAAAGCGCGCAGGACACCGCACGCAAGGCAGGTGAAGCGGGATATTCGCTGATCCGGCATGTGGATGTGCTGATCGCGCTGGCGGGCGAAGCCGCTTTCCTGCGCAATACTGCGACCCGGCCAAAAACAGAAACGGCGGCCCCGCGGGACCGCCGTTCTGCTGCGGCAGAGGCGGCTGCCCCCTGCCCCTAAGCTGTAGCTGCGCGATTACATGAACGCGTCGGGCATCGAAGCTTTCTTTTCAGCCACATACTCGTCCAGAGCCATTTTGATGGCCGGGTCCAGTGCCGGCTGCTCGTAAGTGGCCAGCAGTTTCTCGACGCGGTTGGTCGCCAGCGCATAGGTGTCGCGCGCGCCTTCTTCTTCCCACTGTTCAAAGGGTTTGTAGTCGAGCAGTTCGGACTTCCAGAAGGCTGATTTGAAGTTCTCCTGGGTGTGGGCGCAGCCCAGATAGTGGCCGCCGGGTCCGACTTCGCGGATGGCGTCCATCGCCTGGGCGTTTTCGTCCACGGACACGCCTTTGGCCAGGCCGTGCAAAACGCCCAGCTGGTCGGCGTCCATCACGAACTTCTCAAAGTCGGCGACCAGGCCGCCTTCGAGCCAGCCGCAGGAGTGCAACTGGAAGTTCACACCCGACAGAAGACCCATGTTGAGCGAGTTCGCTGTCTCATAGGCTGCCTGCGCGTCGGGCAATTTGGAGCCGCAGAAAGAGCCGGCCGAACGGTAGGGCAGGTTCATGCGGCGGGCCAGCTGACCGGCGCCATAGGTGATGTGCGACGCTTCCGGGGTGCCGAAGGTCGGCGCGCCCGAGTTCATGTCGATCGAGGTCACCATGGCGCCGAAGATCACCGGCGCGCCTGCGCGGCACAGCTGGCTGTAGGCGACACCGGCCAGAACCTCGGCCAGAACCTGCGTGAGGGTGCCCGCAACCGACACCGGCGCCATGGCGCCGCCAACGATGAACGGCGAGATAATGCAGGCCTGATTGTTCTTGGCGTAGACTTCCAGCGAGCCCATCATCACATCGTCGAAAGTCATCGGCGAGTTGATGTTGGTGAGCGAGGTCATCACAGTGTTGTTCTGCACGAACTCCTTGCCGAACAGAATGCCGGCCATATCGACCGAGTCCTGCGCCCGGCTGGGTTCGGTAACCGAACCCATGAACGGTTTATCGCTGAGGGTCATATGCGCCATCAGCATGTCCAGGTGGCGCTTGTTCACCGGGATATCGGTGGGCTCGCAGACGGTGCCGCCCGAGTGATGCAGCCATTTGGACATATAGGCGAGCTTCACGAATTTGTTGAAGTCGTCCATGGTCGCGTAGCGGCGTCCACCAGCAGCGTCGCGCACAAACGGCGGGCCGTAGACCGGTGCCAGCACCATGTTGCGGCCGCCAATAACCACGGATTTCTCCGGGTTGCGGGCGTGCTGGGTGAACTCGGACGGAGCTGTTTCGCACAGCTTGCGGGCCAGTCCGCGGGGGATGCGCACGCGCTCACCGTTGACATCTGCACCGGCTTCGCGCCAGCGCTCCAGCGCCGCCGGGTTGTCAACGAAGTTGACGCCGACCTCTTCCAGGATGGTATCCGCGTTGTATTCGATGATCTCCAGCGCTTCCTCGTTCAGGATCTCGAAGTTCGGAATGTTGCGCTCGATGTACTTCGCGGTCTCGATCTTGACGCTGGTGCGTTCGGCGCGGCGGGCGGCGCCGCCGCCACCCCGTGCGCGACGGCGCGGTGCTGCTTCTGTCATGGTTTATCCTCACCACAGGCATTTCATTGCGATGGGTATTATAGCCACCTCACACCACGCCGCCGCAGGATTACGGCCATTCAAGTTGAAAAGCGACATTGGCGGGGCATTTTGCACCGTGGTTGTGAACTTTCGCATACCCTGGCCAGGTTCAGGACCGGTCTGCCGTGAAAATCGCGGCTGCGGGCTGGCGCAGGCTCAAACCCTCTTGCGGAAAAGGCTTTCCTGCCCTATGGCGCGTGCATGACAGAGACATCCCATGACCGCCTTCTCATCATCGACTTTGGCAGCCAGGTCACGCAGCTGATTGCACGCCGCCTGCGCGAGCTGAACGTCTATTGCGAAATCCACCCCTATCAGAATGTCACCATGGAGTTTGTGCGCGAGCTGGCGCCCAAAGCTGTGATCTTCTCGGGCGGGCCGGACAGTGTGACCCGCGAAGGGTCGCCGCGTGCGCCGCAGGAGATTTTCGACTATGGCGTGCCGATCCTGGGCATCTGCTATGGCCAGCAGGTGATGATGCACCAGCTGGGCGGCAAAGTGGAAAGCGGCCACGGCACCGCCGAATTCGGCCGCGCCTTTGTGACCCCCACCGTGGAGACACCGCCGCTGCTGGAAGGCTGGTTTGCCAATGACAGCGACCGCGAGCAGGTCTGGATGTCGCACGGCGACCACGTGAGCAAGATCGCACCGGGGTTTGAAGTCTACGGCACCTCTCCCAACGCGCCTTATGCCATCACCGCCGATGTCAGCCGCAATTTCTATGCGGTGCAGTTCCACCCCGAGGTGCATCACACCCCGAACGGCGCCAAGCTCTATGAAAATT
The DNA here is from genome assembly GCF_025144145.1 of Leisingera sp. M658. Lineage (NCBI taxonomy): Bacteria > Pseudomonadati > Pseudomonadota > Alphaproteobacteria > Rhodobacterales > Roseobacteraceae > Leisingera > Leisingera sp. M658. Next base: position 2,078,395 of record NZ_CP083546.1, read on the forward strand.
TTGTGCGCCTGGCGGGCTTCAGCGGCGACTGGACCATGGGCGCCTACCGCGAACAGATGATCGAAAAGATCCGCGAACAGGTTGGCGACAAGCAGGTGATCTGCGGATTGTCCGGCGGTGTGGATTCCTCAGTTGCGGCGATCCTGATCCACGAAGCGATCGGCGACCAGCTGACCTGTGTGTTTGTCGACCACGGGCTGCTGCGCAAGAACGAGGCGGAAGAAGTCGTCGCCATGTTCCGCGACAACTACAACATCCAGCTGATCCACGCGGATGAGCAGGAGCTGTTCCTGGGTGAGCTGGACGGCCAAAGCGACCCGGAAACCAAACGCAAGATCATCGGCAAGCTGTTCATCGACGTGTTCCAGAAACACGCCAACACCATCGAAGGCGCCGAGTTCCTGGCACAGGGAACGCTGTACCCGGATGTGATTGAATCGGTGTCCTTCTCGGGCGGCCCGTCAGTCACCATCAAGTCGCACCACAACGTGGGCGGCCTGCCGGAGAAGATGGGGCTGAAACTGGTCGAACCCCTGCGCGAGCTGTTCAAGGACGAAGTCCGCGCATTGGGCCGCGAACTGGGCCTGCCCGCAAGCTTCATCGGCCGCCATCCGTTCCCCGGACCGGGCCTGGCGATCCGCTGCCCCGGTGAGATCACCCGTGAAAAGCTGGAGATCCTGCGCGAGGCCGATGCGGTCTATATCGACCAGATCCGCAAGCACGGTCTATATGACGATATCTGGCAGGCTTTTGTGGCAATCCTGCCGGTCCGCACCGTGGGCGTGATGGGCGACGGTCGCACCTATGATTTTGCCTGCGCCCTGCGCGCGGTGACCTCGGTCGATGGCATGACAGCCGATTACTACCCCTTCAGCCATGAATTCCTGGGCGAAACCGCCACAAGAATCATCAATGAGGTCAAGGGCATCAACCGCTGCACCTATGACATCACCTCGAAGCCGCCCGGCACCATTGAGTGGGAATGATCCGGCGGATCACAAAATTGGCCCAGTGGTTTGCTGCCGCTGGGCTTTTTACATTTTTGGCGGTGCTTTGCTGGACCTTCCTGTGGCCGGACAATGATCCAGCGGAATTGCCCGCAGCGAATGCAATCATCTGCCTGGGCGGCGGCATGTCCGCAGATGGCTCCCTGCACGCACCGACGCAAAAGCGGGTTGAGACCTGCGCCCGGCTTTACCACGCCGGGCGGGCACCGCTGGTGGTGTTCACCGGCGGGCGCGCGATTCCGGGCGGCCCGTCTGCGGGCGCGCAAATGGCGCATCTGGCGCAACAGTTCGGTGTGCCGCCAGACGCCATCCTGATCGAGCCTGAGTCGCAATCGACCCTGCAGAACGCGCTGTATTCCTTGCCGCTGCTGCCCCTATCGGAGAACCTGATCTTGGTGAGCGAGGCCTTTCACCTGCCCCGCTCCTGGGCGTCCTTCCGCTGGGCCGGAGCGCGCCGGCTGCAGCTTGCAGCATCTGAAAATGTGCGCCGGGATCCAGAAACCCGCTGGCCCAGCTTCAGTATTCTCTTGCGGGAAACCGCTGCGGTCTGGTTCAACCTGTTCAGGGCCGCCGCTTGGAGCGCTGCCTCCACCGTGGATTTGCAAAACGATGATTGGCTGCACTGATGACTGACAACGCCAAAGCCGCCCTTTGGATGATCGGCGCCATTGTCTCGTTTTCCGCCATGGCCATTGCGGGCCGCGAGGCCGGGCTGACCCTCGACACGTTCGAAGTCATGACCTACCGCAGCCTGGTCGGGGTGATCATCGTGTTGGCGCTGCTGACGGCGACGGGCAAATGGCATCAGGTCAGCCGGGCGCGGCTGGGCGTTCACGCTGTGCGCAATCTGTTCCATTTCACCGGCCAGAACCTGTGGTTCCTGGCGGTGACGCTGATCCCGCTGGCCCAGGTCTTTGCCTTGGAGTTCACCTCGCCGCTGTGGGTGATCATCCTGTCGCCGCTACTGCTGGGGGAAGTGCTGACCCGGCGCCGGATGCTGGCGGCGGCGATCGGCTTTGCCGGCATCCTGATCGTGGCCCGCCCCAGCCCGGACACCCTGAGCCTGGGGATCGGGGCCGCAGCCAGCTGCGCGATCTTCTTTGCCCTCACCGCGATCCTGACCAAACGGCTGACCCGGCACGAAACAACTGCCTCAATTCTGTTCTGGCTCACCGCCATGCAGCTGGTGATGGGCCTGCTGGCGGCAGGCTGGGACGGCGACATGGCGTTGCCGGACGCCACCACCCTGCCCTGGCTGGTGCTGATCGGCATTGCCGGGTTGACCGCGCATTTCTGCCTGACAACCGCGCTGTCGCTGGCGCCTGCCAGCGTGGTGGTGCCGGTGGATTTTGCCCGCCTGCCCGCCATCGCCATTCTGGGCATGGTGATCTATGGCGAAGCGCTGGATGCCTGGGTGCTGAGCGGTGCCGCTATCATCTGCATTGCAAATTACCTTAATATAGTTGCGAAGCGGTCCCCTGAAACCCTTGGGAATTGATCGAATCCGGCAAGTTGCCGTGCGGTTAATGTTGATTTGCGGAATTCGGCCCGATTACGTTCGCGTAAAGCGGCCCTTACAGGCCGCAATTCAGGGAGGAAAAATGAAACGCTATCTTGCAACGTCGGCGGCATTGGCGCTGGCATCTGGTTCTGCCATGGCAAGCGGTCTTGACCGCACCGGCCAGCCGATCGGCATCATCTTCGAAGAAGGCACCTACGCAGAGTTCTCATTCGCGACCACATCCGTGGATCTGTCGGGTAATGACCGCACATCGCTGAACCCGCTTGGCTCCGCTTCCGGAGATGTCGGCGACCGCTTCAACATGTTCGGCGCAGGCTACAAGCGGGACATCAACGACCAACTGTCCTTTGCCGTGATCTTCGACCAGCCTTGGGGTGTGGATGTGCTCTATCCGGCGGGCGGTTCTGCGCTTCTTGGCGGCACCAAGGCGCAGGCGGATGCAAATGCGGTGACCGCCCTTTTGCGCTACAAGTTCAACGAGCGTTTCAGCGCCCATGGCGGTATCCGGTACCAGGAGATCGACGGCGAAATCAATCTGAACGGTCTTGCCTACAGCGTCATTCCCGGCGGCACCTACAATGTCAAGGTAGACAAAGACGGCGCATTTGGCTGGGTAGCCGGCGTGGCCTATGAGATCCCAGAGATCGCCCTGCGCGCAGCGCTGACCTACAGCTCCGAGATCGAACACGATTTCGACCTGAACGAGAGCTTTGCCGGGAGCCCGGGCCTGAACACAACAACCTCAACCAAGACCAAGACCCCGCAATCGGTAAACCTGGACTTCCAGACCGGTATCGCCGCAGACACGCTGCTGTTTGGCGGCATCCGCTGGGCGGAACACAGCGTGACCGACCTGGTGCCCGGCCGTTTGGGCCGCGACCTGATCGATCTGGACGACTCCTTTACCTACACATTGGGGATTGGCCGCAAGTTCAACGAAAACTGGTCGGGGTCTTTGGCGCTGATCTATGCGGATGTGGACGGGGATGACCTGGTGTCGCCGCTGGCACCGACCCATGGCTATGAGGCGATCCGGCTTGGGGTGCAATACAAGCAAGACAAGATGACGATCTCGGCCGGCATCCGTTACACCCAGCTGGGTGACTCGGTCGCCTCCCCCGGCGGCAACCCTGTTACCAACTTTCAGGATAACGACGCGGTCAGTTTTGGCATGAAAATCGGCTACAACTTTTAAAGCGCCGCAAGACGGAAAATCTGACCCCGCCCGCATACTCCGGGCGGGGTTTTCGTTTGCCGCAAGATCCGGGTCGCCTGGCCGCGCCCGGCGGACTAGATGACCCGCATGAGCCCTCAAAAAACCATATCCCCCCGCGCCTGGGCCGAACTGATACTGCTCGGCGTGATCTGGGGCGGATCGTTTCTGTCGATCCGCATCGCCCTGGACGAAATCCCCGTTGTTACCCTTGTGCTGCATCGCTGCGGCTGGGCGGCGCTGTTCCTGTGGGGCGTGGTGCTGCTGATGCGGCTGCCAGTGCCAAAGGAGCCGCGTATCTGGGGCGCCTTTCTGGTGATGGGCCTTTTGAACAACATCATCCCCTTCGGCCTGATGACCTGGGGACAGCTGTATATTGAGACCGGCCTTACCTCGATCCTGAATGCGGCCACGGCCATTTTCGGCGTCATCGTCGCTGCGCTGGTGTTTGCCGACGAACGGCTGACAGCACGCAAGGCACTGGGAGTGGCGCTCGGGTTTCTCGGCGTGGCCACCGCCATCGGGCTGGAGCAATTTGCCAATTTCGACATCCGAAGCACCGCGCAATTGGCAGTTCTGGCCGGCACCGTGTCTTATGCCTTTGCCAGTGCCTGGGCGCGGCTGAAACTGTCCGGACTGCCGCCGCAGGTGGCGGCTGCCGGTATGCTGACCGGCTCCACCCTCTGCCTGCTGCCGGCAGCCTTGCTGGTTGACGGCCCGGTTTCGCTGAGCCTGGAAACCGGCACCTGGCTATCCATTGCCTATTTTTCGCTGATTGCCACTGCTGGCGCCTATCTGCTGTATTACCGGGTGCTAGCGTTGGCAGGCAGCGGCAACCTGATGCTGGTCACCCTGATCATTCCGCCGGTTGCCATCCTGCTGGGCGCCTGGTGGCTGGGAGAGGAGTTGAAACCGCAGGCCTACGCCGGTTTTGCCCTGCTGGCAGCCGGGCTTATGGTCCTGAACGGCAAACCGGTCCTGCGGCGCAAACGCACACGGAATTGACCAAGCCCCCGCAGGTGATTAGCAAGGCGTGAAACCTTCAGGGACTTGGGATCTCATGCTTTACACTTCTGCGCAGGACTGGCGCGATGCGCCGAACAAACGGGTGCTGTTCTTTGGCATGTCCGGGCTTGGCAAAACCTATGTCAGCAACATCCTGCGCGGCGCCGGCAGCTGGTTCCACTACTCAGTCGATTACCGTATCGGCACCCGCTATATGGGCGAATATATCGCCGACAACGCCAAGGCCGAGGCGATGAAAGTGCCGTTCCTGCGGGACCTTCTGCTGTCGGATTCCATCTTCATCGGCTCCAACATCACGTTTGAGAACCTGACCCCGGTTGCCTCCTATCTGGGCAAACCAGGTGATAAGGCCAAAGGCGGGCTGCCGATTGGCGAATACAAGCGCCGCCAGGAACAGTTCCGGGTCGCCGAAATCCGGGCGCTGCTGGATACGGAATACTTCGCGGGCCGCGCCCAGCAACTTTATGGCTACCCCAATTTCATCTGCGATACTGGCGGGTCGATCTGCGAATGGGTCGATGCCAATGACCCGAACGATCAGGTTCTGTCGGAACTCAGCAAACACACGCTGATGGTCTGGATCAAGGGCAGCGAGGCCCACACGGCAGAACTGGTGCGCCGGTTCGACCGCGCGCCCAAGCCGATGTCCTATCAGCCGGAGTTTCTGGACCGGGTCTGGCAAGAGTATCTTCAGGAAAATGGCGTAGCCGAAGGGGATGTGGACCCTGATACTTTCATCCGCTGGACCTATGCCCAGGCGCTGGCGCACCGCCAGCCGCGCTATCAGGCGATGGCGGACAATTGGGGCGTTACCGTCACCGCCGATCAGATCTCAGCCGTCAAGGATGAGGCGGGTTTCGAGGATTTGATCGCCTCTGCTCTTGAGGCCCGCGGCTAAGCCGCCTATCTGTCGAATTCCGCTATATCGCACAACCTTCCGCAAATCAGGACACTGACATGCCCATCAAGATGCCCGCAGACCTCCCCGCCTATGACGTTCTGACGAACGAAGGCGTGATGGTCATGTCGCCGGACCAGGCGGCGCGTCAGGACATCCGCCCCATCCGCATCGGCCTGCTGAACCTGATGCCCAAGAAGATCCAGACTGAAAACCAGTTTGCCCGGCTGATCGGAGCAACCCCGCTGCAGATCGATCTGAGCCTGATCCGGATGACCGAGCATCAGACCAGGAACACCGCGGCTGAGCATATGGCCGAATTTTACCACTCCTTCCAGGAAGTGAAGCACGAGAAGTTCGACGGCCTGATCATCACCGGCGCCCCGATTGAGCATCTCGACTTCCCCGAGGTGACCTATTGGGAGGAGATGCGCGAGGTGTTCGAATGGACCCAGACCAACGTGCATTCCACCTTTGGCGTCTGCTGGGGCGGCATGGCGATGATCAACCATTTCCACGGCGTGAAGAAACATATGCTGGATCACAAGGCGTTCGGCTGCTTCCGGCACCGGAACCTGGCGCCGGCTTCGCCCTATTTGCGCGGGTTTTCGGATGATTTTGTGATCCCGGTCAGCCGCTGGACCGAGATGAAGCAGACTGAAATCAGCGCGGCACCAGGGCTGAAGACGCTGCTGGGCAGTGACGAAGTCGGCCCCTGCCTGGTTGAGGACAAGGCGCACAACGCGCTCTATATCTTTAACCATTTTGAGTATGACAATGATACGCTGAAGCAGGAATACGACCGCGACGTGGCCAATGGCACCACGATCAACGTGCCGGGCAACTACTATCCGGACGATGATCCCAGCCAGCCGCCGCAAAACCGCTGGCGCAGCCACGCGCATCTTCTTTATGGCAATTGGATCAATGAGATCTACCAGACCACGCCTTATGAAATGGATCAGATCGGCCGCTAAGGTGCTGGTTTACGCAGGCCTTGCACTGGCGGCCGCCGCTGCGCTGACCAACTGGCAGGCGGGCCGCCGCGAGGCGGCGGCTGTCGCAAGCCACCCGCCATTGGGACAAACCCTGGTGGCGGGCAGCCACCGGGTGCATGTGGTAGAGATGGGCCGGCCCAAAGGCAGCGCGCCGGATCTGGTGCTGATCCACGGCTCCAGCGGCAGTACACGCGATATGACCTTCCGGCTGGCACCGGCTTTGGCAGAGGACTTCCGCATCCTGATATTCGACCGGCCCGGACTGGGGTATTCGGACCGCATCAATGGCACCGGGGCCACCATCCGCCAGCAGGCTGCCCTGCTGCGCCAGGCCGCGGCGCAAATGGGGGCGGACAGGCCGATTGTGCTGGGCCAAAGCTATGGCGGCGCGGTTGCGCTGGCCTGGGCGGTGGACCACCCGGACAGTATCTCGGCGCTAGTGACTGTGTCCGGCGTCGCCTATCCTTGGACCACGCCGCTGGACCCGCTGTACCGGGTCACCTCCTCGCGTGCTGGCAGTATGGTGGCGGTGCCCTTGCTGACCGCCTTTGTGCCGGACAATGCTGTGTCCCGATCGCTGCAGGAGGTCTTTGCGCCGCAAGCCGTGCCGGAAGGATATGCGGCCCATTTTGGCCCCGGCCTGTCGCTGCGGCGCACGTCCCTGCGCGCAAATGCCCGGCAACGGGCAAACCTGCTGCAGGAAGTGACCGAACTGTCGCCGCGCTATGGTGAAATCCCGGTTCCGGTGGAAGTTTTGCACGGCACTGCTGACGATCTGGTCAGCCCGGAGCTTCACGCCCAAGGCCTGGCCCGGAATGTGAAAGGCGCGCAGCTGACCCTGCTGGATGGTATCGGCCATATGCCGCAGCATTGTTAGGGGACACTTGATATTGCAGTAACCGGAAGAGGCCGGATGAAGCCGGAAGAACCCGGATGAGGCCATATAAAAAAGGGCTTTCAGGAAGGTTTGAACCTGTAATGGGGCTCGGGGCGTTTGTCCTTCAATACCCGGCAAAATGGCCGATATGGCGCCTGAAGGCAAATCTGGGACACTTCCCGTTGCAAACTCTCAAACACCCCTGAAAGGCCCGTAAAACAGGGTTTTAACGCAGGAGCGGCGGCGGGTAGGCTCCTGAAATCGAGTTCCCGAACTTGGAACTAGCCCTAAAAATTTCGGGACACTTCCAAGAACGGGATTATCGCTTCAAATACTTAGGGTTAAGCGCACAGCGGCGGGAAAACACCTTGCCCGAACTTGGAAACGAATTCTGCTGCTTCTCGCTCAACAGACCCTAAGACAATTTGGGTCACTTCGGAGGCACAGAAAGTGAAGCTAGGGCCTGCTTCATCTCAGCGACGATGCCAGAATACTCGGCAATGAGACCATCCAAATTTGCGACGCGCTTGTCAGTCACATCTTCAAGGTTCGAAGGGTCTGAACCGACATAGCTTCTTTGACCGTCCTGGTAGATCTGCTTTTCGTGCCGGAAGGTTTCTATACTCCTGGAAAACGTTTCGATGACCGACCTAATTCCATCCACGTTCAACTTAGAGCCGGACATCTCCACCTCAATCCGGTTTTGGTTCACGCGTTTTACTTTTACTGTCATTTGAGCCTCTATCTCAGTTGGTTTCTTGGCGTAGATTTCTACGCGCTCAACCTAGATAGGGATTTCCGCCGTCCATTCAATGCAAGCGGCACAACATGTTGATTTCCTGATGTAGATCACACAACATATGGGGCCGCTGGCCGCTAACCCTTGTCGACTGCGCGGCTTCTCCGCGTAACCAGGCGCCGCCGCAGTGCTGCCCGCTCTGCTATGGTATCTGAAAGAATGCGCCGTTTAAGGGCAATGCGAGCGTCCAAAACGCTAAGGCGCTGTTTTTCCTCATCATTTGCAAATTCACGCCATCCCTTGTCTACCTGTGACTGGTATACATCTGCTTTCGGCATTGGCATTTTCCCTTTGTTTTCAAGGAAACCCGTATACCAGTTACTGGTATACGGGGAGAAATGAGGCCCGCGATTGCCTTATACCGGCCGCTCTGGTAGGCATTCTGCAGCCTTAGGTTCCTTTTGACCAGGGCGCCGATTCCCTCAGCATTCCGACGCCCTGCCCCGCCACCATTTTATGGTGCTTTCGCACCATAAGCCGCTTTATGTTCACTCTGGCACCGCCCTTCGACGGCGCCATAAGCGCGGCTATGTTAGCATCGCGGGTGCGGTAGATCGCGAAACTGAACCAACATCATCTGTACCAGTTTCAAAATCCCACCGAAGAACACAAATTCGCCCATCCCGCTGGTCGGTAACCGGGCCAAACTGCCTAACGGCAAACCCCGCCCTGCGGAATGTCCGCAAGAAGATCGGGTTCATCAGTCCCAACATTGTTACGCCTCCTCGCGAGACGACATGACTGCGTGCCGCAGTAATCAATGCCACCAACACGCTATTCCTCATCCGCATCTCCACTGAAGGAGAAACTGCAAGACGGGAAGCCTCCCACACGCTGCTGGAAGCCAGTTCTTCTTGCATAATGTTTGCAGGCAAGTTTGGAATGTTCCCGCGATGCGCATCCAGGATCATGTATGTTGTGCCGCTATGCTCGCTGTCAGTTCGAAGCAACCGCAGGCAGCCCACCAACTTCCCGGCAGCAACGGCAGCAAGATGGACTGAGGCTGGTATGTCGTATTGATCGAACTCGCAACCGAAACTCTCGTGCAAGTTCCACCCCATAGATGAAATGAAGACTTCTCGCCGCAAGCGTAGGCAATCGGTGTACAGGTCCAGCCGGGTTTCAGGGTTAGTCAGGTCGATTAGGTGTGTCACAATCATCATTCAGAGCCGTTATTCATAATTCGTTATGATGATACCCAAGCTACTCACTAAATCATAGGAATGATCCCACTCCACTTCCTTATGGAGTATAGGGACAACGCTGCTCTGAAATTTGAAACGCCGAGCTTACTGCATATCACTTTCTTCCTCTGCGCGATTGCGGAGATCGACACTCTCAACTCGCTAGCAATTTGCTTATCCAACAAGCCCTCCTCGCACATTTCCATAAAGTCGACCTGACCGTCGGACAGGTTATCCACCCCCTCAAGCAGGACAGTCTTGTGCGCTGCCTGGCAAGCATGGTGCAAGGCCGGTGCAGCTCGCCCATCAAGGTCATGATTTACACCACCAAAGATCATTCTGTTGCCTCCAAAGGCTGATACGGAAATGAAGTTACTGTCAGCACCGAATTGCCGAGCCTCTTCAAACAGGGGCGAAGACATTTCCTCTTGAGAAAGAAGCTTCGACGCCGATCTGCCCCCGCACTGCTTTGTGAAGTGAAAGACCGGGTCAACCGCGTGAAACTTGTGATCAAAATATCTCTGATGCCATTCCGCACTGAAACTTGTTTCCGCTGATGTTGGCACCTCGCCGGGGGACAGGATCACAAATCCAAACCCCGAAAAACTTTCTTGCATAAAGTGCATCACTGTGAAAATAATCCCTCTAGAGACGTCATTTTCATAATCAAACGTGAAAAATCATAATATGTCAACAAAAATTCGGATTTCACGATGAGGTCGCCACGCGATGACTTAGTCGCAAAAATTGAGCGCCTCCCGAAGGAAGCGCTCTCGATGGTCATCATTGCTGTCTTGGATCTTGCTAGTCTTGATGAGACTCAAGGTGCTCCGCAAAACGAACCTCAAGCTCGCGAACTAGAGCCGGCAACACCTCATCTGGCAGATCGTTAATAAGCTGCCGCAGAACTGCTTTTGGATTACTCAGCGGATTATCGGTGTCCAGATCCGAGACTGAAGAAAGACCAAGCGCCTCTACCACCTTAACAATCGAGCGTTGGCTAAGCTCAGCGGTAGACCCGCTCGTGAACTTTGAAAGTGTATTTGGCGAGAGCTTAACAGAGTTCGCAACCCTCGTAGGGTTTGTTCCCTGGGCAGCCATCAAGATGCGAATGTTTCGCCGCCGCCGCTCCCAATCCACTTCAGTCATCACCAGTCTCCGTAGTCTGATCATGGTTATCATACTGCAGTATGATTTCCTCAACCTGTATTTTTTTGCAGGTGGTTCCCTAGTGTGATTTTTGGCATAATTTGATGTTGTAAATCATAATCAATTATGATTTACTGTCTCACAACATAACGTGAGGCAAAGATGATCAACGCACCCGAACAGCATATTGTTCCAGTCATCCCCTCCCCAGAGCAGTTTGCAGAGTGGGTGAGTGGGTCATTGGAACGTCTCAAAAAGCGGCCTAGCCACTACCTCTTGGAGGAAGGGGTGCCAGGTTCCAAAAACCGGGTCTCTAACTTCATCAAAAACCCTGAGTTTTTGCGGCTTCACTTAGCCTGTGAATTGCAGCGCCAAATCCTGACTGATGCAGTCCGATACGGCGTGAACCTAGACCCCATTAAAATACAACAACTTAGCTCAATCATCCGTTCTAATTGACCCGGAGCTATATTTTGATGCGCATTTTAATTTTGGCGGGCATTTCAAACCGCCTCTCCAACCTTTTCAGCCAGTCCCGCACGCCTGCTAGCAGCGGCCTGGCTCAACTTCCCGGCAGCCATGGGGATGCGCTGCCGGGGCCTTTTTATTCCCGCTTACCACTCGCCGGAACGGGTCCCAGCCTTGCCTCATTTCTGGCTGGCTGGGGCCAAAGAGCGCGCGAGTTGTGGCCCCGCCCGGCCGATCTGGCCGGTGATGCAATCGGCGCAGCCTGCGTGTTCGCCCTGCCCTTCCTGTTCTTGTTTGGAGCCTTTTTGAAATGAGCATTGAAACCTTGAAATTCCCCCACCCGCCGCATGAACGTGCAAAGGCCCTGATCGAAGCCGCAAAAAATTATGCGGCAGCGCGCGAGGAATATGAGGCCGCAGATCAAAATCTATGGAATGCGGATGGCTTAGCGCCATCAGAAGTAGACCGGATTGGAGATCGCTTCGACGAGGCTTTCGAACGCATGGCCGAACACCAAGAACGGGTGGCGGATCTGGTTGCTGACCTGACCAAAGACGGCTCATTGGCATCGGTCAGTGCGCTGCTGGGGCGGCGGCGGTCCGCCCAGCAGATCGGCTTCTATGACATTGATTCTGCGAGAGAGCTTGCGAAACACCGTAAAGCGCTGCGTGACAGGTGCCGGGAGGAGCGCTTACGGGCCCCTAAACAGACCTGGCGGAACATCGAACGGATCCTAATCCCCGGCTATCTGTTCAATCGGGTAATTCGAGCAGTAACACCTCCTCGGGTGTTGGCTGGTCCAAAAATAGTAAAGCTTCTCGAGCAACGACAGGAACGGCTTGCCGGAACGGAGTTTTCGCAGGGCTATCGAGCTTGGTGGAAAGAGACGCAGCTATGTCTAATGCGGTGGCTGCTTGAAGCGCCAGAAACCGCGCCTGAACCCACAGCAGAAATCCCTTTCCCAAGTCCAGCTTTGCAAGGGATCGCTCGCGATCTGTCGGACCTTCGGAAAGGAATGTTAGCGCAGGCTGATCGTTCTTCAGGAGATCCAAGTGGATCACCGGCCACTGCTGCTCAATCTTCGGCAGCATCTGCTGCCGCGTCTGCAGATCAAATAGATCCAGAAGCTCATTAGCATGGTCGCATGCTTCCCAGAAATAGCGGTCGAGACTGCTGTTGCCCAATGGTTTCTCCATCCTGAGGACCTGCAGGGCGACTGTACTGCCGCAAATCTGGGGCGCAACCCCGCCGGCCATGCTGCACAGAACGGCAGGCCATCCCTTGAAACCCCTGAATTCAATCAAAGTGGAGCATCCCCAATGACCCCTCCAAATTGGCAGAAAATTCAAACCCTTCCGGTTGCTGATATCCAAGTGGAAGAACGCCTGCGCACGGCCTCCCCCACGGCGGTTGCCAGCATTGTTTCGTCCATCCATGAGGTCGGCAGCATCCTGCAGCCGCTGCTGGTGCGCAGGGTCAAAGACGGCTACCGGCTGATGGATGGCCTGCACCGCCTGACCGCCGCCAAGGAAGCCGGGCTGGAAGAAGTGCCGGTCAAGGTCAGCGAATGCACCAACGACCAGGCCATCCGGATTGAGGTTGACGCCAATGTGGCCGGCGCCCCGCTGACACCGTTGGATATGGCCGTGTTTCTGGCCGCGCACAAAGAGCTGTATGAGCGGGAAAACCCCGAAGCCAGACGCGGCAGCGCGGGCGGGCGTACAAAGAACGATGTGCTAACTGACAAAATGTCAGTTAGCAGTTTTGCCGCCAACGCCGCCGAGGTGTTCGACAAGGGCGAACGCCAGATTTTCCGCCTGATCAGTGTCGGCGAAAAGCTGTCCAAGGATGAAATCACCCAACTGCGGGACGCACCGAACAAGGTGCGTTTCAAAGACTTGGAACACATCGCCAAATGCGGCGAACAGACAGACCGCAGCGCCATATGCGCGGCCCTGGGCAGCGGTGAGGCCAAATCCGCCAAAGAGGTGATGGCCCGCAAAAAGGCCCCCGGGGCGGCGGTGCAATCCACCACGGACCAGCAGGCCGCCAAGATCACCGACGCCTGGCTGCGCGGGTCCAAAGCTGCACGGACGCAATTTGCGGAGAAATTCCGCGATGAGCTGCTGGAGCTTCTGCAGGAGGCCGAAGACAGTGACACGCCCGCCTCTGAAGTTGTGATGTTTCAAGCCCGCGACCGGGAGGACGACTGATGGTCAGCGGCATCACACCCGAAAAGGAATGGTGGACGGCAGCGGAAATTGCCGAGGCAAAGCTGCCGGGATTGCCGGGCAGCGTGCGCGGAGTGAACGCTTTTGCAGAGCGCTGGGGCTGGAAAAACAACCCGGCAGCGTTGCAACGCAGGCCGGGGCGCGGTGGCGGGCTGCTGTTTCATTGGTCGGTGCTGCCGTCTGCCGCTCGTGAAAAACTGGCGATGCAGGAAGCCGCCGCGCCAGTAGAGCGCCCTGACCGGACTACCGCCTGGGTGACCTATGAAAAGCTGTCCCAGAAGGCCAAAGACGAGGCTGCGGCACGGCTGGATGCAATCCAGAAAGTTGAGCTGCTGCACGGCAGCGGCACGGCCCATGTTCAAGCCGTGGCAACCATTGCGGCTGAATTCAACGCCAGCCCGCGCACGATCTATAACTGGCTGGCGCTGATTGAGGGCATCCCGGCGGTGGATCAGCTTGCCTACCTGGCACCTCAGCCGCCTAAGAAACGCACCCGGAAAGAAGACCGTGCCAAATTCAAGCCGTTCATGGACTGGCTGAAGAGCGTTTTCCTGCAGTTTGAGGGGCCGACCTTTTCCCAATGCTACAGGAAGGCGAAGCTTAAAGCCGAAAAAGAAGGCTGGCCCTTCCCCATCCAGAAAACCGCCAAGCGGTGGGTAGATGCTGAGGTGCAGCGCACCACCCAGATTTATACTCGTGAAGGCCCGCGCGGGCTGATGCGCTGTTATCCGGCGCAGATCCGCGACCGCTCGTCTCTGACAGCAATGGAAGCTGTGAATGCCGACTGCCACAAGATCGACGTCTTTGTGGAATGGCCCGATGGCACCGTAAACCGCCCCCAAATCATCGCTTTTCAGGACCTTTACTCCAACAAAATCCTGTCCTGGCGGGTGGACCATGACCCTAACAAAGTCATGGTGATGGCGGCTTTTGGCGAGATGATCGACAACTGGCGCATTCCCAAGCGGTGCCTGTTCGACAACGGCCATGAATTCGCAAACAAGTGGATGACAGCGGGGGCGCCGACCCGGTTCCGGTTCAAGATCCGGGAGACCGATCCGGTGGGCGTGCTGCCGCTGCTGGGCATCCAAATGCACTGGGCTACCCCGGCGCACGGACAAGCTAAGCCGATTGAACGGGCCTTCCGGGATATTGCCAGCGACATTGCAAAAGACCCCCGCTTTGCAGGTGCCTATGTCGGCAACCGCCCCACTGCCAAGCCTGAAAACTACGGCAGCCGCGCTGTGAAACTGGCTGAATTTCTTGAAGTTCTGGCCGAAGGCATTGAAGAACACAATGCCCGCCCCGGCCGCCGGTCTGCCAACGCCAACGGAAGGTCCTTTGACGAGACCTTTGCAGACAGCTACGCCACGACCACGCTTCTGAAGGCGACCGAAGAACAGCGCAACCTTTGGCTTATGGGCCAGGACACCGGCAAGCTGCACAAGCACAACGGCAGTCTGAATTTCCACGGCAACGTCTATCACTGCGACTGGATGAGCCAGGAGGCCAACCGCAACATTGTTGTGCGCTTCGATCCTGAAGACCTGCACAGCGGCGTTCATATCTACAGTGCCGAAGGCGCGCACCTGGGCTTTGCCGAATGTCAGCAGAAAATCGGCTTCTTTGATCTTGAGGGTGCGCGCTCGACCGCGAAGCGGAACCGTCAGATCAAAAAGGCTGAAAAGAAACTCGCAGAGCTGCACCGCCCGCATACGCCGGAACAACTCGGGGCTGACCTGAACGGGATCCGCAAAGAAACAACCGCACTGATGGAAGCCAAGGTGGTGAAGCCCGTGTTTCCCAAGACCCCCAGGGTCTCAACCTTCAGGCAGCATTCGGACCCCAGCGCCGAGGCGGCCCAGGACGCCCTCATTCTGCAGATCGGCGCCAAACGGAAGAAACCCGAACCCTCCCCCAAACAGGAGACATTCAAGGTGGCCGCAACACGAGACGAACGGTTTGCCCAGGCGCAGGAAATCGAGCGCAGGCAGCAAAACGGCGCCCCGGTCGGGGAGCGCGAGGCCAGCTGGCTGAAAGGCTACCAGCAGCATTCGGAATACGAGGCGCTGGCAGCGCTGAAACAGGCATTCGGCGGCAATAACGCCGGGTAGATCACAAAAAAACCGCCGCCTGGATGGACCCCATGGCGACGGCATTGATTGACTAGGAGCGAGCATGACACAGACCTTGGAAATCGGCAATAGCGTACAGCCGTTGACCAACGTGGCGACAATGGCTGAGCTGGTAAAAGAGCTGCAGAACCGGACCTTTGGAATGCCGGGTTTGGGGGTGTTTTACGGCTACCCCGGATATGGCAAAACCTTTGGTGCCATCTTCTGCGCCTCTGCCTTTGACGTCATCCATATTTCCATGCAGGGCGATTGGACCAAAAAGACCTTTTTGGAGCGGCTGCTGAACGAGCTGGGCGTGGCGCCCAAGCGGGTGGTGCCCGATATGGTACTGCAGGCCTGCGAAGAACTGGCGCTGGATGGCCGCACGCTGATTGTCGATGAGGCCGACTATGCCTTCCGGCGCGGCGTGATTGAGCTGATCCGGGATTTGCACGATGGGTCGGAAACTCCGGTTGTCATGATCGGCATGGAAGAGTTCCCGCAGAAGCTCCGGAAATACGAACTCATTGACAGTCGGGTTATGTCCTGGGTCGCCGCGCAGCCGGCAACCTTGAAAGACGCGAGCCTTCTGGCAAGCGTTTATGCCGAGGGCGTGGACGTTGCCGAGGATCTTCTGGACGCCATTATGGAACGCAACACAGGCAACGTGCGGCGCATGGTGACCGATCTTGCCCAGGTCAAAGGCGAGGCAAACAAGCTTGGCCAGACCAGCATGACGCTGCAGGACTGGGGCGGCATCGAATTCCGGCGCAAAGACGCGCCCAGCCCGCGCCGGGGGTTGAAATGACCCAAGTCACCGCCCGCGATGCCGCTGAAACCGAGATCCTCGAATTCATCCAAACCCGGTTGCGGTTTACCCGGAAAGAACTGAACGAACACTGCAGCGCCAGCAATTGGAAGCAAGAGAACTTCCTGCGTGAGTTGACCCGCAGGGGCGTTGTCAGCAAATGCGAGAGCGTAGGGAAAAAGCGTTATTACACTGCTTTTGGGGCCGATCAGACTGCGGAGACAGTTGCTGAAGCCACCATGCAATCCCCAGTAAGCACGCTCGGCACCTCCCATCACGAACACAGCTCTGGAGAGGCTGACCGTCAACTAGAACGGTTGTTGAAAAAGATGCAAGACACCCCAAAAACCGAGATGGAATTCCTGCCTGTCAAACCGGAAACTCCGGAAGAGCAGCACATCTGGGACTACATTTCCGGACGCCCCTATTTCAGCAGATCCGATGTTGAAATGGCCTGTGCGTCAGAGATTATCCGCCGCCGGTTTCTGCGCCGCCTTCAAGACGCAGGCATTATGAGGGCGTGGGGAAGCAGCCAAGGGCGGACCCTATTTACGGTCAAAACTGCGGAGGAAGCACGCGAAATAGCCAAAGACAAAAGGGGTTCCTTGGAGGGCATCATCTGGACCGCCATCCGTCATCAAAAGCGCTTTAAGCCCCTGGACCTCTTTGCTGCACTGGCGCCTGCGAGACCGGAAATCACTCTGCAGCTTATCGTCGGTTACTGCCGGATGCTGCGCCTGTCGGGATACATTCGCGTGTCTGCTAGAACACGGAATTTGAATGCCGATACGCCTCTGTTTCTAATAAAAAACACTGGCCCGCTGCCGCCCCAAAAAAAGCGGATGACTGTGATTGTCGATGCCAACGATGACAGGATTATCTATGCACCAGGGGGGCGCCTGTGATGAGTGACCGCCTGATACTTGCCCAGGACGGCTGGGGCGAAGTTCTGCCCGATTGGGTGGAAGTCCTGGTGCGTGAATGCGACCAGTCTTCGCAGAACTCTGTTGCCGGTAAGCTTGGCCTCAGTGCCACAGTTGTCAGCCAGGCCATTCGCAACCGCTATGGCGGCTCGCTTGTCCGCATTGAAGCCGCCGTGCGCGACGTCTTCATGAGTGCCCCGGTCCTTTGCCCTGCCCTGAAAACCGAGATCCCCAGCGCTGCCTGCCTTGCACACCGCCGCCGCGCGGAAAAGTGGACACATTCCAGCCCGTTCCGGGTCCGGATGATACGCGCCTGCCGCGCCTGCTCGAAATTCAACAAGGAATCCGAAGAATGAACATCCGGCATCCGCTCAAGATCCGGATCGGGATTTTCCTGCGCCGCATTGCCGACCGCCTGGACCCGACAGGCGCCTAAACCCCGCGCAAACCCGCGCACCACCCAGCCAGAGGAGACAAGACCATGGCGACTAAACTGACCAAGAAAGACCTGATCCGCATCATTGCGGAAAACCAAGACCGCACCCAGGAAGATGTAAGCGCCACGCTTGAAGCCATTTTGGAACAGATCACCCAAGCGGCCAAGAACGGACAGGAAGTATCGCTGCACGGGTTTGGCAGCTTCACCCGCAAGGACCGCGCCGCCCGGCAGGGCCGCAATCCCAAGACCGGCGAAAGCCTGCAAATCGCGGCCTCCTCTGCCCTGAGCTTCAAAGCCCACAAAGCGGTGAAAGACCTTCTGAACGCCTGACCCGATGCGAAACCCGCCCGGTGCATCCGGGCGCGGTCACCAGGGCGTGGCGGTCCTGGTCTGATGAGCAGCTAAACTGAGAGAAATTTTCATGTCAGAACAGACCACCCAAACGCTCGCCGGAACAGTCTTTGAACCGGCACCAATGCCCGACCCGGTCATTACTGCAAACGGCAACGACTACATGATGGACGCGCGTGGCGACCTCAAACCCGTTGAAACCATCAAGGCCCAGTACAAGCTCGAAGACGAGCTGGTACGGGGGGAATTCGGCTTTGCCTTGGCCCTCTCCCAGCAGGTCGCCCGCTTCAAAGGCCACGGCTATGAAAACCTGGGCAACTTCGACGCTCTGCTGGATCAGAAGTACGGGGTGACAAAAGGCGGAACGAAAGGGAACAAAACCTACGCCACCTATGACGGGCTGTTCCAGATCAAGGTTCGTGTTCAGGATCGGCTTGATTTCGGGCCGGAAATGGCGTCCGCCAAGGCACTGTTTGATGAATGCTTGAACGAATGGTCTGAAGCCACGCGACCGGAGATGCGGGCCATTGTGACCAACGCTTTTGATACGGACAGGGAAGGCCAGATCAACCGGGCCAATGTGTTCATTCTTCTGAACACGGAAAGCGAGGACCCGCGCTGGCTTCGCGGGCAAGAGGCCATCCGGGACGCAATCCGGGTGATCGGCTCGGCCAGCTACCTGCAGTACCGTTTCCGCAAAAGCCACTCCGCCGGCTGGCAGACCGTTACTATCGACCTTGCAAAGGCAGAGGCGCCCGTATGAGCGCTTTACCCTTCTTTGACCCCCGCACCGCAATTGAGGTTTCCGGCGACGACAGCCCGGTTTCCGGCGGCGTGCGGGCGGTCCTGGAACGCGGCTATGCCATGCGGCTGAATTCCGGCCGCCTGGACGGCAAACTGCTGGCTGCCACGCCGCAGGAGCTGGAAGAGATTTCAGAGGCCCTGAGCCTGCCCCTGAGCGTCCTCCAAAACCGCAGCGCAGTGCTGGAGGCCACTTTGGCCCGCCAGTTCGCCGAGTAATCCAATTTGAGGAAAAACTGTATGCCAATTTCTGACGTACACGCACCCCACGAACCCGCGAAATTCGCCGACCTCAGCACCGCACCTGAAGGCAGCACAGTGCATTTGAAAGGCAGCGAATTCCTGTGGAGCGTTGAAATGCCCGTTAATCAGGCCCTTGCCATGGAAGCCGACGGCTTTGATGTGCATTGGCTTATGCCTTCTTCACAGCCTCCCAGCCGTGATCCGCGCACGGAGCGTAAAGCACTTTCAGTTGCATTGAATTACGGGGCTTACATCGCGCTGCCGTTTGCGTGGTGGTGGCCTGCTGAAGCCTTTGGCGCGTTCATGGCGGCGAGCCTGATAGGCCGCCATTTGGAAGCCAGCATCCTGCGCAAAGAGCGCGACGAAGCCCGTGCAGCAATCCGAAACCGGCAGCAGGAACCCTAACATGGCAATGACCGAAGACGAAATTCGCGATGCAGCCCGCCGCAGCTTTCGCGTCTACACGCAGAAACAACGCTGGGCTGGCCGTGTGCTGGGAAACGCGGTGGCGCTGCTGAAACAAGGGGCGGAAGTTTCCCGCATTTCCCCCGAACGCTTTGACGCCATCGTGCGGGAAGAAATGGCCGAAGCGCGGCAACGCATGGAAGCCGATGAAGCTGCAAGCCACCCGGTTGCGACCGTGTTGAGCGAGGCCTCCTGATGACCCGAGCGCTTCAGCAAAAGATCCACGTCGGCTGCCGTGAGCTGGGCCTCGACAGTGACGGCCGCCGCGATCTGCAGCTTGCCGTCACCGGCAAAGCCTCCATGAAAGACATGACCGAGGCCGATTTAAACAGTGTTTTAAAGCGCCTTAAATCGGATGGTTTCAAAGCCAGCAGCGGCGGTAAAAAGCACAAGCTGTCGTCCCGTGCCGACCTGCGCCTGGTGCACGTTCTGTGGCGTGAATTGGGCGCTGCCGGCGCACTGCGCGACCCCAGCCGCAAGGGTCTGAATAAGTTCATCCGCTCCCGGTTTGAAAAGACCTGGCAATCGGTTCCTGCCGACGTGGATATGCTGCGCCAGCATGAGCAGATCGACCAGGTTATTCAGGCCCTGAAAAGCTGGGGACAGCGGGCGGATATCGACTTTGCCTGGGAGGATCATCAGCGATGAAGAAGTTCCGCCACTCTGTGTCCGACAATGCCGTCCTGCGCCATCTGGAACGTGTGGAAGGCGTGAACATAAGTGCAGTGCGCCGCAAGATTGCCCGCATCGCAGATCTTCAGGCCGATCACCCTTTTGCAACAGGCGTTCTTTCCGGCGGGTTTTCGTACAAGATCCAGGACGGCGTTGTAACAACAGTCCTGCCTGCCCCTGGCCGCCGCAATAAGAGCAAGCGCAAAGCGCCAAAGGCCCGGATCAATGGCAAAGGATGAGCTGAGTTTTCCTAAGCCGCCTGCCCAGGTGGAACCTTATATGGAAGCCCTGGGGCTTGAGGACACCTTGCGTTTCCTTGAAGCCTTCGGCGGCGTTGAAACCTACATCGCCACCCATCCGACCGCCCGGTCCAAGGTTGTTGAGCTGATTGGCTACCCTAAGGCCCGGATGCTGGCAGCCATTGAAAACCGCTTGCAGCGCCGTGTTCCCCTGGTCAAGGAATGGCGCGCGGCAGTCTACCACTCTCAGGGCTTGCCAACCGTGCAAATTGCTCTCAAGCTTGGCGTGACCGACGTCAGCGTCCGCCGCTGGCTGCAGAAACCGGGTGTGCGGCGCAAGTCCGACCCGAACCAGCCTTCCCTGTTTCCCGGCGTATAGCGCCAACTGACCCGCACATAGGTGCGGGTGTATTGCCCCTCCCAGACCCGTCAATTTGAACCCCATTGAAATGGGGTTTTAAGGGGCCGGAAATGGGCATCCAATACGGCAAAGTCACTGGGGTAGATTTCAAGGAAGCGCGCTGGATTGGCCGCGAGATTGTACCCAGCCTGGTCCTTCTTCACGACACCGCCAGCCGGATCGAAAAGGGCAACGCCGCCCGCTACCTGCAGAGTAACGACGCCAAGGTGTCGGTCCAGTTTGTGATCGAGCGTGACGGGCACATCGAGCAGCAGGTCCCGGTCAACCGGAAAGCCAGCCACGCCGGAAAATCAGAGTATCATGGCCGCGAATGGTGCAATGGGTTCTCCATCGGCATCGAGCTGGTGAACCCCGGCCGCATGACGCGGGCATCGGAGCAATCCGCCCGCACCTGGTTCGGCCAGAAATTCAGCATTCTGGAATACGGCATTGAAGAAGCCGAAACGCCTCAGCACGGGCACGGCCTGTGGATGCCCTACACCGAGGCTCAAATCACAGCGCTGGTGGGCCTGCTGCAGACGCTGTTTTCGTCCATTCCGTCACTCGAAGACATTACCACGCATTGGTACGTCTCCCCCGGCCGCAAGGTGGACACCAACCCGCTTTTCCCGCTGGAGCATATCCGGTCGCTTATCCTTGGCCGTGCCGATCCGGCCGAGGCGGAACTGGGCGATGCGGAAACTCCCGCCGCCGCAGATGACTTTGTGATCATCAGCACACCCGGCGACACGCTCAATATGCGCCGCTGGCCCAGCTTCAATCCCAACGTGATCGCGCAGATCCCCGATGAAACCCGCGTGCCGGTTATCGCCTCTGTGACCGTCGCCGGGCGCGACTGGCTGAAGGTCTTCTATGGCGGTGCCGAGGGGTGGATTGTCGAAAGCTACGCCGATCCCGTCACCATTTCCAAACCCGGCTTCAAGGGGGCTGAGACATGAAGAACAAGGACAAGATCATCCGGTTTCTGGGCACTGTTGCGCCGACCGTCGCGGCGGCCCTTGGCGGGCCGATGGCCGGTGTGGCTGTTGATGCCCTGGCCACGCAATTCATGGGCCGCCAGGGCGCCTCCTCTGACGAGGTGGAACAGGCCATCTTAGGCGCGTCTGCCGCCGACCTGGCCAAACTGAAACAGGTGGACGCCGAATTTGCTGCCCAGCTTCAGGCCGCCGGCATCGAGCTGGAACGCATCGCCGCCGATGACCGCGCCAGCGCCCGCGCCCGCCAGGTCCAGACCAAGGACCGCACACCCGGCATTCTGGCTGCGGTGGTGATTGTCGGGTTCTTTGCCGTTCTGGCTTATGTGACCCTGAACGGTTTGCCCGTGGACAGCGGCCCAGTCCTGGCGCTGCTGATCGGCTCTCTGGCCACCGGGCTTAGCCAGGTGCTGAACTTCTATTTCGGCTCGTCGGTCGGGTCCAAGAACAAGGACGCGGTGATTGCCGGTATGAAAGGCGGTGCCGCGTGATCCGGGTTCTCGCCCTCACCGCCGCCACCGCCCTGGTACTGGCTGTCCGGCCTGATGCAGCCGCCGCGCAGTGTTTCAACCGCTACGACGAACTGGCTGCCATTCTGTTCGAGCATCACGGCGAAGCCCCGGCGGCTGAAATGCTCGCCAAGAACGGCAACGCCATCCATCTGTTCGTTTCTCCGGAAACCGGCACCTGGACGATATCGGCCACCGCGCCCGGCGGCGCGGCCTGCGTCCTTGGGCACGGCAGTGCGTTTCAGGCGATTGGCGCGGCTGCACCGGAACCGGCGGGGGAGCTGCACTGATGGAGTTCGACCCCACATTCACGTTCTCCAACCTCCTTACAACCGGCTCCTATGCCGTTGCGCTGGGGTGCGTGATCTATACTTGGTTTGCCACCCGCCGTTCAAACGTGGATGCCCGGTTTAAAATCGGCTCCGACCGCATGAATGACTTGGATAAGCGTATCCAAGCCGCAGAGCAAAAGCTCAGCACCATGCCCGAAAAAGACGACATTCATTCGCTTCAGCTCCTGCTGACCGAAATGGGCGGCGAACTGAAGGCAGTGCGGACGTCCATTCGGGCCATTGCGGAAAGCCAGACCCGGCTCGAACACATCTCATCGCGTCACGAAGATTACCTGCGGGAAAAAACATGAGCTACAACGACTTCAACCGCAAGCACCGCCGCCTGGCCATTCTGCGCCACCTGGAGGCCTGCACGGATTACACTTCCAACGCCTCAATCCTGACCGACGTTCTGGACCATGTGGGCGTGACCTCGACCCGGTCCCAAGTCATTACCGAACTGCAGTGGCTGAAGGAAAACGGCTTCATCACCACACAGGAGAACGGTGATTTTGTCGTCGCTACTGCCACCCTATCAGGGGCAGAGATCGCAACCGGTCGCTCCACCCACCCGGAAGTTCAGCGCCCCAGCCCGAAGGCTTAAGCGATGCCCCGCCCCCGTAAAATCAACATGGCCCCGGCTGAAGTGCGCGACTGGCTTAAGGAGGCGCTGAGGGACAGCGGCTGGAGCGGCTATGAGCGGATCACCGAAGATTTGAATGCCAAGCTGCAGGAAGAAGGCATAGAGCTGCAAATTGGCAAGTCAGCAGTTCATGAGTACGGCCAGGAATACCGCGAATTCGTCAAGTACCAGGAACAGGCCAGCCAATGGGCTGAAAGCTGGATGACGGATAACGGCCTGGAAGAAGAAGCCCAGCGGCACAACGTACTGTTTCAGATGCTGACCACGCTGGCGTTCAAGTTCATGCAGCAGGAAATGGGCAAGGAAAACGGCGAGATCGACCCGCGCGAGCTGCATTTCATCGGCAAGATGATGAAAGACGTAATGGCCAGCTCCGGCATCCGGGAAAAGCTGATGGATGATGAGCGCGGCCGCATTGCCCTGAAGGCCAAAGAAGAGGCCGCCGGCGATATGGCGAAAGCCGCAACCCAGCTCGGTATGACGGCTGAAACCGTCGAGGCGATCCGGGAGCAGATCCTGTTCGGGGGCAAGCGATGATTGCGCTTGGCGGTGCCTGCCCGTGAGCACCGAAACCGGACAAATCACCGATGAAGAATGGGAAAAGCTGCGCGCTGACAGTGCGCAGTCCTTTCCTGATATCATCGACACCAGCCAGGGCCTTCCGGCTGTGCTGCTGCCGTACCAGACCAAGCTCCTGCAGACGACGGCCATTTATCAGTTCACGGTCTGCGAGAAATCCCGCCGTATCGGGATGACCTGGGGCGTGGGCGCGGACGCCGTCTTAACCTCCGGCGCGTCTAAGCCAGCGGGCGGTATGGACACGCTCTACATCGGCTTCAATCTGGATATGGCGCGCGAGTTTATCGACACCTGCGCCATGTGGGCCAAGGCCTTCATGCCCGCCGCCACGGCAGTGCAGGATTTCCTGTTCAAGGATCAGAAAGAGGGCGAAGAAGACCGGCACATCAGCGCCTTCCGCATCCGCTTTGCCAGCGGCTTTGAAATCGTCGCGCTGACCAGCAAGCCGCGTTCGCTGCGCGGACGCCAGGGCTATGTGATCTTTGACGAGGCGGCTTTCCACGACGAGCTGGACGAAATGCTGAAGGCGGCAAACGCCCTCCTGATGTGGGGCGGCAAGGTCCTGGTCATTTCCACCCACGACGGGGACAGCAACCCGTTCAATGTTTTGGTGCGTCAGGTCAATTCCGGCGAGCGCGGCGACATTGCCAAGGTGGTGCGCGTCACCTTCAACGAGGCGGTGGACGCCGGGCTATATGAACGGATTGCCCTGGTCACGGGCAAGCCTGACACGCCGGAAGAAAAGCAGAAGTGGATAGACAGCATCCACGCCGTTTATGGCGATGACGCCGACGAAGAGCTGCACTGCATCCCGAAATCCGGTTCCGGCGCCTGGCTGGCCGCACCGCTGATTGAAGCCCGCATGACGGCTGACGCGCCGGTGCTGCGCCTGGAACTGCCGGACAACTACCTGCACCTGACGCCGCAGCACCAGTCCGAATACATGCGGCCGTTCATGCGCGAGTTGGACCGGGTTCTGAGCGGGCTTGACATGACGCCGCACTATGCGGCCGGGTTTGACTTTGCCAGGGTGGCGGATCTTTCGGTCCTGCCGCTTTTGATGCTCGAGCAGAACCTGCGCCGCCGTGAAGCTATGTCGCTGGAAATGCGCAATGTGCCAGGCAATGAGCAAAAGGCGATTGTCGGGGACGTTCTGGACGCTGTCTTATCCCGCCTCCTGGGGGCTGCCTTCGACGCCACCGGCATGGGTTGGACTGTGGCAGAAGACATGGGCCGCCGGTTCGGCCTCCGGGAAAGCGAAGAGACGCCCGGTCTGATCTGGGCAATCAAGTTCAGCCTGGAATGGTACCGGGTGAATATGCCGCCCCTTAAAACCGCCTTTGAAGACGACATGATTTCAATCGGTGCGGATGCGGATCATCTGACCGACCTGCGCGCCGTGAAGGAGATCCGTGGCATCCCCAAGGTGCCCGATGTCCGCGACAAGGAGCTGGCCAAAGGGAAGAAGGGCGTCAAGCGGCGCCACGGCGACTATGCCATCGGCCTGGCACTGGCGCATTTCGCGTCCCGGATGCGGTTCGTTGAGTTCGGCTACCGGTCCGCGGCGGCCCCGCAGAACACCACCGCACCATCCAGAACAGGCGCCGAGCGCCTGGCACGGAACAGAGCGGCAGATAATCCGAAAAACACGTGGAGCGGCCCGCTGGGCGCCCGGATCAAAGGGGGGTTTTGATGGCCCGGACAAAGAAAGAGCGCAAGCGGCTTAAAGCGCATCGTGCGCAGCAGCAGATAAAGGAGTTGCGGAAGGAACGGGTGAAAATGGCCGTGGTGCAGGCCGCAGCCTTCGCCGGTCAGGATCTTTCGACCCCGCGGCCGGGTTTCTTCAATTGGCTGTGGAGCAAACTCCGGGGGCGCGGCTGATGGCAAAATCTCCTGTGCTTGATCCCTATGGCCGTCCGGTTGACCGCAAGGCTCTGACCGAAGAAATCGCCGCCGCTTCTTTCGGCAGCGTGCGGTCCCCTGTGTCCGGATATCCCGGCGACGGGCTGGACCCGGTGCGGCTTGCCAATATCCTACGGGCTGCCGACCAGGGCGACCCGGTTCGCTACCTGGAACTGGCCGAAACCATTGAAGAGCGGGATCTGCATTATTTGGGTGTGGTCGGCACCCGCAAGCGGGCCGTCAGCCAGTTGCCTGCCACCGTGACAACGCGCGGGACAACAGCAGCAGAGAAGAAACACGCTGATGCCTTCCGTGACTGGCTGACCCGTGACGAGCTGCAGGGCGAGCTGTTTGATATTCTGGATGCTGTCGGCAAGGGTTATTCCTTTACCGAAATCATCTGGGAACATGCGGACGGAATGACTGTGCCGCAACGGCTGGAATGGCGGGACCCGCGCTGGTTCCGGTTCCAGCGCAAGGACCTGCGTACCCCGGTGATGCTGAATGAAGGCGGCCAGGAAGAACCCCTGCCCGCCTATAAGTTCATCTTTGCCCCGATCAAGGCCAAGTCCGGCCTCCCGGTGCGCGGCGGCCTGGCCCGGCCCGCTGCCTGGGCCTGGATGTTCAAGGCCTTCACCCAGCGGGACTGGGCGATTTTCACGCAAACCTATGGCCAGCCTATCCGGGTCGGGAAATACGGCCCCGGCACCTCTGAAGAGGAAAAGGACACGCTTTATCACGCGGTGGTCAATATCGCCGGGGATTGCGCCGCCATCATGCCGGACAGCATGATGATGGAATTTATTGAGGCGCAGAACATCAGCGGCTCTGTGGACCTTTACGAGCGGCGCGCCGACTGGCTGGACAAACAGACCTCAAAGGCGGTCCTGGGGCAGACCTCTACCACCGACGCGGTTACTGGCGGGCTTGGCTCCGGCAAAGAGCACCGGCAGGTTCAGGAAGATATTGAAACCGCCGACGCCGGTCTGCTGGCCGGTGTTCTCAACCAGATGCTGGTACGCCCGTTTGTTGATCTGAATTTCGGGCCGCAAAAGCGTTATCCCCAGTTGAAACTTGCCCGTCCTGAAGCCGAAGACCTGAAGGCCTGGACAGATGCAGCAACGCCCTGGGTCGAGGTGGGCCTTCAGGTTTCCGAAAAAGAAGTCCTGGCCAAGCTCGGGCTTTCCGCCCCCAAGAGCGGAGAGCGCATTCTGGGCAAACCGCCGGAAACTCCGCCTCAGCCGGGATTGCAACCGGGCGCAGGCAGCGGGAATACCCCTGAGAGCATTTTTAAAGGGGGGTTTAATACCCGGAACGGGAATTCAGGGGGCGATACCGCCCTGCAGGCCGAACAGCCCTCTACGGGCGATTTTTCGGGGGTGTCGCCAATTCCGGATCTGACCGCCCGCCTGGAGCTGGAGGCAGGCCCGGCGGTGGACGGGATGCTGGATCAGATTGAAGCCATGTTCGGGGCCGCGTCCAGCTTTGAGGAGTTCCGGGAAATCCTGCTGAACGCCTATTCCGATCTGGACGCGTCCGGGCTGACCGTTTCCCTGACCGATGCCATCACGGCGGCGGCGGCTGGCGGGCGGGCTGCTGCAGAGGATGAAGCCGGTGACTGATGCGCTGGCCGCCACTTTCCGCCGGCCATTCAAAGAGCAGGCCGCGGCCTTCCGGCTGCGGCTGGGGGATTTGGTTCCCACGGCGGCCTGGGATGACCTTGCAGGGGCGGCCCACGACCGATCCTTTGCCGTAGCCGGAGCCGCAAAGGCCGACTTGCTGGCAGATCTGGCCGCCGCTGTGGACAGGGCGATTGTGGAAGGCACCGGCTTTGAGGCGTTCAAAGACGATTTCAGGGCCATTGTACTCCGCCGCGGCTGGACCGGCTGGACCGGTGAAAGCAGCGAAAAAGGCCGGAACTGGCGGATGCGGACCATCTACCGCACCAATATGCGCACCAGCTATATGGCCGGACGCTGGGCGCAGCTCCGCGACGGCAATTTCCCCTTTCTTGTCTACCGGCACGGCGGATCTGCAGAACCGCGCCTGCAGCACCTGTCCTGGGACGGGCTTATCCTTCCCTCAAGCCACGGCTTCTGGCTGATTGCCTTCCCGCAGAACGGCTTTGGCTGCAGTTGCAATGTCTTTGGCGCCCGCTCAATTGCCGGGGCGGTCCGGCGCGGCGGCAAGCCCGGTGTAAAGCTCCGGGACGGCTGGGATGCCCCCATGGCCGAAACCGGGGCGCCCGCTGGTATAGATGAAGGCTGGGGCCAGGCGCCCGGCGCGTCTGTTGCCGACCTGGTGCAGGCCATGGCCAAGAAGACGGTAAACTGGCCCTACTCTATTGCCCGTGCGTATCTGGATGATTTCCCGGCAGTCCAGCAGGATGCACTGTCCAGCGCCTACCGCAATCTGCCGTCGCTGATGACCGACCTGCGCCGCTATGCCAAAGCTGTGCAGGAGGGCCGCGCGGTTCAACCGGTCCGGACCATGGGCCGCCTTACCCAGGCGCACCGGCAGCGGGTGAATGACCTGCTGGGCAGCGATCTGGAGAACTATCATTTCACGCTGGACGCACCTGCAGTGCGCCACATCCTTTCGGGACACGGCGCCGCCTCTGAAGCCCTGCGCGGCCAGATCCCGATCAGTGCGGAAACTTACGCGCTTCTGCCCCGCATTCTGAACCAGCCTGACGTCATCGAGGCGGCGGGCGAGACACGGGCCGGATTGCCAGTGGTCCGGTTTTCCCGCCGGATTGGCGGCGTCACATACACAGTGGCCATGGAGATCCGCGGCAAGAAGCGCCGGATGCTGGCAGTTCAATCCATGTGGGGAAGAAGAGCTTCCGATGGGTCCCCGGCCTGAACGCCCGAACACGGTTCCAGGTTATGAGCCTGGCGGCCTGATGCCCCCAACGAAAGCAGGTAGAATATAGCCATGACCGGACTTGTTTACAACACGGACACCCTGGACCCGATGCTGGAAGCGCTTCGGGATGCGCTGGATGACCCATCCGAGGCAATGGCGGACCTGGGCGAATACCTGATCAACTCCACCCAGGACCGGATGCTGAAGGGCGAAAACCCCGACGGCAGCCCTTTTGCCCCCCGCTCCCAAACGACAATCGACCGATACGCCAAACTGGGCCTCTCTTATGGCGCGCCGTTGAATCAATCAGGCGACATGCGGAACAGCCTCTTTTATGAGGCCAGCAAGGACGGGCTGGAATACGGCTCCAATGCCATCCAGGCCGCTGTCATGCAGTTTGGGGCTGCCAAAGGCGCCTTTGGCACCGCTTCAAACGGGTCTTCAATCCCTTGGGGCGGCATCCCTGCCCGCGAGTTCATCGGCCTTTCCGATGAGGACCAGGACAACATGGTGCTTGAGCTGGAAGAGTGGCTGGAAACGGCGGCAAACAGCCGGGGTTGACCTGGCACACCTGCCCCGCCAACCTGTCCCGAACCGCCCCCCGAACACATCCGTCCCATTGACCCGCACATAGGTGCGGGTATTTCGGCGCGCGCCCGCCTGCGACATTCGCTGGCATGGGAAACACGCATCAGACCACCATTTTAGCGCTTCAATCTGAACTCCCCAGCACAGCGGCTGCCGGGGCGCCAGATTGGGTGCATTTACTGCCCACCACGTCCGGCCTGGTGCAAACCAATGACCGCCGGGGGCCGTACAATGTAACCGACGCAGAGAAGATCATCGCCGCCAGCTTTGCCGGGACGGACAAGCTGGTGATTGACGAAAACCATGCCACTGACCTGGCCGCGCCGAAGGGGCTGCCTGCCCCGGCCCGCGGCTGGATCACCGAAATGCAAGCCCGCGAAGACGGTATCTGGGGCCGGGTTGAATGGACCGGCACTGGCCGCGCGCTTCTTGAGGACCGGGCCTTTTCTGGCCTGTCCCCGGTTGTGGGCCTGCCTGCGCCCGGCAGCCGCGAAATCGTGGCGATCCGCCGCGCGTCCCTGGTCAACCAGCCGAACCTGCTTGGGCTGACCGCTCTTAATCAACAGGAGAATGAAACCATGACGTTTCAGGAAACCCTCGCCAAGCTGCTGGGCCTTGCGTCCGATGCCAGCGAGGATGACATCACCAAAGCACTGAAGGCGCTGAAACCCGGCGAAAGCACCGCGCTTCAGTCCCAGATGGGCGAAATCGGCGTTGCTCTGGGCTGTGTTCAGGGGGCTGCCGCCGCCGACATTCTGGCCGCCGCCAAGGGCGCGGGCGCGGATGAAGGCAAGGATGCGCAGATCGTTGCTCTGCAATCCAGCATTTCAGCGTTGGAAGGGACAGTGGCCGTCTTGTCCGAAACGGTCACAACTGCCCAGGCCGCGACCCAAAAAACAGCGTCGGAACTGGTCATTGACCAGGCCATCCGCGAAATGCGTGTCGGGGTGCAGCCGAGCCGCGATGAATACATCGCCATGCA
Organism: Leisingera sp. M658; assembly: GCF_025144145.1. NCBI lineage: Bacteria > Pseudomonadati > Pseudomonadota > Alphaproteobacteria > Rhodobacterales > Roseobacteraceae > Leisingera > Leisingera sp. M658. The sequence goes on from NZ_CP083546.1 coordinate 2,108,620, forward strand.
TCAGGAAAACCCGGAGCGCACCGAGAAACTGATTGCCGGTCTCCCGAAACTGGATGCCACCGCAACCACCATCCTGCCGCCGGACACCAAAGACGGCGTGGTTTCCTTGCAGGCCGAAGAGGCAAACGTGGCCACTCTGCTGGGTTTGTCCCCGGAAGAGTTTCAAGGTGAAGGGGAGGCAAGCAAATGACCGCCTTGACCGATAACCGCAACACTCCGCAATCCCTGGGCGGCAACCGGGTCGGCAAGGCCGTTGGCGGCGTGCTGATCTTTGCCGGGGCGATTGTCATGCGCAATGCCGCCGGTCTGCTGACCAAAGGCCAAACGGCCAACGGGCTGGTCGCTGTCGGCCGGGCGGATGACCAGGTGGACAACCGTCTGGGCGCTGATGGCGATCTGGATGTGCCGTTCAATGCGGGCCTGTTCCGCTACGCCAATTCAGCCGGTGCTGATGAAATCACCGCCGCCGATATCGGCAGCCTCGCCTTTGTGGCGGATGACCAGACCGTCGCGAAAACAGACGGCGGCGGCACCCGGTCCCGTGCGGGCTTTATCGACAACGTGGACGCCCAGGGCGTCTGGGTCCGCTTCGACGAAGCGCTGACCAACGCAGGTTAAGGAACCCATCATGCTTATTACCACCGCAACGCTGAACGCGCTTCGCAAAGGCTTTAAAGCTCATTTTCAGGGCGGCGTCGGCCAGGAGAAAACGCTTTATCAGCGTATCGCAACCACCGTTCTGTCCACCGCTGGCGAAGAAACCTATGGCTGGCTCGGCGAAATGCCCGAGGTGCGCGAATGGATTGGCGACCGCCACGTCCATGGCCTGAAAGAACACGACTACGCCATCAAGAACAAAGACTTCGAACTGACGATCGGCGTCCAGCGGAACAAGATCAAAGACGACACCATCGGCGTGTACAAACCTGTCTTTGAAGGCTTTGGCCGCAAGGTCGCTGCGCATCCTGACAAGCTGGTGTTTGGCCTGCTGAAAGATGGCGCCAATCAGAAATGCTACGACGGGCAAAGCTTCTTCGACACCGATCACCCGGTTCTGGACGCTGAAGGCAACACCTATACGGTTTCCAACGACGGCGGCGGCGCTGGCACCCCCTGGTATCTGCTTTGCACCAGCGAAGTCATCAAGCCGATCATCTACCAGGAACGCGAAGCCTTTGACTTCGTGGCGCTGGACAACCCCACCGACGCGAATGTCTTCAAGAACAAGGAATTCCTGTACGGGACGGACGGGCGCTGCAATGTGGGCTTTGGCTTCTGGCAGACCGCCTTTGTCTCCCGGCAACCCCTGACGGCTGCCAACTATGAGGCCGCACGGGTCGCGGTGCAGTCCATGAAGGCGGACTACGGCGAGCCGCTGAACCTTTCTCCGGACGTGCTGATGGTTCCGCCCGCGCTGGAAGGCGCCGCCAACCGCCTGATGAAAAATGACCAGATCGACGGCTCGGACAACGAGTGGAAAGGCACCGCTGAGGTGCTGATGGTCTCCCGGCTGGCCTAAGGAGCAAATCCCATGAATGAACGTGAACAACTGTTTGCCCGTGCGAAAGAACTGGGCCTCTCCCCCGCGCCGAACACCGGCGATGACAAGCTGAAGGCCAAGATTGCCGAAGCTGAAGCCGAGGCGCAGGCAAAAGCCAAGGCTGAAGCAGAGGTCAAGGCAAGGGCCGAAGCGGAGGCGAAAGCCAAGGCGAAAGCCAAGGCGAAGGCAGAAGCGGAGGCCAATGCCGCCCCGGCCAGTGAAACCAGTAGTGCTTTGGCCGCCAGTCTTCAGACCCTTTCCGCAAAGGCGGTCCCCCCAGTGATCCAGGATGCGCAGAAGGAAAGCCTGGTTGTCGTCAAAGGCCCGGAACAAGGCCGCTGGCGCATCGGCAAGAAATTCACCCGCGAAGCGGTTGAAATCCCCCTCGCTGACCTGAGCGAGGAAGAACTGGCAGCGCTGGAAGCAGATCCGGAACTGATCGTTTCCTTTCGCTAAGCCACCCGGCAGCGCCTTACCGGCGCTGCCATCCCTTCCCCTTCTCCTGATCATTTGAGGGCACCATGGCCTACACCACTCTGGGCAAGCTGGCGAAACGGTACGGCGACAGCCTGCTGATTGAGCTGACAGACCGCGCAGACGAACCGACCGGCCAGATTGACGACACCGTGGTTGTCGGCGCCATCGAAGGCGCTGATGCGCTGATCGACGGCCATCTGCAGGGCCGCTACGTTCTGCCGCTGGCCGTGACCCCGCCGCTCATCGAGGAGCTGGCGGAAGCCATCGTTATCTACAAGCTGCACACCTACTCGCCCGAAGGCAAAATCAAGGACGAGTACAAGGACGCCAAAGAAACCCTGGACAAGATTTCCAGCGGCAGGATCCGCCTGCCCGTTGCCGGTGTTGAACCCGCCACCCAGCCCGGCAACGGCGTGCGCGTCACCGACCGGGAACGCCCGCTGACCGCCAAGAACCTGAAAGGGTTCATCTGATGCTGGATGCGATTGTCAGCCGCTTGAACGCCCAGGTGCCGGAGCTGTCCAACCGGGCAAAGCCAGTGGCTGACCTGGTCGAAATGATCCGGAGCAACCGCCTGCCGCAGAATGCCACCGCGACGGTCTCCCCCGCGGGCCTGAAAGGCGGCAAAGCCGAGGCGGGCACCGGGGTTTTCACCCAGCCGCTGGGCCGGGGCTATTCCGTGCTTCTGATCGTTCCCAGTCAATCCAAAACGGCCACCAAGGCTGTGGACGAAGTAGACCCGCTGATCATGAGCGTGGCCTCTGCCCTGGCGGGCTGGGCGCCTGAGGCTGGCCCCGGCGTGTTTCAGGTGGACCGCGGCCGCCTGCTGTCCATCACCGGGGGCCGCCTTCTCTATGAGCTGGTCTTTTCCATCAACACCGAACTGAGGGTCACATCATGAGCAAGCCCCCCCTGCCCCAATCCGGCGGCAGCTTTACCCGCCAGCCTGACGGCAAGCTGAAGCAGGTTGAAAAGCCCGCTGCAGATCCAAAGCCGAAGGCTCCGGCCAAACCCGCCCGCAAGGAAAAGGAGGCATAAATGGCCGCCCCGATCTACTGGCGCGACAAGCGCATCCTGTTCAAGCTGGAAAGCACCTACGGCGACGACGCCACCCCGACCGGCGGGGCCAATGCCATCCGAGGCTCTGATGTGACCTTCAAGCCGATGGAGGGCCAGGACCAGGACCGCGACCTGGAACAGCCCGGCATGAGTGCCAACGGCACCATCCCGACGGATATTCACGCCAAGCTGGCCTTGACTGTGGACCTCAGCGCGTCCGGCGTGGCGGGCACGCCCCCGGCCTGGGGGCCGCTGCTGCGTGCCTGCGCCGTTGCCGAAACCATCACCCCCGGCACCTCCGTTGAATACACCCCTATCGTGGACGGCCAGGAATCAGGAACCGTGCATATCAGCATCGGCGGCACCCGCTATGCCATGCTCGGCACCCGCGGCACTGCGGAGTTCATGCTTGATGCCCAAGCTACACCGAAAATCAAGTTCGACCTCACCGGGCTGTTCACGCAGCCCGCCGACACCGCCCCGCCCGCCGTGGATCTGGCGTCCTGGACCGAGCCGCTGCTGGTCAGCCACAACAACACCCCGGTGTTCACCATCGGCGGCACCAGCCTGGTCATGAAGACAGCCAAGCTGGCCCTGGGCAACAAGGTTGAACCGCGTTTCCTGGTCGGCTCCGAGCGGGTGCTGATCACCGATAAATCCGAGCTGTTTGAAACCACCGTGGAAGCCCAGCCGCTGGCCGGTTTCAATCCGTTCCAGATGGCCATGAACATGGTCCAGCCCGCCGTGGTTCTGACCCACGGCACCGAAGCCGGGAAGATCGCCACCCTCAACCTGCCCACCGCTCAGATGCAGCGGCCGGGGCTTTCGCAGTCGCAGGGCATCAAGGAATGGCCCCTGCGCCTGGTGCCCCGCGCCGCCGCCCTGAATAGCCAGTGGTCGCTGACCCTCACCTGATCCCAAAGGAGCAAACCCCAGTGTTCAATATCATCGAGCGCCCCACCTTTACCCGCACCGTGAAAGTCCGTGTTCCCAAAGATAACGGCGTCGACGAGCAGGACTTCAAAGCCACTTTCAACGCTATGGACGACGACGCATTCAACGGTCTCGGCATGATGGATATTGAAGGCACCAAAGAGTTCCTGCGCCAGGCTGTCGTGTCGCTGGATGACCTGACCGGGGCCGATGGCAAGCCCATTCCTTACAGCGAAGAAATCCGCGAGGCCGTTTTCAAGCTGGCTTATGCGCGGGTCGCGCTGATGGGGGCATTTCACAACGGAATGATGGGCGCTCTGCCGGGAAACTGATCTGGGCCGGGCGGGCGTGGGTGCAGGGCAAATTGTTCAGCAGCTCGCCCGCCCGGTGCGAGGAAGACGAAGACGCCGAAACCCTGGGCATTCCGAAAGAGCTGATGGCCGCAGGGCGGCCGGGCCGGACAGATCCGGAGGGCGTCTGGCGGCAAAACACGGTGGCGGTGGAAGCCTTTCTGGACGCCGCAACCCAGTTGAACCGGATCGCCCTGGCAGACGGCCGCAGCCGCATCACCGGATTGAACTACCCCGGCGCCCAGGCCGCCTGGGCATTCAGCGGCACCGAAATGACCCCGGACCTCTTTGCCAAGGTCCAGATGATTGAAAGCGGCGTTCTGGCCGAAAGCAGCGGAAACTGATCATGCCCTTCGTCCTCTCCGGAAAAGTCTTGATGGATGCCTCCCAGGGCATCCAGGAGCTGCAGGAGCTGAAGGGGGCAAAAGACGCTGCCGGGAAATCCGCCAAAGTCCTCAGCTTTGAGGAAGCCAAGGCCGCGCGGGAAATCAAACAGCTCGGCACCGCATCCGGCGCGGCCGCAATCCGAACACAAGCCCTCAGCGCAGCGGAAACTTCTGTTGCCAGAGACGCTGTCACTGTCGGCGCCAGCCACCAGCTTGCAGCGGGTCAGGTCGGCAACCTCACCGCCCAGTTCAACGATATTGGCGTCATGCTGGCTGCGGGCCAGAACCCGCTTCAGCTCGCCATTCAGCAAGGCACCCAAATCACCCAGGTGTTCGGCAACTCCGGGGCGGCGAATGCGGCAAACATGATGCGCCAGGCATTGGTGCGCATGATCAGCCCACTGAACCTGATCACCATCGGCGGCATTGCTGCGGGCGCAGCGATGATCCAGTGGATGACCGGTTCTGCCGAGGCCGCCGAAACTCTGGAAGACCGGATCGAAGCGGCCGGGGACGCCATCGAGGCGTTCAGTGACAAGTCGCAGAAGACCCGTCTCAGCGTTGCTGAAATGGTCGAGGAATTCGGCTCGGCCTCCCCCGAACTGCGCCTGGTGCTGGCAGATATGGCGGCCCTGGCTAAGCTCGACGCGCAAAAGGCAATTGACGCCACCGCCGAGAGTGTCCGCAACCTGGTTCTTGAAACCTCGTTTTTTGATGAACGCAATTCCCGTGGACTGGCCCGTGATTTCCTTGGCCTGAGTTCGATGCTGTCCACGCACCGGGAATTGAGCGACGTCTTTGCCCGCAATCTGGAACTGCTGGACAGCAGCGAAGACCCTGCCAAGCGGCTGGCCGCCGCGCTGGATGTGCGGGAAATGCTGCTGGAGGCTGCTGGCGGTCTGGACGGGCTGAACGCCAGCCAGCGGGAATTCTATGAAGGCCTGGCGGCTGTCATCCGCGATCTGGAAGTCTTCGCCGGTCGCGTCCAGGCGCCCTGGCAGGAGCTTCAGGCCACCGGCAGCGAGCTATGGCAGAACCTGCAGAATTCGGCCAAGGGTTATCTGGACGAGCGTCTGAAGATCGAGACCGCCGCCCGCAACACAATTGCCCAGCTTCAGACCGAAGAGGCTTTGCAGGAGGCCATCGCAACGCATGGCGACGGCAGCTTGCAGGCCGCGGAACTGCGCCTTCAGGCAGAGCGGCGCGCCTATCAGCAGCAGGTTGACGCGCAGGAGATTTCCGAGGAGCTGAAGGACGAGCTGATGGCGGCCTGGGATGCTGCCAACGGGGTGGCCGATGCCGATATGGCGGGCAATATCACCCTGGCCGCGGATGAAGCCCACCGCCTGAAAACCAATCTGCTGGAAGCCCAGGGCAACGAGATCATGGGCCGCATCCGCGCGAACCCGGATTTCAACGACCCGCGCGGCGAAGGCGCAGGCGCCGGAAACCCGGATTACATCTACCGCGACCAGGGCCTGCCGGACGTGGATCTGCCTTCGAACCCGCGGAAAAAGCGGGGCGGCGGTGCCGGTCAGCATGACTCTGAGCGAAAGGCCATTGAACGGCTGATCGCGCGGGAGCGGGAGCGGCTGGATATCCTGAAAGAAACCGACCCGGTTATGCAGGAAATGATCCGGCACCGGGACGTTTTGAAGGACGCCACCGACGCGGAACGCAAGGCGGTTGAAGCCATCATCCGCAAACGGCTGGAAGAAGAAAAGGCACTGGAGCAAACCAAAGAGGCCGGTGAATGGCTGAAGGCAACTGGCCAGGATCTGGGCGATGCGCTGACGTCCAGCGGCGACGCGGCCGCAGACGCCTGGGACCGCGTGAAAGAAGCAATCATCCGCGCGGCCGCTGAGGCCGTGTTCTTTGGCAACGGGCCTCTTGCCGAGCTTTTCAACATCGGCAGCGGCCTGTTTGGCGGCGGTGAAAGCACCGGCAGCGACGGCGGGAATATCATCCTGAATGCCTTGGGTTTCGCAGACGGCACTGTTGGCATGGTTTACGGCGATGGCGGCAACCGGGATGACAAAGTGCGGGCACGGCTGTCTGCTGGTGAAAGCGTCATCACCGCCAAGGCCACCCGCCGCTACCGCCCGATCCTGCAGGCGATGAATGACGGCGTGGAAATCCCCGGTTTTGCAAGCGGAATTGTTCCCGGCGCCGCCGCCAGTGCGCCCCCGTCGGCGGCGGCCGGGCAAACCCGCCCGACCATGACGGTCCGCCTTCTGCCCTCACCGATGTTCGAGGCGGTGGTGGAAGAACGCGCCTCGGAAATCAGCGTGGAAGTGGTCCGGGACTATGACCAAGGCCCCGCCCGCTCGACCGTGAAAGACACTCTTGAAGATCCATACAAGGTTTGATGATGGCACTGGCCTGGCCCCTCCCCCTCAGCGAGTTTTTTGACACATTGCCCATCGCCCGGATCACCTCCCGGCCGGGTGCCGCCAATACCACGTCGGAAACCCATGGCGGCGACGTGATCAAGCACCGGCTCGGCAGCCGCCTGTGGGGCGGGCGCATTGTCCTGGACAAGGACCACCACAGCGCCATTGCCGCCATCGAGGCGCGCCTGTCGCTGCTGGACGAACCCGGCGCATCCTTTCTGCTGTGGGACACCCGCCAGCCGCACCCGGCGGCCGACCCGGAAAAATTCATCCTTGGCGGCTCCGCACCCGTCATCGAGGCGCTGAACCCGAACAACCGCGAGCTGGATATTTCCGGCCTGCCTGCGGGCTACATCCTCAGCCGCGGCGACCTTCTGGGCTTCACCTACGGCGCCAATCCAACCCGCTACGCCTACCACCGCATTGCGACCGGCGCGGTGGCCTCTGGTGCCGGTGTTGCCGCAGACATTGAAGTCACCCCGTTCATCCGGCCGGGCGCTGCCCTTGGCGCCGCCGTCACGCTGGGCAACCCGGTTCTGAAGGCCACCCTCACCACCGCCCAGTACGGCGAGGGCCGTTCGGCTGTGACCGAAGGCGGCTCGTTCAACTGGCTGCAGACGCTGAGGTAACCATGAGCTATTCCGCACAGGCACAGCAGCAGCTCGCAGAACGCCGCGGCACCGACGCCCGCGTCCTTCTGTGGTTTCAGGCCAGGAACCGCACCACCGGCGCCCCGGAAACCCTGGGGTTCTGGACCGGCGATGATCATCAGGAATTCCTGATCGACGGCGAGATCCGCACCTACTACGGCGCGGGTGCCGTGATCGATGTGCCCCCGATCATTGCCGCGCCGGGGTTCCAGGTGCGGCAGTACCGGGTCAAGCTGCCGCCGATGCTGGACGAGGTGAAGCAGCTCCTGCAGCAGTATGACCCCCGCCACGCTGAAGTGCAGATCCATTCCGCTGTCTTCGACCTGGACACCGGCAACCTGATGCCCCCCGTTAAACGCATGTTTAAGGGCGTTTTAAACGAGGCGCCGGAGGAGCTGGGCGGCAAGGGCAGACCCAGTTTTACCCAGCTTGTCCTGGTGTCGCCCGCCCGCAAGCTGACCCAGGGCCTGCCCCTGAAACGCTCAAACTCTGAACTGCAGCGCCGCAACGCAGATGACCGGGGCCGCGAATACAGCGATGTGGCCGGTGAATGGCCCGTGCCATGGGGAACCTGATGCAGAACCGGGCGGAACTCCTGCTGGATTACCTAAGCGGCATCCGGGCTGCCAAGCGCGTGCTGAAGCCGTCGCAATTCGACTGCGCATTCTTTGCGGCAGGCTGGGTGAAGGCCTGCACGGGCGTTGATCCGGCCAGCGCCTGGCGCGGGAAATACCGCAGCCTTGATGAAGGCCGCGCCAAGCTGAAGGGCGCCGGCTACCGGGATCTGGACGACTTGGCCGCGGCCCATTTGGCGGAAATCGACGGCTGGGGCAGTTCCCGGCCGGGCGACATTGCCGCAATCAGCGAGGGCGGCCACACGGCGCTGGGGATCATCGGCGGTCCGCAAATCCATGTTCTGGGCCTCAAAGGGCTGGACTACCTGCACCTTGACCGGGCGGAACGGGTGTTCCGGCCATGAAGCTGCTGTCTTATGCCCTGCTGTTCCTGCTGGCGCTGAGCCAGCCCGCCGAGGCCGCCTCGGTCGGGGCTGTCCTGGTGGCACTTGGCACCGCCTTCAAGGCCTATGTTGCCGCCAATGCAATCGCTGCCTTTGCGCTGCGGACGCTGGTTTCCACCGGCATTTCGCTGCTGCTGAAGAAGTTCCAGCAGCGCAAGCAGCGCCGCCCCGGCATTCAGACCTCGGCGACCACGACCGGCGGGACAGATCCGCAAGGTTCTGTTGTTGGCCGCTTCGCCACGGCAGGCCATCTGGTCTATCAGAACAGCCATGGCGACAACCGCGTTTATCTGACCCATGTGATTGAGCTGGGCGACCTCCCCGGCGCCAGCCTGCGCCGCCTGATCATCGACGGCGAATACTCGGAGATCGGCACCGACTGGGACCCGAACGTCGGCTACCAGATCCTGAACAAAGTTGCGGATGACGGCTGGGGATACGGCTGGATCCGGTTTTATGACGGCAGCCAACTGGCGGCAGATCCGCGCCTGGTCGAACTCTATGGCGAAGACCCCGACCGGCCCTGGACCGAAGACCACATCCTGACCGGCCTTAACTATACGGTTCTGACCTTTTACCGCAGCGACAAGCAATATCCGAACGGCAGGCCGCAGGTCCGCTTTGAGCTGAACGGGCCGGGCTTTTATGATGTGCGCCAGGACAGCACCGCCGGGGGCAGCGGGCCTCAGCGCTGGGATGATCAATCGACCTGGCAGCCCACCGAAAACCTGATGGTCATGGCCTATACCGTCATGCGCGGCATTACCCTGCCCTGCGGTTCTGTCTGGGGCGGCGGCTTTCCGGCCGGGGACATGCCTTACACCGAATGGGCGGCCGCATTGGACGCCTGCGACCTGGGCGTGGGCAGCAACAACCGGCCGCAGTTCCGCGGCGGCATGGAGATCCGCTTTGAAGAACCGCCGGCCGATTTCCTTGAGGAGATCTTTGCCGCCGCAAATGCCGAGATTGTCGAGCTGGGCGGCTATTGGTATCCGCTGGTGGGATCGGTCGATACCTACGCGGCCGACCTGACCGAAGACGATCTGCTGGTCTCTGAAGGCTGGAAGCACGATCCCTTCCCCGGCCTGGAAAAAGCCTTCAACGCCGTCACAATCACCCATCCGTCCCCCAATGCGCTTTGGAACCCGTCCGCGCCGGTCACGCTGACCCGGCCGGAATGGGAAGCGGAAGACGGCGGCGAGCGTGTCTTCGATCTGAAGCTGCCGATGGTGTTCAACACCCCGCAAGCGCGCCAGATCGGCAATGCGCTGCTGAAGGAAAACCGCCGCTTCCGTACCCACCGGCTGCCGCTGCCGCCGGAGTATTCCAACCTGCGGCCTCTGCTGAAGACCCGTTTCACTTCTGGCTGGTACGGCTACAGCGGCAAGACCTTCACCATCACCGAGATGGCCTTTGACCTGCTGAAGCTGAATGTCTCTGTCAGCCTGCGGGAATGGGACCACAGTGATTTTGATCCGGACCTGGCCCTGGAAACCCCGGACCTGCCGCAGGTCACCGCGCCCATCGTCACCCAGGACGCCGGGGTGCCGGGCTTTGGCGTCTCCGGCATTGAGATCAAGGACGCAAACGGCGTTGTCCGCGGCGTGGGCATCCGGGCCGTCTGGACCCCTTCCCTTGCCTTCACAGCCGATGGCGTTTCTTTCCAGGTCCGGGTCAAGGACGGCGACGACGAGCGCTTCAGCGCCAGCACCTCCGATCTGGAGCTGGGCACCTTCCGCCTGGAGCCGATGCAGGGCGGCACCGAATACGAGACCCGCGGCAAGGCCATCTCAAAGACCAGGGACACCAAGTGGACCGCCTGGCTGCCGGTCACCACGCCCGCGTTCAAGCTGCAGCCGGACATGCTGGCCGAGGAGACCTGGCAGGCAATCACCGATGATGCCACTGCCGCCGCCGCCGCGCTGGATGACCAGCTTGTCCTGGACAAGATCGCGCCGCTGGAAGGCGCGGTGCAGCGGGATCTGGTAATCCGCGACGTGCAGAGCTTCCATGCCGCTGAAGCGCTGGGGGTGATTGGCGGCAAGGTGCTGTGGGCGCTGACCAAGCTGTCTGAAATCGACGGGCGGATGGCGGACGCCGGGATCTATCAGGACCCGGACACCGGCACGGTGCGGATCTATGGCGTGGTAGCGGAAGCGGAACGGATCAGCGAGGCGGAAATCCGGCTGTCCGCTGCTGAAGCCTCTATCACACTGTCGGCCACGCAAGCCTGGGTCAATCAGCAGATATCCAATGCGGTACTGGACCCGAGCCAGATCCCCGTCGTGGGCGACCTGCAGGTGCGGGTCAATCAGGTTGAGGCGGATCTGGACGCGGCGGAGGCGGCAATCGCCCTCAAGGCCACGCAAACCGAAGTGGACGGGATGGACGCCCGCCTGAGCTCGGCGGAAGTGGATATCGACGCTGCGCAAGAGGCCATCACCCTGAAGGTGGATCAGGCGGATTTTGACGCCGCCGAAAGCCGCCTGTCCTCGGCAGAGGTGCAGATCAGCACCCTGGACGGCCCGGCGATCACCCAGTCGGTGAGCGACGTGCGGACCCTGCATGATCAGATGGTGCTGCAGGATGTTGCCACCCTGGAGCAATTGCTGCTGGCTTATGAACAGCGCGAAGCCCTGAAAACCCAGATTGCCTATGCCACACAGGATATCCGGGCGCGGGTGGATGATGACCGCAGCGCAACAGCGGCCATCACTGCAAGCCTTGGTGTGGCGATTGAAAACAGCGTGGCGCTGATTGAATCGGAAAAACTGGTACGCGCCAACGGCGATGCGGCACTGGCCAGCAGCATTGATGCTTTGGAGGTCCGTCTGGATGGCGACATCGCTGCCCAGGCCTCCGCTTCCAGCGCGCTGACAACCCGTGTCAGCACCGCAGAAGGTGCGATCACCAGCCACAGTCAAAGCCTGATCAGCCTTGAAGCCCGCCTGGACGTCGCGGAAGGGGGTATTTCCGGCCAGGCCACGGCGCAATCGCAACTGGATGCGCGGGTCACAAGTGCAGAGGGCGTGATCACCAGCCACGGCCAGAGCCTCATCAGCCTGGACAGCCGTCTGGATGATGCCGAGGGCAATGCTGCCGGACAGGCCACAGCCCTCAGCCAGTTGGACACCCGTGTGACTGGTGCCGAAGGGAATGTGTCCAGCCAGGCCACGGCGATCACGCAATTGCAATCCGATGTTGGCGACAACAGCACCAGCATACAGCAGACCATGCAGACTGTGGACGGGGTGATGGGGGAGTACACCCTGCGCATCGACAATAACGGCCATGTGGCGGGCATGGTGGTGCGGTCTGAACTCGACGAGGACGACGCGCCGATTGCGCGGATTGCGTTTCAGGCTGACATGTTCGCAATTGTCTCGCCGGACGGGTCAAACGAAACTGTGCCGTTCACGCTCTACACTCAGGAACGCACGATCAATGGCCGTGTGTATCCGGCGGGTGCCTACATGGAAAATGCCTTCCTTGGGGCGGCATCCATCGGGCGCGCTGAAATCGCGGATGTGATCAAGAGCGACGATTACGCACAGGATGCCAACGGCATTCCGACCGCCGGAATAAAGATCAACTTTGACACCGGGCGGATCAAGGCGGCGGGGGTGGTTCTGTCCCGGCCCATGGTCCTGGCGCAGGGATCGTTCACGGTATCGGGGGCGGTTGGCAATGGCGCCCGCTGGGCCTTTGTGAATACCGGCATCCGGGTCGGCAAACTGGACGTCTGGCAGGCGCAGCGGTTTGCCCTGGCCGCTGCCGCATCGGTCACCACCACCGGCACCGCACCGGGCGGCATGGACCCCAACAACACATTCTGGACGCTCAATACATCGATCCAGCCCGGCGCGCGCTGGAATGGTTTCGGCGGCGCCAACCCCGATCCGGCAGCGTCTTGGAGCAAGGACCCTTCCGCCCTGGTGAACCCGCATTGGGCCAGCGGCAGCGATCAGCGGGTGTTCCTGGCAATCGATCTGGAGGCCCAGGGCGGCGTCTATTTCAACAACCCGAAAATCGAATGGACAGTGTTCCAGGTAACATAAGGAGAGCAGCCCTATGGCATGGCCAAAGGCAGGAACAGTCAGCGTTGTGAACGGCAGCGCAATCGTCACCGGCACCGGCACCAGCTTCTTTGGCAGCGCGCAGGCGGGATGGGGCTTTGTCGGCCCGGACGGGCGGGTTTATGAGGTGCTGGCGGTCAGCAGCGGCACGCTCCTGACAATCACCCCTGTGTACCAGGGCGCAACGGCGGCCGGGCAGATCTATGCGCTGTTCCCCACTATGTCGCTGGCGCATGATGTGGTGGCCAGCGTGCAGGCGCTGACCGGCACGTTTCAAGCCGTTGCGGACGGCCCCGGACAGGGCAAGTTCAGCACCGATGTGGTCAAGCTGGGTGATGAAGACACCGGCCTGGGCTGGCCATCCAGCAATGAGGTGGCGCTGAAAGCCGGGGGCGATTGGCAGCTCCGCCTCAAGGAAGGTGCTGCCAGCGGTGCGGCGGTGCAGTCCAGCGCGACGGATGCCACAGCAGACAAGCTGCTACTGACAAACGCCTTCGGTTGGGGCGATAAGGGCGCTCCGGTTCCGAATGACAACATTGATGACATCGCTACATCCGGATCCTACTTTCTGACCTCCGCGGTGTTGGGAAATTCCACCCTGCCAGCAGGCGAGGCGTTTTCTTCCGGCTCCTGCCTCCTTCAGTTCCAGTACAACGCCGACAACGCGGCGCAAATCCTGATCGCGCATTCCAGCGGCAAGATGTTCACGCGGATCAAGGACGGCGGAACTTGGCTCGATTGGATCAGCCTAATCCCCAAGCGTGGCAGCGGCCCCACTGGCGAGTGGGTGCGCTTCGCTGATGGGACGCAAATCTGCACTAAAGCCATCACTGCGGACAGTGGCGCTGACTCTGTTTGGGACTTCCCGGCAGCTTTCTCTACGACGACAAATCTTACCGTTCATGTCACTGCCCGGTCCTCTGCAAATGCCATCATTGGTGGCGCACGGGCGCCGTCTGCCTTGGCCGTTTCCTGGAACGCGCACGACACTGCGGGCGGGCGAACTGCAACGCCTTGCAGCCTCAGGGCCGAAGGCCGCTGGTATTAAAGGAGATCATCATGAAAGTAACCTGCATCTGTGTGGCCGGTCCTCCCGGCCAATCTGAAACCAGCGCCAGCGTGAGCGGCGATGTGATCACTGTGGACGGCGTGCCCTATGACCTTTCCGCCGTGCCTGACGGCGGCTTTGCCGAACCGGAAGGCGAAAACCATCCGTTCATAGGGCGCATCGAGCGGATCAATGGCGAGCTGCATGTTCAGCTGCGGTGGTTCTTTTTCGAGGCAACTGCAGAGCCGGACCAGCCTGTTGTCCCGCCGACGCTCACCGTCGCCAGCGGCCCGGTGCCTGACCCAATTGTTCGCAAACCCATGACCGGCGAGGCCAAAGCATGACGTTCTCCCTGAAAATCACCACGGCTGAGCAGGTCGCAGCAGTCGCCCGCGCGGCGCTCCTGTCCGATCTGGCCGGAACCCGGTGGCAAATCCAAAACGGCGGCATCACGCTGCCCAGCGGGTTCCACGCCCGCACCGACCGCACAACCCGCGAAGACCTCACTGAGGCGCTGTTTGCTCTGCAACTGGGCATCAAAAGCGAGCCGTTCTCCTGGAAGGCCCCAGATGGCTGGATCAAGCTGACACGTGCGGACCTGGAACAGATCACCGCTGCCGTCGCGGCCCATGTGCAGAGCTGCTTTGATGCGGAGGAAGCTGTGGAGACGCAGATCGCCGCACTCAGCGATGCAGATCTGGCCGGGTTTGCTGTGCGGGCTGCGTTTGATGCCGCCATGGCCGCCCCTGCGGCTGAAACCTGAAACAACCCGCCTCCCGGTAGCGGGAGGCCGGGGGGTGTACCATCACCCCCCAAACTCGGGGCCGAAGCTCTCACACCTTACCCCGCCGACCACACAACACTCTTGGCCGCTCCCTGTCCTCGAGGACCCGGCCTCTTTGGAGTGATTCCACTTGAAGCTGCAAGACCAGCGTTGCGGTGAATGCCGCAGATTGTTATTCAAAATTGAGCCTGGCGCCCTTAGCGGCACGCTCGCCATCAAGTGCCCAAGATGCAAGGCACATAATTCCCTGAGGCCGCAGAGCCCTTCACCAAAGCGCCCGGATCAATCCAATGAGCGCGATGGAAAGGAAGGGCAGAATGCCCACGTCATCCGAGATCAATCTACCCCCGCTGCCGCCCGGAACCCACGGGAAACCGAAAGGGAACCGCTATAAGCGCCAGTTCGGCGTTATTGTCCTGGTGCCGGACGAACCGGCCCAGAAAGCGCTTTTTGAGGAGCTGAAGGCCCAGGGGCGCAAATGCAAGGTGGTGAACACATGAGGCTCAGCATCCACCACAAATCCCCCATCCCAGAAACCTACCGCGCAGCCCGCGTGTCCAGCATGTTCAATGTGGAAGATGATGCAGACTTCCGCTTGGAACTGGACGCCGACCTGGGCGCCCGCCCCTGGCAGGTTGGCTTGATCATCGGGCCGTCCGGCTCCGGCAAGTCGTCCTTGGGCCGCAAGCTGTTCGGCCGGAACGCAGACGCCGCCCCTAAATGGCCCGGTAATGCGGCCGTCATTGATGCAATCTCCCCGGATAGCGAAATGGACCAGGTCACCGCCGCGCTCGCCGCTGTGGGCTTGGGCAGCGTGCCGAGCTGGCTGCGCCCATGGCGGCACCTTTCCAACGGGGAGCAGTTCCGTGCCAATCTGGCCCGCTTGCTGTGCGAGCGCCCCGCCCTGGCCGTCGTGGACGAGTTCACGTCGACCATCGACCGGCAGGTTGCCAGAATCGGGGCGGCTGCCTTCTCCAAAGCCTGGCGGCGGGGCGCCGGCCAATTCGTCGGCATTACCTGCCACGACGATGTGGCCAAGTGGCTGCAGCCGGATTGGGTGATTGATACCCGCAGTGCCGAGCTTAAATGGAGGCGTCTTCGACGGCCGCCAAGCATCGCAATGGACATTCACAAGACCGACGGTTCCTACTGGCCCCTGTTTGAGCCGCATCACTACTTGAAGATGCCCCGAATGGTCGCGGCGGACTATTACACCGGCTTTGTCGGCGGCGAACCCGTTGCGCATGTAGCTTTCAGCCCCCGGCCTGGTTTGGTCGAGGCCCGCGCCTGCCGCCTGGTCATTATGCCGGAATGGCAAGGCGCCGGGCTGGGGCTGCGGTTCCTGAATGAGGTCTGCGCCCTGTGGCGCCGAGGCGTGAACCGTTACGACCGCCCGATGCCCTCACTCTTTCACACGTCACACCCCGGGCTGGCCGCCGCTCTGCGCGCTCAGCCGCTTTGGGCACAGGTTTCCTCTGCCCTCGGCTGCGCCGCCTCAAAGAGCACCGGCAGTCTCAAAGGCCGCCTGGGCGGCCATTTCCGGGCAGTACAAGGATTTCGATATGTCGAAGAATGAACCGTTCCGCGTGGCCGTCATCGGATGTTCCTGGCTGGCGGCCGAGGTGCTGCGCCGTCTTGCAGGTGAAGGCTATGCGCTCGCATTGATTACCGAGCCGGAAGACACTCTGGCAAAGGCGGCGGCCGAGGACCTTGGCATCCCCTGCAAGGTAAAGGCCCGGCGCCTCCCTCTGCTGTCGGCCGACCTGCCCTGGCGGCCCGACTTGGTGGTGTCTGCGCATTCTTTCCGAATTGTACCTGCCTGGTTCATCGAATGGTCGCGGCTCGGCGCCATCGGCTACCACCCATCATTGCTGCCGGAGTACAAAGGGCGCCATGCGATCCGGGATAGCTTGGCCGATGGGCAACGCATAACCGGCGGGTCGGTCTACTGGCTCACACCTCAGACCGACAGCGGACCGGTAGTCACAGCGCATGGACAGCGGCTGCAGGAGGCCGTGCAGGTTCTTCCCGGTGAAACCGCTCTGCAGCTTTGGAAGCGGGCGCTGGCGCCTCTGGGGGCAAAATTGCTTCTGTCCGCTGTCGGGGCCGAATCCTTTGCAGGCCCTTTAACACCCCTTTAAACACCCCTTAAAACCCTCCGCCGCCCTGCGTTTTTTTACGTTTTGGGCGGCGGGTTGCCGGGTATTGCAACGGGAAGTGTCCCGTACTGCAACGGGAAGTGTCCCAAAATTCCGGCGTCAAATCGCGGAACAGGAGCAGAACCGGACTGGCTAAGCGCTGGTTTTGCGCCTAAAAATTAGGGAAATCGCAAAAATGAGTTGCTGCAACGGGAAGTGTCCCGCACTGCAACGCGAAGTGTCCCGCTACAAGCATGTGGCCACAGCAGAAGTGGCCGTAGCCGTGCGCCGGGCCGCCTCGCGCGCACAATTGCGTTAAAACGATTCACATTCCTTGCCTCTTGCCCATATAAAGGGTTGAGGACAGAAGGGTTTTTCACATGCCGCTGCCATTTGACGGGGCCATAAGCCACTATTACCAGACCGGCGCGCCGGAGGAGATCCGCAAGGCCATCAAAGGCGCGGATAAAGACGGGATCCTCAGCCCCAGCTACCCCTACCGGGAGCGGATGAAGCGCAAGGCCTACGAGGCGGAGCTGGAGGCGCTGCAGATCGAACTGGTCAAGCTGCAGTCCTGGGTCAAATCCAGCGGCGCCCGCATTGCCATTGTGTTCGAAGGCCGGGACGCGGCTGGCAAGGGCGGCACCATCAAGCGCTTTCGCGAGAACCTGAACCCGCGCGGTGCGCGGATCGTGGCGCTGTCCAAACCCTCCGAGGCCGAACAAAGCCAGTGGTATTTTCAGCGCTATGTCCAGCACCTGCCGTCGGGCGGCGAAATCGTGTTCTTTGACCGCAGCTGGTACAACCGCGGCGTAGTGGAAAAGGTGTTTGGTTTCTGCACGGACGCGCAGCGCGAGCGCTTCTTCCGCCAGGTTCCGGGGTTTGAACGCGCTCTGGCCGAGGATGGCGTGCATCTGTTCAAGTTCTGGCTGAACGTTGGCCGGGCAGAACAGCTGCGCCGGATTCTGTCGCGCGAGTCCGACCCGTTGAAACAGTGGAAACTCAGCCCGATTGACGTGAAGGGGCTGGAGAAATGGGACGGCTACAGCGCCGCCATTTCCGAAACCTTTGCACGCAGCCACAGTGCCGAGGCCCCCTGGACCATCATCCGATCAGATGACAAGCGGCGGGCGCGGCTGGCGGCGATGCGCAGCGTGCTGCACGCGCTTGACTATGACAGCAAGAACGCCGATGCGATTGGCGAATTGGACACTGGAATTTGCGGAGGCCCGGATATCTGGGATGCCTAAACGCGGTTATCATCATGGCAATCTGCGCCAGGCGCTGGTCGAAGCAGCCCTGCATCTGATTGAGGCCAAGGGCCCGACCGGGTTCACCCTGTCGGAGGCTGCCAAACAGGCCGGCGTGACCCCCGCCGCCGTCTACCGCCACTTCAAAGGGCGCGAGGATCTGATCGCCGAGGCCGGGCGGCAGGGCTATGCGATGTTTGCCGACCTGATGCAGCACGCCTATGACAAATACCAGCCCTCGGCGCTGGCGGCGTTTGAGGCCACGGGGCGCGCCTATCTTGCCTTTGCCCGCAAGCATCCGGGCCATTACATCGCCATGTTCGAAAGCGGCATTTCGGTGAACCGGACGCCGGAACTGGCTGATGCTGCTGCCCGGGCACGGGCGATCCTGGAACGCGCGGCGGCAGACCTCAGCCAGCATATCCCGGAAGACAAACGCCCGCCTGCTTCGATGTTCTCGGCCCATGTGCTGGCAATGAGCCACGGAGTGGTGGAGCTTTATGCACGGAACTCGCCCGGTGCCGCCTCGCCCTTCCCGCCCGAGGACCTGCTGGAAAGCGGTATCGGCATCTACTTGCGCGGACTGGGGCTGATTGCACCGGACGGTTAGAACCGGCTGCTGGGCTGCGGGGCGCGCAACTCGTCACCGACGTTGACAAGATGCACCTCACCGATGCCTTTGATATCTTCGGGGCCAATGTCGGTGACGCGGAACTCCTCGGACAGGGCTTCCTTCATCTCTTCCGGTGCGACGATTTTCATCGGGTTGGCAAAGACTTGCAGGCGCGAGGCCAGGTTCACCGCCGGGCCGAAGACGTCATAGACATATTTCTGAATGCCGACCACCGAACCGACGGCCGAGCCGGTGCCCAGCCCGATCCGCGCCTGCCATTTATGCTGATGGCTTTGGTTGCGCCGGTCCAGATAGCGCAGGAACCGGGTAGCGCAATGGGCCACGGCGGTGGCGTGATCCGGGGTAGGATCCGGCATCCCGGCAACCGCCAGATAAGCATCGCCAATGGTCTTGATCCGCTCGCAGCCGTATTGTTCGACGATGCGGTCAAAGGCGGTAAAGATATCGTTCAGCTCTCCCAAGGTCACCGTCGGATCGGTGCGGGAGGCGAAGTCCGTAAAGTTGACAAAATCCAGCATCACCACCGACACCTTAGGGTAAAGCTGAGGGGTCACCACGCCGAAGGTCTTGAACTCCTCATAGACCGAGCGCGGCATCAGGTTCAGCAGCAACCGCTCCACCCGCTCCTTCTCGCGCTCCAGCTCGCGGGTGTTGCGCTCCACCATGGCGGAATAGCTGTCGATCATGCTTTCCAGCTCGCGGATGCGGGTGATGTTCTGGCATTCCACTACCAACAGCGCCTCGTCCAGATGGTTGGCCTGGGAGATGTTGATGGCAAAGACCAGCGTCCGCCGCTTGCGTTTGATTTTCAGCTCCGCAGAATAGCGCAGCCCCTCATCGCACAGCGGGCCAAGATCCTGTGGCTGCAACCCTTCGATGGCATCCGTAAGGGCCGCATCCGGGCCGGGTGTGCCAAACCACTCGGCAAAGGGTTGATTGTGAAAGACAAACCCCAGATCGGAAGCGCGGACAACCGCGACACCGACGCCAACGGCGCGCAGCAGCTGCTCGTTGATGGCAGCAATGCTCATGCGGCGTCCCGTTGGACGATGACGTTGCGCTTGCTTTCAATTGCGGCAAGAGTGGCCCGCACGTCCGGTTCGGACAGCCCGTGCTGCTCCAGCGCGTCTTTCAGCAGCGCGCCCATTTCATCAAAATCATCATGGGTTATGGCCAGGGCCCGGTGCACCGCCTCCAGCCGCTCATCGCTGAAGGAAGCAGGCCCGCCCAGCAGCGAGGAAATGAACTTGGTCTGATGGTCGATCAGCCGCGCCATATCGACATCGGCGAAGTAGTCGCCGATCTGATCGGACTCAAGCGCCAACTCATAAAAGGTCATCACGACCCGGCTGATGGCGCTGAATCCGCCGTATTTCTCATAGATGGTTTGCGCCATGGCAGCGTTCCCCCAACAGGAAGCGGTCCGCCCATGTTACGGCATTTTTTGAAAAAAGTTAACGGTGCAGGAAATTTGCGCATTCCAAACACAAAAAGGGCCGCTCCAAGAACGGCCCTTTTGCAGTTCTGTTTCTGTGCAAGCTTAACGCTTGGAGAACTGGAAGCTCTTACGGGCTTTGGCCTTACCGTATTTCTTCCGTTCCACAACACGGCTGTCGCGGGTCAGGAAGCCAGCCGCTTTCAGCGCGCCGCGCAGAGCGGGATTATACAGCTGCAGCGCTTTGGAGACGCCGTGCTTGACCGCACCGGCCTGACCGGACAGGCCGCCGCCTTTAACGGTGGCGTAGACGTCGAATTCGCCTTCAACACCGGCAACCTGGAACGGCTGGCGCAGGATCATCTGCAGCACCGGACGGGCGAAGTATTTGTTGATTTCCAAACCGTTCACTTCGACCTTGCCGGAGCCCGGCTTGATCCAGACACGGGCAACAGCGTCTTTACGCTTGCCGGTGGCATAGGCGCGGCCCAGTTCATCGCGAACCGGCTCACGTGTGATGGTTTCTTCGGCCACTGCTTCCACACCGGTTGCAGCTGCGAGCTCTTCAAGAGTGTTGATCTGATCAGACATCTACATTAGCTCCGGGTGTTTTTCTTGTTCATGGATGCAACATCCAGAACTTCGGGGGCCTGTGCTTCATGCGGGTGCTCGGCACCGGCATAGACACGCAGATTGGTCATGATCTGACGGCTCAGACGGTTGCCCGGCAGCATGCGCTTGACCGCTTGGGTCACAACGCGCTCGGGGTGCTTGCCTTCCAGGATTTCCTGTTTGGTGCGCGATTTGATGCCGCCCGGGTGGCCAGTGTGCCAGTAGAAGTGCTCTTCGCGCTTCTTGCCGGTCATCTGCACCTTTTCGGCGTTGATGATGATCACGTTGTCGCCCATATCCATATGCGGAGTGAAGGACGCTTTGTGCTTACCACGCAGGCGCATGGCGACGATGGAAGCAAGACGGCCCAGAACAACGCCCTCGGCGTCGATCAGGATCCACTTCTTCTCGATGTCTGCCGGAGTAGCAGAGAAGGTTTTCATGGCAGGTCAATCCTGTTTGTCGTGACGGCAGATTCCCCGAAAGGAAACGCCTGAATGCGATGGAGGGGGTTTACGGCGATCACAAAGCAACGTCAACAGCGGCAATCAACAATAAACATAGCAAATTCAACATCTTACAAATTAGGTATGATAATACCCCAAAAAATCAAACGCTGATCTGCTCGGGCGGGTTGTCCAGCAGGGCGCGCAGGCGCAGCATCGCCTCCTCGAACCGCTTCAGCGGCACATGCGCGTTGATGGCGATGCGCACCGCATGCGGCGCGCGGCCGTCGCGCAAGGCAAATTCATCTGCCGAGCGGATCTGAACCCCGTTTGATTCTGCGGCGCGGGTGAAAGCGGCAGCGCGCCAGCCCGAGGGCAGCCGCAGCCAGACAAAGGGCACATCCGGATTCCAGGTCAGATCAAACCCGCCAAGCGCATTGACCGCGACCCGGACATAGCGGGCCATTTCCCCGCGCACCGCCGCCACCAGATCAGGCAGCCGCGGATCGCTGAGCAGGATCCGCACCAGGTCTGCCAGCGGCTGCGCCAGGCCGAAATACCCGTGTTCCGCCACCCGCCGCAGGTCCGTGGACCGGCCCTCGGGCGCCAGCGCAAAGCCAACGCGCAGGGCTGGTGTCAGGATCTTGGAGATCGAGGACACATGCCAGGCAAGCTCCGGCGCCAGCGACCGGTAGCTGGGTGCGCGCGACTCGCCCAGCCGGTAGCAGTCATCCTCGACGATCTGCACCCCATGGCGGCGGGCAATGCGGACAATCTCCTTGCGGCGCTCTAGCGGCGTGTGCAGCCCGGTCGGATTATGCACCTCTGGGCTGGTGCACAGCACCGTGGCGCCGGTCTTGCGGACCGCCAGTTCCATTGAATCCGGCCGGATGCCGTGTTCATCCATGGCAACCTCGACCACCTGCGCCCGCAGCAGTTCCGCGGCACGGCGGAACCCGGCGTAGGTCAGATCCTCAACCATGATCACCGGCTGCGGCCCTTCCAGGATCGCTTGCAGAACCACCATCAGCCCGTTCTGGCTGCCATGTGTCAGGACAATATCGTTTTCTGTGACCATGCCGACCGGCGACTGCCCCACCCAGGCCGCCGCCGCCTGGCGCACCGGCAGATAGGCGTCGCGGGTCGGATAATTCAGGAAATTGCGCGCCTCGCCTTCCGCCACCTTGTGCAGCGCCTCGCGCACCGCGGCCACCTGCCCCATATCGGCAATCCGCGGGCTGAACAGGCTGACATGGCCGGGATCGCGCGCTTCCAGCAAATGCAGCTCCCGCGACCATACGTCATCGGGCACCGGCTTTTTCTTTTCGGCTACAAAGGTGCCGCGCCCAACCTCGGCCTCCAGCACGCCTTCATCGGTCAGAATGCTGTAAGCGCGGGCTACGGTGCCGGGTGTAATGCTCAATTGATACGCAAGATCGCGCACTGGCGGCAGCTTTGTACCAATTTTCAAACTGCCCAATTCGACAGCAGACCGGATTGTATCTGCCACCTTTTTATACTTGGGACCTTTTGTCTCACTCAGGCTTTGCGGCCAAATTGTACCCATTACAATCCATCCTTGGACAACACTCTTACCCCTTTGTATCAAAACATCACGACAAATCAACAGGATTGTATCAACACAATACAGGAAGCCTCCCATGGTACAGCACACGCAAATGGCACACTCGAACATGTCCTATCTGATCAGCCGCCCGGGCCTGCCGGTGCTGGCGCAATGGGCCGTCCTCTTTGCTGTTCTGGTGACCAAGTGGAGCCTGCGCCGCCGCACAAGGACCCATCTGAAACACCTGAGCGCAGCACAGCTTAAGGACATCGGGCTGAGCCGCCAGGACGCCCATTATGAAGCCACTCTTCCGTTCTGGCGCCCATGATCCCCTGGGCAATAGAACAACCTGACGGCCGGGGTTCGCCCCGGCCCTTTTTTTTGCCCGTCCTCATGATCCGCAGGATGCAGGTCCTTGCGCGTTACCGGCTATGCAAAAATTAAAGGTTGATCGAATCTCCCCCCCGGCCTAAATGCCCCTCACTTTCGGTACCGATCCCAACCCCGGACCCTTATTCGGGGGGGCGCTAAGGAACCGGCTGGATTGCAATCTACTGGAACGAAGGGGAGTGTCATGAAAGACGCCAACCTCTTCCAACTGGGGATCGGTCTGGAGACAGGCGCCCATGAGGAAGATACCGCCCGCGGTGTAACAGCCGCGAATATCGACTCCGTTGTGGACTCGGACCGCGAAGACCATTTCATCCGCAAGGATGGCAAGGTGTTTGCTGGGACCCATCTGATCATCGAAGTAATGAAAGGCACCGGCCTGGACTGCGAAGCCCGCATCCAGAAAGCGTTTCGCGACTGCGTTGACGTTTGCGGCGCCACCCTGCTGCACATCCACACCCACAAGTTTTCGCCCCAGGGCGTCTCCGGCGTGGCCGTGCTGGCGGAAAGCCATATCTCGGTGCACACATGGCCTGAAATCGGCTATGGCGCCTTTGACGTCTTCATGTGCGGCGATGCCGAGCCGTGGAAAGCCGTCGACGTGCTGAAAGAGGCCTTCAACACTGACATGGTGGAAGTGCGCGAACTGCTGCGCGGAGAGGAACTGATCGCCAAAGAGGTTGCGGCATGAACAGTGCCAGCAAACCGGAGTGGGTGACGGAAAGCCTGCACGCACATTACGCCCAGGCCCTGCGCGTGGACGAAATGCTGTATGACAGCAACACCGAGCATCAGCGCCTGAAAGTGTTCCAGAACGGCCAATTCGGCCGCATCCTGACGCTTGACGACGTGGTGCAGACCACCGAAGGCGACAACTTCATCTACCACGAGATGCTGACCCATGTGCCGATCCTGGCGCATGGTGCCGCAAAACGCGTGCTGATCATCGGCGGCGGCGACGGCGGCATGGCCCGCGAGGCGCTGCGCCACACGTCGGTCGAACATGTCACCATGGTGGAGATCGACGGCGGCGTGGTGGATTTCTCGAAAGAATACCTGCCGATGCTGAGCGACGGCGCGTTTGATGATCCGCGCCTCAATCTGGTGATCAACGACGGTGCGCTCTTTATGAAAGAGAATACCGGAAAGTTCGATGTGATCATCGTCGATTCGACCGACCCGATCGGCCCCGGCGAAGTGCTGTTCACCGACACCTTCTATGGCCACGCGGCCCGTTCGCTGACCGAAGACGGCATCATCGTAACGCAAAACGGCGTGCCGTTCATGCAGGGTGACGAGCTGACCGGCACCCTGCGCGCCTTCCAGGCGCTGTTCGCCGATGCGTCCTGTTATCTGGCGTCAGTGCCGACCTATGCCGGCGGGCCGATGGCGTTCGGCTGGGGCAGCCACTCGGACAGGGCCCGCAACGTGAGCCTTGCGGATCTAGAGGCACGCTTTGCCGCCGCCGGGATCGAGACCGGATATTACAATCCGGAGATCCACAAGGCCGCCTTTGCCTTGCCGAACTACGTGAAGAAGCTGTTCCCCTAAAGAACATCCGGGACAGGGGGCTGCGGCCCCCTTGTTCTTTTCTGGAAAAGCAATTCCGCCCGCAGAGCGGGCATGCGTCGCGCATCCGGTGCTATGGCACTTTTCGGCCGCAAAAGCACCACTGGAGCATTTGCAAGACGGCCCCCGGCCCCTGAACGGTCCCTGCCCCAGCGTTGCGACCCAATTCCGGCCTTGGCCCCGCCGCCGCTTCTTGCTAGGCGCGGCGGAGCAGAAACCAGACGTGGCAGGCCCTATGAAGCGCGATCCCATTCTTGTTGTTGACCGCGACACCGGCGAGACCTTTGAAGAGGCCGTGCTCGGCGAGAAATGGATTCGCTGGGCCTATCAGAACGCCAGTGCCCGGCCCATCGAGAAACTGCTGTTTCGATCGCCCCTTATCAGCCGCCTGATGGGCATCTGGTTCAACTCGCGGTTCTCCAAGAGCAAGATCAAGGCGGTGATAGAAGACCTGTCGATCGACATGACCGAAGCTTCTGCCGACACTGAGAGTTTCTCCTGTTTCAATGAATTCTTTGTCCGCCATCTGAAACCCGAAGTGCGCCCCTTCAGCACCGCCACCAAGGACGTTGTCTCCCCTGCCGATGGCCGGGTGCTGGTGTTCCCGGAATTGGCCGGGGACATATTTGTGCCCGTCAAAGGCCACCCGATGTCCGTCCGCACCATGCTGCCGGGCATCGCCGATCGCTTCATCGGCGGCGCCCTGGCCATCGTGCGGCTGTGCCCGGCGGACTATCACAGATACCACTTTCCTGCCGCTGGCCGGATCAATGGCGCCCAGGACATTGCCGGCGCGCTGCATTCGGTGAACCCGATTGCGCTGGGGGCCGGGCCGGATGTGTTCGGCGAGAACAAACGCAGCTGGACCCTGATCGAGACCGAAACGCTGGGCACCTATTGTTTTGTCGAGGTCGGCGCCTTTGGTGTCGGCAGCATCGTCAACACCCGTACCGCTGGCGACGTGCAGAAGATGGACGAGAAGGGTTATTTCAAATTCGGCGGCTCCACCGTGGTGGTGGTGTTTGAGCCCGGCAAGGTCCGTTTCTCCGACGATCTGGTGGCAAACAGCGCCAAAGGCCGGGAGACGCTGGTGAAAGTCGGTCAGCCCTTTGCCACTGCGGTTAACGCTTAGGCGGGATCGAATATGTCATGCTGGCGCGCGCCACCGGCTCTGCCAGCCCCTCGGAATACATCAGCACATCGGCAACCGCCAAAACCCGGCCCAGCTTCAACAGCCGCGCCTCGGCGATAATATCCGCGCCGGCCACGGGTTTGCGCATGAAATCCAGCGAACAATTGGTGGTGACGGCCAGCGCCTCGCGCCCCAATCGCGACAGGAGCAGCGCATAGATCGCGCAATCGGCCAGCGCAAACATCGACGGGCCCGATACCGTGCCGCCGGGCCGCAAATGCCGCTCGGCTGTCAAAAGCCGCATCCGCAGGCCCTGCTCATCCATAGCGTCGATGGCGAAATCGTCTTTTACCTGCGGAAAAATCTCGTGCAGGTAATCCGTCAGACCTGCGACATCAAATGCCAGCGTCATGCTTTCCCTTTCCCCTATCCCTGCATAGAGTTGCCCCGAGAATTGCGAGGAGGGCAAGATGACAATTCTGGAACGTCACGACACGGGCGGCATTGCCCGGCTGAAGATGAACACGCCGGAAAAACTGAACGCCCTGTCGGACGAGATGCTGGCGGCCCTGCAGGCGCAGATCGACGCCCTGCGCGAAGACAGCAGTATCAAGGTGGTGATCCTGTCCGGCACCGGCAAAGGGTTCTGTGCGGGCCATGACATCAAACAGATGACCGCAGGCCGCGCCGCGGCGGACGGCGGCAAGGCTTACTTTCAAGACCTGTTTGCCCGCTGCACCAGCGTGATGACAGGGCTGCAGTCGCTGCCCCAGGTGGTGATTGCCCAGGTCCATGGTATCGCCACGGCAGCAGGCTGCCAGCTGGTTGCCTCTTGCGATCTGGCGGTGGCGGCAGAGGACACCAAATTCGGCGTCAATGGGGTGAACATCGGGTTGTTCTGCTCCACACCGATGGTGGCCCTGTCCCGCAATATCCCGCGCAAGCAGGCGTTTGAGCTGCTGACCACCGGCGAATTCATCAATGCCGCCCGCGCGGTGGACCTGGGTCTGGCCAACCGCGCCGTACCGCTGGAGGAGCTGGAGGACGAAACCGCCCGGCTGGCGGAAACCATCGCCGCGAAACTCGGCTCTGCTGTGAAAATCGGCAAACAGGCATTTTATGAGCAGCTGCAAATGCCGCTGGATCAGGCCTATGCCTATACCAGCGGAGTGATTGTCGAAAATCTGATGTACCGCGACACCATCGAAGGCATGGCCGCCTTTATCGAAAAACGCGCCCCCGACTGGCAGGAAAGCTGATGCGTCGGGAGGATTTTTCGGGAATTCCGGCCTG
Organism: Leisingera sp. M658; assembly: GCF_025144145.1. NCBI lineage: Bacteria > Pseudomonadati > Pseudomonadota > Alphaproteobacteria > Rhodobacterales > Roseobacteraceae > Leisingera > Leisingera sp. M658. Next base: position 2,135,800 of record NZ_CP083546.1, read on the forward strand.
ACCTCCGGAATTCTCCGAAAATTTTAGGCTTTGTTTACCAATCCGCACATATTGTTTCCTTAAGACGCCAGCCAAACGCCTTTCAATTCGGGCGGAAAGATGGCAAAGATTGGGCACGGTCGCTGATTAGTCACTGACCGGCACAATTTGGGCTGCTGCTGCGGAAGGGTCCCTCCAACCGGTTCTCTCTCACCGGTGACCATTCCCGCAGCGGCGGCCCCAAATTTCCCTCCCTCCCGGTCAGGTCACAATCAGCCAACAAATTCTGTGCGATTTGCGGCGGCTCTGCGGCGCGGGTTCGACCGCCAAGCCTGTTGCGCAACCCCTTCCCCTGCCCTATGTGGCGGGCATGACAGATCATTCGGCACAGACATTGCATATCGTGGGCGGCGGCATGGCCGGGTCCGAGGCTGCCTGGCAGGCGGCGAACATGGGCGTATCCGTGGTGATCCACGAAATGCGCCCCAAGGTTGAGACCTTTGCCCATCAGACCGGCAACCTGGGCGAGATGGTCTGTTCCAACTCCTTCCGCTCGGATGATGACGAACAGAACGCTGTAGGCCTGCTGCATTGGGAAATGCGCGCAGCAGGCGGGTTGATCATGGCCACAGCGGACAAACACCGTCTGCCCGCCGGCGGTGCGCTGGCGGTGGACCGCGATCCCTTTGCCGAAACTGTGACGGCTAAGCTGAAGGCGCATCCGAATGTGTCGGTCTCTTACGAAGAGATCACTGAACTGCCTGTGGACGGCCACTGGATCTTTGCCACCGGCCCGCTGACATCACCGGAACTGGGGCAGGCAATCCAGGCGGAAACCGGCGCCGAGGCACTGGCGTTTTTCGATGCCATCGCGCCGATTGTCTATGCGGAAAGCATCGACATGTCCCAGGCCTGGATGCAGTCGCGCTATGACAAGGGCGAGACCGAGGAAGAACGCACCGCCTACCTCAACTGCCCGATGGACAAGGACCAGTACGAAGCCTTTATCGACGCATTATTGTCAGCTGACAAAACTGAGTTTCACGAGGGCGAGACCGCCGGGTACTTCGACGGCTGCCTGCCGATTGAAGTGATGGCAGATCGCGGCCGCGAGACGCTGCGCTTTGGCCCCATGAAGCCGGTGGGTCTGACCAATCCGCATCAGCCTGACGTCAAGGCCCATGCGGTGGTGCAACTGCGCCGCGACAACGCGCTGGGGACGCTGTTCAACATCGTCGGTTTCCAGACCAAGATGAAATATGGTGCCCAGACAGACGTGTTCAAGATGATCCCCGGGCTGGAGAACGCCAGCTTTGCCCGCCTCGGCGGCATCCACCGCAACACGTTTTTGAACTCACCCACTCTGCTGGATGCGCAGATGCGGCTGAAATCCAAGCCCAACATCCGCTTTGCCGGCCAGATCACCGGCGTCGAGGGCTACGTGGAAAGTGCAGCAATGGGCCTGCTGGCAGGCCGGCTGGCTGCTGCGGAAATCCTTGGTCAGGACCTGCCAGAAGTTCCGCAGGACAGTGCCATGGGCGCGCTGATCCATCACATCACCGGCGGCGCCGAGGCCAAGACGTTTCAGCCGATGAACGTGAACTTCGGCCTGTTCCGTCCGGTTGATGGTCTGAAGGGCGGCCGCCGCGGCCGCAAGGACCGCTACAAGGCCTATACCGACCGCGCCAAGGATGTCTGGCAACAGTGGCTCAGCAACTTTTCCTAGACGGATTGCGGCTGCCGGGCCTAAACTTGCAGCATGAGCGAAAAGTTTCTGGACAAGGCCTACGACCTTGAAACACCGGAAGCGACCCTGGAGCACTACAACCAATGGGCCGCTTCCTACGACGCCGAGATCGCCGAGAACGGTTACGCCACACCGGGCCGTATCGCCGAAGCCTTGGCAAAGTTCCGGCCGGACATGAGTGTGCCTGTTCTCGATTTCGGCTGTGGCACCGGCCTGTCAGGCCTGGCCCTGCGGTTGCAAGGGTTTGACACCGTGGATGGTATGGAACCGTCTGACGAAATGCTCACCCAGGCCCGCAGCAAGGGCGTCTACCGCACATTGACACAGATTGATGTCATGGACAGCAAGCCGATCCCGCAAGGCGCCTACCGCCAGATCACCGGCTGCGGCGTTCTGGGCACTGGCGCAGCCCCGCCAGCGGTATTCGACATGATCCTGCATGCCTTGCCGCGCGGCGGGCTGTTTGCCTTTTCCTACAATGATCACGCGCTGGAAGACCGGGCCTATACCGGCAAACTCAATGAATGGCTGGACTGTTCGGCCGCCCGGCTGTTATTCCGGGAGCACGGCGACCACCTCCCTGGAATCAACTTGAAGTCCACCGTATATGTAATTGAAAAAGCGTGACATTCACCACCCGTTTTGCGCCATCTCCAACCGGACCGCTGCATCTGGGCCACGCCTATTCCGCCATCCTGGCGCATGATATGGCGATAGCGGAAGGCGGCAGCTTTCTGCTGCGTATCGAAGATATCGACCAATCCCGCGCGCGCCCCGAATGGGAGGCGCAGATCTATGAAGACCTCAGCTGGCTAGGACTGTCTTGGCAAGTCCCCGCTATACGTCAATCAGATCGCACCGAACTCTACAAAGGAGCCCTGTCGGCTTTAGCAGAAATGGATGTCCTGTTCCCTTGCTGGTGCAAACGCGCTGACATCGAAACGGCGGCCTCAGCCCCGCAAGAAGGCGTGCCACGCTTCGGCGCTGACGGGCTGGTCTACCCCGGCACATGCCGCTGGCGGAAAACCGCACATGCTGTTTCCAATGACGTTCTTCGCCTGAATATCGAAAAGGCGATGGAGTGCCCTCAGGTTCCGGAACAGCTTAGCTGGCATGAGACAGGCCAAGGGAGAAACGAAATTCGAACCTATCAGACCGCTTGCTTGCCGCAGGATGCAGGCGACGTCATTCTACGCAGGAAAGGGATGGACGCCTCCTATCACCTATCAGTGGTTTTGGACGACACCGATCAAAACGTCACGCACGTCGTGCGCGGCGCTGACTTAGAAGAGGCAACGCCGATCCACGCCTTACTGCAACGCCTGCTGGGCCTTCCCACGCCCATCTACCACCACCATCATCTGATCCGCGACGACCAGGGCAAACGCCTCGCCAAACGCGACGATGCCCGCGCCATCGCCAAATACCGCGCCGAAGGCGCCACCCCGCAGGACATCCGCGAGATGGTGGGCCTGCCGCTTCTTTCTGGCTGAAAATTCTCCCGCCGGAGGCACGGCCCGCCAGGGCCGTAGCCTCGTTCAGCCCATCGGCTTCATCAGCTCAATCTCTTCGCCACCGCGCACCGCAGTGTAAAAACAGGTCCGCCGGTTGGTATGGCAGGCCGCCCCGGTCTGACGCACCAGCGCCAGCAGGCAATCCCGGTCGCAATCCACCCGCAGGTCTATCAGTTCCTGCACGTGGCCCGAGGTTTCCCCCTTCACCCAAAATGCCTGGCGCGACCGCGACCAATAGGTCACGTTCCTGGTCTCCAGCGTGCGGACCACCGCATCGGCATTCATCCAGGCCATCATCAGAACTTCGCCCGAAGCCTCATCCTGCGCAATGCAAGGGATCAGCCCGGCATCATTGTACACCAGGCTGGCGGGATCAAAGGACGCGGCAATAGTCATGGATAAAAACCTTTTGCATCTGCTGTTCGGCTCCCTATGTATGGGGAAGAACCAAGCAGGGAAAGCCCGGGAAAGACATGGCTGGCGAAAGTGATCTGATCAAACTGTACTCCACCCGCATTCTGGCGCTGGCCGCGGATATCCCGCATCTCGACAGGCTTGAATCTCCCAGCGCCACAGTCAAGAAACGCTCGCCGCTTTGCGGTTCTGCCGTGACCGTCGATGTTTCTGTGGAAGACGGGAGAATCGCGGATTTCGGCCAGGACGTAAAGGCTTGCGCGCTGGGACAGGCCTCGGCGGCAGTGGTGGGTGCCCATGTCATCGGCCGCTCGCTGGAAGAGATTGAGACCGCCCGCGACCAGCTGAAGGCGATGCTGACCCAGAACGGCCCGGTGCCGGACGCGCCGTTTGACGGATTGGAAGTTCTGCAGCCTGCGCGCGAGTTTAAGAACCGCCACGCCTCGATCATGCTGGCGCTGGAGGCAACGCTGGAAGCCATGCAGACCGCCGCCAAGGAGCGCTGTGCCTGATGCGGCCTTTTGCGGCCCTGCAAAGGCAGCCCAAATAATCGCAACGCGACCTGCACCTGTGCAAATCATTTCGCTGTGTGATCACTCTCCCCTCAAATAAAAAGACCGCCGCGCATCCGGGCAGGATGGCGGCGGCAGTCATGCTCTGCTGTGCGGGACCCGGGTCGGCCAGGCTGGATATTGAGGCAATCCAAGTGGGGATCGGGACAGGCGGTTGATCCCTCGGGCAGTCCGGGACAGGAAAGGGCCGGCCCGGCACAGCAGATGCAATCAGGAATGGGAAAAGCGGATCAGAACAGCCCTGGAAGATGCAACGCCGCCACCAGCATCACCATCAGCGAGGCCGCGCCGATGGCGTCCTCCAGCAGGGTCGAATGGGCGTTCTGCATGGTGGTTTTGATCTGTGTAATCATGGCTCGGGCCTCCTCCGGTCAGTCTCTTCGCTCTCTGGCAAGTTTGTTGCCCCTTTGTTCTCATTTTCAAGAACGCCTGTAAAGAACTTTTTGAGAACATTTGCGAACGGACTGGAACACTGCCAGAGAACACGCCTTAAAATGCGGGCTAACCCACTGTAATCAAACGGATTGCCTGATCCTGCTTCATCAGCCACAGTAGAACACGCGCAGCCTTGCCGCGGGGGCTGTCCAGTTTGGGATCGGCGGCCAGCAGCGCCCGCGCGTCGCTTTGCGCCACCGCCATCAGCCCGGCCTGGCGTTCCAAATCGGCAATACGGAACCGCGGCAGGCCGGATTGCGCGGTGCCGATCATGTCGCCCGCGCCGCGCATCTGCAGATCGGTTTCCGAAATCCGAAAGCCGTCTTCGGTTTCGCGTAAGACTTCCAGCCGTTTGCGCCCGCCCTCGGTCAGCGGAGGCTGGTACATCAACAGGCAGGTTGACTGTGCACTGCCCCGTCCCACCCGGCCGCGCAGCTGGTGCAGCTGCGCAAGGCCGAAAATCTCGGCCCGCTCAATCACCATGATCGAAGCATTCGGCACGTTCACCCCCACCTCAATCACCGTGGTGGCCACCAGAACCTTGGTTCTGCCCTCCTGAAAGGCAGCCATGGCCGCATCTTTGTCCGCAGGCGGCATCTGGCCATGCACCAGCCCCACAGTGCCCTCACCCAGAATGGCCCGCAGATGCTTGAACCGTTCCTCCGCCGCTGTCAGGTCGCTCAGCTCAGACTCATCGACCAGCGGGCAAACCCAGTAGCACTGGCGTCCCTCACTGATTGCTTTGCGCAGATGATCAACCACTTCCTGCATCCGCTCGGTGCTGATCACGGCGGTCTTGACTGGCTTGCGCCCCGGCGGTTTCTCATCCAGTACCGAAACATCCATGTCGCCATACTGTGCCAGTGCCAATGAACGCGGGATCGGCGTGGCGGTCATCACCAGCACATCCGCGCCCTTGCCTTTTTCCGCAAGCTCCATCCGCTGGCGCACGCCAAAGCGGTGCTGTTCATCGACAATGGCCAGCCGCAAATCCCCGAATTCAACATCTTGCTGGAACACCGCATGGGTACCGACCAGAATGTGAATGTCACCGCGTTTCAGCGCCGCCAGTTTGGCCTTACGATCCGCCCCTTTGTCGCGCCCGGTAAGGATCTCAATCACCACACCTGCGTCCTCGGCCAGCGGTGCAAGCCCTTCCATATGCTGCTGCGCCAGAATACCCGTGGGGGCCATCATCACACCCTGCCCGCCTGCTTCAACAGCGACCAGCAAAGCCATGAAAGCAACCAAGGTTTTGCCGGAACCCACATCGCCCTGCAAAAGCCGGTTCATCCGTTTGTCCGTCGCCATATCCGCCGAAATTTCCGCGATTGCACGAGCCTGCGCATTTGTCGGCCGGTACGGCAATGCCTTCAACACCCGGGATTGCAGCCGCCCGGTGGCCTGGCTTTCAATGCCGCGAATTTTACGTTCGGTCTGGCGGGCCAGCGCCAGGGTCAGCTGATGGGCAAACAACTCGTCATACGCCAGCCGCGCCCGCGCCGGTGCCTGCGGGCCAAGGTCATCGGGGCCCTGCGGGGCATGCGCTGCATACAGCGCATCATGCCAAGCGGGCCAGTTTTCCCGAAGCATCTGCGCCGGGTCGATCCATTCTGCCAGCTCCGGCATCCGCGACAGCGCGCTTTGCGCCGCCTTATACATGGTCTTCTGGGTGACGCCGTGGGTCAGGCTGTAGACCGGTTCATACTCCGGGATCTCATGCGCTTCCTCAACCGGCAGCATGTGGTCCGGGTGCACCATCTGGGCCAGCCCGTCAAACAGCTCCAACTTGCCCGAGACCACCCGGCGCGCGCCCTCCGGCAGCTGAGCCTCCAGATAGCGGCTGCGGCCATGGAAGAACACAAGTTGGAATTCGGTTTCCGCATCCTCCACATGGATCCGGTAGGCACCGCCCCGGTTACGGGCCGGGCGGTGGCTGCCGATGGTCACCTCGACCGTCAGTGTTGCGGGCAGTTCCACCCCGCGGATGGTATCGCGCCGCCGCCGGTCCACCACCGAATAGGGTAGCGAAAACAACAGGTCACGCGGTGTCTCGACCTCTACCTGAGTAAGGGATTGCGCCGTTTTCGGGCCAACCCCTTGCAAGGTTTCGGCTCCGGCAAACAGCGGAAACAGGATTTCGGGACGTCCGCTCATGCCTCTGCAATCAGCTCCAGCCAGCTATCTTCGTCCATTATCCGGATGCCCAGATCAGCCGCCTTCTTGGCCTTGGACCCCGCGCCCGGTCCGGCCACCAGTATGTCGGTCTTTTTGGACACCGAGCCGGACACTTTGGCACCCAAAGCTTCGGCCCGCGCCTTGGCTTCGGCGCGGGTCATCTTTTCCAGCGTGCCGGTGAAGACCACGGTCTTGCCCGCCACCGGGCTGTCTGCTGCCGGTGCATCCGGCGGCACAATGGTCAGCTTGGCCACTAGCCGGTCAAAGGCCGCGCGTTCTTCGGGGTTGGCAAAGGCGTCTGACAGGGACAGGCCCAGCACTGCACCAATCCCATCCACACCGATAAGGTCCGCCCAAGCAGAGGCGGCTTCGGCTGGAACACCGCAAGCGATAATCGCCGCGTCGCGGGCGTCCTTGATGCGGGCACGGCGGCCTTCCTGCGAGGCTGCCAGGCGTTCGGCCTCCTCAGCCTCATCCGCTGCCCGGTGCGCCAGCGCGGCGGGTCGCGCGGCATCAACCGCCTCCGCCATCGCGTGCCAATCCCGGTAATGCAACGCCAGATCGCGGCCGGCAACTTCGCCCGCGTGGCGGATGCCCAGGGCAAAGATCAGTTTGGCCATCGGTATGGTGCGTTTTTCAGAAATCGCAGCAAACAGGTTATCCGCAGATTTTTCGCCCCACCCTTCGCGGTTCTTCAACTGCTGGAGCCCGGATCCATAATTTTCTTGCAAATCAAAGATATCAGCGGGTTCCTTCACCCACCCATCTGCATGAAACTGCTCCACCTGCTTGGCGCCCAGACCCTCAATGTCAAAGGCCGCGCGGGACACAAAATGCTTCAGCTTTTCCACTGCCTGCGCCGGGCAGATTAGGCCGCCGGAACAGCGTCGCACGGCGTCGCCTTCCTCGCGCACAGCCGGGCTGGCGCATTCCGGGCAAGTCTGCGGGAACTGATAGGGTGCGGCATCCGCAGGCCGCTTGGCCAGATCCACATCGGCCACTTTCGGAATCACATCGCCGGCCCGGTAAATTTGCACCCAATCACCGATGCGGATGTCTTTGCCCGCCCGGATCTCCGCGCCCTTAGAGTCGCGGCCCAGGATGTAGTCCTCGTTGTGCAGCGTCGCATTCGACACCACCACGCCGCCAACGGTCACAGGGGTTAGACGGGCAACCGGACTCAGCGCGCCGGTACGGCCGACTTGAATGTCGATGGCCTCCAGCCGGGTCCAAGCGAGTTCTGCCGGAAACTTGTGCGCGATCGCCCAGCGGGGCGTGGTCGAGCGGAAGCCCAGCCGCCCCTGCAGCGCCAGATCATTGACCTTATACACAACGCCATCAATGTCATAGCCAAGCGTTGCGCGCTGTTCTTCGATGCTGCGGTAGTGGCTGATCATCTCTTCAAGAGTTACGCACAACCGGGTCAGCGGGTTTGTTTGAAACCCCAGGGAGTGCAGCCGCGCAATTGCCTCCATCTGCGTTTCTGCCAGGGGTTCACTCAGCTCACCCCAGCTGTAGGCAAAGAACCGCAAAGGCCTGGCCCGGGTGATTTCCGCATCCAGCTGCCGCAGCGACCCTGCGGCGGCGTTGCGCGGATTGGCAAAAATCTTGCCGCCGCGTTCTTCGTGCCGGGCATTCAGCGCCTCGAAATCCGCGTGACTCATGTAGACTTCGCCGCGCACTTCCAGCACCTCCGGCGCGCCGTCCAGCTGCTGGGGAATGTCGGCAATGGTTCCGGCGTTGGCGGTCACATTTTCACCAATGCTGCCATCGCCGCGCGTTGCCGCCTGGATCAGAACGCCCTGTTCATAGCGCAATGACAGCGATAGCCCGTCGATCTTGGGTTCGGCGGTAAAAGACAATCCATCAAAAGGCGTGAGGCCCAGGTATTTGCGGATGCTGCGGTCGAAATCGGCAACGTCCTCATCCTCAAACGCGTTGCCCAGCGACAGCATCCGCACCGAATGGGTGATCTTGCCAAAGCCAGATGCCGCGGGCGCGCCAACAGCATCCAGCTGGGCCGCTGTTTCAGCCAGTTCAGGAAAGGCCTCTGCCAAGGTCCGGTAACGACGTTTCAGCGAATCATACTCGGCATCGCTGATCTCAGGCGCGTCGGCCTGATGATAGGCCAGATCCGCCGCCCGAAGGTTTTCTTCCAGTGCCAGAAATTCAGCCTGCGCGTCTTCAGCCGTCAGGTTTGCCACGTCTTTTTCTGTTTTCTCTGCCACGCGCGGTCCCTCTTCGTTCTTCCCTTTCGTGATAAGGTGCGGCGCCAGCCGCGTCCAGCGCATCCATCAGACCGTCAGCAACAAGCTGCAAAAAGCAAAAAGACCCGCCAACCGGCAGGTCCTTGCAACCGGCGGCACATGGTCATGTGCCGACCGGGTGATCATCCTTTCAGGCGCCGACAGCCAGCCGCTGGCCGCCTGACAGGTGGTCTTCCTGCGGATCACGCAGCACATAACCGCGGCCCCAGACAGTTTCGATGTAATTCTCGCCGCCTGTTGCATTGCTAAGCTTCTTACGCAACTTGCAGATGAAAACATCAATGATCTTCAGTTCCGGCTCATCCATGCCGCCATAAAGATGGTTCAGGAACATCTCCTTGGTCAACGTGGTGCCCTTGCGCAGCGACAGAAGCTCCAGCATCTGGTATTCCTTGCCGGTCAGATGCACCGCCTTGCCATCGGTCTCAACCGTTTTGGCATCCAGGTTGACCGCAATCTTGCCGGTCTTGATAATGGATTGCGAATGCCCCTTGGAACGGCGGATGATCGCATGGATCCGCGCCACCAGTTCCTCACGATGGAAAGGTTTGGTCAGATAGTCATCCGCGCCAAAGCCGAAGCCCTTGATCTTATTGTCGGTATCATCGGCACCGGACAGTATCAGAATCGGCGTTTCGATACGGGACATGCGCAGCTGGCGCAGGACCTCGTGGCCGTTCATATCGGGCAGCCCCAGATCCAGCAGGATCAGGTCGTAGTCGTAAAGTTTAGCCAGATCGATCCCTTCTTCCCCCAAATCCGTCGAGTAGACGTTCAGGTTGGCATGGGTCAGCATCAGTTCGATGCTTTTGGCCGTGGTCGGATCATCCTCAACCAGCAGAATGCGCATATTATTTTCTCCGCCTGTACACTGTTTCCCTCAGGTCGCGTTAACCTTGGTGGAAAAAAGTTAATGCCTCGTTACCATGATGGTTAATTTACAAATGCAACTCAAGGGCGGGCCTGTTTATTTTGCGTCAGAGCTGCGGAATTTCTTGAGACGCGTGGTTTTCAGGGCCTCTTCGCCATGGTCTGCAACCGCTGCAACCCAGCTTCGGAACTCTTCCTCGCTCAGCCCGTAACGTTGCATGGCCTCCTTCTGAGGCAGCAGCCCGTACAGAACACCGCGCACCACCGCAGCCTTGCGCGAGGCAACCCAGCGCCTGGTGGTTGTCGGCGGCAGATCCGCCCGGGTCATGATAGTGCCATCCGGCAGGGTGACGGCGCGCGGCCCGTCAACTTTCTTCAAAAACATCTTTCTTCCCTCGAAGATCTTTTTCGTTGAGGTCTGGCACAAGAATTTCCGATCAGGCTTAACGGCACGTGAACCACGGCCCTTGAGAGTCTGTAGGATTTTCCTATATTCTGCGGCGCCTGCCCCCTTGCCTTCAGGAGCTGCCCCATGGCGCTGGACCACGACTCAAACCTAAACTCGCTCGGCTTTGCCAAACCGCCCTCGGAAACCCGAGTGGTGGTGGCCATGTCAGGCGGCGTCGACAGCTCTGTTGTCGCTGCATACTTGGCCGATCAGGGCTATGACGTGGTCGGCGTGACGCTGCAGCTTTATGACCACGGCGCGGCGCTGGCCAAAAAAGGCGCCTGCTGTGCGGGCATCGATATCCACGACGCGCGGCGCGTGGCCGAGGAGCGCGGCTTCCCGCATTACGTCCTGGATTATGAGAACATTTTTAAGGATGCGGTGATTGACGAGTTCGCAGACAGCTATCTGGCCGGTGCAACCCCGGTACCTTGCATCCGCTGCAACGAGCGGGTGAAGTTCAAGGACCTGCTGGAAACCGCCAAGGATCTGGAGGCCGACTGCATGGCCACCGGCCATTACATCCAGCGTATGATGGGGGCAAACGGGGCAGAGCTGCACAGCGCCGAGGATGCAAACCGCGACCAGAGCTACTTCCTGTTCTCAACGACGCCGGAACAGCTGGATTACCTGCGCTTTCCGCTGGGCCATCTGCCCTCCAAGGACGCAACGCGCAAGATGGCGGCGCAGTACGGCCTGGCGGTAGCGGACAAGCCGGACAGTCAGGACATCTGTTTTGTGCCGGACGGAAACTATGCCGGGGTGATCGAAAAACTGCGCCCCGGTGCTGCGGAGCCGGGCGACATCGTTCATTCCGACGGCCGGGTGCTGGGCCGCCACGACGGGGTGCTGCATTACACCATCGGCCAGCGCCGCGGCCTGGGCATCGGCGGCCTCAGCGAACCGCTGTATGTGGTGAGGCTTGATGTGGACAAGAAACAGGTAGTTGTCGGCGCCAAGGAGCTGCTGGCCACCCGCACCATCCCGGTGCGCGAAATCAACTGGCTGGGCGACACGGCGTTCACCTCGCAGGATGAATGGCATGTGAAGGTCAGAGTCCGCTCCACCCGCCCCCCGCGCGAGGCGATCATCCGTCCTCTGAGCGAAACAACCGCCGAGGTCGAGCTGCTGACCCCGGAGGAAGGCGTCTCTCCCGGCCAGGCCTGCGTGTTCTACGCCAGCGAAGGCTCCCGCATCTTTGGCGGCGGCTGGATCTGGCGCGGCTACTGAGGCGCGCCATTGGGCGGTTGCGCCAGGTCAGGGAAACGCAGGTTTCCAGATCAAAATTGAGTCAACGCTAAGGGCGCATTTGCGCCCGAGCGGTTCCCGGCAAAACTAAATCCGCCGAGTCATCTTGCCAATCCGCACATGTTCTGCGCTGGCCGGGCGGCGCGCTCCGCGCGGGTGCGCAGCGCCCGCGCTACCAAAAGCCGCGCGACGGAGGCATCAGCCTCCGGCACGCTCCTGCCCTATCAGCTGGGTAAACGGTCCAGGACCGCGCGGGCGGCGCGCAGGCCAGGCTCTTCACCGCCCTTGCCAAGACGTTGCATGGTCACGTCCATGGCACCCAATTGCGCGCCAGGATCGGCTGAAACCGCAGCCAGCCGGGCAGCTATATTGTCCGGTGTGCACTCTGGCCCCAGGCATTCCGGCACCACGCGGGTATCGCTCACCAGGTTGACCAACGTCACAGTGTCGATCAGCGCCATGCGTTTCATGATCTGCCAGGTCAGCCATTGGAATTTGTAGGCAATCACCATCGGCGTGGCCGCGGCGGCCAGTTCCAGCGATACCGTGCCAGAGGCGGCCAGTGCCAGATCCGCTGCCGCAAAAGCGGCGCGTTTGTGGGCCTTGGCCGTGGCTGGCTCGAATTTGTTCGGGTCAATCAGGACGGTGCCCGCAGGCCAGCTCTGCAAGGTCTCCTGCACCAGCCCTGCAACCGGCGCGGCGGCAGGAACGACCACCTTATAGTCCGGGTGCGTCTCCAGGAACCGTTTTAAGGCAGCCCCGAAGTCCGGCGCCAGCCGCGATATCTCAGAGCGCCGCGAGCCTGGCAGCGCCAGCACAAAGGGCGCATTTCCCAGACCAAATTGCTGCCTGAACGCAGCAACCTCATCACGCGTGGCCTGCGGCTCGGCGACCACCGGGTGGCCGGCAAAGTCGCAGACCATCCCGGCCTTTTCCATAAGCGGCGGCTCAAACGGCAGCAGCGCCAGCACATGGTCGATGACCTCAGCCATTTTGCCTGCCCGTTTGGGCCGCCAGGCCCAAACCGAGGGCGCCACGTAATGAACTGTGCGGATATTGCTTTGCTCTTTGACCAGCCGCGCCACCCGCAGCGAGAAATCCGGGCTGTCGATAGTGATCAGCACATCCGGCTTGGTTTCCAGAACCGCATCGGCAGTTTCCCGGATCCGGCGTTTCAGATGGCGGTATTTGGGCAGCACCTCGGCCAGCCCCATCACCGACAGCTCATTCATCGGAAACCGTGAGACCAGCCCCTGCTCAGCCATCAGGGCGCCGCCAATGCCGTCGAAACTGACGTCCGGTTCCAGCTGCTTCAAACCCGCCATCAGCGCCCCGCCCAGCCGGTCGCCCGAAGGCTCTCCCGCCAGAATGAACACCCGCAGGCTCATCCCTTGCGCAGCCACAGGAACAAGCCCAGCCGGTCACAGGCCGAAATCACCGCCTCCTGATCCAGTACGATCACGCCGCCTGCTTCCAGTGCAATGCCGGACAATCCGGCCTTAGCCGCGGCTTCCACTGTCCCGGCACCAATGGTGGGGAGGTCAGCACGGCGGTCCTGTGCCGGTTTCGGCGCCTTGAACAGCAAACCGCCCTGCCCGTCCGGGCGGTGCAGCAGCGAGGCCAGCATCCAGTCGGTGCCAAAGATGTTCTCGACCGCAATGGCCTGCTGCTTGCGCACTGCACAGGACTGACCGATATCAGCCGCACACATGGCGGCGACAATTTCAGCGCCCCGTACAGCATCTGCCTTGTCCAGCTCGCCCGGCTGCACCTTGGTCGGCACGCCCTCTGCCATCAGCAGATCCGGCGCTACCTCATGCGCGGCGCGGACAGTGAACCCAGCCTGTTCGAAAATGCCAATGATCGCCCGCAAAGCCCCGTCATCGCCAGCAGCCAGCGCCGCCTGCAGCACCGGAACCAGCGGCATCGTCGCGGCATCGATGGCCGAAGGGTCGATATTGGGACGGCGCACCGCGCCCGCCATGCAGATCTCGGTCACTTCTGCGGCCTTCAAGCGTTCCAGAAAGGATCCCAGCTGTTCAAACCGGAAAGTCACTTCCGCATCCACCGCGTCCGGTTCGGACCCTGCCATCGCACAGATCAGCGGCCGGCCGCCAACACGGGATACAACTTCAGCCGGCAGTTCACCGGTGCCTGCAATCACTGCCAGCATGGTCTCAGCCCCCCGGTGTTAGGAAAGAGCGGTCGCTGCCGCCGGTGATGAAAGCGACGATCCGCTGCACGTATTCGCTGTCGCTCTCGTCCCCCAGCCGCTTGGCGCGCTCCTGAAAGGTGCCTTCGCCCTGGGCCAGCATCTGAAACGCCGCACGCAAAGCGGTGATGTCGCTGCGGGCGACGCCGCGGCGCTTGAGCCCGACCAGGTTCAACCCGTCCAGCTCGCCCCGTTGCGCCTGCACCAACCCGTAGGGGATCACATCATTGGTCACCATGGTGACTGCGCCGATGATGGCGCCGCGGCCAATGCGCACCCATTGATGGATGCCCGACAGGCCGCCGATGATCACGTCATCCTCCAGCACGCAATGGCCTGCCACCGCGGCAGAATTCACCACGATCACCCGGTCGCCGACCTGGGCATCATGGGCGATATGGCAGCCGGCCATGAACAGGCCGTCGTCGCCGATGCGGGTCACGCCGCCGCCGCCGTCGGTGCCGGCATTCACCGTCACATGCTCGCGGATGCGGTTGCGCTTGCCGATCACGGTCTTGCACTTCTCGCCCTTGAACTTCAGGTCCTGCGGGATCTCGCCCAGCACCGAAAAGGAGAAGACAACGGTTTCGTCGCCGATCTCGGTGTCGCCAGTGACCACCACATGGGATTTCAGAACAACCCGGTCCCCCAGCACAACATCAGGTCCAACCAGGCAGAACGGGCCGATCTCGCAGCCCTCGCCGATTTTGGCACCGTCTTCAATAATGGCGCTGGGGTGGATGCTGCTCATATCAGGTGCCCTCTACCTGGCGGTCTACCATCGCAGTGAATTCGGCTTCTGCGGCCACTTCACCGTCCACCGTGGCGCGCCCCAGGAACTTGAAGATCTTGCCGCCCGGTTTACCGCGCAGGGTTTCGACATGCATTTCCAGCACATCGCCGGGCACCACCTTGCGGCGGAATTTGCATTTGTCGATGTTCATGAAATAGATCAGCAGGTCGGTATCGACCATGTCCATGCCAACGCCAAGCATCACGCCTGCGGTCTGCGCCATCGCCTCGACGATGGTGACACCCGGCATGATCGGGGTACCAGGGAAATGGCCCTGGAAATGCGGCTCATTCATGGTGACATTCTTGATGCCGCGCGCCGATTTGTAGCTGTCGATATCAACCACCTTGTCGACCAGCAGGAACGGGTAGCGGTGCGGCAGGATCCGCTGGATCAGTTGAATGTCAGCATTTTGCAGCTCGGTGGTCATGCGTGGTTTCCCATTATCGTCAATTATGCTGCGCCGTCCCTAGCAAGCAGAGGGCACTTGGGCAAGTTCGCACACTCAGCGCTCACTCTCCTCATCTGCTGCGCCATCGCCAAGAACCTCGTCTATCCGGCCGATTGCCAGGCTGGTGATATCAGCGGCATTGGCGCTCAGAAAGACCGAAGCATGATCCAGAATCGCCCCAGCGCCGGACTCCCGCATGATCTGCTGCAGCACCGGCAGTGAGGCGGCGATGAATTCACGCCGGGCTTCCTCGCCCATCTGGTTGATTTCACGCAGCTTCTGGTCCTGGCGGCGCCGGGTTTCCTGCACCTTCTGATCAAAAGCATCCGCCAGGGCACGGAAGGCGTTCGGCGCCATGTCGCTGCGGCGTTCGGTCAGCTCCAGCTCCTCGGCGCGCAGTTCAGCCTCGATGCGGCGGTTTTCCGCGGTCAGCACCGCGCCCTCGGCCTCAATCTCGCGCTCCACCCGCTTGCCAAAGGCGCTTTCGGAAAACAGCCGGTCAGGCTGGATGGTGAGGATGCCGCTTTGCGGCAGCCCCAGCTGGAATTCCGCACCCGCATGGGGGGGGGGTGAAACCGGCTCCTGGGCCAGGGCCGGCACCGTCCCGGGCCCGGACAGCGCTATGGCAAGACCAAGCGCTGCCCAATAACTGGGCGCAGGCCGCCGCACCAGATCAGAACCGCGCCTGCAAAGTCAGGTCGAAACTCTGTTCCTGGTCAAAGTCCTCTTTCTGGAGGGCTTTGGAGAAGTTGAAGCGCAGCGGGCCGATCCCGGTGGTCCACAGCAGGGAAACGCCGACGACGTGGCGGAACGATCTGCTGCCTCCTACCACAGTTGCATTTCCGCCTGCGGGGAGGGATCTGTCCACGTTCTGCGTTCCCCAAAGGCTGCCAACATCATAGAACAGGGCGCCACGCATCCCCAGTTCCTCAGGCAAGCCCAGCGGGAATTCCGCATCAAAGCGGGCTACAGCATAATAGTTGCCGCCCAGGAAGTCATTGTAGTTTCCGTTAGGCGCGCCGCTGGACTGGTCCCGCGGACCGATACCGCCGGGTTCGAATCCGCGCATAACCGATGGGGTCAGAACGAACCGGTCGATCGAGCGGCTGGAACCGCTGCCTTCCCATTGGAACGCACCCGCCTCCAAGGTCGCACGGATCGTGACTTCCTCGTTCAGAATCTGTTTCTGCGCCACAATCTTGGTTGTGGTCTTGAAGTACTCAGAATCTCCGCCCAGGCCGGCATAGTCGGCCCCGATTTCAACCAGGAAGCCCGCAGTCGGATCCAGGCCGGTCAAACGGCTGTCATAGCGGTAGGTGAAACCGATGGCACTGGCCGAACGCTCACCCTGATTGATTTCGTTTTGAATAACCGGGCTCGCCAGGAAGGTGCTTGTGTCGTCATCCTCGCCATCAGTGAACAGCATCTCGTCCGCATCCCACGTATAGCGGACTTGCAGCGAGGTATCCTCACCGGTGCTGAACGTCAGTGCAGGCTGGAAGAAGATCCGTTTGGTGCGGTATTCCGAGAAGCTGGAGTCGGTTTCATTCAGCCCCAGGTCCAAATCGAACCGCAAATCCCGGCCCAAAAGGTAAGGCTCGGTAAAGCCCAGAACATAGGAATCCGATTCCGTCGCCGTGGCGACATTGAAAGACAGCCGCTGCCCGCGGCCCAGGAAGTTGTTCTCGGACAGACCGACGCTGACCCCGAAACCATCCGTGACAGAATATGCACCGCCAAGGTTCAGCGACCCGGTCGGCTGTTCCTCAACGTCAACATCAATAATCACCTGATCAGACGAGCTGCCCTCACGGGTTTCAACATCCGCGTTGGCAAAATAACCAAGCGCCCGGATACGCTCTGCACTGTTGCGGATGGACCGCGGATTGAAGGGGTCGCCTTCCACCGAGCGGAATTGCTGGCGGATCACCCGGTCCAGCGTGGTGGTATTGCCTTCGATATCGATGCGTTCGACAAACACCCGCGGACCGCGGCGCAATACGAACTCAATATCCAGGGTCAGATCCCGCTCATTGCGGGTGACCCGCGGCTCGACCCGCAGAAAATCGATCTCATTGCGGACAGCCTGCCCTTCCATCCGGTCGATTGCATTCTCGACCAATGTCGGGGAATAGACCACACCGGGCTTGATCTTCAGCGTGGAGCTGAACAGGTCGGCATCCGCTTCCGGCATTTCGCTGGTCACAGAGACATTGCCGAACCTGAATTGCTGGCCCTCGGTCACATCGACCACCAGGAAGACCGCATCCCGCTCGCGGGTGACTTCAGCGTTGGAGCTGTTGATCCTGAAATCCACGTAACCGCGAGACAGGTAAAAATCGCGCAGCACCTGCTTGTCGAATTCCAGCCGGTCCTCGATCAACGTGTCCGAGTTGATGAATGCGCGCAGAAATCCAGCCTGTTTGGTCTGCAGGATCCGGCGCAGACGGCGGTCGGAATAAACCCGGTTGCCGGTGAAAGAGACGCGCTCCACCTCGATGGTGTCGCCTTCGGAAATCTCGAACACCAGGTCGACGCGGTTGTTGTTGCGGCGGATAATCCGCGGGGTCACGCGCGAGGCCAGACGGCCTTGAACGCTGTACGCCTCGGCAATTGCGGCGGCGTCGCGCTCGGCCTGCGAGGGGCTGAACACCCGGCGCGGCGCAGATTCGATAATCTGGTCCAGGGAATCATCCTTGAGACGGCGGTTGCCCTCAAAGCTGATCTGATTGATGGTCGGAAATTCGGTGACTTTGATCACCAGCGTGTTGCCGCGCGGCACCAATTCCACTGTTTCAAATACGCCACTGTCAAGGATGCGCTGATAGGCGTCGTTCAACTCGCCTGCACTGACTGTCTGCCCCCGTTCGATCCCGGTGTAGGCAACAACAGTGGACGTCTGGATCCGCTGATTGCCCTCGACCTGAACCGTATTGAAGCGGAAGCTTTGCGCCTCGGCCGGCAGCGGAGACAATGCATAACCCAGCGCAACCGCCAGAGAAATAGCCGAAACTTTACGGTACAAGATGTTGATGCCCGACTTACGCTCACCACAGGACTTGCCTGCGACTTTCCCCCAAACCATTTTTCAAAACCCGATTATTATAGCAGCTTTGGGATGTGCGTACCGGGTTTGAAAGCGCTTGTCAAAACCAACAAAGCGCATTCTGGCAGCAACCGGCGCGGCGGGCTTGCGCGCCGGTTGCAGGAATCACAATGTGGCGAGCCAGGCGCCTGCGGTCAATGCGCCGAGGACGGCAAAACCCGTCAGCGCACGGTCCCAATTCAGCAGGACCAACAGGCCCAGGCCATGGTAAGATTGCGAGAGTGTCTGCATCATTCGTCCCCCAGTTATCGTCCACCAGTCCGCAAAGCACCTATCTGGCACAATCTGCGTATTGATAAAAAGTTAACGGGAGAATGTGGCAGCACTTGGGCGGCAAAATGGCCGCCCGAAGTCATCGTGTCGAGGCAGGCTTCTCAGCAGAACAAATCATTGCCAAGCGCAAACACCATCAGCGACAGCACAATGGCAATGCCAAGCGACATCAGCACCCGCACCGCCCGGTCACTGGGCGGACGGCCTGCCACGGCCTCGTAGGCGTAGAACATCAGATGGCCGCCATCCAGCGCAGGCACCGGGAACAGGTTCAGCAAGCCCACGGCCGTCGACAGCACCGCAATGAAGCGGATGAAGCTCTCGGCCCCCTGGCTGGCCATCGCGCCCGAAGTTTCGGCAATGCCGATCGGCCCGGACAGGTTGCAGGTGCTGATGGCGCCGGTGATCATATGCTTCAGCCCCGACAACGAGGTCTCCACCACAGCCCAAACCTGATAGGTTCCCGCCGCCAAAGAGGCGCCGAAGCCTGCGGATTCTGTTGCCGGTTCAAAGGCCAGGCCGCCAATAATGCCGATCCGCCAGCGGGTGGCAAAACCGCCATCCGGCTGCGGCTCGTCGGTGCGGCGCGGCGCTAGAGCCATTTCGACCTGCTGGCCGTCCCGCCAGACGTCCAGCACCAGCACTTTGCCGTCCGCGGCCTCAACGTGCGTCTTGAGCTGGTCAAAGGACACAACCGGCGCGCCATTCATCGCCAGGATCACGTCTTCCGGCTGCAATCCTGCATCTGCGGCTGCACTGCGCGGCACCACACCGCGCACATAGGGCGGATAAAGATACGGTCCGCTGACGCTGATTTCAGTACCGTCGCGGCGCACTTGATAGTCCAGCGGCTGCTCTTGCGGCAGGGCCTCGCGGAAGGCTTCCCAGGCATCGGGATCGGTATAGCTTGGCACCGCAATTCCGCCTGCTGCAATCAGCTCATCTCCCTGCTGCAGCCCGCTTTCGACCCCCGGCAGCGGCGCCAGCGCGCCAATGGTCAGCGGGTCGCGCATGATGCCTTGGGACATGGCAACTGCGGTAAAGATGATCGCCGACATCACAAAGTTGAACACCGGGCCTGCAGCCACCGTTGCGGTCCGGGCCCACAACGGTGCGCCATGCATGGTGCGGCGCAGGGCTGCCGGATCGTCCGCGGCGGCTTCCATAGCACCGGCATCCTTGCCCGAGGCTGCATCAGCATCACCAAGGAATTTCACATAGCCGCCAAACGGCAGCGCTGCGACCTGCCAGCGGGTGCCGTGTTTGTCCACCCGGCTCCACAGCACCGGGCCAAACCCCAGCGAGAACACCTCCGCGTGGATTCCCGACCAGCGGCCAACAATGTAGTGGCCGTATTCATGCACTGCCACAATCACCGACAAGGCGATGACAAAGCTGGCAATCGTATAAAGAAAACCGCCAAACTGCGGGACAAAAGCAAGTACGTCCAAAGATCTACCCTATGCGTTCTTCTGCGGCGCGTGCCGCCTGTTGCCGGGCGAGATGGTCGACCCGGGTCACGTTATCAAGTGTCATTGCGGCATCAATGAGGTCACGTTCCGCTGACATGCGCTCCAACGCGGTCTCGGTGACGGCCGCCATATCAGTGAACCGGATGCGGCCTGCGATGAAGTCATCCAGCGCCTGTTCCTTGGCGCCGTTGAAGGCTGCGCCCATCATGCCGCCACGGGCCATCACATCATAGGCCAGGTGCAGCGCCGGATAGCGGGCCGGGTCCGGTGCGCGGAAATTCAGTTGGCCGATGCGGGCCAGATCCAGCCGCTCCACCGGCAGTTCCTGGCGTTCCGGCCAATGCAGCGCGTATCCGATGGCGTGGCGCATGTCCGGCGCGCCCAGATGCGCCATCAGCGCACCGTCATTGAAGCCAACCAGCGCATGGACCAGCGATTCGGGATGCACCAGCACCTCGATCTGTTCAGGCCGGACACCGAAGTATTCCCGGGTTTCAATAACTTCCAGCGCTTTATTGAACATGGACGCGCTGTCGATGGTGATCCGCTGACCCATGTCCCAATTGGGATGCGAGGACGCCTGCGCCAGGCTTGCACCTGGCAGGTCCTCCAGCGGCCAGTCCCGGAATGCCCCGCCGGACGCGGTGATGATGATCCGCTCAACTGCACCGATGTCTTCGCCCGCCAGCCCCTGGAACACCGCCGAATGCTCGCTGTCCACCGGCAGCAGCCGGGCGCCGTGCGCCGCCGCTGTCTCCAGCAGCAACCGGCCGGCGCAAACCAGAGATTCCTTGTTGGCCAGCGCCAGTGTGGTGCCGTGTTTCAGCGCCTCCAACCCCGGAGCCAGACCAGCCGCGCCCACAATGGCCGACATGATCCAATCCGCGGGGCGCGCAGCAGCCTCAACCAGCGCCGCCTGCCCTGCTGCGGCCTCGACGCCGGTCCCTTCCAGCGCCGCGCGCAGATCCGGCAGGCGGTTGTCATAAGCAGTCACAGCAACATCAGCCCGCAGCGCAACAGCGTCTTCGGCCAGCCGCGCGATATTGGCGCCGCCGGTCAGCGCCACAACATCATAAGCGTCCGGCGCGCGGCGGATCAGATCAATGGTGTTCTGGCCAATCGAGCCCGTCGCGCCGAAAATCGAGACTTTCCGCATAGTTTTTCCTGTCTGGTTATCCCCAGAGGGCGGTCACGGCCAGGAACATCGCCGCAGCCCCCAGCATCCCGTCGAACCGGTCGAACAGCCCGCCATGGCCGGGAATCAGCCCGCTGGAATCCTTGACGCCCATCTTCCGCTTCAGTGCGCTTTCGGCCACGTCGCCCGCCTGGCTGGCCATCGACAGCAGCACCGACAGCACCACAATGCCATAGCCCAGCCCCATCTGCCCGGCAAAACCCGCGCCCACGACAGCAGCTGCCAGCCAGCCAGCCGCGGTGCCGCTCCAGGTTTTCTTGGGGCTGACACGCGGCCAAAACTTTGGCCCGCCGATCGCCTTGCCGGCAAAGTAGCCCGCGATATCAGTTGCCACCACAATGCCGATCAGCCACAGCATCCAGGCCACACCCATCTGGCCGCGCAGCCAGATAAAGCCGAAACCCGCCAGCAGAACCCACAAGGCAAAGCCGGTGAAATACTGCCGCCGTTCGCTGATCTGGCCGAACCCTGCCGCCACAGGGGCCGCCAAGACCGGCAGCACCCAAAGCACCGGCAGGAACGACGCCAGCAGTACGGCAACGGCAGAGATTGCACCAAGCTGCAGCGCAGTGCCGCTGCGCGCAGGCTGAAGCATCCGCACCAGTTCCCACACCATGCCGCCGCTGCACAGCGCAATCAGCACATCAAACACCAGCCCGCCGGCCCACACGGCATATCCGCCCGCGGCCACCATCACCACAGCAGACAAGGCCCGCGGCAGCAGGTCCGCCCAGCGGCCCTTGGCGGCACTCATGTTTTGACGGCCCCGAACCGGCGGTCGCGGCTGCCATAGCTATTGCAAAGCCTCGCCAGCTCTTCGCCGGAGAAATCCGGCCACAGCGTGTCGATGAACTCATATTCCGCATAGGCCGATTGCCACAGCAGAAAGTTCGAGATCCGCGCCTCGCCGCTGGTGCGGATCACCAGATCCGGATCCGGCAGCACATGGGTGTCCAGATACCGCGGCAGGGTTTCTTCATCGACTTTGGCGGGATCCAGCCGGCCATCCGCCACATCCTGCGCCAGCCGTTTGGTGGCGCGGGCAACCTCATCACGGCCGCCGTAGTTCAACGCGATGGTCAGCTGGGTGCCGTCGTTGCCTTCGGTCTTCTGTTCCAGCTTGTCCATCAGGTCGATCAGCTTGGCATCCAGCCGAACCCGGTCGCCGATAAAGCGCACCCGGACATCTTTTTCGGCCAAAGCGTTCATTTCCTTGGAAATGTAACGCCGGAACAGGCTCATCAGGCCTGCGACCTCGGTCTGGGTGCGTTTCCAGTTCTCGGTCGAAAAGGCAAAGATAGTCAGGTATTTCACGCCCAGACTTGGGCAGCACTCGACAACTTCACGCACCCGGCGCGCGCCGGCATGGTGGCCGAACAGCCGCGGCCGCCCGCGGGCCTGGGCCCAGCGGCCATTGCCGTCCATGATGATAGCCACATGACGCGGGCCGGAACGGACCGCCGGAGACTCTCCGGCGGCGCTCAATTGCGGATTTGCATCTCCTGGCATACTGCCGGTCAGACCTGCATAATTTCGGCTTGCTTGGTCTCAAGCGCCTCATCCACGGCCTTGATCATCTTGTCGGTCAGCTCCTGCACTTCGGCTTCCCAGAACTTCTGATCGTCTTCCGACATGCCGTCGGCCTTGGCCTTCTTGATCTGGTCCATGCCGTCGCGGCGCACGTTGCGGATCGATACCCGGCCATGCTCGGCATATTGCCCGGCAACTTTGGTCAGCTCGCGGCGGCGTTCCTCGTTCAGCTCCGGAATCGGCAGCATGATGATGGTGCCATTAAGCTGCGGGTTGATCCCCAGCCCGGATTCGCGGATTGCCTTTTCGACCTTGCCGACCAGGCCCTTATCCCAGACGTTGATGGTGACCATGCGCGGTTCGGGCACGTTCACGGTGCCGACCTGGTTGATCGGCGTCATCGAGCCATAGGCATCCACCATCACCGGCTCCAGCATCGAGCCAGAGGCCCGGCCGGTGCGCAAGGACGCGAATTCGGTCCGCAGGTTGGCCATGGCACCGTCCATACGGCGCTTCAGGTCGTCGGTATCCAGTTCAAAATCATCAGACATTCTGCTCTCTCCCCTTATCTGAGGCGGTCTTCCCTTGGCTCATAAGCCATTGGAAGGCTGATGTATAGCGATGTCGGCCAGGATTTGCCGCCGCCGGGATTGCATATTGCCCCTTGCCGGTCTCCCCTGTCATCCAGGAAATTTAGTCTGCATTCCGGTGATTTCACGGAATTGCCCTGCCTCGCCAAGGGATCTGCCCCGGCCAGACACAAAAAAACGCGGACTTCAAAGGGCCCGCGTCTTTCCTTAATCTCTGATCAGGGATTAGCCGTGAACCTTGGTATAGGTGCCTTTGCCGGCCAGGATGCCGCGGAAGCCGCCCGGCTCATCCAGCGGGAACACGATCAACGGCAGATTGTTGTCACGCGCCAGCGCAATGGCCGAGGCATCCATCACCTTCAGCCGTTTGGCAAAGACTTCGTCATAGCTGATCTCGTCATAACGGACGGCGTCGGCATGTTCTTTGGGGTCTTTGTCATAGACGCCATCAACCCCGTTCTTGCCCATAAAGATTGCCTCGCAGGCCATTTCATTGGCCCGCAGGGTGGCGGCGGTGTCGGTGGTAAAATACGGGTTGCCGGTGCCCGCCGCAAAGATGCAGACCCGCTTTTTCTCCAGGTGGCGCACAGCGCGGCGGCGGATATAGGGTTCGGCCACCTCATCCATGCGGATCGCCGAGATCACCCGGGTGAAAACCCCCAGTTCTTCCAGCGCCGACTGCATGCCAAGCGCGTTCATCACGGTTGCCAGCATCCCCATGTAATCAGCGGTGGTGCGTTCCATGCCCTGGGCGGACCCGGACAGACCGCGGAAGATATTGCCGCCGCCGATCACCATGCAAATCTCAACGCCCATCTCCTGCACCGATTTCACTTCGCGGGCGATGCGCTGCACGGTCGGCGGATGCAGGCCGAACCCCTGATCGCCCATCAATGCCTCGCCCGAAATTTTCAGCATGACGCGTTTATAGGCGGCGGCCGGATGCAGCTCCGGCTTGTCTTGCGGTTGAGGCATGTTGCGCTCCAGAAGATGTGAGGGTTAGTTTGCGCGCAAAATGAAGCAAATCGCCGCCGGTTTCAATCCGCGCAGCGCGCTTTCCGCACAGTTTTGCGGAACTGGACTTAAGAGACGGAACACGCCTGAATGAACCTGCCTGACATCAACCCGGATCTGCCTGTGCTGATTGCCGGCCCCACCGCTTCGGGAAAGTCCGCGCTGGCGCTGGAGATTGCCGCGCGGCAGGGCGGCATCATCGTCAATGCCGATGCCAGCCAGGTCTATGATTGCTGGCGGGTGATCACCGCCCGCCCTTCGGCTGAGGAAGAAGCGCAAGCGCCTCACGCGCTCTACGGGCACATGCCCTATGATGCGGATTATTCCGCCGGCCATTGGCTGCGCGAGGTGCTGGAGCTGCTGAAAGGGCCCGAACGGATGATCATCACCGGCGGCACTGGCCTTTACTTCACCGCCCTGACCGAAGGCATGGCAGACATTCCTACCACCCCGCCCGAGGTCCGCGCCAAAGGCGACAGCTTGCCCCTTGAGGCGCTGCTGGCAGAGCTGGACCCTAAGACCGCCTCCCGCATTGATCTGCAGAACCGGGCCAGGGTGCAGCGCGCCTGGGAAGTGCTGAAGGCCACCGGCCGCCCGCTGGCCGGCTGGCAGGATGACACCCCCGCCCCGGCGCTGCCGCTGTCCGGCTGCACTGCATTGGTGCTGAACTCAGAGAAATCCTGGCTGGAGGCCCGCATCCGCAAGCGCTTTGGCCAGATGCTGGATCAAGGCGCCATGGCTGAGATCGGCGCGATGCAGGACCGCTATGACCCCGCCCTGCCGTCCTGCAAGGCGATCGGGGTTCCGGAATTGATGGCCTACGGCCAGGGCCGGATTTCGCTGGCCGAGGCAGAAGAACGCGCGGCCATCGCCACCCGGCGGTTTGCCAAGCGTCAGCGCAGCTGGTTCCGCGCCCGCATGAAAGACTGGCAGCAGGTGGCCCTGGCCTGACCGCCGCCGCGCGGACAGCCAGCAGGCACAAACCCTAAAAATTTATACGTTTTCGGTGCCGGCCGGCGAAAACTTGCCAGAATCAGGGATTCATGCCCTGTTGCAGCAGATCGTATTTGTTCCTGCGCTTAAGATACCTGATGCCATTTGATCCGACCCTGTCCGGCGACATTCACGCCGCCCCCTTGTCCAGGCTTGCCCCCGATGGCGCCTGGCAGACCGGGTTGGCGCATACCCGCCGCGAACACCTGCTGATCTGGATCACCCGCGGACAGGGGCGCATCTGTGTCAATGGCGCACAGCGCGGCTTTGGCCCCTACAGCGCCATCTTCCTTCCGGCCGGCACGCTGTGGTCCGCCGAATTCACCCGCCAGTGCCTGGGACAGGTTCTGTCGGTATCCGGCCCGCTGCCGCTGCCGTTTCCGGAAACGCCGGTCCAGAAGCGGTTCGCCAGCCTTCAGGACCAGGCCAGGCTGACCGCCCTGTTCGAAGCCATCAGCCGCGAGCAGAACGCGCAGGAGCTGCTCTGGCACCGCTCCGTTCAGGCCCATTGCGAACTGGCCGCCATTGCCTTGCACCGGCAACCGGAGCCCGCCGGACGGACTGCCCGGCAGACCGCAGCGCAGCGCCTGTGCCAGGCCTACTGCCTCCGCATCGCCGAACTGCCCGGCACCCAGGCCGCCATGGCCGATCACGCGGCCGCACTGAAGGTCACGCCAACCCACCTGACGCGGGTCTGCAAGGCCGAGACCGGCAAGACCGCCGCAGCCCTGCTGACCGAGCGCCAGCTGCACGCCGCGCGCACGCTGCTGATCAGCTCTGAGCTGCCCATCCGCGACATCGCTGCTCATCTGGGGTTTGGCAGCGCCGCCTACTTTACCCGCTTCATCTCCCAGCACGCCGGTCAAACCCCCAGCGCAGTGCGCAAAGCCGCCCGCAAGAAGTCACAATAGTTTGATCCGCTTGCAGATTCTTGCATGTTTTCCAGCAAGTGCGGAATTCACCCCGGTTACTGGGCAGTTTTGAACAGTATTCAGTAGCATACCGTTTCAATTCGGGAAAACGACACCCCGAATGTCGTAATTTTACCTTCAAACGCCGAAACTGTGCATTGACGAAACGGCATATCTCTGCCCGAATACAGCCATGGGGAAACTTTAATCCAAAACGCTAAACAAAAACGCCCGGCACACCGCCGGGCCAAAATCCGTTTCGCAAGACAAATGACCAAACGGGATAACAGGGAGACCTAAATGACCAACGACACAATCAACGGAGCACCGGTACACTGGGCCGCCAAGATGCACGCCGGAGAAGTGCTGGATGGCAAGCTCGACCGCCGCGAGTTCCTGACCCGCGCCACCGCGCTTGGTGTGACCGCAACGGCTGCCTATGGCATGATCGGCATGGCCGCACCGGTACAAGCTGCTGAAGAGAAAAAGCAGGGCGGAACCCTGCGTATCCAGACCGAAGTCCGCCCGCTGAAGGATCCGCGCACATTTGACTGGTCGCAGATGGCCAACAAGACCCGCGGCACCATCGAATATCTGGTTGAATACAATAATGACGGCTCCTTTACCGGCATGCTGCTGGAAAGCTGGGAAGTCAACGAGGACGCAACCGTCTACACGCTGAACGTCCGCAAAGGCGTCAAGTGGAACAACGGCGACGACTTCACCGCCGAAGACGTGGCCCGCAACATTGCAGGCTGGTGCGACAAGTCGCTGGAAGGCAACTCGATGGCCGGCCGTTTTGCGACCCTGATCGACGCGGACTCCGGCCAGGCGATTGAAGGCGGCATCGAAGTGGTCGATAGCCACACCGTGAAGCTGAACCTGCCGAATTCCGACATTTCGCTGATCGCGGGCATGTCGGATTACCCGGCGGCGATTGTTCACGCGTCCTTCCAGACCAATGATTTCCTGTCCAACGTCGGCACCGGCCCTTTCCTGCTGACCGAACTGGAAGTGGGCGTGAAGTCGACCCTGGAGCGCAACGACAACCACACCTGGTGGGGCGAAGCGATTTACGGCAAGCCCGCTTTGGACCGTATCGAATACGTCGATTTCGGCACCGACCCGTCGTCCTGGCTGGCCGCGCTGGAATCCGACGAAGTCGACATGCTTTATGAATCGGTTGGTGAATTCATCGACGTGATGGACGGTCTCGGCTACAAGAAATCCGAAGTTGTCACCATGTCTTCGATTGTGATCCGCACCAACCAGCTGGCAGAAATCGACGGCAAGAAGCCCTATGCTGACAAACGCGTCCGCCAGGCGATCCAGATGGCTGTCGACAACTCCGTCTGTCTTGAACTGGGCTATGGCGGCCGCGGCGAGCCAGCCGAAAACCACCATGTCGGTCCGATCCATCCGGAATATGCCGAACTGCCGCCGCAGAAGGTTGATCCGGCCGGCGCCAAGGCGCTGATGGAAGAAGCCGGCATGATGGATTTCGAGCATGAAATCCTGTCGATTGACGACGACTGGCGCCGGAACACCACCGATGCCGTGGCCGCACAGCTGCGCGACGCAGGCTTCAAGGTCAAGCGGACCGTTTTGCCCGGCTCGACCTTTTGGAACGACTGGGTGAAGTACCCATTCTCCTCGACCAACTGGAACCACCGCCCGCTGGGTGTGCAAATCTGGGCCCTCGCCTATAAGTCCGGCGAAGCCTGGAACGAATTCGGTTGGGAAAACGCTGAATTCGACGCCCTGCTGGAAGAAGCTTTGTCGATCGCCGACGCCGACAAGCGCCGCGAGATCTCTGCCAAGGGCCAGGCGCTGATCCAGGAAGAAGGCGTTACCATCCAGCCTTACTGGCGTTCGTTGTACCGCCACATGCGCGAGGGCGTTGTCGGCGCGGATATGCACGTCGCCTTCGAGCACCATCACTACAAATGGGGCTGGGCTGCATAAGCAAAGCCCTAACAGGCTCCCGGCACCCGCACCGCCCCGGATGGGGCGGTGCTTTCCAGCTAAGATGATAAGAGACCCGCACCTGCAGCCGGGTCCGATCCGCCAGACTGACAGGGGACCCCATGGGACTTTTCATTCTCCGACGTTCAGGCGTGATGCTGCTGACGGCCTTGTGCCTGACGTTCATCGTGTTCTTCCTGACGAACCTTTACCCGAACCTTGAGAAACTCGCCAAGACCCAGGGCAACTTCCGCATGTCGGACGAAGCCGTGGCCAGTTGGCTGGACTCCAACGGCTATGGCGGCTCCATGGTCTCAAAATACGGCCAATGGCTGGGTGTGCTGCCCGGCTGGACCC
Organism: Leisingera sp. M658; assembly: GCF_025144145.1. NCBI lineage: Bacteria > Pseudomonadati > Pseudomonadota > Alphaproteobacteria > Rhodobacterales > Roseobacteraceae > Leisingera > Leisingera sp. M658. The sequence continues at coordinate 2,164,334 of NZ_CP083546.1, forward strand.
AAGAAACCGAAGAGGGTTTCAAAGGCCGGTGCATGACTGGCACCGTTTCAGCCGAAGTTGCCGCCGAAGCCTCAACCTTTTGCGGTATTCTGCAGGGTGACTGGGGCTATTCCACCCGTTTTAAAGACGAAGTTTCTTCCATAGTGGCAGTGCGTTTGGGCAATACCGGCCGCCTGATGTTCTGGGTGCTGGTCCTGATGATCCCATCGGCACTGATCATCGGTGTCCTTGCGGGGATGCGCGAAGGATCGGTGACGGACCGAAGCCTGTCGACGGCCTCAATCCTGACGACGGCAACGCCGGAATACGTGTCCGGGGTGATCTTTATCGCTGTCTTCACATCTTCCACCGTCGGTCTGAAATGGTTCAAGGGCACCGCCACCTCGGCGATGGATAATCCGAATTTCGAAAACTTCTTCCTGCCGGTGCTGACCATCGCGCTGTACGGCATGGGCTACATCGCCCGGATGACCCGCGCCTCGATGACCGAGGTGATGACTGCGCAGTATATCCGCACCGCCCGCCTTAAGGGTGTTAGTTTTCACAACATCGTTCTGAAGCACGCGCTGCGAAATGCACTGATTGCGCCTTTCACCGTCATCATGCTGCAGTTCCCCTGGTTGCTGAACGGCGTGGTGATTGTCGAAACCCTGTTCAACTACAAGGGCTTCGGCTGGATCCTGGTGGAAGCCGCAGGCAATAACGACATCGAACTGCTGCTGGCCGTCTCTGTGGTCTCAGTTGTCGTGGTTCTTGTGACACAGCTGATCTCGGACATCGGCTATGTTTACCTGAACCCGCGTATCCGGATCTCTTAAGGAAGGCAGCAGAGAATGGAACCTCTTAGCGCAATTGAAATTGCAGGGCGTATTATCTACCAGCTGTCTCCGGTTTGGATTTCCCTGGTGATCCTCTACGCCTTCTCGATCGGCTTCAAACGGCGGCTTGGCCTTTACGGCAAGCTGTTTGACAGCCCCATCGGCATGATCGGCTTTGGTCTGGTGATGTTCTGGGTGTTCACCGGCGTCTACGGCGCCATGGACATGATCATCACCCACGACCCGCTGGCACAGCTTTCCGGCATGAAGAACAAGGTGCCTGGCACGCCGCTGCGCAGCCCTGAAGAAGGTCAGTATGAATGGTATCTGCTGGGCGGTGACAACCTGGCCCGAGATGTCTTCAGCCGTCTGGTCAAGGGCGCCTGGGAAGTCATCAAAATCGCCCCGATGGCCGCGGTCTTTGCCTTTATGGTGGGGATCACCCTGGGCCTGCCCGCGGGCTATTACGGCGGCCGCCTGGACACGATCCTGTCGTTTGCAGCCAACCTGATCCTGGCCTTCCCGGTGATCCTGCTGTTCTACCTGCTGGTGACCCCGGAAATCGTCGCCACCGGTGTTCCGAACTATATGGCCATCGTGCTGTTTGTGTTCCCGATCATCTTTGTCGGGGTGCTGCTGAACTCGCGCTACTACACCCGGCCCAAGCTGCGTAACTGGCTGCTGCCGGTTGTGCTGGGGACCATCATTTGGTTCTATCTGCAGCTGGTCTCCAATGGCGGTTACCTGATCAAAACACCGGAATACGCGATCTGGGGCCTGCCCCGGGCGATGGATATGTTCGACATTCCCGGCGGTATCCTGGTGGTGTTTGTCTCGGTGGTCTTCGTCAACTCGCCCACAGTGTACCGTATCGTGCGCGGCCTGACGCTGGACATCAAAACCCGCGACTATGTGGCCGCAGCGCAAACCCGCGGCGAAGGGCCCTGGTACATCATGCTGTGGGAGATCCTGCCCAACGCCCGCGGTCCGCTGATCGTCGATTTCTGCCTGCGCATCGGCTATACCACCATTCTGCTGGGCACCCTGGGTTTCTTTGGACTTGGCCTGCCGCCGGAAAGCCCGGACTGGGGATCGACCATCAATGACGGGCGCAAGCTGCTGTCGATCTACCTGCACCCGGCGCTGCCGCCTGCCTTTGCGCTGCTGACGCTGGTTCTTGGTCTGAACCTGCTGGCGGACGGGTTGCGCGAAGAAAGCCTTAAGGACTGATCCGGCTGGGGGACCGGCCCACCCGGTCCCCCGCAGAATTGGAGCCAGATGAAGGGGTCCTTTTCCCCTCCCGCTCCAACAGGGAGAATAAGAATATGAGCAAAATAGAAGAATACGACGGCCCGATCCTTGAGATTGACAAGCTGTCGATCTCCTTCTTCACCCGCCTGCGCGAAATTCCTGCGGTGATGGACTTTTCCGTAGCCGTGCAACCGGGTGAGGCTGTCGGGCTGGTCGGCGAGTCCGGCTGCGGCAAATCCACTGTGGCGCTAGGCGTCATGCAGGACCTGGGCAAGAACGGCCGCGTTGTCGGCGGAACTATCAAGTTCAAGGGCCGCGACCTTGCCGAGATGAGCACCGAAGAGCTGCGCGACATCCGCGGCAACGAGATCGCGATGATCTATCAGGAGCCGATGGCCTCGCTCAATCCGGCGATGAAAATCGGCAAGCAGCTGATGGAAGTGCCGATGATCCACGAGGGCGTCAGCGAGAAGGAAGCCTACAACCGGGCGATGGAAGTGGTGACCGACGTGCGCCTGCCCGACCCGGAGCGGATGCTGAACTCCTTCCCGCACCAGCTGTCGGGCGGCCAGCAGCAGCGGATCGTGATTGCGATGGCGCTGATGTCGAAACCGTCGCTGCTGATCCTGGATGAACCCACCACCGCGCTCGACGTGACGGTTGAGGCCGCTGTGGTTGAGCTGGTGAAGGATCTGGGTAAGAAATACGGCACCTCGATGCTGTTCATCTCACACAACCTCGGCCTGGTGCTGGAAACCTGTGACCGCCTGTGCGTGATGTATTCCGGCGAAGCGGTTGAGCGCGGCTCGATCGCGGATGTGTTTGATGAAATGCAGCATCCCTATACCCAGGCGCTGTTCCGCTCAATCCCGCTGCCGGGCGCCGACAAGAACTCGCGCCCGCTGGTGGCCATTCCCGGCAACTTCCCCCTGCCCCACGAACGCCCCAACGGTTGCAACTTCGGGCCGCGCTGCGACTATTTCGAACAAGGCCGCTGCGATCAGGATATGATTATCCCCATGTCGCCGGTGCATGGCAACGACCGCCATGAAACCCGCTGTCTGAAGTTCCAGGAAATCGACTGGAACGCCCCGATTACCTTGGCTGAGACGAAGGAAAAAACCGCGCCTGGCAAGGTTGTTCTCAAGATGGAAAACCTCAAGAAATACTATGAGGTCGCAGCCAACGCCCTGTTCGGCGGCGGCGAGAAGAAGGTGGTGAAGGCCAACGAAACGCTCAGCTTCGAGGCACGCGAGTCTGAGACATTGGCCATCGTCGGTGAATCCGGCTGCGGCAAATCCACCTTTGCCAAAGTGCTGATGGGCCTGGAAACCGCCACCGAAGGCCAAATCCTGCTGGACAATCAGAACATCGAACAGATCCCGATCGAGGAGCGCGACACCAGGACTGTCTCGGACGTGCAAATGGTTTTCCAGAACCCCTTCGACACGCTGAACCCGTCAATGTCGGTTGGCCGCCAGATCATACGGGCGCTGGAAATCTTCGGCATCGGCAACTCTGAAGCCGAGCGTAAAAAGCGGATGCTGGAGCTTTTGGACCTGGTAAAGCTGCCCCGCGCTTTTGCCGACCGGATGCCGCGGCAACTGTCAGGCGGCCAGAAGCAGCGCGTGGGCATCGCCCGCGCCTTTGCCGGCGGTGCACGTATTGTGGTGGCGGACGAACCCGTCTCGGCGTTGGATGTGTCGGTGCAGGCGGCGGTGACCGACCTCTTGATGGAGATCCAGCGCAAGGAGAAAACCACGCTGCTGTTCATCTCCCACGATTTGTCGATCGTGCGCTACCTCAGCGACCGGGTGATGGTGATGTATCTCGGCCATGTGGTGGAACTGGGCGACACCGATCAGGTGTTCTCGCCGCCCTACCACCCCTACACCGAGGCGCTGTTGTCGGCGGTGCCGATTGCCGACACCTCAATCGTGAAAGAGCACATCGTGCTGGAAGGCGACATCCCTTCGGCGATGAACCCGCCGCCGGGCTGCCCGTTCCAGACCCGTTGCCGCTGGAAGTCCGAAGTTCCAGGGGGCCTGTGCGATAAGGAAGTGCCGCCTGTGCGCCAGTTGGAAGACGGGCATCAGATCAAATGCCACCTCAGCGACGAGGTGCTGGAGCGCATGACACCGGTGATCAAGGTTGCGGCGGAGTAAGACGCGAGAGCCTCAGCAAGTGTCTTCATCCACAGCCTAAAAAAGCCGGGGTCGAATACCCCGGCTTTTTTTAGCTTCTGAGCTCCGCTGATAGAATTCAACCAGTGACTGGTTGATTCAGCTCATACAACAGGACCAGTTTCAAAGCGGCCAGTCAAAGCCGCGTTTTTGTCCCAGCGCTCCCAGTTTTCGATCCACTCCTGCCCGCCCAGTGCCTCAACAAGCGGTTGCAACTGCTTTTCAAAAGGTTTCCATTTGTTCAGGCCCTTAATGTTGATTTTCTCTCGTACTTGTAGAAGCGATGCGGTATTCACAACGCTCTTATTGCCTTCTGGTGCAAGACAGGCATCTTCCCAGCCCAGCCCGCATTGCTGGAGCAAAACCGGGATTTGGTTCTCGGGATCAGTGACAAGCGCCTCATAGGATTGGACCCGCATCTGCGTCCCAAGCTTGGACTGGTAGTCCAAGGCCGAGCGGTACACCTCGCGTGTCATGCAGCCAAGCCAGTCCAACCTGCAAGTGAATGCCATGACCTCCTGGAAGCAAATCGAGAAATTCGATAGCCCTACATCCAGCGGGTGCCGCGACAAGAAAACAAACTTGCAGCCTGGCAGGAGAACCTGAGCCAAGGCCATGTCCCGGCAATTCATGGGCATTTTGTCGATCAATACCGGGCCCTTGTTCTGCCCGTTCAGAGCCAACTGAAAGTACATCTTGCGAAAAACTTCAATCTCCTGCTCCTCTAAGCTGCCGGCCCAGGACCAAACATCTGTGCCTCTTCCGACCTCGGCCGTATACTTGCGAACCTCCCGCAATGTCCGGGACAGTGCCTTGCTTTCGCCAATTGTTTCAACGGCAGAATGCCGTTGCAGGATTGCCTCTGCCAACGTTGTGCCCGATCTCGGCATGCCGCACACAAATATCACTTTGGGACCGACTGGATCGCTCGTTTCCGACAGTGCAGGTTTGAACTGTTGGATTTGACCGTCGATGGCACTTTGCAGTGCTTCGGAATGGAACCGGGCGCCCAGTGATGCCTTCGAGCGTGCAAAACAGTTGAAGGCGACTGAATGCTTGCCGTGACGCTTTTCAATCAGCCCAATGGTGTTGTGGACCAGAGCCTGATCCATCGGTGGCAGAGTTTTTTCCTGCGCAAGTTTCTTGAGGCGCTTGTACTTTTGGCCATTTCGCGAAAACGGCTCCAGGCCGTTCAGAGCCGACAACGCCCGGATCAGATAGGGGTCCAGTTTCAAAGCCGTTTTAAAGTTACCGGCAGCAGCTTCGATGTTGCCCGCGGTTTGCTGCATTGCCGCCAGCTTTGCCCAACCTGCAGCTACATCGGGCCATTGCTTCACCATCACTTGGATCAGCGACAATGCCGTTTGCACGTCGCCTAGCTGGTAATAGCTCATCGCGGTACGATCGAGCGTTTTGATGTCAGGCAACCCCGCCTTGACACGCGGTATCAATACAGAAAGCGCCTGCTTGTAGTGCCCCTCCGCCAGAAAACTGTCAACGCGCTCAAGCCATGGTTCAGGCCGCATCTCCACCTCAGATCCGGGAGGTTTGCGCACATGTTGGTTCATCAGCCGCTCCTTGGTTCTGGCTTCAGCATGAACCTAAGGGAAAGTCGGTAAAGGAGCTGTAAACAACCTGTCAGCTCAGCAGCAGCACCACGATCATCAGCAGGTTCATCGACGCAAACTGCATCAGCCGCGGGGCCTCTTTCCCTTTGGCCGCAGCCAACAGGGCAGCCGTTACCGAAGCGGCCAGGCCAGCCAGCGCCAAGCCGCCGCCGATTGCACCCGCAAGGCCGGTTTCCGGTCCCCAAGAAGATCCGGCCAAAGACATGCCCTTGAGGCCGGTGCCGATCAGAATGCCAACTATGGCACCTGCCAGGCTCAGCACAGCACTGCGCGGCTGCCGGGGCAGACGGCTGGCCAGGACACTGTCGATCATCTGCCGTGTCGGAACCGCGCTCGGCTGCCAGTCAATCCGGTTGATCCGCTCATCAAAGCTGTTGGTATACAAGCTATTCCCTCCAGAACTTGAGGGCAGATTCATAAAAATTTAAGGCAAATGCGTGACGCTATCACGGAGTTAACGGGGCATTAAGGGAACTTACCCACAGGTTAATGAAACGGCGCGTCAGCTGCCCCAGATCTTCTTCACGTAGTTCTGGGTTTCCTTATAGGGCGGCACCCCGCCGTATTTCTTCACCGCGTCCGGACCGGCGTTATAGGCTGCCAGCGCCAGCCGCCAGGACCCGAATTTGCGGAACTGCCGCGCCAGATACCGCGCGCCGCCCTCCAGGTTCTGCTGCGGCACCGCAGGGTTGACCCCCAGCGCCCGTGCAGTGGCGGGCATCAGCTGTGCCAGGCCCAACGCGCCTTTGTGCGATTTGGCGTTCGGGTTCCAATTGCTTTCCTGCTGCACCAGGCGCAGGAACAGATCTTCGGGCACACCGTGCTGGCGCGCCGCGTCCCGCGCCAGCTGCAGATACTGGCCGCGGTACTTGCCGCTATAGGGCAGCGTGCCCGAAGCTGAAGGGATCTGATAGGTCTTGGGCTGCAGCCGGGTTGAGTTCTTGTACTGGGTCGCCGCACGGCCATCCAGCACCCTGGTGTGGGCGGAAAACAAATCCCGCCGGTTCTTGGTGCTTAATACATCGGCGGCGGCAGGTTGCCCTGCCCCGACCATGGCAATCACCAACCCCGCAACGGCTTTGCGCATTTCCGCTGTCCCAACACTGTCCCACTTTGCGCAAATATAACCAATGCAGAAGAAATTTAAAGCAACACCGGCGCAATCCGTCATCATTGCAGCGCAAACTCCTGCAAAATCATCCCCAGAGAGCTGCTTTCCTCACCTTGCACAGGTCTGTACTGTGCCAATCAAGCAGCCCGGACGGATTCGCGCCGGACCGGTGCTGGACAGGACATTCAGGAAAAAAAGGACGGAACCCTATGGCCGGCTCTCTTAATAAAGTCATGCTCATCGGCAATCTGGGCCGCGACCCGGAGGTGCGCAGCTTCCAGAACGGCGGCAAGGTGTGCAACCTGCGCATTGCCACCTCGGAAAACTGGAAGGACCGCAACACCGGTGAACGCCGCGAGCGGACCGAGTGGCACTCTGTGGCCATCTTCAGCGAAGGTCTTGTGCGCGTTGCAGAGCAGTATCTGCGCAAAGGCTCCAAGGTCTATATCGAAGGCCAGCTGCAGACCCGAAAATGGCAGGACCAAAGCGGCCAGGACCGGTATTCGACCGAAATCGTCCTGCAAGGCTTCGGCTCCACCCTGACCATGCTTGACGGCCGCGGTGAAGGCGGCGGCGGCCAAGACGGTGGTGGCGGCGGCGGTTATGGCGGCGGCAGCCAGGGCGGCTACGGCGGCGGTTATGACAGCGGCCAGCAAGGCGGTGGCAGCGGCGGCGGCAGCAATTTCGGCGGCGGCGCGTCCCATAACATCGATGACGACGAAATCCCGTTCTAACGGGCTATGCTCTGGGAATGTGAAGTTTCTCCACTTTAGAAACAAAAGCAAAGGGTTGGCATTTGCCAGCCCTTTCACGTTACGACACCGCTGTTTCGTATTTCCCTTTTCAAGGAGATGTGAACAATCACCGTGACGATCCGCAGTTTGATCTGAGCACTGGATCAACCATTCCCTTGCTTGCCGCACCAGATGGCAAGTCATTGATCGCGCCTACAGTCTACATCCCTGCCTCCGTGGACCTGCAGCGGTTTGATGCCGCGCCTTTGACAGCATCTACTGCAACAAAGGAAACTGATTATGGGGCTGAAACGGACGGACAAGTTCCGCCAGGATGCGGTGCCATTTGCACTGACCTGCGGGCTGCCGCACAGGCAGGTTGCTGATGATACGGGTGTTGGTATGCCGACGCTGAACATTGAGTATATGCAGCACCATTGGTTCTAGCGTGCATCCAGCATGAGATCGGGAAAGCACAGCAGTCGGGGCCCGGCAAGACACAAGGTCACGGACTTGCCGTCCTGCAATGAAACATTGAGGCAGCGGAAACTGTTATAGACTTGGTTTGATGGCGACATGATCAGGGTCCCGCCACCGTCCGGAAACCATCGCCAGCAGCTTTTCTGCGACGCCGCAACCCAGACTTGTCTAATCTTGAAGGTACTGCCCGGCCTGCCGTGGCGGCACTCCACGAGCTTCGTGGTAAGTTTGCCGCGGATGGCCAGACTGGACTGGCAGGTGCCCGGCTTCAGCACGCTGTGCAGCCGTCAAAGGACACTGAAAGTGAGCCCGCCATATTATGGCGGAAACAGGCCCTGAACCTTCTGCCCCTTCTCGGGCTTTGCTGCGCAACACCTTGTCAAACAACGCATAACACCGGATCAGGACATCGGGCGGGTTATGGTCATAAAGAGACTCAACGGAATGGCCGGGACGCCTCACGGTGTCTCGGCACTAATTTTCGTGCGGACAGAAGTGTTGCATCTCCAGGTGAGTAAAGCACGGCTGCACAATCAGGCAGAGACGATTTCCAGGAGAATGTGACAAGCCAGTTTAATCCCTGAAAACCGAACGAATTCAAAATGATACTCTCAACCGCACGGATCCGCTACCGAGACCGCCAACTGTCGGTCTGCCTGGTGCAAGGGCGCAAAATCACTCATGCCGCGCCATATGGGCCCTTCGCCGCCGCCTGCCAAGCCGAACTGCATCGGCGGCCCTGAGCGCCCGCCCTTACCCCGCCAAGGACGGCAGGTAGAGCACAATTCCCGGGAAGGCGACCAGCAGCGCAATTGTCACGGCGTCGGCAATGAAAAACGGGGTCACGCCCTTGAACACATCTTGCACCGACAGGTCATCGCGCACGCCGGCCACCACAAAGCAATTGAGGCCAATCGGCGGGGTAATCAGGCAGAATTCGGCCATTTTCACCACAAGGATGCCGAACCAGATCGCGCACATGGTGCCGCTCATGCCGAATGCGCTGTCTGCGGCCGCCACACTCTCGCCGCCGTTCAGCGCCATCACCGCCGGGTAGACCACCGGCAGCGTCAGCAGCAGCATCCCGATTGCATCCATGAACATGCCCAGAACCGCATAGGCCAGCAGGATGCAGATCAGGATCACCATCGGCGGCATTTCCAGCGCGGTGATCCAGTCCGAAAACGCCCCCGGCAGATCGGCAAAGCCAAGGAAGCGCACATAGATCAGCACCCCCCAGATGATGGTGAAGATCATCACCGTCAGCTTGGCTGTCTCCAGCAGTGCAGACTTCAGCTCGGCCCATTTCATGCCGTTGACCAGCGCCATGCAGAACACCACAAAGGCCCCCAGCGCGCCGCCCTCGGTTGGCGTACCCCAGGCGTCGCCGCCAAAGGGATTGTAGACAAAGCAGATGATGATCACGACGACAAAGATGATCGGCAGCGCGCCGGGCAGCGATTGAAACCGCTGCCGCCAGGTAAAGCCGCGCACCGGCGGGCCGACGTTTTTGAACACCAATGCAATGCCCACGATCAACGCCACATAGACAATTGCGCTGAAGGCACCGGGGATGAAGCCTGCCAGCAGCAGCTTGCCCACATCCTGCTCGACGATAATGGCATAGATCACCAGAATGGCCGAGGGCGGGATAAGCGACGCCAGCGTGCCCGCCGCCGCAACAACCCCTGCCGCAAATTGCTTGTTATAGCCGATTGCCAGCATTTCGGGGATGGCGATGCGGGCAAAGACGGCTGATGTGGCGACGGATGCTCCCGATACCGCGGCAAAGCCCGCGGTGGCAAACACCGTGGAGACCGCCAGCCCGCCCGGCAGCCAGGCGATCCAGCGTTTGGCTGCCTCGAACAAGGCGCTCGTCAGCCCCGCATAATAGGCCAGATAGCCGATCAGGATGAAGGTGGGGATCAGGCTCAGCGCCTGGCTGGAGACCTTGGAGTGCGGCACCTGGCCTGCGATCTTTACCGAGACGGTCAGAGCCTTGCCAAACCGCGCCGGGTCATAGCCGAACTTGGCCCAGAAGATCCAGGTCAGGCCGATAAGGCCCGCAAGACCGGCGGCAAAGGCCACCCGCATCCCCAGCACAACCATCGCCAGCAGGCCGCCCGTGACCCACAGGCCGATTTCAATCGGTTCCATCTGTCTTACCCCTGCCCGCTGCCATTGGTGTCATGGCCTGCCAATTGATCTGCCTCTGCCGCCGCTTGTTCCGCAGCACTTAGCACCAGCGGCACCGCCACGGGCGTTTCCAGCCCCAGTACCAGCGCCCGGCCATAGCCCCAGATCTGCAGTATCAGCCGCAGCCCCAGAACCGCAAAGGCCACCGGCGCCAGCAGTTTCGCAGGCCAGATCGGAATGCCGATGTCGATAGAGCTGTCACGGCTCCACCAGGGGGCGGCAAAATCAAAGGAACGCAGGAAATGCGACCAGCTGCCCCAGACCAGGGCCAGGATCAGCAGCAGGATCAGCAGAACCGAGATCAGCTCAAACAGCCACATGGCCCGGCCCCGCAGGGCACCGACAACAATGTCCATGCGGATGTGGCCGCCGTCGCGCTGCACATAGGCAATGCCCATAAAGGCAATCAGCGGCATGATCTGTTCGATCCAGTCCACATAGCCGGGCAGCGGCGCGTTCATCGCATTGCGTCCGCCAACCGAGACCACCGCCAGGATCATCAGTGAAAACACCGCGATGCCGCTCAAAAGCGCCAGCAGGCGCTCCGCTTTCACTAACCGCTGGTCCAGCCTGCTGATCAGGCTGCCGTCCTCCAGCACTGCTGCGCTGCCTGCCATGCCCGCCCCCGTCTTTTCGTGTCATCAAAGGCAAAAGGGGCCGGACCTGAGCAGCCCGGCCCCTTTTGTGTTACGTCAGGATCAGCTGCCCGAGCGGTGATCGCTGAGGGTCTTTTGCACCAGATCATAAAGCTCCTGCGCCGGAAGGCCCTGGGCGCTCATGTCCTCGATCCATTGGGCGCGGATCGGGTCGGCAGCCACTTTGCGGAACTCGGCCAGCTGGTCGTCGGAGATGGTGACTTTCTCGACGCCCTTTTCGGCCAGCACGCCGTCCCATTTCTCCAGCAGTGCCCCGTAGTTGGCAAGATAGTGGCCGATCGCCTCCTCGACCGAGCTGTCGAGCGCTTCGCGTTCAGCATCGCTGAGGGCGTCATAGGCATCGGTGTTGACCACCACAGGACAGTTCACGGTGCCGGGGTTCAGGTTTGCGGTCCACCAGTCAGCACGGTTAATGGTGCCAAAGGCCAGATGCGCGTGCTGGGCAAAGGCAACCGTGTCCACAACACCGGATTCCATCGCGTTATAGGCTTCGGTGGCTGTTACCGAGGTCGGCACCGCGCCAACAGCCGAGAACGCCTTGCCGATGCCACCGGTGGCGCGCACCCGCATATCCTTGAACTCTGCCAGCTCGTCACGCGGCTCGCCGGTGCCGACGATATTGTACTGCGGCATCGGCGAGGTCATCAGCAGCTTGGCATTCCAGCGCGCCAGATCCGCCTGCACCGCCGGATGCGCGTAGACCGCATTGGCCACGGCCACCTCTTCGTCCAGCGTGTTCACACCCAGAAACGGCAGTTCCAGCACGGTGATCGAGGGGTTCTTGTCACGGTGGTAGCCGGCACAGAACTGCGCCATCTCAAACGCGCCGATGGAGATGCCGTCGAGGTTCTCCTTGTTCTTGCTGAGCCCGCCATAGCTGATGTTCAGTGTAAACTCACCGCCGGTCTTTTCACTGACCAGCTCAGCCAGTTTTTCCACATGTTCGGTGAACGCCCGGCGTTTGCCCCACAGGGACACGTTCCACTCGGTGGCCGCAGCCTCGCCTGCCAATGCAATGCCCGCGGTTGCCGCCACGGCGGCGGTCAGAAATCTGTTCATGATGTAACTCTCCCGAATTGCGCCCCTTTTTAACCCGGCATCGGGCCGGCACGGTGCGCTTGCCTGTCAGGCTAGCGGCACACAGCCCCCCTGCCAAGCCCCCGGCGGGAAAGATGACGTGGCGACTCGCAGCGGGGTGAAATGGCGGTTCCCAGCTCAAGCCGGCACAATATGCCGCAGGTGCAAAGCCGCCGGAAGCTGCGGCAGTACGCCGCTGCCAAGCCGATAACGGGGATAGAAGCCGTAAACGGCCAATGGTGGAATTTACAGAAAAGCCTATGAAAACATGCGGTGGTATGCGTTTGCATGCGCTATCATTTACAAGAACCTCTAAAAGCTTGAAATTCGTTTACAGATAAACTCTTTGATATCGGTGTTTTATTCACAAATTTTCAATCTGCGGTATTATCTAGCCCCAGGAGGAAACGGTTTGACAGCCACGGCACAGCGTTGTCGTTTGTCTTGCCAATAAAATTTCTGGGAGGAAATCGAATGAACGCGTTGCACGCAGACGCTGTCTATCCGCCGTCCGACGAAACCGTTGCCCGGGCGCATGTGACTGCCGCCAAGTATCAAGAGATGTATGACGCCTCGCTAACTGACCCGGACGGGTTCTGGGGCGAACAGGGCAAGCGCATCGACTGGATCAAGCCTTTCACCCAGGTGAAAGATGTGAACTACAGCTTCGGCAACGTCTCGATCAACTGGTACGCCGACGGCACCCTGAACGTTTCTGCCAACTGTATCGACCGCCATCTGGAAACCCGCGGCGACCAGACCGCGATCATCTGGGAACCGGACAGCCCCGAAGAAGCGGCGCAGCATATCTCCTATAAGGAGCTGCACCGCCGCACCTGCCGGATGGCCAACATCCTGGAATCGATGGGCGTGCGCAAAGGCGACCGGGTGGTGATCTACCTGCCGATGATCCCCGAAGCAGCCTATGCGATGCTGGCCTGCGCCCGGATCGGCGCCATTCATTCGATTGTCTTTGCCGGTTTCTCCCCCGACGCACTGGCGGCCCGGATCAATGGCTGCGACGCCAAGGTTGTGATCACCGCCGACGAGGCCCCCCGCGGTGGCCGCAAGACGGCGCTGAAATCCAACGCCGACGCCGCGTTGCTGCACACCAAGGATACGGTGAAATGCCTGGTGGTCAAACGCACCGGAGGCCAGACCACCTGGGTCGATGGGCGCGACTTTGATTACAACGAGATGGCACTGGAAGCAGAGGATTACTGCGCGCCCGCCGAGATGAACGCCGAAGATCCGCTGTTCATCCTCTACACTTCCGGCTCCACCGGCCAGCCCAAGGGCGTTGTGCATACTTCCGGCGGCTACCTGGCCTATGCCGCCATGACCCATGAGATCACATTCGATTACCACGATGGCGACATCTACTGGTGCACCGCGGATGTGGGCTGGGTCACCGGCCACAGCTATATCGTCTATGGGCCGCTCGCGAATGGCGCCACCACGCTGATGTTCGAGGGCGTGCCGACCTACCCCGATGCCTCCCGCTTCTGGCAGGTCTGTGAAAAGCATAAAGTCAACCAGTTCTACACCGCCCCCACCGCCCTGCGGGCACTGATGGGCCAGGGCAACGAATGGGTTGAGAAATGCGATCTGAGCGATCTCAAGGTGCTGGGCACCGTGGGCGAGCCGATCAACCCGGAAGCTTGGAACTGGTACAATGAGGTCGTCGGCAAAGGCAAATGCCCGATCGTCGACACTTGGTGGCAGACTGAGACCGGCGGCCACCTGATGACGCCGCTGCCGGGTGCCCATGCGATGAAGCCAGGTGCCGCGATGAAGCCCTTCTTCGGCATCCAGCCGGTGGTCCTGGACCCGGCCAGCGGTGTCGAGATCACCGGCAACGGCGTTGAGGGCGTGCTGTGCATCAAAGACAGTTGGCCGGGCCAGATGCGCACCGTCTGGGGCGACCATGAACGGTTCGAGAAGACGTATTTCTCGGACTACAAGGGCTATTACTTCACCGGTGACGGCTGCCGCCGTGACGAGGACGGCGACTACTGGATCACCGGCCGCGTCGATGACGTGATCAACGTCTCCGGCCACCGCATGGGCACGGCTGAGGTCGAAAGCGCGCTGGTGGCCCATGCCGCCGTGGCCGAGGCCGCCGTGGTCGGCTATCCGCATGAGATCAAGGGCCAGGGCATCTATTGCTATGTGACCCTGATGAACGACCGCGAACCCTCGGATGAGCTGGTAAAGGAGCTGCGCACCTGGGTGCGGACCGAGATCGGGCCGATTGCCTCGCCGGATGTCATTCAATGGGCACCGGGCCTGCCGAAAACCCGTTCCGGCAAGATCATGCGCCGCATCCTGCGCAAGATTGCCGAGAATGACTTCGGCAGCCTGGGCGACACCTCGACCCTCGCCGATCCGTCGGTGGTCGATGACCTGATCCAAAACCGTGCGAACAAGGGGTGATTGACCTATGAATATGGCAGTATTGACCCGTCCCGCCGTTCTGATCCTGCTGGGCCCTCCGGGGGCCGGCAAGGGCACCCAGGCGCGGATGCTTGAAGAAAAATTCGGCTATGTGCAGCTGTCGACCGGCGACCTGCTGCGCGAAGCCGTTGCCGCGGGCACCCCGGCAGGCCTGGCCGCCAAGGCCGTGATGGAAGCAGGCCAGCTGGTCAGCGACGAGATTGTGATCAACATCCTGCGCGACCGTCTGACAGAACCTGATTGCACCAAGGGCGTTATCCTTGACGGCTTCCCCCGCACCACCGTGCAGGCTGCCGCACTGGACGAGCTGCTGGCGGAAACCCAGCAAAAGATCAACGCCGCGATCAGCCTTGAGGTGGACGACGCCGCCATGGTGACACGGATCTCGGGCCGCTACACCTGCGGCGGCTGCGGCGAGGGCTATCACGACAGCTTCAAGCAGCCCGCCGAGGCCGGGAAATGCGACAAATGCGGCAGCACAGAGATGAAACGCCGCGCCGACGACAACGCGGAAACCGTTGCCAGCCGGCTGGAGGCCTATCACGCGCAGACCGCGCCGCTGATTGACTACTACCGCGGCAAGGACGTGCTGCAGACAACAAATGCCATGGGCGATATCGCGGATATTGCCCGGGACATGGCGGCCATCGTGACCACGGCCACCGGCCAATAACCAAGAAACGGGGCCTGCCTGACCCGGCAGGACCCCGTCCCCGGACATTTGAATACCCGAAGGCACCGCCTTGGCGGACCAGAGGAGGCATGCCTGCACGCCGTGACCACGGCCGCAGGCAAACGGAGAGAGTCTGCCCGGCGCCGCGTGCGCAAAGCAGCTCAGGAGGAAGAAGGAGGAGCCGCTCATGGCGGACCAAACCACAAATGCGGCAAAAACCGCCGAGGCCGATAAAGGCTATTGGGCGGCGAACGTACGCATCATTCTTGTCAGCCTGGTGATCTGGGCTGTTGTTTCATTCGGCTTTGGCATTCTGCTGCGCCCTGCCCTGTCGGGCATCAGCGTCGGCGGCGCCGATCTTGGCTTCTGGTTCGCCCAGCAAGGTTCGATCCTGGTGTTCCTGGGGCTGATCTTTTTCTACGCGTTCCGGATGAACAAGCTGGACCGCGAATACGGCGTGGAGGAAGAATAAGATGGACCAGTTTACCATCAACCTGCTGTTTGTGGGCGCGTCCTTTGCGCTTTACATCGGCATCGCGATCTGGGCCCGCGCGGGCTCCACATCTGAATTCTATGCCGCCGGCCGGGGTGTTCACCCCGTCACCAACGGCATGGCAACCGCGGCTGACTGGATGTCGGCGGCGTCGTTCATCTCGATGGCGGGCCTCATCGCCTTCACCGGCTATGACAACTCCACCTTCCTGATGGGCTGGACCGGCGGCTACGTGCTGCTGGCGCTGCTGCTGGCGCCCTACCTGCGCAAGTTCGGCAAGTTCACCGTGTCCGAGTTCATCGGCGACCGGTTCTACTCCCCGACCGCGCGCGTTGTGGCGGTGATCTGCCTGATCGTCGCCTCGACCACTTACGTGATCGGCCAAATGACCGGCGTCGGCGTCGCCTTTGGCCGCTTCCTGGAGGTCTCCAACACCGCGGGCCTGCTGATCGGCGCTTGTGTGGTCTTCGCCTACGCCGTGTTCGGCGGCATGAAGGGCGTGACCTACACTCAAGTGGCCCAGTACGTCGTGCTGATCATGGCCTACACCATCCCGGCCATCTTCATCTCGCTGCAGCTGACCGGCAACCCGATCCCGGCCCTGGGCCTGTTCGGCGACCACGCCGCAAGCGGCGAGCCGCTGCTGGCCAAGCTGGACGCCATCGTGACCGAACTGGGATTCAACGAGTACACCGCGCATCACGCCGACACCTTCAACATGGTGCTGTTCACCCTGTCGCTGATGATCGGCACTGCGGGTCTGCCCCACGTGATCATGCGCTTCTTCACAGTCCCCAAAGTGGCTGATGCCCGCTGGTCGGCCGGCTGGGCGTTGGTGTTCATCGCGCTTCTGTACCTGACCGCTCCGGCAGTTGGCGCCATGGCCCGTCTGAACATCACCGAGATGATGTGGCCCAATGGCGGCATCGAAGGCGGTGCCGTGACAGTGCAGCAGATCGAAAACGATCCGCAGTACGACTGGATGGCCACCTGGCAGAAAACCGGCCTGCTGGCCTGGGAAGACAAGAACGGCGACGGTGCGATCCAGTACTACAACGACAAATCCGAAGAGCTGCAGGCAACTGCGGCGGCAAACGGCTGGGCCGGCAATGAGCTGACCAAGTTCAACCGCGACATCCTGGTTCTGGCCAACCCGGAAATCGCCAACCTGCCCAGCTGGGTGATCGGCCTGGTTGCTGCCGGCGGTCTTGCCGCTGCGCTGTCAACCGCTGCGGGCCTGCTGCTGGCAATCTCGTCTGCGGTGTCCCACGACCTGATCAAAGGCTCGATCAATCCGAACATCTCGGAAAAGAATGAGCTGCTGTCGGCCCGTATCGCCATGGGTGTGGCCATCGCGGTGGCCACCTATCTGGGCCTCAACCCTCCGGGCTTTGCCGCGCAGACCGTGGCGCTGGCCTTTGGCCTCGCAGCTGCCTCAATCTTCCCGGCGCTGATGATGGGCATCTTCACCAAGGTGAACAACAAAGGCGCCGTGGCCGGCATGCTGGCAGGTCTGGGTGTGACCCTGGTCTACATCTTCCTGCACAAAGGCTGGCTGTTCATCCCGGACACCAACTCCTTCACCGACGCAGACCCGCTGCTGGGCACCATCAAATCCACCTCCTTTGGTGCGGTTGGCGCGATGGTGAACTTTGCAGTCGCCTTCATCGTCTCGAAATCGACCGCGGCCATCCCCGCCGAGATCGAAGAGCTGGTGGAAAGCGTCCGCATCCCCCGCGGTGCCGGAGTTGCGCAGGACCACTGAACCTCCCCTGGGCGGGCTGCCCTGCGGCCCGCCTTTTTCCTCATGGTCCCGTCCGGTTCTTACTGGCGGGGCCATTTTTTTCCTGATTTCATGCAGGTATGCCCATGCCCCTATCTGACGCCGCCCTGCTCCGCTTTCTGACTTCGGTTCACCCTTATGATAGCCTGGAGCCTTCGCTGCTGCAGGATCTGGCCCTCCAGTTCCAACAGATCGAGGCCGCCGCAGGCGATCCCGTCTATGCGCTGAACCAAGAGCTGGAAGGGCTTTATCTGGTCCACACCGGCGAAGTCGAAGTGACGGATGAAAACCGTATTCCCGTCTCGATCCTCGGCCCGCGTAATTCATTCGGCGAGCGCGGGCTGACCCGCAGCGGCCGGGCGGTGACCTCAGCCCAGGCCACCACAGAGACGCTGCTGCTGTTGCTGCCCAAAGCAAAATTCCACGCCCTGATGGCAGATCAGCCGCAAGTCGCCAAATTTTTCGACCGCCGCCGCCCCGGCAGCCGCGAGACCAGCAACCTGGCCACCACCCGCGTCGAGGCCATCATGGCGCGCGAGCCGGTCACCTGCTCCAACGGTATTACCTGCCAAAGTGCGGCACAGCTGATGCGCGACCACTTCATCTCCTCGGTCTGCGTGGCCGACGGGGACAGGCTGCAAGGCATCCTCACCACGCGCGACCTGACCGGCAAGATCCTTGCCGCGGGCAAACCCATCTCCACCCCGGTCTGTAACGCGATGACCCCGGACCCGCTAACGCTGGCGCCCTCGGCGATCGGCTCGGACGTGCTGCATATGATGATGGAGCACGGCATCGGCCATGTCCCGGTGGTTGAGGCCGGAAAGCTGGTCGGGATCGTCACCCAGACCGACCTCACCCGGTTTCAGGCGGTCAGCTCAGGCGAGATGGTCTCAAGCATCGCCCGTGCCGGCAATGCCGAAGACATGGCCAAGGTCACCGCTGAAATCCCGCGGCTTCTGCTGCAACTGGTCGCAGGCGGCAACCGGCACGAGGTGGCGACCCGGCTGATCACCGACATCGCCGACACCGTGACCCGCCGCCTGCTGGCGCTGGCCGAAGACACGCTGGGGCCTCCGCCCGTCCCCTACCTGTGGCTGGCCTGCGGCTCACAGGGGCGGCGCGAGCAGACCGGGGTGTCGGATCAGGACAATTGCCTGATCCTGTCGGACGACATGACACCGGAGGATGAGAGCTATTTTGCGCAGCTCGCCGGATTTGTCTGCAATGGGCTGAACACCTGCGGCTATGTCTACTGCCCCGGCGAAATGATGGCGTCGAATGCGCGCTGGCGTCAGCCCATGCGCGTCTGGCACGACTATTTCCGCGGCTGGATCGCCAAGCCGGTTCCAGAGGCGCAGATGCTGGCCTCGGTGATGTTTGACCTGCGCCCCATCGGCGGCGAGGCTGCACTTTTCGAGGATCTGCAACAGGAGACCCTGAAGGCGGCCGGCGCCAATACGATCTTTACAGCACATATGATTTCGAACTCGCTGAAGCACACGCCGCCGCTGGGCCTGTTGCGCGGGCTGGCCACCATCCGCTCGGGCGAGCACCGAAACACCTTGGATATGAAACACAACGGCGTGGTGCCGGTGGTGGATCTGGGCCGGATCTATGCGCTGCAAGGCCGGCTGGACGCAGTCAACACCCGCGCCCGGCTGGAGGCGGCAGAGGCCGCAGGGGTTCTCAGCCCTTCCGGCGCGCGCGATCTGCTGGACGCTTACGACCTGATCGCCCAGACCCGTCTGGAACACCAGGCGGCACAAATCCGCAGCGGCCAGGCTCCGGACAACTATCTGGCGCCCTCGGATCTTTCGGATTTTGAGCGAAGTCATCTGCGGGACGCCTTTGTTGTGGTAAAGACTATGCAATCGGCAGTTGGGCACGGAAAGGGCATGCTAAGCTGACACCTGCGATTGGCGGAGAGTTCGGAAGCCTCCGCTTCCGGCGGCAAAACCGCCTGCCGGGCAGCGGGACGGGAGTATTTTGGAAAAGATGAAATGGACCGGGCATATCCCGGAGGAGAGCGGATGTTTCTGGAACTGATAGCAGTGATCTTTGCGGGCATTGCCGCGGCGGGCGTGGTGATGCTGCTGGGCAAAACCATGGGCGGGCGGCTGCCGCGCTGGCTGGCGCCGGTGGCGGCAGGGCTGGCAATGATCGCAGCCACCATTGCCTCGGAATACGGGTGGTACCCGCGCACGGCTGCGGCCCTGCCCGAGGGGCTGGTCATCGCGGACACGGTGGAAAACCAAAGCTTTTACCGGCCCTGGACCTATGCCGTGCCTTATGTCGACCGCTTTGCCGCATTGGATACCGCGACGATGAAAACCCATGCGGATCATCCGCAGATCTATCTTGGCGAACTGTACTTCTTTGGCCGCTGGGCTCCGGTCAGCAAACTGCCGGTCTGGCTGGACTGCGGCAGCGGCCGGCGGGCGCTGGCAGCAGGTGATGCGGGTTTTGCCGGCGGTCTTCCTGAAAACCTGGACTGGGTTGGCGGCGGCGGCGATGATCCGATCCTGGCAACTGCCTGCGGAGGGTAACGATGCTGTCACGCCTCAGCCTGCGTTTGCGGATTTTCCTGTTCTTCTGCCTGCTGGCGCTTGGCAGCATTTTTGTCACCGGCGGCGCATTGTGGCTTGGCTACAACCGGGCAGATCAACCTCAGCTGGCGGATGCCTTTGTTTTTTCAGGCCTGCTCAGCACATTCGCCATCCTTGGTCTCAGTGCTGCGGTCTGGCTGTTGTTTGACGAAAACGTCGCCAAGCCGATAGAGCGGCTGGCGGCGGGCATGCGCGCCCGCGCCCATGCCGGCGTGACCAAGGAACTGGACACCCGCGGCGCGCGGTACCTGGGCGATCTGGCAGCCGCCGCCGAGGGGCTGGCCGGGCAGCTGGGGGACTCGGCGCTGTCCGCGGCTGAGGCCATCGCCCGCGAAACCGAGCACCTGGAAGCCGAGAAGTCCCGCCTTGCGGCGCTGCTGACCGACATCCCCATTGCCACCGTCATGGCAAACCCCGCCCATCAGATCGTACTGTATGACGGTCAGGCCGCCGCGGTTCTGGCGCAGGAAGCTCCGCCGCGGCTGAACGCGCCGCTGTCCGATTATCTGAACCTCACCGGGCTGGAGGCCGCCTATGGCCGGCTGGTGCGCAGCGGGCTGGAGGTCAAGGCCGAAGTCAAAAGCGCCAGCGGCACCCAGGTGTTCGATTTGCGGCTGAAACCCTTGGGCGGCGCGCCGGGCTATATCATTCTGTTCGAAGGCAGCCATGCCGGTCTTGCGCCTGAAGACGCGCGGCCGCTGGTCTATGATTTTGCACTGCTGGAAACCGACCACGCCGAGCTGGACAGCCGCAAGCTCAGCAATCTCAGCTATGTTGTATTCGACACCGAAACCACCGGCCTCTTGCCGCACAAGGACGAGATCGTGCAGATCGGCGCCTTGCGCATGGTGCGGGGCCGGATCATCGCCAGCGAGGCTTTTGAGACCCTGGTCGATCCGGGCCGGCCGATCCCGGCGGCCTCGACCAAGGTGCATGGGGTCAGCGACGCCATGGTGCAGGGCGCGCCGGACATTGCCGAAGCTGCCCGTGCCTTTCACCGCTTTGCCTCGGACGCCGTGATCGTGGCTCATAATGCGCCGTTCGACATGGCCTTTCTGCACCGCCATGCCAAACGCACCGGCGTCAGCTGGGATCAGCCGGTTCTGGATACGGTACTGCTCAGCGCGGTGCTGTTCGGCGCCTCGCAGAACCACACGCTGGACGCGCTGTGCGAACGGCTGGACGTCACCATCCCGCCTGCTTTGCGCCACACGGCCATGGGCGATGCCCGCGCCACCGCTGAGGTGTTTTGCAAGATGCTGGCGATGCTTGAGGCCCGTGGTCTCAGCACCTTTGGCGCGGTGCTGGAACAGACCCGCAAACACGGGCGCCTCATTGAAGACATGAACTAGGTAGACAATCGCCCCTATGCGTGGCAGGTCACTGCCCGGAACGGATAAAAGGCGCGCGACATGGCCGAAACCAGCTTTATCCCCGGGCCCGAGACCGCCCGGGACTACCGCGATGCGCTCGGCTGCTTTGGCACCGGGGTGACCGTTGTCACCACCATGACAGCGCGCGGCCCCCTGGCCATTACCGTCAATAGCTTTACCTCCGTGTCGCTGGATCCGCCGCTGTTGCTGTGGTGCCCGGCCAAAGCGTCCCTGCGCCATGATGCTTTTGTTATGGCTGAGAATTTCGCCATTCACGTGATGGCAGAGGATCAACTGGGGCTGGCCAAGCATTTCGCGGCCCACGGCGAAGATTTCAGCGCCGCAGCATGGCAACTCAACGATCAGGGGGCGCCGGCGCTGGACGGGGTGATTGCCCGGTTTGATTGCCGCCGCTTTGCCGCCCATCTGGCGGGTGACCACACCATCATCATAGGCGAAGCGGCCAGCGTCACCACCCGCCCCGGCAAGGGGCTGATCTTCAAACGCGGCCAGTATGGCGGGTTCCTGGAGCAAAGCTGAGCAGCACAGTCTTAGGCCAGCCCCCCTAGCCCCGGGCTTGCCCCAAGGCCTGCACCGCTGCACTGGCGCTGCCCAGAACTGCAATCTCCTCCACCAATCCAGGGGTGCCTGCATCTTCCGCGCCTTGCCCCGCCAGCAGATGCGGCAGCACGGCAGACGCGGACAGATCCATACCCGGTTCCATGCTGAGCGCCCGCTGCGGACAGATCGAAATGCACAGGCCGCATTGAAAACACAAGGATTCCACAAAGCTCAGCGCGCCGCCGTCTTCCGTCAGGCTCAAGGCATCCGACGGGCAAACCCAGACACAGCTGCTGCACTGATTGCACAGGTCTTCATCCAAGCTGACGGAACCGTATGGCGCCTGTTCGGGCAAGGCGACATGGTCCGCACTGGGCGGCAAAAGCGCCGCGGCGCTGGCCCGCGCGGTGTCCCTGCGGCTGCCAACCGCCAATATGTCCGGTGCAACCGAGGGAAACGGGAAAATGCCTGCCGCCAGCCGCATTGCCAGGACTTCAGCCCCGTCAAACAGCAAAATCCGGCCCAGCCCGCCCAGCACCTGCACCAACTCCACCTCCTGCTGCTGATGCAGCCTGCCGGCAGAGCTGGCGCAGGCCTGCACATGAATGACATCGAAACCGCAGGCCAGGGCGTGCAGCAAATCAGTGTGCGTGATCTGCTGCAAGCAGCAGACCGAAACCGGTATCACGTCGCTCTGCCGGGACGCCGTCAGTTCCAGCCCCAGTGGTTCTACTTCGT
The DNA here is from genome assembly GCF_025144145.1 of Leisingera sp. M658. Taxonomy (NCBI): domain Bacteria; kingdom Pseudomonadati; phylum Pseudomonadota; class Alphaproteobacteria; order Rhodobacterales; family Roseobacteraceae; genus Leisingera; species Leisingera sp. M658. Next base: position 2,187,155 of record NZ_CP083546.1, read on the forward strand.
ATAGCAACAGAATTTGGACCCGCCCGGTCTCCAGCTTACGCTGGTGCGCCGCCTGGCATAGGTTCATCAGCGGCAGCTCGCAGCTTCTGCTGGCAACATCCAGCAACGCAGCCCGACCGTGTGCTGCGTACCGAGCGTGGCAGGCAGTGTCGTCTGGCTGAGGGCAAAGGCACAAGTATTGCGGCGGGTATCCGGATTGCTTTTGCCGATCAGGGATATGAACGCACATCTCTCCCATAAGGAGAGACTAACACAATAACAAACACCTCAGAGAGGTATTTTTAAATTGCCGTCGAATTGTTGAATTTTTAACAATATTGCGTGGAAACCAACCAGAAGATCCGCCGGACCCAGGTTCCGGCAAATCTCCAAATTCTAAGCCCTGTCTATTTCAGCGCCGCATCGGTGATGGCATGGGACCAGGCGCCTTCCGGGGTCTTGGTGATTACCGGATCCGAGCCGCCGCCCATCAGTGTTGACACTGTCCGTTCATAATCCGCCGGATCCAGCGCGCCGTTGCTGCCAGCGGTCAGCTTGGCAATCTCGCCCATCATCCGCTTCTGGTGGGTTTCGGTCTGCGCGCCCGAGGCATCGTTGTCCAGAACGATCCCTGCCGCCTCATCCGGATGCTCCTCAGCGTATTTCCAACCCTTCATCGAGGCCCGCACAAAACGTTCCATCTTGCCGGTGAACTCCGCATCGCTCAGGTTTTCTTCCAACACATACAGACCGTCTTCCAGCGTCGCCACGCCCTGATCCTCGTATTTAAACGTGATCAACTCATCGGCGCCGACCCCGGCATCAATGACCTGCCAGTATTCGTTATAGGTCATAGTCGAGATGCAGTCGGCCTGGCGCTGCAGCAGCGGATCAACGTTGAAGCCCTGCTTCAGGACTTCAACACCAGCCTCGCCCTTACCCTCGGTGGAAATGCCCAGCTGGCTCATCCAGCTCATGAAAGGGAACTCATTGCCAAAGAACCACACACCCAGGGTGCGATTGGCCAGATCGGCAGGCGCGGCAATGCCGGTGTCCTTCCAGCAGGTCAGCATCATGCCCGAGGATTTGAATGGCTGCGCAATGTTAACCAGCGGCAGGCCTTTTTCCCGTGCTGCCAGCGCCGCGGGCATCCATTCCACCGTCACATCCGCACCGCCGCCGGCAATCACCTGGGTCGGCGCAATATCCGGCCCGCCGGGCAGGATGGTGACATTCAGGTCCTCTTCTTCATAGAACCCCTTGTCCAGCGCCACGTAGTAGCCAGCGAACTGTGCCTGTGTCACCCATTTCAGCTGCAGCGTCACATCGTCAGCTGCCTGGGCAGCACCTGCCGCCCCCAGCGCCAGTGCCGCTGCTGTCATAATGTGCTTCATTGGTAAGTTCTCCCTATTGGTTTTTGATTTTACATGTTGTTGTTATTTTCTTTTCACTTTCCCGTATGTGCTGTGCCCGCTCAACCTCTTTGTGACGGGTGCCAGAAGGTAAAGCTCTTCTCAATCAGCGCCATCAGCCCGTAAAAGGCCGAGCCTGCGAGTGCAGCCACCACAATCTCGGCCCAGACCATGTCCAGCGCCAGTTGGCCGACACTGGTAGAGATGCGGAAGCCCATGCCGACGGTGGGCGAGCCAAAGAACTCCGCTACAATCGCGCCGATCAGAGCAAGCGTGGTGGAAATCTTCAAGCCATTGAACACAAAGGGCAGAGCCGCCGGCAGCCGCAGCTTGAAAAACGCCTGCCAGTAACTTGCCGCATAGGTCTGCATCAAGTCGCGCTGCATGGCAGAGGTCTCGCGCAGGCCCGCCACCGTATTCACCAGCATTGGAAAGAAAACCATGACCACCACGACAGCAGCCTTGGAGTGCCAGTCAAAGCCGAACCACATCACCAGGATCGGTGCGGTGCCGACAATCGGCAGCGCTGCAATGAAATTCCCCACCGGCAGCAGACCCCGGCGCAGAAAATCGCTGCGGTCCACCAGGATCGCGGTCAGAAACGCCGCGCCGCAGCCGATCACATAACCGCCAAGCGCGCCCTTCAGGATGGTCTGGGCAAAATCCGCCCACAGAATTGGGATGCTGGAGACAAAGCGCACCGCGATTACGGAGGGAGCCGGCAGGATCACCAAAGACACGTCCATCCCGCGTACCAGCAGCTCCCAGACCACCAGAACGGTGATGCCGAAGATCGCGGGCACCAACAGCTGCACAGCACGGGTTTTCGCGGCCGGACTGTTTGCCAGACGGCTGTTCAGCCACCACCCCAAACACCAGACCAGCACGGCTAGAACAACCATCACCATGACAGCACCCCCTTGTTCTTCTGGCCTGAAACATCCCGGGTGAGCCGCGCAGCGGCGAGGGCAGAGCACTCTGTCCATCGCTTGATCATGCGCTTACCCCCATGCGTTTCAGAACCATCCGCTCGATCAGCCCGAGCAATGCCACCAGCGCCGCTGCCAGGATCGCCGCTGCAAACAGCGCCGACCAGATCTGCACGGTCTGACCGTAGTAGCTGCCGGCCAGCAGCCGCGCACCAAGCCCTGCAACCGCGCCGGTCGGCAGCTCTCCCACGATGGCCCCCACCAGCGAGGCGGCAATGCCGATCTTCAGCGAGGCAAACAGATACGGCATCGAGGACGGCAGCCGCAGCTTCCAGAACCCCTGATTTGTATTGGCGTTATAGGTTTTCAAAAGGTCCAGCTGCATCCCATCCGGCGCCCGAAGGCCCTTCACCATGCCGACAACCACCGGGAAGAAGCTGAGGTAGGCCGAGATAACCGCCTTCGGGATAATCCCCTGCACCCCGATGGAATACAGCACCACAATGATCATCGGTGCCAGCGCGATGATAGGGATGGTCTGGCTGACAATCGCCCAGGGCATCACCGACATATCCATAACACGGGAATGCACGATCCCCACCGCCAGCAGAATGCCCAGCCCGGTGCCGATGGCAAAGCCCAGGAGGGTCGCGGAAAGCGTCACCTGCGCATGATAGATCAGGCTGCGTTTCGAGGTGATCTTCTTTTCCACCGTGGTCTGCCACAGCTCCACCGCCACCTGATGCGGGGCGGGCAAGCGCGGGCGCTGCTGCACCCAGGTTTCGCCAACGGCAAATGTGTTTTTCGCTACCAGCCCGATTTCACTCATGTACCGGCGCTCTTTGGCAGTCGCCGGCGTGACCACGGCCCCTGTCCGCTCTGCCTGATCAAGCACACCTTTGATATTCATCGGGACGCATGCCGCGTACCAGAAGGCGATGATGGCAGCGAGCACCGTAAAGACTGCAATAAAGCTCTTCATGCCCCGCCCCCGCACCGCATCAATTTTCTGCACAGAAAATTGACCGGAAAATTCGAATTTTCCGATGCCGCGAATGATGCGCCCGCCAGCGTACAAGCGATGTTCAGGGGCTGCATGTCCGGTGCCGCCGTATTTTGCTGGTTGATATCAGTCATCGCCATGACCCGCCCGCAGCCCTTCGCGCACCCGATGCGCAATTTCGATGAACTCCGGACTGTCTCGGATATCCAGAGGCCGTTCTTTCGGCAGAGTACTGTCGATCACGTCGTGGATACGGCCCGGCCGCGGCGACATCACCACGATCTTGGTCGACAGATACACCGCCTCCGGGATCGAGTGGGTGACAAAGCCGATGGTCTTGTTGGTCCGCGCCCAAAGCTTCAGCAGCTGTTCGTTCAAATGGTCGCGCACGATCTCGTCCAGCGCCCCGAACGGTTCATCCATCAGCAGGATATCAGCATCAAAAGCCAGCGCCCGCGCAATGCTGGCCCGCTGCTGCATCCCGCCCGACAGCTGCCAGGGAAACTTACCGCCAAACCCTGTTAATTCAACAAGCTCCAACACCTGATTAACGCGCTTTTCCTGCTCCGCCCTAGAATACCCCATGATCTCCAGCGGCAGTTTGATGTTCTTGGAGATGGTCCGCCACGGGTAAAGCCCCGCCGCTTGAAACACATAGCCATAGGCGCGGTTGCGGCGCGCCTCGTCCGGTGTCAAGCCATTAACGCTCAGGCTGCCGCCGGTGGGTGTCTCCAGTGCCGCGATGCAGCGCAAAAACGTCGTCTTGCCGCAGCCCGACGGCCCGATAAAGGAGACAAAATCCCCCCTGTTGATCTCCAGGCTGATGTCCTTCAGCGCGTGCACTGGACCGTCGTTTGTCTCAAACGTCAGATCCAGGTTCCGGGCCTCGATCACACATTCTGCGGGGGCTGGATCGGAAGCGGCGGCCTCGGGTCGGATTGCCTGGGTGGTCGGTTCCATATTCATATCTTCGCCTTGATTTCACACAGGAAAACGGGCCGCCGATACCGGCAGCCCGCTCCTGGATTTAAACACCTGTTGCCGGGATGCCGGTGCGTTCCACCGGGCGCGGCGCTGTTAGCTCTTTCCACGTGCTGAGCGCCTTGTTGACCGTTGTGTTCGCCTCCCGCGAGACAAACTTGCCGTGGCCCTCCTGGCACTTGATCTCGCCGTCGTGCACCGCCACATGGCCCCGGGTCAGGGTAAAGCGCGGCAGCCCCTTCACCTCATGTCCTTCAAACACATTGTAGTCGATCGAGGACTGCTGGCTGGCGGCAGAGATTGTCTTGATCTTTGTCGGATCCCAAACCACCAGGTCTGCATCGGCACCAACCAGAACCGCACCCTTTTTCGGATAGCAGTTCAATATCTTGGCGATGTTTGTTGACGTTACCGCAACAAATTCATTCGGGGTGATCCGGCCCGTTTCAACGCCATGGGTCCACAGCATCGGCATCCGGTCCTCCAGCCCGCCGGTGCCGTTCGGGATCTTGGTGAAATCCCCCACACCTGTCCGTTTCTGCTCAGTGGTAAAGGCGCAGTGGTCGGTCGCGACCACCGACAACGAACCAGACTGCAGACCGGCCCACAGGCTGTCCTGATGCTGTTTGTTTCGGAACGGCGGCGACATCACCCGGCGGGCAGCGTGGTCCCAGTCCTTGTTGAAGTATTCGCTCTCATCCAGCGTCAGATGCTGGATCAGCGGCTCGCCCCAAACCCGTTTGCCCTGCATCCGGGCGCGGCGGATGGCCTCGTGGCTGTCCTCGCAGGAAGTATGCACCACATAGAGCGGCACGCCGGCCATATCGGCGATCATAATAGCGCGGTTGGTCGCCTCGCCCTCTACCTGCGGCGGCCGGGAATAGGCATGTGCCTCGGGGCCAGTATTGCCTTCTGCCAGCAGCTTAGCGGACAGTTCTGCCACCACATCGCCGTTTTCGGCATGCACCATGGCAATGCCGCCCAGCTCTGCCAGCCGCTGGAACGAGGAATACAGCTCGTCATCATTCACCATCAGCGCGCCCTTATAGGCCATGAAGTGCTTGAAGGTGTTGATGCCACGCTCCTGGATCACCGTCTTGATGTCGTCAAAGACCTGCTCGCCCCACCAGGTCACCGCCATGTGGAATGAGTAGTCGCAATTGGCGCGGGTCGATTTGTTGTCCCAGCGCTTCAGCGCATCCAGCAGGCTCTCGCCTGGATTGGGCAGCGCAAAATCCACTACCATAGTGGTGCCGCCCGCCAGCCCGGCACGGGTGCCGCTTTCAAAATCATCCGTGCTGTAGGTGCCCATGAAAGGCATCTCCAGATGGGTATGCGGATCAATCCCGCCCGGCATCACATAACAGCCGGTGGCATCCAGCTCCTCGTCGCCTTTCTGGTTCGGGCCGATCTGCGTGATCACCCCGTTTTCAACCAGAACATCCGCCTTATAGGTCAGATCGGCGGTCACGACAGTGCCGTTCTTGATGACTTTACTCATGGCTATAACTCCCTGAATCGGGGCGTTTATTCACGCCTCCCGTTATTTCTTCCGCTGTCTGGTGCAGCTCTTTTCATCTTTTCCGGAAATACTCCGGGGGAAGCGGCCCAACGGGCCGCGGGGGCAGCGCCCCTATTCCACGATTTCCGCCGTCTCGACCACCGCATGGAACAGCACATTGCCGCCGGCCTCCGCCCAGTCCTTGCTGATCTCCTCGGCCTCGTTGTGGCTGAGACCATCAACGCAGGGACACATCACCATCGCGGTCGGTGCAACCCGGTTGATCCAGCAGGCATCGTGGCCCGCGCCGGAAATCAGATCCTGATGCGAATAGCCCAGCCGCTCTGCCGCACTGCGCACGGCAGTGACACAGCCCTCGTCAAAGGTAACGGGATCAAAGCCGCCCACCTTCTCGAACGCGATTTCAACGCCCATTGCCTCTGCAATCTGGGTGCCCTTCTCGTGCAGCTGGTTTTCCATATCGGTGATCACGTCCAGTTCCGGGCTGCGGAAATCGACGGTGAAAACCACCCTGCCCGGGATCACATTGCGCGAGTTCGGATAAACGTCGATATGACCCGCCGCCCCAACCGCATGAGGCGCGTGGCTCCAGGCAATTTCGTCCACGGTTTCCAGGATCCGCGCCATTGCCAGCCCCGCGTTGCGGCGCATCGGCATCGGGGTGGAGCCGGTATGCGCATCCTTGCCAGTCACCGTCACCTGGGTCCAGCTAAGACCCTGGCCGTGGGTCACCACACCGATGTCCTTGCCCTCAGCCTCCAGGATTGGCCCCTGTTCGATATGCAGCTCAAAGAAGGCGTGCATTTTACGCGCGCCCGTCTCTTCCTCGCCGCGCCAGCCGATGCGTTTCAGCTCATCCCCGAATTTCTTGCCCTCGGCATCTTCGCGGCCGTAAGCCCAATCCTGCGTATGGATTCCCGCAAAGACACCCGAAGACAGCATCGCGGGCGCATAGCGGGTGCCTTCCTCATTGGTGAAATTGGTCGCCACGATCGGATGCTTGGTCTTGATGTTCATATCGTTGAGCGAGCGGATCAGCTCCAGCCCGGCCAGCACCCCAAGCACGCCGTCATATTTACCGCCGGTGGGCTGGGTGTCCAGGTGCGAGCCCACATAGACCGGAAGCGCGTCCGGATCGGTGCCTTCCCTGCGGGCAAACATATTGCCCATCTGATCCAGCCCCATGGTGCAGCCGGCGTCTTCGCACCATTTCTGGAACAGGGCGCGGCCCTCGCCATCTTCGTCTGTCAGCGTCTGGCGGTTGTTACCGCCTGCGACGCCCGGGCCGATCTGGGCCATTTCCATCAGGCTGTCCCACAAACGGTCGCCATTGATCTTCAGATTCTGTCCAAGCGACGTCATCTCAGCTTCCTTCCCTGTGCGCCCGTCTTTGCAGGCTTCAATCGGCTTTGCGCCGTTTAGGTGGCTTTGAGTGCTGGCCGGTTCAGAGCGCCGGTTTTCGCGATTCCGGGCAATGATTTGACCAACTGGTCAAACTCACGCTATCACGGGTTCACTATCAGTCAAGAAATTGCCGCACAGCCCTTGAAAAAATCGGCTCTTTTGCCGGAAACAGGTGAAATTCCGCGCTTCAGCTGGCAGAAGGCGGCAGAAACAGACAGGGACGGACATGCCCGCAGACCGCGCGCCAACCCGAATTCAGAAAAAGAATCGCGCCGCCATCCTGGAGGCCGCGCTGGACGTGTTTTCCAGCCACGGATTCCGCGGCTCCACAGTAGACCAGATCGCTAAGGCTGCCGGCCTGTCAAAGCCGAACCTGCTTTACTACTTCCCCTCCAAGGAGGCGATCTTCAACGAACTGATGTCAGGCTTGCTGGATACCTGGCTCGACCCATTGCGGGCATTGGACCCGGAAGGCGAACCATTGGATGAAATCCTCGCCTATGTGCAGCGCAAACTGCAAATGAGCCGGGATTTTCCGCGCGAAAGCCGGCTGTATGCCAATGAGATTGTACAGGGAGCACCCCGGCTGCATGATGTGATCGCCAGCGACCTGAACGGGCTGGTGGAGGAAAAGGCACAGCTTTTGCAAGGCTGGATGGATGGCGGCCGGATCAACCGCGCGCATCCCAAACATTTGCTGTTTTCGATCTGGTCGCTGACCCAGCATTACGCGGATTTCGATGCCCAGGTACGCACATTGATGGGGGATGAAGACCCGTTCGATGCAGCGCCGCAATACCTGGAAACCTTGTACCGGCGGATGCTTACACCGCAAAGCTGACCCCTGACTGCCAAACGTGACAAAGCGCTCCCGCCCCCGCAGTAACCATCAGCCTTGCTGATGGTTACTGAACGGCGTTGGGCCCGGCACCGCGCCTTGCGCGGTGCCGGGCCCAACGGGAGGAGCGCCTCCGGAAGGAGGCCGACGACGGGCGGGAGAACACCCGGAGCCAGCCCTGGCGGCGGATTACTCCGCAGCCGTGGCTGCCGGGTTGTTCGGATGTGTTGTCCAATTGGCGTAATCGTCCGAGACCACTTCGCCGGTGCGCTCGTCAATCTGGCCCGCGGCCACTTCTTCCATGGTGATACAGCCCTCGACCGGGCAGACATTCACACAAAGATTGCAGGCGACGCATTCGTCGTCCTTCACCGTGAACACCCGGTCCTCGCTCATCGCAATCGCCTGATGCGAAGTGTCCTCGCAGGCTGCAAAACAGCGGCCGCAGCTGATGCAATCGTCCTGATTGATCTTGGCCTTGGCCACGAAATTCAGGTCCAGATACTGCCAGTCGGTCACATTTGGAACCGCCATGCCGATGAAATCCTGGGTAGAGGTGTACCCCTTTTCATCCATCCAGGTGGACAGGCCCGAGATCATTTCCTTCACCACATTGAAGCCATAGGTCATCGCGGCGGTGCAGACCTGCACGTTGCCGGCCCCCATCGCCATGAACTCAGCCGCGTCGCGCCAAGTGGTAACGCCGCCAATCGCCGAAATCGGCAGGTTGCGGGTTTGCGCATCGCGGGCAATCTCTGCCACCATATTCAGCGCAATAGGTTTCACCGCCGGGCCGCAATAGCCGCCATGGGTGCCCTTGCCGCCTATTGTCGGTTCCGGCGCCATGCTGTCGAGATCGACCGAGGTGATCGAATTGATGGTATTGATCAGGCTGACCGCATCGGCATTGCCCGCATTTGCCGCCCGCGCCGGCTGGCGGATGTCTGCGATATTCGGGGTCAGCTTTACGATCACCGGTTTGGAGTAGTATTTCTTGCACCACTCGGTGACCATCTGGATGTATTCCGGCACCTGCCCCACAGCTGAGCCCATGCCACGCTCGGCCATGCCATGCGGGCAGCCGAAGTTCAGCTCAATCCCGTCGGCACCGGTGGCCTCCACCAACGGCAGGATGTCTTTCCAGGCCTGTTCTTCGCACGGCACCATGATCGAGACGATGATGGCGCGGTCCGGATAGTCCTTCTTGACCCGGGTGATTTCCTCAAGGTTGGTCTGCAGGGGGCGGTCGGTGATCAGCTCGATGTTGTTCAACCCCAGCAGGCGGCGGTCGGCGCCCCAGATCGCGCCATAACGCGGGCCGTTCACATTGACCACCGGCGGGCCTTCGGCGCCCAGCGTCTTCCAGACCACACCGCCCCAGCCGGCCTCAAAGGCGCGGCGAACGTTGTATTCCTTGTCGGTTGGCGGCGCCGAGGCCAGCCAGAACGGGTTCGGGGATTTAATCCCCAGAAATTCTGTTGTCAGATCAGCCATTTGATCTCTCCTCTTCAGGCTAGCTTGGCGCAATCAACTTGCGCCGCACTGGCTCAGCCCATCAGGCTGGAGTGAATATCCATTGCAGCATCGCGGCCCTCGGCCACGGCAGTCACGGTGAGGTCCTCGCCCCCCGAGGCGCAGTCGCCCCCGGCCCAGACCCCGGCCATCGACGTGCGCCCGGTCTCCGAGACCTTGATCTTGCGGCCCTCAAGCTCCAGCGCGTCAGGCTGGCCTTCGAGTGTCTGGCCAATGGCCTTGAACACCTGATCGGCAACCAGACGCACGGTCTCGCCGGTGCCGGAAACCTTGCCACCGGCAACTGCAGTATACTCCAGTTCGATCTCAGCAGCAGCACCATTGCCAAGCACTGCCTTGGGCATGACATTGAACATCAGTTTCACGCCTTTGGAGGCGGCCAGATCCTGCTCGAACCGGCTGGCTCCCATGTCCTCACGCCCGCGGCGGTAGGCTATTGTGACGTTTTCAGCACCTAGCAGTTTCGATTGCACTGCGGCGTCCACCGCAGTCATGCCGCCGCCGATCACCACCACATTGCGGCCCACCGGCAGCGCAGTCAGGTCCTCCGCCTGGCGCAGCTCAGCAATGAATTCCACCGCGTCGCGCACGCCGTCCTTATCCTCACCGGGCGCACGCAGGGCATTGACCCCGGCCAGACCGATGGAAAGAAACACCGCGTCATAGCCGGACGCCAGCCCGTCCAGCGACAGATCCCCGCCCAGCTTCTTGCCGTAATCCATTGTAATACCGCCAATCTTCAGCAGCCAATCCACTTCACGCGCAGCAAATCCGTTGGTGGATTTATAGGCTGCAATGCCAAATTCATTGAGGCCGCCTGCCTTGGGTTTGGCATCATAAACCACCACGTCATGGCCAAGCATCGCCAGCCGGTGCGCCGCAGAGAGACCCGCCGGACCTGCCCCGACAACAGCGATTTTTTTGCCGGTTGCTTCGGCGCGGGTGAAAGGATGCACCCCCTTCTCCATCAGCGTGTCGGTGGCAAAGCGCTGCAGGCGGCCGATCTCGACCGGTTTGCCTTCGGCGGTTTCGCGTACGCAGACCTCTTCGCAAAGCGTCTCGGTCGGGCAGACCCGGGCGCACATGCCGCCAAGGATGTTCTGCTCCAGAATGGTCTTGGCCGCGCTTTCGGCATGGCCCGCCTGGATTTCCCGGATGAACTGGGGAATGTCGATGCTGGTCGGACAGGCCGTCATGCAAGGCGCGTCATAGCAGAAATAGCAGCGATCCGCCGCTACGGCTGCCTCATGCGCGTCATAGGCTGGGTGCAGGTCCGAGAAATTCTCAGCAATTCCAGCAGCGTCCAAACGCGCTGCCTGAATGCCGGATGCCTGATGGCTGGTCGCCATTGGGTGTCTCCCTGATTATTACATTCTTCTTGCCTATTAGACTGCCACAGTCTGATTTTTTATCAACTGGTAAAATTTTTACTTGGCGAAAAAAAATGCCGCCCCTGCAGGAACGGCATTCAAAGCTTTGATTTCAGGGCAAAAACGCGTTGCCGGCCTAGGCAGTCATTTGCGCAAGATGGCCGGTTTTCATCCAAACCTGTACACCTTCAGCGCCAGCCGTGGCCTCAAAACGGCAACCCGGCGGCAGCCGAAGCCAGTCCCAGCGCGTGAACGCTTCATCGTTTTCGCTAAAGCTGCCATGCACCACAAATACCTCCACGCCGCCAGCGGCATCCAGGCTGATCGCCTGCCCCGGCGCCCAGGTTTGCAAGGTCACCGTTTCAACACTGTCCTGGAACAGTTCTTGCTGCGCCGCATTGCCCGAGATCCGGGTTTTCACTTCGGTTCGGTCGGCTGGATCGAACTGGTGCAGTTTTACCAGGATCACCGCCCCTTCTGCCGCAGCAGGTGTGTGGCTGGTGGTCGGCGGGTTCCGGATGTAGGAGCCTTTGGGGAAATCCCCGTGTTCGTCCTGAAACACACCGTCCAGCACCAAAAATTCCTCGCCGCCGTCATGCACATGCGGTGCAAAGGCAGAGCCCGGTGCAAACCGGACGATGGTGGTGGCGCGGGCCACTTCTTCGCCAATGCGGTCCAGCATCTTGCGCTCGACCCCAGGCGCCGGGCTTGCCACCCAAGGTGTTTCATCGAAATGCACCGCGGCCCGTTTGGTGAAATCGGCGTTGATCCGCATGTCGCTCTCCCCTGGCTCTGCGCCTTGGAATGTGGCGTCCGGCACGGCCCATGGGAAGAGCGCTCACGAAACCGTGTGACGCATCGCGTCAAGCGGGCAGTACTGCCGTAGCTTCGATTTCCACTTTTGCCTCATCCTCGACCAGAGCGGAAACAACCACCATGGTCATGGCCGGAAAGTGATAGCCCATAATTGCGCGGTAGGCTTTTCCGACTTCTGCCTGATGGGCAAGATATTCGGCCTTGTCGGTCACAAACCATGTGAGCCGGGTGATATCCTGCGCGGACCCGCCTGCGGCTTCGACCACCTCCAGAATATTCTGCAGCGCCTGGCTCATCTGGCCGATGAAATCCTGCGCCTCGAACACCTGATCCGCGGTCCAGCCGATCTGGCCGCCGACAAACAGCAGCTTGCCCTCGGCCACCATACCGTTGGCATAACCTTTGGCGGGCTTCCACCCTTCGGGATGCACGCTGATGGCTGGCATGATGAGGCTCCTTTGCTGATGCGGCCTGCCAGCGACCATACCGTTGCCACGGTATTTATTTCAAGCTTAAAACTTATCACGCTGAAGCTCATCACCCGAGGGCCATTGGCCGCACGGGCAGACGCCCGCACAGCCAAGGTCCCATTTACAGCAGCACGCCGTAATCTTCCTGTGCAAACAGTGGGGCTGCCCCTGCATCAGCCTCATCCAGGCCGCCGACCAGGATGGTCACCGACGCCTCGGAAGTGCCGCCCTGCCCATCGGAGATCGTGTAGGTAAAGCTGTCTTCCAGCACCTCACCGTCAGAGAGCGATTGGATGCCGCCGGCAGCGGTCGGATCGTAAAACAGGGTATCCGTTTCCGCATCATAGGACACCACAGCACCGTATTCACTGGTACTGGCAGCAAGAGCAAAGGTCAGAGCATCTGCATCCGGATCGCTGTCATTGGCCAGCAGATCAAGCACTGCAATTTCAGCGACTTCATCTTCAAAACCATAAGGCAGCTCGACGGGGGAGCCATCGCCTTCGAACACAGTGTACTTTACCGAGTCACCACTATGGTTATCCCCCCAGGTGATGATGAACCGCCCGCCCTCAAGCGCCTCAATTTCGTAATAGCTTTGCGTACCCATGGTTTGCTGGTTGACCACGAATTCATCACCTTGCGGTTCGCCTTCCGAACTGAAAACCCGCGCCCAAACACCTGGATTCCTGGCCCATGCACCCGCTGCCGGATCGCCGTCTCCCGGTGCGCCCCAGACAAAAACGAAATTGCTATCATCAAGCCACGCAACTTTTGGAGGGTTGTTGCCGGGCCCGCCGGCCGCATCCTGATGCACCTGGAATTCATCGACCAGAACCTTTCCCTCCTGGTCGATGATTTTTGCAAAATAGGCAGTACTGCCGGAAACATCCGGGTCATAGAACTTCCAAACAACTAGCAACTGCCCGTCCGGCCCTTCCGTTATATCCGGGAAACTGTCCAGCTGGCCCGCGGGCTTCGTGACATCAAATTCAGCAGCAGCGGTGTTGCCGGTTTTGTCGAACAATTGAACCTTGATCGTATCTGAACCTCCGGAACGGTAATAAGGCTCATAGTCTGGCTGAGACCAAGCAACTGCATACCCGCCGCTTTCAAGAGCGATCACCGAAGGAACGCTGGGGGCGCCAATATCAGGTAGATTGTAAACAATCTCGTCCCCGATTTTTCTGCCGTTGTTGTCAAACAAAGCTATGCGGAAATCGGTCTCCTGAGCATAAGCCGTCCAAACTGCGACGAAGCCGCCGCCTTTCAGTGCGGTTATGTCTACATCTTTGACAGCTTCATCAGCGGCGTCATTGACCACCAATTCCTGAGTTACTGCGTTGCCTTCTTTGTCAAAAATACGGATCGGAAACTCACTTTTGGCATCATCGGCGTCGTAATTGCTGCGCCACCCGATCACAATATTGCCATCGCTAAGAACTGTGACTTCGGGATCGACCTGATAACTCTCAGTGAAACTGTTCACTAGGAACGTTTCAGCAATTACACTGCCGTCGGCATCATAGATTTTGGCCCAAATATCCGATCTTTCATCGGTTCCAATGGCCTTATGCGCCTGCCAGACAACAACATAGCCCCCGTCCTTCATCCCGGCCACGGTTGTCCCCCAAGGAAGAATGGCCCCTGCCCCTTGGACAGTCCATTCAGGCGAAGGAGTATAGCCGCCGAAAGGTTTCAGGCCGCCGTTCAGGTAGTCGTCACCTGCGACAGGCACATCATTTTCACCAGTGAGGGCCACGTTTACTGTGGCCTGAGAACGGTTCCCAAAGGCATCTATTACGTAGTAGGTGAAGCTGTCCTCGAAGACATCCCCCTCTTTCAGGCCTTGCAGCAGGTCCTCGGCGTTGTAGGTGACGATGCCGCCGTCGAAGTCCACCCGAAGACCGCCGGCGCTCACGTCATCGACGCGAACGCGGGAGGTACCGGCGAGCGATTCTCCGTCGTTCTCCAGCAGAGTTTCCAGCGATATTGCAAGCGGGCCTTCGCCTTCTGCCGTGATCTGATCATCCTGCAGTTGCAACCCGGCTGGCGCATTCAGATCTAGGAGAAGCCCGTCTTCTTCAAACAAAAGCGCCTCGACCCCAAGAAGCGTGTCAGTCCCCTGGTCCCCCTCGCTGCCCGCGCGCGACGTGATACACGCCTTGCCGCGGCCGCCGTTGTAGCGGCTCAGATCAAGGTCATAGTCCTGAAAGCTGCCGCTCAGCACCACGGTGTCATAACCACGGCCGGCGTTGATATAGTCATCGCCCGCGCCGCTGCTGATCCTGTCATCCCCGTTGCCGGTCTGGATCCGGTCATTGCCACCGCCGGTAGAAATTTCATTACTGCCGTTCCCGGTTTTGATGCTGTCGGCGCCGTCCCCGGTTTCAATTGCATTTTGCCCGTGCCCAACCTTGATCTTGTTGTTGCCGCCAAGTGACGTGATCGTGTTGTTGCCGTCACCAAGCTGGATTGCATCCTTGCCGGCACCAGTCTGAACTGTGTTGTTGCCGTGATCCGCTTTGACCGCATTGTCACCGCCGCCTGCGTCAATCATGTTATCGCCGTCACCGGCCCTGAGATTGTCCTTTCCGGTACCGGTTTCGACAATATTGCTGCCATCGCCCAGTTTGACGCGGTTGTTCCCGTCCCCTGCATGAATACGGTTGTTGCCGTCGCCAGCCTGGATAACATCGTTCAATCCAGCGGTAGTGATCTCGTTATCGCCGCCGCCAGCCTTGATCTGGGCGCTTCCATCCTGCACCTGCAAAACGTTGTTGCCATCGCCAGCCGAGATTTTGTTGGTGCCGCCAAGATCCGTGACAGAGTTGTCTCCATCCCCAAGCCGAATATCATCACGGCCGGATCCTGCCTGCACAGAGTTGCTGCCATCACCCAGCTTTATGCTGTTGTTCCCGCCGCCGGCTTGAACCTGATTGTCGCCGTCGCCGGCCTGGATGGCATCGTTCTGAGCTGCAGTGCTGATCTGGTTGTCACCGCTGCCGGCCTTGATCTGTGCGCTCCCGTCCAGCAGCTGGAAAACGTTATTGCCATCGCCGGCCGTGATTCTGTTCGCGCCCCCGGCAACGGTGATACTGTTGTTGCCTTCGCCGGTTTGGATCCTGTCTTTGCCGGCCCCTGTGGCAATCTGGTTATCCCCGTCGCCCGTGGTGACGGAGTTGTTGCCGGCCCCTGCATCAATAGTGTTGCTGCCATCGCCGGCAAGGATTTTGTCGTCGCCGCTGCCGGCCGAAATCTGCGAATTGCCGTCGCCGGTACTGATGCCGTTGCGACCGTCGCCGGCTGCTATCGCATTGGCGCCATCGCCAACCAGGATGCGGTCGCTTCCAGCACCCGCCGAGATCCGGTTGCTGCCATCCCCAGTGGTGATCCTGTTGCTCCCGTCACCAGCATCTATAGCATTGTCACCGTCCCCGACGATGATCTTGTCAGCATCCTTGCCGGTCTCAATTGAATTGTTGCCGTCGCCGGCCATGATCGTGTTTTTTCCATCCCCGGCGGAAATACGGCTGGTGCCGTCCTCAACAATAATCTTGTCGTGGCCGCTGCCAGCGGTGATCTTGTTAACGCTGTCCGACAGATCGCTTGCAGTAATTTTGTTGTTGCCGCTGCCGGCATTGATCACATTGCTGCCAGCCCCGACAATGGCGTCATTGCCGCTGCCTGTACCGATCCGGTTGCCGCCGTCGCCGGCATTGATCTTGTTCTTGCCGCCGCCTGCGTTGATCTCATTGGCGCCATCTCCAACGAGAATTTGATCGTTGCCATCAGCCGCTTCGATCTCGTTGTTGCCATCTCCGGCAAGGATTTTGTTGTCGCCGGCGCCCGCCAGAATAACGTAATGCTCGTCGTCTACCAGAATCCGGTCGCCCCCGCTGGTGCCGGTAATACTTTTTGCTGTTCATAATTCCACTCTGAAGCTACCCGGCTGTGACGCTATCCGGCCAGCCCTTTCGAGAGTGTTAAGGAAAAGTGTTCAATTCTATACAACCAAGGACTGCAAGCCGGCAATTGAAATGGCAAGTCTATCCAAAGATAGGATCGCCCGTGCTCAGATACTTGTCTTCTTAAAGATCGCTTCGGGAATGTTACGGATAATCAGCATGATCAGCTGCCAAACAGGCCGCACATACACAACATTCCGGCCTTTGGATGCGGCGGCGGTGATGGCTTTTGCCACCTCTTCAGGCTGAGCAGTCAGCTTGGCCGGCAAGTCCATGCCTTCGGTCATTTGCGTGGCGACAAACCCCGGCAGCACGGTGACAACATGAACGCCTTTGCGGGCCAGCCGGTTGCGAAGCCCGGATAGGAATGCGGTAAAGCCGGCCTTGGCCGACCCGTAGACGTAATTGGACGCTCTGCCGCGCTCGCCAGCGACTGAACTGATGCCAACCAGCGTGCCGGTTCCGCGCTGCTCAAAACGGTTGGCGAGGACCGTCAGAATGCTCGCCGGGCCCTCAAAATTACTCCGCAGCACCTGGGCTGCTTGATGGGGCGTCTGTTCGCTTTCCGCCTGATCGCCCATATACCCGACGGCGCAAACGGCTATGCCCGGCAGCTCAGGCAGTGCGTCGGCAAAAACCTCGTGATCTTCCAGCGCCAGCGCATCGAAATCATGCAGGCTCACCGGCACGCCATGGCGCAGTTCAAGATCCGTTTTTTCAGCCCCGAGCGTGTCCGCCCGGCGGGCGGCAAGCTGCACTGGATGCCCTTGTGCGGCAAAGGCATGGGCCACGGCCAGGCCGATGTCCGAACGGGCGCCAAGGATCAGAACTGGGGGTTTTGTCATAGCGAAAGCCTTTGCGATTGTGCGGACTGAAAGGACGGGTGCAGCCCGGAGGATTGCCGCATTCCGGTGAAGCCCGCAGCCCTGGGGTCCGCCGCGCGCAAGGTGTCCGCGCGCATCCGGCTGTCCTTGGCCAGGTAGAACCGGCCGCCATGGGCGATGGTGGTCCGGTCCAGTTCCTCCATCAGCGCCAGGCTGCGGCGATTGACAGGGAAATCCAGCGCCAGCGTGTAGCCTTCCATCGGGAAGGAGAACGGGCTGTCCTGCGGTCCCAGCCGCTTGAGCACCGCCAGAAAAGACCCCTGCCCGGCAGCCGAGATCGCCTGCAGCAGCCTGCGCAGGCCGGGCCGGGCGCTGTCGAGCGGCAGCACACATTGAAACTGGGCAAAGCCCTTGCGCCCGTAAATCCGGTTCCAGCCAAGCAATGCATCAAGCGGGAAAAAGTAGCGGTTCCAGTCGGTAATCAGCAACCCGGCCTTTCGGGCGCCTGCCCAGTAGTAGGCGGAATTGAAGGCCCGGACACTGAAGCGGTTCAACAGAAAGGAGGGAAACACCGGCGGCACCTGCCGGGTCTTTGCACTGGCGATGGCATAGGGGGTGGCCGCCTGTTGCGCGCTCAGGTCCTGCAACTCCGCATGTTCACCCAGCATAACCAGCGAGCGGCCCAGCGTGCTGCCTTCCGACAGGCAATCGATCCACGCCACCGAATAGGTTGCGCTGGCCGACCGCTCGAAGATTTCGATTGCGGCATCCAGATTTGCAGCCGGCTGTGTCTGCTGCCGGATCCAGGCCGACGGCACCGCCCGCAGTCTGATCGCGGCCCTGACAATGATCCCGGTGAGCCCCATGCCGCCAGCAGTCCAGCCGAACAATTCTCTGTTCTCCTGCGCCGAACAACGGCGCAGCATACCGTCCGGCCCCATGACATCCACCCAATCCAGGCAATTGCGGAAACTGCCCTCCTTATGGTGGTTCTTACCATGCACATCCGCCGCGATCGCTCCGCCAAGGGTCACAAACTTGGTGCCGGGCACCACTGCCGGAAACCAGCCGCGCGGCAGGAAGGCCGAGATGATATCGCCCAGCAACACCCCGCTTTCAGCAACCAATTGCCCGGTTCCGGCGTCAAACGAGATCATCCGGTTGAAATGCCGCATGTGCAATGTCGCCGGCAGGCCGATAGCGCTATCGCCATATGCACGGCCATTGCCGCGGGCAATGACCGAGGGGTGACCGGCGATCAGGGTTTGCAGCTCAGCCTCATTGCGGGGGGCCAGAAGCTGTGCCCGTGCCACCGGGTAGTTCCCCCAGCCTGACAGCATTGTCATTCCGTCCCCTTTGCGCCTTGAGTGAAAACGAAATGCCGGTCCAGCTGGTACTTAACCGTATAGCCTACCACCAGCCCAAGGACAGCCCCGGCCTCGCGCGCGGCATCAGTTCCCCAGGTGATCCAAAACAGCGTTTCCGTGATCCAGAACACCGCTGTGGTTGCGATACCCATCAAGGCATACAGCGAAAAGGTACGCCCCTGATGCTTGAGGCCGCTGTGCTGATCAAAGAAGATCCAGCGCTTATCCAGCAAGTATTTAACAACCAGCCCGGCCAAGGTGCCCGCTACCATGGCAGCGGTGAAATGCGCAGCACTTTCACCCAATTGCAGGACCGCGCGCTGGGTGGCGAGGTTGACCGCAGTGGCAACAACCGCAAAGGCTGTGTAGCGGACCAGAAGCTGCTGCAAGGTCATAGCGCGCCGCCCCAGACCGCAACAGCCAGTACAATCAGGCTAAACGGCAAAAACGCCAAGGTAGATTGCATCTGCATCACAGCGCCCGGCAGATACGCGGCCCGCCCCTGAAACAGCGCAATTGCCGAGGTGAACGGGCTGTTCCGATCCCGCCCGAAGACGGGCCAGGAGCTTTCATACAGGATATTGCTGCGCCGCAGAGTGCCATCCAATCCGACGGCAAGCATACCGGGCTGGCCGGTCATAAGCGATGAAACTGTCGTCAAATGAAATCAACCGAAAGATGCTTTTACTTCCGGTCCGATTTGTATCAGCACCATCACTTTTTGGCTAGGTGTCAAACTGCCCGCTGCCTGGCCCGCCTTGTCGGCCAGAACCTGCGGGGAATTTCAAACTGCACCGGATTAACCTATAAAGGCATAAAAACGTTGAGGACGGGCATGACAAATCAATCGAATCCATCCGCCAAGCCAGCCGCTCGCGCACCGGCCAGCGCTGCTCTGCCGCGTGAGACAGCGCTGTTTGCGCTGGCGGCAGGCGTCATCATCCTGGCCTCCAGGCTGCTGGCAGCCGGCCTGCTCGACATTCGCCCCGATCCCATTCACCTGGACGGTTCCTACCAGCATCTCCCGGCGCAGCAGCTGCATGACGGTTTGCTGGATGCCCTGCTCACCCTGCACTCCCAGCCTCCGTTCTGGAATTTCCTGCTGGGGATCGCCGCCAAGGCCTGCGGTGCACAAGACGCCTGCATGATCCAGCTGATCTGGAGCAGCCACCTGGTGCTAAGCGTCCTGACCGCCGTCTGCATGTTTGCGGCGCTGCGACTGCTGGCGCAATCGCGGCGCCTGGCCTGGCTGCTGCCGTTGACCTACATTCTGTCGCCGGCCGTGTTTTATTATGAGAATTTCCTCCTCTATGCCCATTTCACCTCAGCGTTTTTTACGCTGTCCTGCCTCTGTGCCCTGCTGTTTCTGAAATCTCAGAGGACGCTCTATTTCCTGCAATTCTGCGCCTGTCTGGCGGTGCTGTCATTGACCTGGACGCTGTTCCACCCGATCTACATCTTGCTGGTGGCCGGGCTGCTGCTGTTCAAGACCGCAGCGACCCCTGCCCGTTCGGCCATCCTGGTCCTGACATTGGCAGTCACGCTGCTGCCGTCGGTGAAGAACAAGGCGGTGTTCGGCATCTTCAGCTCCGGCAGCTGGCTTGGCCTCAATGCGTCGCAAACCGCGCCTGAGCCGATCGAAGGCTGCTCGTTCAAAACATTTGCCCAAGTCCACGGGCTGATCGGCCAGCATACCGGCACAGCGCTGAATGATCCGCGGATGATCCCCTATTCCAAGACCTGCCTGAAGAAATCTCTCGAGGTCATCGCTGCCAGCCCGGTGCAATATGCCGCCGGCGTCGTGGTGCGGGCTTCCACCAGCCTGTCGCTGTGGCCGAACGAATATTTTTACCCGCCGCTGAACTGGGACCGTTTCCCAAAGATCCCCGACACCAAGCGGGTGCTGACGGCCGAGAACAAGATCATAATCGACCCCAGCATTTCACGTTTCCTGACCCTGGCGCTGAACCTGTTCGCACTGATCGCCCTGGCGGAACTGGCCCGCCGGGATCAGGACCACACACGCCGGGCCTTCTTTCAGGTGATGCTGCTGTCGGTAGTGCTGTTCCTGGGCGTGGCCCATGCGGTGAACGGGCCGGAACAGGAGCGTATGAGATACACGCTGCACCCGTTGTTCTGGGGGCTTTATGCGGTGGTGTTCCAGGAGGCCGCCCGGCGCGCAGGGCGGCTGACCCGCCGCATCCGGGTGAAGACCCTGCCGGAAACCGGCAGCTCATAATAGGCCGGATGGGCCTGCATCAGCTGGCTGGTGCCGCAAGCGGGCAACCGCCTCCGGCACCAGCAGAAATTCACGCGGGACTGCGGTCCCGCCGGGCTTACATGCCCAAAGCTTCCTTATACATTTCCAGAACCGCTTCTTCTTCGTCGATGTCGTTCTGGTCGCGCTTGCGCAGCGCAATGATCTTACGCATGACTTTGGTGTCGTAGCCGCGTGCTTTGGCTTCGGCCATCACCTCTTTCTGCTGTTCGGCGATGGTCTTCTTTTCTTCGTCCAAACGCTCGAACCGTTCGATGAACTGGCGCAGTTCGCCAGCGGTCACACGGTAGTTTTCGCTTTTTTCGTCTTCGGTGATATCCATCTGCGGCTCCGTCGGCACATGCTGTCAATTGCTGTCGGAGCAAGGGGATAGCGCCCCGCCCGCTGCGCCGCAAGCAAGGAAAGCCGCAGGGCCGCTGTAAGCGGCAAAAACCGGCGCCCGTCCCCTCGCGGCTTGCACGCAAAGCCCGGATCGGCTAGGCGCGGCGCAGCGCGAAAACCGCAGGAGCACGCATATGTTCGAACTCATCGTCTGGGCCGGAGCCGCCTTGTCCATCGCCGGTCTGCTGGGCTTGGTCTGGTGCATTGTCCGCGTCGCGCGTGCGCGCCGCCAAAAACTGGACGACGAAGCCCTGCGCGCGGTCGTGCAATCAGTGCTGCCTTACAATCTGGGCGCCTTGCTGCTGTCAGTTCTGGGACTGATGCTGGTTATGACGGGCATTTTCCTGGGCTGAAGCCTGGGCCGCCCTGCCTGACAGACCGCCTAGACCGGCATATTGTCAAACATCTCCTCAACCGCTTCTTCGCACAGTGCGGCTTCCAAGCGGCGGAAGCGGCCCGGCACCGCAGCACCCGTCTTGCGCATGTAATCCAGCAACCGGATAAACTCAGGCCGCATGGCAAGCCGGGCAGTACCGGTCTCTCCAAGAATCCGGGTTTCCAGATTCTCGACGGTGTGCAGCAGGTCTTCTTGTGTCATTGGCAGTCCTCCCTGGATCATGATGGGGTTATGCTGGTATTTCACAACAGCTGCGTGAAAGCCCGCAAAAATTAGGCGCCCGACCGCCTATTTGTGAAATTTTGCCGGCCGGTTGACGGTTTTGCAGGCGTCACGCACGCCTGCCAAGCATACTGCAGCGCAACCTTACCCTGTCTTGACACAGGTCAACCGGCTGCGATGATTTCAACGGCACCATCGGTCTACGCACCGGCATCCTTGAAACACATTCTCTAATCGATATATGATTATCCAAACTCAAGGGAGAGCAACAGATGACCCCCGCCGTCAAGGCCTTCTTCGACGAAGCCACCAACACCGTTTCTTATGTGGTGGTTGAGCCTGAGGGCTCCGCCTGTGCCATTATCGACTCTGTTCTGGACTACGACCAGGCAGCGGGCCGCACCGGCACGGCATCAGCCGATGCCATCATCGCCTGGATCAAAAAAGAAGGCCTCCGGACAGAGTGGATCCTGGAAAGCCATGTGCATGCCGACCATCTGTCTGCCGCGCCCTACCTGCAAGAACAGCTGGGTGGCAAGATCGGCATCGGCGCCCAGATCACCGTGATCCAGGACACCTTTGGCAAAATCTTTAATGAAGGCACCGAATTTCAGCGCGACGGCAGCCAGTTCGACCGCCTGTACCGCGAGGGAGACGCCTTCATGATCGGCCAGATGCGCGGCGAGGTGCTGCACACACCGGGCCACACACCCGCTTGCCTGACCTATGTGATCGGGGATGCGGCCTTTGTCGGCGACACGCTGTTCATGCCGGATTTCGGCACCGCCCGCTGCGACTTTCCCGGCGGGTCTTCCACCGATTTATATAATTCGATCCAAAAGATCCTGGCGCTGCCCAGCAACACCCGTATCTTTGTCGGCCATGATTACAAGGCACCGGGCCGCGATGATTACGCATGGGAAACCACCGTAGGCGAACAAAGGGCGCTGAACGTGCATATCGGCGAAGGGCGCAGCATTGAGGAATTCACCCGAATGCGCGACGCCCGTGATGCGACACTGGGCATGCCGCGTCTGATCCTGCCGTCGCTGCAAGTAAACATGCGCGCAGGCCAGATGCCGGAACCGGATGATCAGGGCGATGTCTTTCTAAAGATCCCGATCAACAAGATCTGACCGAAGCAAGCGGAAGGCGATCATGGAAACGGATTGGATTTTGGGCTTGGCGGGCGGCATGCTGGTCGGGCTTGGCGGTGCCGTCTACCTTTTGGGCAACGGCCGCATCATGGGCGCCAGCGGCATTTTGGGCGGATTGCTGGATGGCAGCGGGCAGAGCACCGCAGGGGAAAGACTCGCCTTCATCACAGGTGTGATTGCCATGCCGTTGCTGATGGGCCTGCTGGCAGGCACACCGGAAACCCAAGTCACCAGCAGCGCCACCGTGCTGATCATTGCGGGATTGCTGGTTGGCCTTGGCACGCGGATGGCCAACGGCTGCACGTCCGGTCACGGGGTGTGCGGTGTTTCCCGGCTGTCCTTGCGTGGCATCGCCGCGGCGGCGGCATTCATGCTGGCAGGTATCCTGACGCTGGCAGTTCTGCGCCAGGTTATGGGAGTGATCTGATGCTTCGGATTCTTCTGGCGCTGATTGCAGGCAGCCTGTTTGGCGCCGGGCTAATGCTGTCAGGCATGACTGACACCGCCAAAGTACAAGGGTGGCTGGATGTTTTTGGCCGCTGGGATCCCACACTGGGCTTTGTTATGGGCGGTGCGCTGCTGCCGATGGCACTGGCCTGGCGGCTGGCAGAGGGACGCCAGCCTGCCGCTGGGGGCAGCTTCCCCGCCCTGCCGCGCGCCGGGCTGGACCGGCGGCTGATCCTTGGATCCATTCTGTTCGGCGCGGGATGGGGCCTGGCGGGGCTCTGCCCCGGTCCTGCAATGGCCTCGCTCAGCTATAACGGCTGGCAGGGCGCGCTGTTCCTGGCGGCAATGGCCTGCGGCATGATAGCCGCTCCCAGGCTCAGCCGGCATCTGGACCGGCGCGCCGCAAACGCGTAAAGACTCGGGATATGGATGCACGCGTTATTACCCCCCGCTATTCGGTCTCGCCGCAGATCTCGGCTGAGGACTTGCCCGCCATTGCCGACGCCGGCTTTAAAACGGTGATCTGCAACAGACCGGACGCGGAAGTCCCGCCCAGCCATCAGGCTGAGGCGATCCGCGCAGCCGCCGAAGCCGCCGGGCTGCGGTTCGAGGTTCTGCCGCTCACCCATCAGACCATGACACCCGAGAATGCAGCCCGCCAGCGGGAGCTGTATGAAGGCTGCGAAGGCCCGGTGCTGGCCTATTGCGCGTCCGGAACCCGCTGTTCGGTGGTCTGGGCGCTCAGCCAGGCCTGCGATATGTGCGCCGATGACATTCTGCTGAAAACCGCAGCCGCCGGCTATCAGCTGGACGGGTTGCGGCCAGCACTGGATTCCCTGGCGGGAAATTAACCCTGTGAAAACTCTGCCTGCGTCGAATGTTGCTGGCAGCAGCCAAACCTTTGGCCGACGCGGGAAACCCGGATCTGACCAATACTGATCACCCCAGGCCGGAACCCAATGCGTCAACCGGACCCGGCGCCTGCACTGATGAATGTGCAGGCTGCTAACCGTTTGGAATGGCTATAAGGGTTTGGCTGCCCGCGGCGCCCCCGGGATAAGCCCCTGGAGTCCGGGGCTGAGTGATGGCGGTTCGCAGCGCAAAGAACTTAATGAATCAGTTACTTCCTGGCAAGGCGCCGTCCAGCCCGGCCAATTGCGAGATTTCTGCCGCGGCATCCCCCGGGTCAAAATCCCCCAAGTCGACCGCGGGAAGATCAGGCAAGTCAGGCAGCCCGCCGTCCAGCCCATCCATGCCCAAAGCGCCATCGTCGCCGAGACCGGGCAAATCCATTGCGCCCATTCCACCCATTGCGTCATCCATGCCGCCCATGCCGCCCATGCCGCCGTCAACACCGCCGTCACCCAGCGCAGGAAACCCCTCGCCGTCCATACCAAGACCGCCGCCCAGACCCGGTGCCGCTTCCAATGCAGGCAGGCCCGTGTCGTCCATCGGGTCCTGCAGGCCCTGCGCGGCAATTCCCATATCGAGTGCCGGAGGTCCGCCGCCCATCATGTCGGCGCCTGCCCCGTCGGAGAACCCCATTCCTTCTGCCCCGGCATCGCCTGCCAGCCTGGCCCCGGACTGATTCAGCCGAACTGCACGCGCGCCGTTCATTTGGCCCAGGCGCCCCTGTGCAATCGACTGGCCGCCAATGGTCAGCAGGTCGGTTTCATACAGAAAGGCGGAATCCAGCGGCAGCGAATCGCCGACTTTGAGGCCGGTAAAATCCCTTAGGGGCACCCGCATCTTGCACAAAACAGCCGACAGCTCCGCCCGGATCGACCCCAGATTGCGGCCCAGAGATGGACCTTGCGCACCGCTTCCCTGACCGTCCTGCAGTTCTTCGGCAGTGGGTTCCGGAAGTATCAGCTTCATCACGCCCTGCATGGCGCCGCAGGCCAGATCCAGGTTCAACTCGATCACCCGGTAATCCTCAGCCTCCATGCCCAGCACCAGGCTGCGCACATTTTCAACCTGTGCGCCAAAGCGGTAACCGGTAAAGATTGCCTGATCCGCTTGGCCATCCAGCATCGCAAACACCTTGCCAAAGGTGCGTTCCAGAAACTCTGCCGTCATGGCTGCATCTGTCGGGGTATAGTGACGCTCGTCCGGTGCTTTGCCCATCACCGTGCCGATGGTCTGCTGCTGGATCAGCGCTGTCACCGTGGCTGCATCCATGCTGGCCGCACCCATTCTGCCATGCGGACAATCCAGCACCACCAGAAGATCCTTATCCGACAGCTGGTCCGCCAGATCCTCGGGAATGCGGTTGGATTGCCGGGCTGCCAAAACTGCCACCGGCAATCCGCACAAGTCCGCAGCTGCCCGCGCCACCGATCGGCGCAGTGCTTTCAGCGTCAAGGAACTGGTAAGCGCCCCAACACCTTCCTTTGTCGCTGCCAGCTTGCGTGCAAGCACACCCTGCTTGCCGCTGCCTGCCTCTGCTGCTTCTGTTTCAGACATAGGCTGTTTAACCTGCCCCTTGCACGTCCCGTTTCCCCGTTTTTACCCGAAAGGAGGTTAACAACTCCTGTACCTCAGGCCAGGTTACGCAGCCTTTTCGCCTGCTGCGGGTAAGGAAACCCGGAACGCACCGCCGCCGTGCCCTGGCAGATAGGAAACATTGCCGCCCAGCCGTTGCATAACTTCCCGGCAGATTGCCAAGCCAAGCCCTGCACCGCCTGCCCGCTCGGGGCTGACACGCGAAAATTTCTCAAAAATCATCTGTTGAAATTCTGCCGGCACGCCACTGCCGTTGTCAGTGAAGTCGATCTGCAGCCACCCGCTGGTTGCGGAGGCGGAAATGGACAGTTCCGGCTCGGCAGCATCGCAATACTTCTGGGCATTGGCGATCAAATTGATAAAGACCTGCGCCAGCCGGTCGAGGTCGGAGGATATGCGCAACCCTTCCGTTGCGGGATTGCGGCAGACCTTGAGCGGACGGTCTGATCCCGCCAGTGCGGCGGCCACCGCGTGGTCCAGCACGTCCGGCAGGGCGCCGGCCGACATGTTCAGGCTCACCTGACCGCTCTCCAGCACGCTGAGGTCCAGAAGATCGTTCAGCAGCCGGGTCAGCCGCAGCGTTTCGTCATGGATGATCCCGGCATAGTGGCGCTGATCCTGCGCGCTCAGCTGCCCGTCATCGCGCAGAATTTCCGAAAACGCCCGGATCGAGGTCATCGGCGTGCGCAGCTCATGGCTGACCTGGCTAAGGAAGGCGTCCTTCTGTTCGGAAATTTGCGTAAGTTTTTCGTTTGTTTCCCGCAACTTGCGGGCAGTCGCTGTTAGCTCTGCCGATTGCGTCTCCAAGCGGCTGGAATACTCCAGCATCTGGGCGGTTTCATCCGCAACTGCCAGCAAATCCGCAACAGAAACCGAGGAGCCGCCGGCGATCTGGCCAATCATCGCATGCGCTGCCGCCGCGCCGATGGAGGCGCTCAGCTCGCGCTCCAGCCGTTCCAGAAAGGCCGGTGTCGGCTCAGGCAGCGGGCCGCGGCCGCCCTGCCGCAGCCGCTCGCGCTGAAAGAACGCTTGTGCTTCTGCAGCACCCAGAATCCGCTGCGACATGATCATCAGATCTTCGCATTGCGCCACAGATCCGGTCCAGCCGCGCGGGCCGGCGGAATGGTCGAAGACATTGACGAATTGCGCGCCCTGCAGCCGCTCCAGCGGGCTGGGGAAGCTCATCAGAGACACCAGGCAGAACGCCAGCGCATTCAGACTCATCGACCACAAAACGGCGTGAACGGTCGGATCCATGGCTTCGATTCCGAACAGCGCCTCGGGACGCAGCCAGCTAAGGCCAAACAAGCCATCACGCAGGATATGCTCGGGCAACAACCCGCCGCCCAGGGCCGGCAGCAGCATGGTATAGAGCCAGATGGCAAACCCCACCGTAAGCCCGGCCAGTGCGCCACTGCGGGTGGCACCGCGCCAGAACAGCCCGCCAACCAGCGCCGGCAGAATTTGCGCCACCCCGGCAAAAGAGATGAGGCCGATGGCGGCCAGCGCCGCAGCGCCGCCGGACAGGTGGTAATAGAAATACCCCAGCGCCATGATCACCGCGATCGACACCCGGCGCGACAGCAGCACTACATCGCGCACATCGCCCGAAACCGAAGCCCGACGGTTCTGCAGCCGCAGCCAGACCGGCATCACGATGTGGTTCGATACCATTGTGGACAGCGCCATGGCGGCCACAATCACCATCGACGTTGCCGAGGAAAACCCGCCGAGAAAAGACAGGACTGCCAACCCCTGCTGCCCCTGCTGCAGCGGCACTGTCAGCACAAACATGTCCGGGTTGGCGCCTGCGGGAAGCAGTTCCAGCCCGACTGCGGCGATGGGGACCACAAACATCGAGATCAGCAGCAGATACAGCGGAAACGCCCATGAGGCGATGCGCAGGTGGCGTTCGTCCTCGTTCTCCACCACCATCACCTGGAACATCCGCGGCAGGCAAACAAAGGCCGCCGCGGCCAGAAAGGTAACGGTGGCCCAACGGCTGCCATCGACGTTCCACTGGCCGATTTGCGAGGCGTCAATTCTTTGCAGCGTCTCTCCCACGCCGCCGGCCACGCCCCAGACCACAAAAACCCCAACCGCCAGCAACGCCGCCAGTTTGACGATGGCCTCAAGCGCCACCGCGGTGACCACCCCGTGGTGACGCTCATTGGCGTTCAGGTTGCGGGTGCCGAACAGAATGGCAAAAACCGCCAGTCCTGCCGCTACCCAGAACACGGTGTAGGTTTCATTGTAGCTGCGCAGCGGATCCGCCTCGGCAAAAATGGCAAAGGACAGCGTGATGGATTGCAACTGCAGCGAAATATAGGGCGTGACGCCAATCACCGCGAGAATGGTCACGCCGGCCGCCAGCAGGTTCGACTTGCCATAGCGCGACGACAACAGGTCCGCGATGGATGTGATCCGCTGGCTGCGCCCGATCCGCACCAGTTTTCGCAGGCCCCACCACCATCCGATCATCACCAGCGAGGGACCAAGGTAGATCGTTACGAACTCCAGGCCTGAGCGCGCGGCATAGCCAACCGCGCCGTAAAAAGTCCAGGCAGTGCAATAGATTGACAGCGACAACGTGTAGATCAGCGGCGAACGCATCCAGGCGGCGCTTTTGCCGCGGGTTGCCATCCGGTCGGCCCAAAAGGCAATGAAAAACAGAAACGCCACATAGGCGAGACAGACAACCGCAAGCACATTCAGCGAGGCCATCAGCGGTCCTCCACCCCGTCCGGAGATCCTGCCCCGTCCGGCCCGCCGCCGGTCCAATGATCCGCCCAACGCTGCACGGCGAGGCTGAAGGCAAAACAGGCACCGATCAGGCCGGTCCAGACGGCGAAAATATAGATGATGGCCGACGACATACTGACACCATCGCGCGCCGCGGGATGGGTGGAGGCTTCGGGCCACAACAGCGGCAGCGCCAGCAGCAATGCGCCCAGAACCGGCAGCAGGCGGGCAATATCCATCAGCCTGCGGCGGCGGTAGGTCTGGCGTTCCGCGCGGGTGCCTGTTTGCTCTTCGGCGCCGCTCCCCTGTGTCATCCCTGTCCGGCCTGGGCGTGCAGGTCGCGCACCGCCGTCAGCACCTCGGCATTGGAGAAGGGCTTGGTCATAAACCGCGTCACCCCCGCCTTTTCCGCCATCTCGCGGTCGCGCATCTGGCCGCGGGCGGTCAGCATCAGCACCGGCAGTGCGCCCATGCCACCCTCGCTTCGCAGCTCGCGCACGATCTCCAGACCGCTTTTGCCCGGCAGCATAAGGTCCAGAATCACCAGATCGGGATTGGCATCGCGGATCACCTCCACCGCGGTGGCACCATCGGTATGCGCATCCACGCTCCAGCCGTCCCGTATCAGCAGAAACCGGATGGCCTCGGTGATATTCGGCTCGTCTTCGATCAGAACAACATGCCTGCCCATCAGCAGAATTTCCTCCCGGCGCCGACTGCCGGCCAGGCCGGTCCGCAGACGCATTCATTTTTGTGCAGATTAGCCCCGCGGCCGTGTCACTGTCAAAACTCTTCCTTCAGAATCGATGGCTCGCGCCGCGCCGGACAGCCCTGGCGCGGGCAGATCCGGCAACTGGCGCCAACCGGCTGCGGATCCCGTGCATCCTTGGCGCCGGGCAGGATCAGCATAACCGCCCTGTACATAGGATCAGCGCCAAAATCCTGCATCTCCTGCGGCCAGGCCACCGCCATACAGTCAAAAGCCGCCGCGTTGCGCCCCTGCTGCAGAACATTGCGCCGCACCGGGATATTCGGGTGCACAAGCGCAGTATACAGCGGCCACAGCGGGCAGGACGCCCCGAAACGCGGCATCGAAAACCCGGTCACAGGCTTGCGGAACAAAAGCGTGCCTGAGGCATCGCAGACCACCAGCCCGGCCTCCTGCCCCAGCACCTCCTCAGGCAGCGCCGCCAAACGGCGCAGCACGGCAGGGAGCCCGCATTTGAAGCGGCGCGCGATCGCCACCGGAGCAACCCCATCCGCCTGGATTTCCTGCTCCAGCGCCTGCAGCGGCATCGCCAAGGCATCCGCCCGGTATTGCGCCAAGGCAGCCTGTGCCAGGCTGCGGGCCGCCGGGCTTGTCAAAGCAGGGGCAGTCTGGACCAGCTGTCCGGGTTCAGCGGAACCATCCTCCAGTGCAGGAAAATGAAACCCGTTTTCCTGAAAGAAGACCTCGGCCTCCTCTTGCGGCATTCCGCGGCGGTCGTCGCTGGTGTCGCCCTCGTCCAGAAAATTCACCAGCGCCCGGCTGCTCTCGGACAGGCGCAGGGAATCTTCGTTAAGGTTCTTGTGAAAGCGGTCGCGCCATTCCGGCTCCAGCTCGCCGGTTTCCGCCAGGATCGACGCGGTGGAGCGGATCGCAGCAGCAGTCGACAGCACCTCATGCACCGAGGCCGCCAGATTGGGATCATGGGTCAGCCGGTCTGACAGGGTTTCCACCGTGCGTTCCAGCGTGGCAATGCGGCGGTGGCCGGCTGCCAGCACCTCGGCCCAGCCGGGAAACCGGCCGGCAAATTCATCGACCCGGTCCAGCTCGGCCACCGGAACCCCGCTGTCCGCCGCCGCCTCCCGCAGGGTAGAAATCAGGGCCGCCTCGGCCCCCTCGCTCAGCATCGACGGCTCCACCCCCAGCACCCCAGCGAGATCAACCAGAAGCTTACCGCCGATTCTGCGCCGGTTATGTTCGATCAGGTTGAGGTAGGAGGCCGAGATCCCCGCCTCCCGCGCCAATTCGGCCTGACGCATTCCCAGGATCAGCCTGCGTTCGCGGATCCGGCTGCCGGTCAGGGTATCGCGTGCCATTATGCGTGGCCTCCCAAAACACTGTCAATTCAACGGCTTTCTGCGTTGCAATATAATACAATTTACAGAACACAACTGAATACTGTTCAGTTATTTACAGAATTTTCAAGCAATAAAAGGGATTTATTGCCTGGCTTTACATAGCGCGCTCATACTGATTTTGCACGAAACGTGCTGGTGCTGCGCAGAAGTGAGGAGCTGCAAGGCACTAATCATATTAGGGAGGAATACATGTCTGAATTTGACGCATCGCGCCGCAGAGTCTTAAAGACCGGCGCAATCGCAGGCGCCGGTATGGCGCTGCCAACGATCTTTACCGCCTCTTCCGCTGCGGCTTTTACCAATGAACCGACCGGCGGCACCGTGACCCTGGGCTTCAATGTGCCCCAGACCGGCCCCTACGCTGATGAAGGCGCTGACGAGCTTCGCGCCTATGAGCTGGCGGTCGAGCATCTGAATGGCGGCGGCGACGGCGGCATGATGAACACCTTCAGCTCCAAGGCGCTGCAAGGGAACGGCATCCTGGGCAAGAAGGTGGAATATGTCACCGGCGACACCCAGACCAAATCCGATGCCGCCCGTGCCTCGGCCAAGTCGATGATCGAAAAAGACGGCGCGGTGATGATCACCGGCGGCTCGTCCTCGGGTGTTGCCATCGCCGTGCAGGGTCTCTGCCAGGAGGCGGGCGTGATCTTCATGGCCGGCCTGACGCATTCCAACGACACAACCGGCAAAGACAAGAAGGCCAACGGTTTCCGTCACTTCTTCAACGGCTATATGTCGGGCGCGGCGCTGGCACCGGTGCTGAAGAACCTCTATGGCACCGACCGCACCGCTTATCACC
The DNA here is from genome assembly GCF_025144145.1 of Leisingera sp. M658. NCBI lineage: Bacteria > Pseudomonadati > Pseudomonadota > Alphaproteobacteria > Rhodobacterales > Roseobacteraceae > Leisingera > Leisingera sp. M658. Next base: position 2,218,626 of record NZ_CP083546.1, read on the forward strand.
TGACCGCCGATTACACCTGGGGCTGGACCCAGGAAGAATCGATTGCAGCCGCAACCGAGGCCCTGGGCTGGAACACCGTGAACAAGGTGCGCACGCCGCTGGCCGCGACCGACTTTTCGTCCTACATCGCGCCGGTTCTGAACTCGGGCGCTGATGTGCTGGTGCTGAACCACTATGGCGGCAACATGGTGAACTCGCTGACCAATGCGGTGCAGTTCGGCCTGCGCGACAAGGTGGTGAACGGCAAGAACTTCGAGATCGTCGTGCCGCTCTACTCCCGCCTGATGGCCAAGGGTGCAGGCGCCAACGTGAAGGGCATCCACGGCTCGACCAACTGGCACTGGACGCTGCAGGACGAAGGCTCCAAAGCGTTCGTCAAATCCTTCGGCACCAAATACGGCTTCCCGCCGAGCCAGGCTGCCCATACCACCTACTGCCAGACGCTGCTTTACGCGGATGCGGTTGAGCGTGCGGGCACCTTCAACCCCTGCGGTGTTGCCGAAGCGCTGGAAGGCTTTGAATTCGACGGGCTGGGCAATGGCAAGACCCTGTACCGCGCCGAAGACCACCAGTGTTTCAAAGACGTTCTGGTGGTGCGCGGTAAGGAAAATCCGACCTCGGAATTCGACCTTCTGGAAGTGGTCGAGGTCACCCCGCGTGCACAGGTGGAATACGCACCGGACCACCCGATGTTTGCCGGCGGTCAACTGGGCTCCTGCAACCCGGGCGCCTGAAGCCCGCCACTGGCGCCGGAATTATGCAAAACTTCCGGCCCGGATTCCGTATCGGAATCCGGCTGCGCCGCATCGCGGGTCTTCCGGCATTGCCGGAAGACCCTTCCCTGACCTGACGAACGGTGGGACCCATGGACGCCATTCTCCTGCAAATCCTGAACGGGCTCGACAAAGGCTCGGCCTATGCGCTGATCGCGCTGGGATTGACACTTATCTTCGGCACGCTTGGCGTGGTGAACTTTGCCCATGGGGCCCTGTTCATGATCGGCGCCTTCTGCGCTGTCACCGTGCAACGTTTTCTGAACCTCAGCTTTGAGACCGTCGACGAGACCCAAACCGACTTTCTGGGCAACCCGCTGAAAGTGAAAACCCCCTACGTCGAGGCCTGGTTCGGCCCCGAGTTCGGCGGCTCCATCATCGACTGGGCGGTGCCGCTGGCGATCCTCTTTGCCATCCCGATCATGATCGGCGTCGGCTATGTGATGGAACGCGGTCTGATCAAGCATTTCTACAAGCGACCCCATGCGGACCAGATCCTGGTGACCTTCGGCCTTGCAATCGTGCTGCAGGAAGTCATCAAGTATTTCTACGGCGCCAACCCGATCCAGACCCCGGCCCCGGACGCGCTGAACGGCGTGATGAACCTGGGCGCTGTCATCGGCATGGACATCATCTATCCGGTCTGGCGCGTGGTCTATTTCTTTTTTGCAGTGCTGATCATCGGCGGCATCTTCAGCTTCCTGCAATTCACCACATTCGGCATGGTGGTGCGGGCCGGCATGGCCGACCGCGAGACCGTGGGCCTGCTGGGCATCAACATCGACCGCCGCTTCACCATTATGTTCGGCATCGCTGCCGCTGTCGCAGGGTTGGCCGGTGTGATGTACACGCCAATCAACTCGCCCAACTACCACATGGGCATGGATTTCCTGGTCCTCAGCTTTGTGGTGGTGGTTGTCGGCGGCATGGGATCGCTGCCCGGTGCGGTGCTGGCGGGTTTCCTGCTGGGTGTTCTTGAGAGCTTCGCCTCGATGAACGAGATCAAATCGCTGATCCCCGGCATCGACCAGATCATCATCTATGTGGTCGCAATCATCATTCTGCTGACCCGTCCACGGGGCCTGATGGGCCGCAAAGGCGTGATGGAGGACTAAGACATGTTCGGACTGGATAAAAAAGACACCTCTATGCTGATCATCGTCGCCTGCCTGACGTTGTTCGCCCCCTTCATCCTGAATCCCTTCCCCACCGGCAGCGCCATGGCGCAGTTCAACGCGGGCTATCCGGACCTGATGCAGCGCTTTGTGATCTTTGGGATCTTCGCCATCGGATTTAACATCCTGTTTGGCCTCACCGGCTATTTGTCATTCGGCCATGCCGCTTTCCTTGGCGCCGGCTCCTACTCAGCCGTCTGGATGTTCAAGCTGGTCGGCATGAACGTGATCCCGGCGATCCTGCTGTCGGTCATCGTTGCAGGCCTGTTCGCCTTGCTCATTGGTTTTGTCAGCTTGCGCCGCTCCGGCATATACTTCTCGATCCTGACGCTCGCCTTTGCCCAGATGTCCTTTAACCTTGCCTATTCGGTGCTGACACCGATCACCAATGGCGAGACCGGTCTGCAGCTGACACTGGAAGACCCGCGCATCCTGGGTGTCTCTGCCACCGCGGACGGCTCAATCCCGGTGACCAGCCTGTTCGGCCTGGAGATGCGTTCAACGTTTGAGCTGGCAGTCGGCCCCTGGGCCTTTCAGTTCAACGCGGGCTATTACCTGTGCGCGCTGATCCTGCTGGCGGCCTTCTACCTGTCGATCCGCATCTTCCGCTCGCCCTTTGGCATGATGCTGCGGGCGGTGAAATCGAACCAGCAGCGGATGAACTACACCGGCCTGAACACCCGGCCCTATACCCTGGCGGCCTTTGTGATCTCGGGCATGTATGCCGGTCTGGCTGGCGGCCTGATGGCCTCGATGGACCCCTTGGCAGGCGCTGAGCGGATGCAGTGGACAGCCTCGGGCGAGGTGGTGCTGATGACCATCCTCGGCGGTGCGGGCACGCTGATCGGCCCGGTGCTGGGCGCAGGCTTCATCAAGTACTTCGAGAACATCTTTTCCAAGATCAACGACAACGTGCTGCACAGCTGGTTCAGCTTTATGCCCGACGGGATGGAGGATGCCCTTGTCTTTCTGGTCCACCCCTTCATCGGCAAAGGCTGGCATCTGACCCTGGGTATCCTGTTCATGCTGGTGGTGATCTTCCTGCCCGGCGGCCTGGTTGAGGGCGGCCAGCGGATCAAGGGCTGGCTCAGCCGCCGCAAGGCCAAGGACAGCAATACGTCCGGCAAAACCAACCCCGCGGAATAAGGAGACAACACAATGGGTATCCTTGAAGTCAAAGACGTGGGGAAACGGTTCGGCGGCCTGCAAGCGCTGTCCGAGGTGAACCTCAGCGTGAAGGAAAACTCGGTCCATGCGATCATCGGACCAAACGGCGCGGGCAAATCCACCCTGCTGAACTGCCTGGTGGGCAAGCTGATCCCCGACACCGGATCCGTCATGTTCGACGGCCAGTCGGTGCTGGGGCGCGCGCCTTACGAGATCAACCAGATGGGTATTTCCCGCGTGTTCCAGACGCCTGAAATCTTTGGCGATCTGACGGTGCTGGAAAACATGATGATCCCCTGCTTTGCCAAACGGGACGGCGCGTTTGAGCTGAACGCCCTGTCTTCGGTGCTGAAACAGAAAGACATCCTGCAAAAGGCCGAGCATATGCTGGAAGAGATGAACATGGCGGACAAGCGGCACATGCATGCCGCCGCCATGTCCCGCGGCGACAAGCGGCGGCTGGAGATCGGCATGTGCCTCAGCCAGGAACCCCGGCTGCTGCTGCTGGATGAGCCGACCGCAGGCATGGCGCGGGCCGACACCAACAACACCATCGACCTGTTGAAACAGATCTCGGACCAGCGCGACATCACCATCGCCATCATCGAACACGACATGCATGTGGTGTTCAGCCTCGCCAACCGGATCACCGTCCTGGCCCAGGGCACGCCGCTGGTCGAGGACGACCCGCAAAATATCCGCGGCAACCCCAAGGTGCGCGAAGCGTACCTGGGCGAGTCGGCGTAAGGAGAAACCAACATGAATGTGAAACCCGACTTCTCCAGAAGCGCCAATGCGGCCACCACCGCGCCTGCCTTCCTGTCAGTCTGGGATGTCCACGCCTATTACGGTGAAAGCTACATCGTGCAGGGCATCAGCTTTAACGTCCACGAAGGCGAGATCCTGGCCTTGCTGGGCCGCAATGGTGCTGGCAAAACGTCTACCCTGCGCTCGATTGCCCGCACAGGGTCCCCCTTGGTGACCCGTGGTGAAATCTGGCTGGACCATAAACCGCTGCACAAGATGGAATCCTATGAGGCCGCATCCGTGGGCCTGGGCCTGGTGCCTGAGGACCGCCGCATCATCCCCGGCCTGACGGTTGAGGAAAACCTGCAGCTGGCGCAGATCGCGCCGCCCGTCGGCTGGTCGCTGGAGCGTCTGTACGATCTGTTCCCGCGCCTTGGTGAACGGCGCAAGCAGGAGGGCGTGACCCTCTCGGGCGGCGAGCAGCAGATGCTGGCGATTGCCCGCGCGCTTGCCCGCGACATCAAGGTGCTGCTGCTGGACGAACCCTACGAAGGCCTGGCCCCGGTAATCGTCGACGAGATTGAAAAGACCCTCATCCACATCAAGGAACAGGGCATGACGACAATCATTGTCGAACAGAACGCGGTCCGCGCCCTGGAACTGGCGGACCGTGCGGTGATCCTGGATACCGGCGGCATCGTCTTTGACGGAACCGCCGCAGAGGTTCTGGAAAACGAAGAGCTGCGTGCCGAATACCTGGCGATCTAAAACATCCTTTTGCGTCATGCCGAAACTGGCAGACTGAGGCCACCCCGACCGGGGCTGGCCTCTTTTTCAAGCCTTGCACCTTTTCCAAATCCACCCTGTTTTTCCTCTTGCCAAAAATATCCCGGGGTTTGGGGCAGAGCCCCAATCTACCTTTTAAAACGCTCCCGCAGCTCGGTTTTCAGCACCTTGCCATAGTTGTTCTTGGGCAGCGCTTCGATGCGCAGGTATGCCTTGGGGCGTTTGAACCGGGCGATCCGGCTGCTGCACAGGTCATCCAGCTCTGCATCCTGCGCATCCCCCACAACAAAGGCCACCACTTCCTCGCCCCAATCCGCATGGGGCCGGCCCACGACTGAGACCTCGCGCACTTCAGGGTGCAGCAATAAGACTTCCTCCACCTCGCGCGGATAGACGTTGGAACCGCCGGTGATGATCATGTCCTTGGAGCGGTCCTGCAGCGTCAGATAGCCGTCGGCGTCCAAAACCCCCATGTCGCCGGTCATCAGCCAGCCATTGACCAGTGTCTTGGCGGTGGCCTCCGGATTGTTCCAATACCCAGGCATCACTGCATCGCCGCGCACCATGATCTCTCCGTGGCTGCCAGCGGGCAGGAGTTCTCCCTCCGGCGTGCCGATCCGCACCTCAACCACGCTTTGCGCCCTGCCGACACTGGCCAGCCGCTCGCGCCAGCGCGGATGCGCGCGGTCCTGCACGGCATGACGCGGCAGCGCGGTGATCGCCATCGGGCATTCACCCTGGCCGTAGACCTGCACAAAGACCGGGCCGAAATGCTCCACTGCCTCCACAATGTCGGCGACATACATCGGCCCGCCGGCATAGACCACTGTGCGCAGCCCCTCGCCCTTGCGGCCCAGCCGCTTGGCTTCCGAAGTCATCCTTGTGACCATCGTGGGCGCTGCAAACATATGGACGCGCCCGAAATGCGCTGCCAGATCAAAGATCTCCGCCTCGTCAAATCCGCCCGACACCGGGCAGACATGCGCAGCCCCCGCGAGCACATGCTGAATTGCATAAATCCCCGCCCCATGGCTCATCGGTGCCGCATAAAGCGCCTGATCCCCGGCGCTGACCTGATCCACATCGGCGAAATAGGCGATTGCCATGGTCATCAGCATCCGGTGGGTGATCATCACCCCCTTGGGCCGCCCGGTGGTGCCAGAGGTATAGAACAGCCATGCCAGATCTTCAGGGGCACGGAAAACAGGCTCAGCCACAGGCTGCGCGTACAGGCAAGCGGCATAGTCTGAACCCGTGATGTCCACACAGCGCACAACTGCCTCTGTTCCCTCGACCGCCTCAGTCAGGCCCGGCGAGGTGAACACAAGCCCGGCACCCGAGTTTTGCAGGATATACTCCGCCTCCTTGCCGTGCAGCTTGGCATTGACCGGCACCGCCGCTGCCCCCGCATACCAAATGCCGTAAAGCGCGATCAGGTAGTCCGGGCAATTCTTCATGAAGATGCCAACCCGGTCCCCCGGCTGCACACCCTGCATCTGCAGCCAGCCCGCCACCGACGCCGCGCGGGCGTGAAAGCCTGCGTAGTCCGCAACCTGCTCCTGTCCCAGAAACAACGCAGGCCGCGCCGCCTCTGCCGCTGCCATGCGCTGCAACCACACTGCAATGTTCATCCGCTTTTCCCCTCCGGCTTGCCCGTCGGCGTGCATCGCGGCACGCAAACACCCCCTTCAATTCCGCAGAAAGGCCGGGGTAGAAGCACCATATGA